>CAYQIT010000004.1:0-67561 GCA_964417685.1 uncultured Gammaproteobacteria bacterium | reverse complement strand
AACAAAACCAATCACATCTCCTTGAGATACTTTCTTGCCCTTTTTTATAGTTTTTGCATAGCCATTTAGGTGACAATAACGAGTTGAGTAGTCATTTGTATGTCTTAATACTATTTCCTTACCACACCCATTTTTTACACCAACAAACTCAACGATACCAGATCCGGTTGCCCTTACAGGGGAGCCTCTTGGAGCAGCATAGTCAACTCCATTGTGTGCTCTTATGGTATGAAGAACTGGGTGTATTCTATTTGGATTGAAGTGAGAGCTAATGTAAGAGAATTCTAGAGGCGCTCTTAAGAAAGCTTTTTGCATATTATTACCCTCTGCATCAAAGTATCCTTTATCGCCATTTTCATTTATATATCGATTGGCAACATATTCTTTGCCCTGATTGATAAACTTTGCCATTAAAATATCGCCACTTTGTATAGGCTCCCCCATTGAATATGGAGTTTCATAAATTACAGCAAAATTATCGCCATCTCTTATATCGAATACAAAATCTATATCCCAGCCAAAAATATAAGCGAAATCCATAATAATGCTATCAGGCATTCCTGCTGCAATTGCATCCTCGTAAAAAGACTTCGATATTGTGCCTCCGGCATAAGACTGTATTAGCTCAGCTTCCTTTCTTAGCTTTTTAATAGTTACCGAATCTTCTATGCTCACAAACACTGAATTGAGCTTATCTTTTTCAATCTCTATACTCTCTAATTCACTGCCTAAATAACTAAAGACAATTTTATTTCCAGGCCTAATATCAGTTACCAAGCTTGAGTTCTTTAGGCTGTAGATTTTATATTGCGTATTTAGTGAAATATCAAAATCTTCCAATATGATTGATAGAATTTCACCATCTTTAACTGTATGAGTTTTTTGTGTTTGCACAGCCTCAGGCGAAGCCTTAACTTCTTCAGTAAATAAAATCTCTTCCTCTGGAGGGGGCTGATCTGTGCTTAAATCGAGATAGAGCAATAGTATGAGTACCACCAAGGATATAAATACAAATAAAACCAACTTTGTTGGCACTTTTTTAAAACCTATCATTCTTCAGATTGTAAATTAAGCAGTTCAGTATTTCCGCCAAAGGCAACAGTATTTTTTGATACCACCTGTTCATTAACAAATTGCGACAGGTAGTTTGGGCCTCCTGCTTTACATCCAGTTCCAGAAAGCCCCTCTCCCCCAAAAGGCTGCACCCCAACTACAGCTCCTACCATGTCCCTATTGATGTATACATTTCCAATATTTGCTGTCTTGCTAATCTCATCAGCTCTAGACTCTACCCTTGTATGAATTCCTAGCGTTAAACCATAATTTAATTTATTTATATTGTGAATAACATTTTTAATTTCAGCAGATTTAAATTTCATAATATGAAGAATTGGGCCAAATTTCTCAGACTTTATCTCATCTAAAGAGTTAATATCTATAAGAGTCGCAGGAATATAATTTCTCTCAGTATTAGAAGGGGACTGATACACTTCTAAGTTATTTTCTTTTGCTGAATTAATATAATCATTTAGGCCATCAAAAGCATCTTTAGAAATTATTGGACCAATATCATTATTGAAGTTGTCAGTAGGACCAATATCCAAGACAGACATTGCTCCAGTTATCATCCTTTTTAGCTCAGGGTAGATCTCATCTTGCACCAATAAAACTCTTAATGCAGAACATCTTTGACCAGCGCTGTTAAATGCTGACCTAATAACATCATCAGTAACCTGCTCAAGTAGGGCGCTTGAGTCTACTATCATACAATTCAAGCCACCTGTTTCAGCAATAAATGTAATCATCTCTTCTTGATTCTCTGAAAGACTGGCCTGAATATGCTTGGCGGTTTTTGTTGATCCAGTAAAAGCCACACCCTTGAGGCCATTAGATTTAGTAAGCGCATTACCTTGAGAGCCGTCACCGAGAACAAGCTCTAGCGTATCTTCAGGGACACCATGTTTATGGAATAATTTAACTATTAAACTAGCAAGTATCGGGGTGTGCTCTGATGGTTTTGAAACAACATCATTCCCAGTTGCAAGTGCAGCACTGATTTGACCCACTAAAATAGCTACAGGAAAGTTCCATGGGCTTATACATAAAAATCTCCCCCTTGGTCGGTAGGTAAAAATATTTTCTTCACCTGTAGGCCCATTGAGCATAGCTGGCATTTTCTGAAGTTTAATTGCTTCTATGCTGTAATACCTAAGAAAATCAACAGCCTCTCTTATTTCATCAACCGCATCTTCAATATGTTTACCAGCTTCGTGAATTAAATAATAAAGAACTTCATAAGGATTATCCTCGAGAGAAGAGGCGATGTTATTAAGAATATCCGCCCTTTCGGTTACGCAAGTAGATCCCCATTCTGATGGCTTGTAGCAAGAGAATGCTGCCTCAATATCATCACTAGAGTCAAAAGTTACTTTCCCAATTTCTCTATTTGTTGCTAAAGAATATGCTGAATGAGATTCAGCGGCCTTCGATATCCGAGATGAGTAAATAGATTCAACAATTATCTTATTGTCATCAAAGTTTGAAAGTTTATTGTTTATTTCCTCTAAAACCGAAGCTTCTGATAGGTCCATACCCATAGAGTTTTTCCTATCACTAAAGATATTTTTAGGTAGTGGAATTTCTTTTGTTTCTTCAGATATTTTTTTTACTGGACTATCGGCTAGCCATAGCGAATCTGTTTCAGGATCAAGAAGTCTATTAATAAAGGAACTATTTGCGCCATTCTCCAACAACCTTCTTACAAGGTATGGAAGTAGATCTTTATATTTACCTATTGGCGCATAGATTGAAGTTTTATAATTTGAAGAAAAGACCTCATCAGCTTTTTTATATAAAAGCTCTCCCATGCCATATAGTCTTTGATACTCAAACTCTTTACCTTTACCTTTAGCCATTTCATTAATTGCAGCAATAGTGTGAGCATTATGAGACGCGAATTTAGCTGATATTCCCTCTATAGATAGTATCTTTTCAGCACAGGCCAAGTATGAGATATCGGTATGAGCTTTTTTTGTGAAAACTGAATAGCCTTTATGCCCTGATACTTGTGAATTTTTTATTTCATAATCCCAATAGGCACCTTTGACAAGCCTGATATGCATAGACGATCTTTTTTTAAGAAGTGACTCAGCCCACTCAATTACGTCTAGTGCTCTCTTGCCATAGGCTTGAACAGCTATACCTATATCCTCCCAATCCTTAACCTTGTCAGATAATAGGATATCTCCAATAATTTCTATACTTAATGAAAGCCTATCTTGTTCTTCTGCATCAATAGTAATTTCAACATTCTTGTCCATTGCCTCATGAATAAGAGCAGTAAGTTTTTTTGAAAGATGCAGCTTAACTCTCTCAATTTTTCTCGTTTCATATCTTGGATATAGCGCAGAAAGTTTTATTGAAACTCCATTCTTATTTCCTGTATCTTTGTTGATATCACTCACAGAATTAATTGCATCAAAATAAGACTGGAAATATTTTTCAGCTTGTTCCTGTGTTCTAGCTGCTTCGCCCAACATATCAAATGAGTGCAAATTTTCTTTAAGATTTTGAGATTTGAGCACGTCATCAAAATCCCTGCCCATAACAAATTCTTTGCTTAGTATATGCATAGCTGCCAAAACAGCATTTCTGATTGGCATTTCTCCAGATTTAGATATCAGATTTCCAATAAATTTAGCAGGGTTATTGTTTGATAATTCTGACGGTTTAACCATTCTACCAGCCAGTAAAAGCCCCCAAGTAGATGCATTTACAAAAATACTGTCAGCCTGGTTTAGATGATCAATCCAATTACCCTCAGAGAGTTTCTCTGAGATCATTAAATCACGTGTGGATTTATCAGGAATCCTAAGAACAGATTCCGCTAAACACATTAAAGCAACACCTTCATTATTAGAAAGGCCATACTCGCTCAAAAAAGCATCTAACATGGTTCGCTCTGATTTAGCTTCCCGGCAAGCATCAATGATTTTTTTCGCGTTATCAATAATTTTTGAATTACTTATAAAGTTCGAATTACTGATCAAAGCCTCCACTAGATCAGCTTCAGCTTGAAATTTGTTTTCATAAAGTGGCATAGATATATTTTAATCTTTCGAGGACAAGTAGCAAGAATGTGATTCTATTCATGCTCCAAAAATACTATGATATGCACATGGCCGATGCATTAACAACAATCAAAAGAGGAACAGATGAAATCCTCACCGAATCAGATCTTAAGCAAAAGTTAGAATCTGGAAAACAACTCACAGTTAAGGCCGGGTTTGATCCTACAGCCCCTGATTTACACCTTGGCCACACAGTTTTGATAAATAAACTAAGGCACTTTCAGGATTTAGGTCACAAAGTTATATTTCTCATTGGAGATTTTACTGGCCAAATAGGCGATCCATCTGGGAAGAATAAAACTAGACCAACTCTTACCAAAGAAGAAGTAGCTGAGAATGCAAAAAGCTATAAGGATCAAGTCTTTAAAATTCTTAAGAAAGATTTAACTGAAGTAAGATTTAATTCTGAATGGTGTAAAGACCTAGGAGCAGAGGGTTTAATTGATCTAGCATCTAGATATAACGTAGCCAGAATGCTCGAAAGAGATGACTTCAATAAGAGATATACAACAAATCAAAGCATAGCAGTTCATGAATTCTTATACCCTTTAGTTCAAGGCTATGATTCAGTTGCGCTTGAAGCGGATGTTGAGTGCGGTGGAACTGATCAAAAATTTAATCTCCTTGTTGGGAGAGAGTTGCAAAGATCCTTTGATCAAGAGCCGCAAGTGGTATTAACCGTTCCAATTTTAGAAGGGCTTGATGGCGTAAATAAAATGTCTAAGTCTTTAAATAATTTTGTTGGAGTTGATGAAGAGCCAAATGAAATGTTTGGGAAAATCATGTCTATCTCCGATACCTTAATGTGGAGATGGTTTGAGCTTTTAAGTTTTCTTCCCGAAGATGAAATTAAAGAATTACAAGCATCTGTTGAAGCTGGAATGAATCCAAGAGATGCTAAATTCAAATTGGCAATTGAAATTGTTGATCGTTTTCATGAAGAGGGAGAGGGCGAAAAGTGCAAAGATGCTTTTCTAAAAAGATTTCAAAAAGGCGCCATTCCAGAGGATATTGAAGAAGTTAGATATTCTTTAGAGGATGAATCTATGCCTTTGGTAAATTTACTGAAAGAAACCGGAATGGTTGCTAGTACTTCAGAGGCCTCAAGGTTAATTAAGCAGGGCGGCATAAAAATTGATTCAAAAAAAGTAGAAGATCCTAAAATGCTGATTTTAGCTGGAACAAAACAGGTCTATCAGGTTGGTAAAAGAAAGTTTTTAAAAATAGAAACCTAAAATGAAAAATTTATATATCTTACTTACATTATTTTTAGTTATTGGCTGCAATCAAGATAGCCCAAACATAACCCAAATACAGAACATGCAATATTTTATTGATAATAGTCAAAACCCAGACATTATCGAGGTTGAGCGTGGCCTTCAATACTCTGTAATAAATAGTGGATCGCCTGAAGGCGCCACTGCTGAGCTGACTAATACAATAACTGCACATTTTCATGGGACCCTAACCAATGATGAGGTGTTCTGGTCTTCTGTTGAAATGGGCGAGCCTTTGACTATCCCTTTGTCTGGCTTAATCGAAGGCTGTCAAAAAATTATCTCTTTGATGCGTGCTGGAGATAAGTGGAGGGTCTTCATAGATCCAAGCATGGCCTATGGAGATGAAGGCCGACCAGGCATACCATCGAATGCTATTCTTATTTTTGAAATTGAATTATTAGAAATTTCTTAAAATAAGTATTCAACTACTTACTTCTTGAAGGGCATAACCATAGATCTCTGATATTTGATCAATAATTTTACTTTTTGGAGTGCCAGCCCCATGCCCAGCCCTATCTTCTACTCTAATTAAAACTGGATTATCACAAGATTGAAGTTCTTGTAATTTAGCAGCAAATTTGAATGAATGGGATGGAACAACTCTATCATCACGACTAGCAGTAGTAACGAGAGTTTTTGGATAGCATTTTCCTGCTTCGATATTGTGATAAGGAGAGTAGGCTAGCAAGTTCTCAAACTCAACCTTATTATCTGGAGAGCCATAATCACTTTCCCAAGCCCAACCAATAGTAAACTTATGAAACCTGAGCATATCCAAAACACCAACCTGAGGTATTGCAACTTCAAATAAATCAGGCTCCTGAAGCATTGTGGCTGCTACTAAAAGCCCACCATTAGAACCGCCAATAATTGCAGTAGTCTCTGGAGATCCAATCTCTGAAGTATGTAAAAATTTAGCAGCATAAGCAAAATCATCAAATACATTTTGCTTATTCAAAAGCATTCCTTGTTCATGCCATGAATCGCCATATTCACTTCCGCCTCTAAGATTTACCACAGCAAAAACACCACCATGCTTTTTCCATGCAGCATGGCTTTTGCTAAATCTTGGCCTCATTGGAATATTAAAACCACCATAACCATATAACATTACTGGCGTATCCTTGGTTAACTCTAAAGATTTTTTATAGCTAACATGTATTGGAATCTGCGTGCCATCTTTGGATGTAAAGAAAGTAAAGTCTGATACAAACTCGTTTGGATCATAATTCTTTAAATCTTCTTTCCAGAATAAACTAGTCTGAAGAGTAGTTAAGTCTATTTCATATATCTCTTTTGGTTTTATAAAATTATTAATTGAAAAATATGTTTTTTGATCTTCAATATTCCCACCAAAACCAGATATTGTTGACTCTTCAAATCCTTCTAATTTATTTATTAAATCTCCATTCAAAGTATAGAAATAGATTTCTGAGAAGGTATCAACTATATAATTAATTACAAAGTTATTATTAATTAAGCTAATACTACTAATATTATTTTGTTTTTCAGGAACAACTTCCTTCCATATAAAATCACTTCCATTAATTTCTAAAGAAACCACTTTGCCGTTCTTCGCATTTTCTGTCGTGTAGAACCAAAAAAGACCATCTTTATAACCAATCAGCGAATACGCAGCTCTCAACTCATCAATAATCGGCTTAAATGTTTTGTCATTTGCTGTTTTAAAGTACAGCCTATTTCTTTCATCTGTGCCTTCTGAGATTGAAAGAAATCTAACATCTGAATCTTTAACAACTCTTATGCCCCAGCTCCATCTAGGCTTATCTTTATTTTCATATGCAACAACATCTTCGTTCTGACTTGTGCCAATTTTATGAAACATAAGTTTGGGTGAGGAATTAAGATCTTTTAAAAGCTCATCTGTAGGCTCCTCATACTTTTGATAATAAAAACCAGAGCTATCATTTTCCCATGCTGGAGTTGAGAATTTTGACCATAATATTTCATCTTCAAGCTGCTCTTTAGTTTCTAGATCTAATAATTTCCATATTCTCCAGTCAGAGCCACCATCAGAGATAGAGTAGGCCATGTATTTAGCGTCATTAGATATACTTATTCCTGCCAAAGAGAAAGTGCCGTCTTTTGAAAATGTATTGGGATCAAGTAAAACCTCAAATTCACAATCAGGGCATTTTCTCATCATCAATTTGCTTTGTTGCCATGAGCCATCATTGAAATAGTAAAAAGTTTTGTCGCTTACATTAAATGGAATACTTCGAGAATCAGCATCCCAAATATCGCTTAAATAATTTGATATGGAATCTTTGTATGCAGTATTTTCTATAAACTTATTTGTGAACTTATTTTGGCGGTTTACCCAATCAATGCTTTTATCACTTGTGAAGTCTTCAAGCCACCTGTAAGAATCTTCAATTTCATAACCATGAATATCTTCCACGAGATAATTTTTTTCTGATTCAGGATATTGCATTTGGTCCGCGTCCTTGCTGCATGAGATTAATAAAAATAAAGACAAAAATAACAGTGATCTAAACATATCGCACATAGTACTTTATAATCGCTCAATGAATCAATTTATCAATGCTTGGAAATTTTTTATAGACAATGCTGGCTATCTAATTGCCTTGGCATTACCAGTGGCTTTTATGGAGGTTTCAATGGCTTCTATTCTTCAGCCAATCCAGCAACTCACTCAGCCAGAGGATTTTGTAGAGTATATAAATTCTAATGGAGCGATTTTTCTAGCAGTTGCGTTTTTGGCAATTATTGTGCAAATGGGTTTTTTGGGTGGACTTTGGATTGGATTTGATAGCTTAGATAACGATAAAGATATATCACCACTAGATGCTCAGCTCCAGGCGATGAAAAGGGTATTTTCTATTTTGGGGGCATCAATTGTTATAGGAATTGCCTCATTTTTAGGTTTTTTGCTGTTAATTCTTCCAGGAATATATGTGATGGCAAGACTTTCACTTACTTATGGATATATTGTTCTTGAAAATAAATCAGTCTCAGACTCTATCCAAGAATCATGGAGAATGACCGATGAGCACGGAGGGCGCTTATTTGGATTAACACTTTCTTTTGTTGCATTAACAATAATATTTTCACTAATAATTGCCACTCTCATTCAGCCTGGTTTAACTAATCTTATATTTTTAGCAGCGGGTGAATATTTATTTGCACTCCCTCTTGGTTATATATATTTCACGCTTTATAAATCTCTTAAAAATTCTATAGATTAATTGTCCTAATTCAATTTCAAAGGTAGAATGCACATTCCCATTTTTATGGGTCTGTAGCTCAGCTTGGTTAGAGCGCACCCCTGATAAGGGTGAGGTCGGTGGTTCGAGTCCACCCAGACCCACCAATTTATAAGCTTTTTTTTGTAACTATTTTTATCTTCTTGATAATATTACAAGCCATCTACCAAGATTTAAAATATCAGCTAGCGCAGCAGAAACATAAGTAAGAGCTGCTGCATTGAGAATACGACTTACAGCTTTTTCATTAGATTGCGATATATAGTTGCCTTCTCTTAATATAGGCAGTGCTTTTGAAAAACTTGCGTCAAATTCAATCGGTAGAGTCACCGCATGAATTACCATGCGAGCAAAAAAACCAGATAGCCCTAAGAACAGCAATACAGAAAATGGCATTGGATGACGCGTGATAATACCTATTATTGGAGATAAGGAAATAATAGCAACGCTCAAACGCGCTACTTGATTGGCAATAGGGATCATCTTGGTTCTAGTAGCTAGACGTTTATCACCTTGCTGATCTTGAATTGCATGCCCAACCTCATGAGCCGCTATTGCTATTGCAGTCAATGATTTAGACTCATAATGATCTCGCACAAGCCTAACTTTTTTATCAATTGGATCATAATGATCCCCCAACTCAGTAACTTCTACCTCGACGTTGTTCAAAGAAAACCGCTCAATCAAATGCTTTGCAAGTTCGCCTCCGGTACCAGAAATCTCATCTAGCTGTGATGAATACCTATTCATAACAAACTTTACCCACAAAGACGGCCCGAATATTATTACTAGAACTATAAGCGCGCCAATTAAGTAAGCCATGAATTAATATCTGGTAATTTTTCTCTCTATCTTTTTAAAGCTTTAACAAGCTCATCAACTTTATTATCAAAATTTACATCATCCTCTAACGCATCTTTAACACATGCCTGTAAATGACTTCGAACAATTTTTCCTTCAACTGTTGATAAAGCATTCTTCACCGCTTTAATTTGATTGAGTATATCTATGCAATATTTTTTTTCCTCAATCATCTTAGTAACACCACGAACCTGACCTTCTATTCTTTTAAGGCTGGGCAATTGCTTTTCATGACATGGGTGGCTCATATTAACCTCGGAACTATATATGTAAAAATTGTTGCAATAAAAAATAATACCGCTGAAAGATAGTAGATATATCTAGATTTTTTTCTTGTTTGCATACAGGCTTTTCCTAACTCAGGATCAGCAGGGCATGGCATATAGTAGGTTTTATAATTTACATAACCTGCAATGACTATCATCAAAAATGCAAATAGAGTTATATATATTTTATATTGAGATAAAGTTATTAAAAAAGGAAAAACTGTTATCAAGCTCGCAAAAGACGCCCCTGCGCCAAGAGCAACAAATATTGCAGGCAAGGCACAACAAATTAAAGTTGAAGATGATGCAAATAATGAAAAAAAATTCGTAGCTTTGTCGTTCACTGAATTCTTAGTATTTAGATAGAAACAATCTGAATACTCGTTGCATTTTGCCCATTGGCAAGAATTTTTTTCTTAATGTCTTCAAAATTAATATCAATGCCTTTATCAAATGCCACCAAAACCTTACCTTGGCCTAAATCAACATCGATTTTTTTTACTTTTTTGTCTTTTTGGAATGTTTTTTCAATCCCTCTTGCACAAAAATCACAAACCATTCCTTTCACACTTACAACCGCTACCTGAGCATTTGTAAGGCCTGAAATAAACTTATCAAATTTCTCAGGATTTACTATTAATTTTTCACCATCAACAAGTTTTTCATGAAGATGTCCTTCATGAGAATGATGCATCATATCCGAATGATCCATATGATCATGAGAATGATCTGACGCCACTGCCCATGACGAAAATAAAAATAAAAATACGCCTATTAGTTTCATAATATTTCCTCTCTAAAATCTATATATATAATTCACATCCCATTCAGTCTTATTGTTATAACCAAACTCAATGAGCGAAACTCCTTTAAAAAACTTTAAAACGGGATATGTTGACCAGTCATTATTTAAAGAGTTTTTTTTAGTTTTGATCATTAACCAGGTATGTAAATCACCATATTCACCAAGGTAAGGAGCAACACCCATTTGAAGATATTGTTGACTGTAGTGAACCATTTCTTTTTTAACTTTTTTTAAACCAAATCCTACAAACCACCTTCGAGTCTCCCAATCTCCGTGAGCGCCATAAAAGTAGTCATCCTCACCATTGGTGCTCAAGCCTGATTGAAGATACAAATTTCTTTGAGAATTTTGAGTATTTTTTCTATCCGCGAGATAAGTTAATCTGAGATATGAAGAATTTTCTTTAAAATATTTATCCTTTACCTGCTCTATTCCAACAGAGTATTTGTAAGTGGGTGAATAGTGATAGTAAATTGAATCTTTCATATTATCTGAAAACATCATTAGCGTTGATCCACCAGAATATGAAATAGGCCTCCCATCGATATTACTCGAGATCAAAAGCAGAACCAATATAATAAATTTTATACCCATGGGGGGTATAATACATCAAAAAATTAAATTGCTTAAAAAATAATCATATTATTCATAATTGTTATAATAATTTATGACCTTAAGAAAATTCCACAAATACATAAGCCTGCTAGTTTCAATACAATTATTGTTGTGGACAATTTCGGGCATCTATTTTGCTTTTAACAAAATTGAAAATGTCAGAGGGGAGCAATATTTAAAAAATCAAGAGATTGAAGTTAATCAAACTCAGACAAGATCAGAAAAACTTTCACATGAAATTATTAAAGATATTGTAGTCAAGGAAACCTATCTGCAGCCAATTAATATCATGTTGATTCAAGAGCAAGTAAGAGGCTCAGAATATAGAGGTAAGAAACTCCCAATATACAAAGTAACTTCAATCAATAAAGACAATAAAAATATAAATATTTATATAGATGCATACAGCGGAGAGATTGTTGCTATTAGATCAAAACAATGGCGAATATGGGATCTAATGTGGGGATTTCATATAATGGATTGGGTTGAAAGAGATAATATCGACAATCTTCTTTTAAAAATTTTTTCCTTTCTTGCTTTGTTTACCTCAATCTCCGGAATAGTTTTATTTTTTAAAAGAAGATAATCATTGATTATGAATTTTCAAATCAATCTTGCTAGGCAGTAAGTAAAATTATATTTATGAAAGATCGAGTTGGGTTAAATCTAATGCCGATTTAGTTGTTTATCGCCATGCTCCTTTTTTAACAGCTATAAACATTAGTATCCCAAACAAAGTCATGGCTCCAGCAGAAGAATAGAATATGCCTACAATACCTGTAGCAAAATAGTAAACAGACAAGAGGGCGGCAACTGTAAATACAATAAATCTTATAGCAGTAATTATAATTGGCCACTTCATAGAGTTTGCTCCTTGCGATGCAAAATATAATGAAAGACCTACCCCCTGAAACAGATAACACACGCCTAAGATTTGTATATATAGTTTAGTGACGCTCAGGACTTCTTGGTCAGATGTAAAAAATGATATCCAGAAATCAGGAGTAAGAGCCAAAATTAATCCAATTAATCCAGATAGCAAACCTGAAGAAGCCGCTCCGAACATGCCAATTTTCTCAGCACGAGAAATATTATTAGCTCCAATATTTGTTCCTACCATTGTTGTCATTGCTGTTCCAATGCTGAATACAATTGGTATTAGCAAAAATTCTACTCTTGAGCCAATCCCATATCCTGCAATTGCGGTAGTACCAAATTGACCAATTAGACCTGTTAAAACTAGAACAGTCCCAACTGTGAATATAGGTGAGAGTGAGGCTGGCAGTGCAACAGAAAAGATGTCAGCAAATAACTCTTGTTTTAGCGCCACTTTATTTAGTTTTAAGCGAACTGGACTACTTGAACTTATTAGTTTAAAAAGGATTACGCATGCCATGAAAGTTGAGGTAATAATCATTGACCATGCAGACCCAACAAGACCTAGTTTAGGGAATCCAAATAATCCAAGAATAAAACCAGCCGATAATACAATTTGAATGCCAGCACAGATAACTGTAAGTACGGCTGGGAATTGCATGTCTCCCATTCCTCTTAAGGCAGCTGTCAAGCTTCCCGATAACCAAACTACTATTCCTCCAGCAAGATAAACAAAACAATACTTCAAGGATTCATCAAGTAAAGCATCTGATCCACCAAGAATTTTTAATAAACCTTCTCCAAAAAGCACGAAACCAATAAAAAAAACTAGCGCCCCAAGAAAAGAAATATATAACGAGTGCCATAAAAGCTCTTCAGCTCTATTTTTATCATTGGCTCCCAATGCTCTTGAAATTGAAGATGACACTGCACCGCCCAGCGCGCCAAATGCCATTTGTTGAGTGAGCATGATTGCTGGAAAAGCAAGAGTAATTGCTGCAAGGGGTGTGATTCCTAGTTGTCCAATAAACCAAAACTCTGCAAGTACTACGAAAGCATTAATTAAAAATGCAACAGTATTAGGAGCTGACATTTTTAGTAGCAAAGGCAGAATAGGATCACTTAAGATCTGCTTAGTCTTTTTATCCATTATTTAAAATAATTTTTTGTTGAAAGATAATAACAGCATTATTAAAAAAATATTATTAGTTAATGAAATAAGAATCTGTAACTAGATTTCAAACGCTAAAACTATTAAAATTCAAATAACTGCAAAGGGGTGGCTGTAAGCCTGAGATCGATAGAAACCCTTTGAACCTGATCCATACAATAATGGCGGAGGAATTGCATGAATACCATTACATTTAATAAATACCCTTTATATATTTTTTCATTTTTAACACTTTTTGCTATGAGTATTTCTTCATATGAAATTGAAGAAGTGGTTGTAAGAGCAGATTGGAGAGAGGCTAATGTTTTAGAACAAGATTCCAGCACTATAGTACTGGACAAAAAAACTCTACAAAAGGAACCAGTTAAACATTTTGAGAGCCTAAGTTACTTAATACCAAATCTAAATTTTGCAGCAAGTGACTCAAGAGCAAGATATTTTCAAATCAGAGGTATTGGTGAAAGATCTGGCTATCAAGGGACACCAAATACATCGGTTGCTTTTTTAATAGATGATGTTGATTACTCTGGGCAAGGCGGCATTGCGACAACTTTTGATATAGATCAAATTGAAGTCTACAGGGGGCCACAGGGCTCTAGAATAGGTGCAAACGCTTTGGCAGGATTAATTTATATTAAAACAAAGGATCCAACTGAAAATTTTGAGGGCACTTCAGAGCTAATGTTTGGAAATTATGGAACAAGAAGTGTTGGGGTAGCATTTGGAGGCCCAATCAATGAAAACAAAAACATTAAATATAGGCTCTCTCTTCGTAAAGATTATTCAGATGGATTTAGAAAAAATATTTACTTAAATAAATCAGATACATCAAAAAAAGATGAGCTTACCGCTAGGCTCAAACTTGATTGGGAAATATCAGAATCATCAAAACTTAAATTATTAATCTCCGATATTGATATGGATGATCCAGCAGATATTTGGACTATTGATGGCAGCTTAAACACACTATCAGATAGACCAGGTATGGACTCTCAAAAAACCAAAACTTATGGAGTGAAATACTATAAAAATTTCAAGCTATTTGAATTACAAAGCCTTTCAAGTTTCACAGATACAGATGTTATTTTTAGTTATGACGCTGATTGGGGTAACTCAAATTCTCATGCTCCATATATTTATGATTATTTTTCAGAAACCTTCAGAAATAGGCAATCCTACAATCATGAGCTCAGGCTTGTATCAAATGAAAGTTTTAAAATTTTAAATAAATCTACAGATTGGGTTCTTGGCATCAATTCATTAAAGCTTAAAGAAGGAAATAATAGGTATGACGACGGTGCCTATGGAGACCCATCAGATCCATATGGCCCATACCTAAGCAATGATTATTTTTCCAGTATCTACTCGTCAAAGAATATAGCTATATTTGGTAATTTTGATTTATTTCTATCAGATGATTTACAGCTATCAATTGGAGCAAGAAGAGAAAACTGGAAATCCAAATACAACGATATAAATGATGAATCTTTTAACCCATCAAACTCTATGAACGGAGGGAAACTTTCATTAACAAAGTTTTTAGATGATAAAGCTACAATTTTTGCTAGCTTATCAAAAGGATATAAGCAGGGAGGATTCAATACTGGGCTTGGCTTAGATGGTGAAGATATTATCAATAACCTAATTTATGATCCAGAGTTTCTTACCAATTATGAAATTGGCGCAAATTTCTTAGATTCTGATAAAGATGCTAGCTTTTCAATAGTAGTTTTTTATTCTGATCGAGAAGATCAGCAAGTATTAATATCTCAACAAGTTGACCCAACTGATCCGAATACTTTTTCCTACCTAACTCAAAATGCTGCTGAGGGCAGAAATTTTGGTTTAGAGTCGTCAATTAATTTCAGGCTTAATGAAAGTCTTAATTTTTATGCAAATCTTGGTCTATTAAGAACTAAGATTTTAAGTTGGGAATCCCGAGATGATCTAGAGGGTAGATCACAAGCACATGCTCCTAATAAGAGTTATAGTTTTGGATTGAATTATTCTTTAAAAGACAATTCAATTTTATCAATAAATATAGTGGGCAAAGATGAGTTCTATTACTCAGACTCTCACAACAACAAATCAAACTCTTACTATCTTTTAAATGCTGACTATGAGTATTTATTTA
The DNA here is from genome assembly GCA_964417685.1 of uncultured Gammaproteobacteria bacterium. Lineage (GTDB taxonomy): Bacteria > Pseudomonadota > Gammaproteobacteria > Magnimaribacterales > D2472 > CAJQGY01. Next base: position 52,175 of record CAYQIT010000004.1, on the reverse strand, counting down.
AAAATTGGAGCCTTCAGATTTGGGCTAAAAACATTCTTGATGAATATTACTCAGTGAGAGGATTTTATTTTGGGAACGAAGCGCCTAATTTTGAAGATACTCTATATAGAAGGCATGGTGATCCAAGGCAGTTTGGTTTATCTATTAAATATAACTTTGACTAATATATGGCTTGGATTATTGAAGGTGTAGGGGCTGCCCTAGCAATTGCATATCTGCTGCTTGCTTTAAAACAAAATAAGCTATGTTGGTTTGCATGGATAGCAAGTTCTATTTTGTATTTGTATGTAATGTACCAAGCAGGCTTATATATGGAGTCGCTCTTACAAGTTTTCTATCTATGCATGGGTTTCTATGGCCTTAGTCAGTGGTCAAAAACAATTAATAACAATCAGAATACTTATGTAGACCTATGGAGCATTGGCAATCATATTTTTGCCATCTCATTGGTGATTGTTTTATCCTTTCTTTCCGGCACTCTATTGTCCAACTTTTCAAATGCCGCTCTACCATTTATTGATGCATTCACAACCTGGGGGGCGATTGTGGCATCTTACATGGTGGCAAAGAAAATATTAGAAAATTGGATTTATTGGTTTATTATTGATTTCATATCAGTATTTATCTTTGCCTCAAGAGGGCTCTATTTCACATCTGCTTTGTTTGTAACTTATTTGGTAATCATTTATTTTGGATATAAGTCATGGAGCAAAATAAGATTAAATCAAAATGAAAGCATTGCTTGATAAATTTTCAGATACCCAAAATCACATAGAGGACATTACACTTATAAAGTCAGATCAAATTTCTAACGTATATTTTTGTGTCTTTAATGGAATCAAGGCAGTAATAAAAGAAGACAAACCCTACGCAAAGAAAATTGGGTTAAATAGAAAAAGAGAAGCCAGCCTGCTAAATGCAATCAGTCACTCATGCAGCTGCCCAAATATAATTTTCAATGATTTAAAAGCTGGATTGATTATTTGGGAATATATTGAGGGCGGTGAAGCTGAAAGCAAACTTATTTTGAATAAAGATTTTTTAATCAAACTTGGCAGGAAAGTAAAAAATATTCACATACCATATACAAAGGCTTTGAGCTCTTATAGCTTCTTAGATTCTATCGAGCATTACAAAAATATCGTTAAAGATAATAAGTCTTTAGCAGATATAAATAACTTAATTTCCAAGCTTTTCAATTCTGATACCCAATTAACCTTTTGTCATAATGATTTAACAAAACCAAATATTTTGGTGGGAGATACTATTTCATTTATTGATTGGGAATATGCTTCTTTGAACGATCCGCATTATGATATAGCAACTATTTTTCAAGCATTTAATCTAAATGCCAATCAAAGAGATGCATTTTTAATTGGCTACAATTCAGCAAATATTAATTTGGCTAGAGTGAGTCAATTTATAGCCCTAACCAAGTTGACCGATAGACTCTGGGGCAGGGCTATTGATACTTTTACCTAAAAACCACTCAATCTAGATTTAATAATTCCATCTGCTTCAGTCATTATCCCTGAAATCAGCTCTTCAACTGTAGGAATATCATTTACAAGACCAGCAACCATTCCGCATGACCATGCTCCAGCTTCCATTGTGCCTTCATGCATTATTTTTGGATATACGCCTGCAACTTCATCAACGATATCCTCAAATCTTAACTTATCACCAAGAGCTTTTTCTTTCTCCATGAGTCTTTCTACTGCCTCGTTATTTAGGACTCTCTCAGTATTTGTTAGCGATCTCATTATTAATCGAGTATCTAATTCTGTTGCATTTACAATTGCCTCTTTAACATTTTGATGAACGGGTGCATCTTGTGTAGCAATAAACCTAGTTCCCATATTCATACCCTCAGCACCCAGAGCCATTGCAGCTACCAGGCTTCTTGCGTCTGCCATTCCACCTGAAGCAACAAAAGGAATTTCTAATTCATCTGCAGCTCTAGGCAACAAAATAAAGTTAGGAATATCGTCTTCACCAGGATGCCCGCCACACTCAAAACCGTCTACAGAAACAGCATCACAGCCAATGGACTGAGCTTTTAAGGAGTGTCTCACAGAGGTGCATTTATGAATAACTTTAATACCTGCATCTTTTAAGGCTGGCAGATACTGGGCAGGATTCCTTCCAGCGGTTTCTACAACTGGAACCCCAGCATCAATAATAACTTTTACCAAACCAGGATAATCAGGTGGAGTTAGAGATGGGAGGAAGGTTAAATTTACAGCAAAGGGCTTATCAGTCATATCCTGACATCTTGCGATTTCATTGGCTAATTTTTCTGGCGTGCCTTGTGTTAATCCTGTAATTGTTCCAAGACCTCCTGCATTTGATACCGCTGCAGCTAACTCTGCAAATCCAACGTGATGCATGCCTCCTTGAATAATAGGATGCTCAATTCCAAACAGTTCTGTTATTTTAGTTTTCATAATATTTAATCCTCTTCCATAGGTGTTAAAAAATCTTCATATTGTTTTTGAAGTCTTTGCATTCCAGATATCCATCTGTCTCTATCGTTACCTTTTCTTTGCACATATTCAAGTACTTCCTGATGAGGGGTTACTAGGAACCTTTCTTCTTCTATTGCATTAAGTACATCTTTAGCAACAACGTCAGCTTCCATCATTCCATCAACACCAGCAACACCAGGTCCGTTGGCTGTCATAGCTGTTCTTACTGCCTGTGGACATAAGCAAGATACTCCTATGCCTTTGCCCCCATATGTAATCTTTATCCACTCAGCAAAACTAACTGCTGCAGCCTTTGTGACCGCATAACCGGCTGCTCCAAGCTGTGTTAGTAGGCCTGCTGCCGATGAGGTATTCATCAAATATCCTTCACCTCTCTCAATCATCTGAGGCAATACATGTTTTGCAGCATGGATATGAGATTGAACATTTACACCCCATATCATTTCCCAATCAGATGGGTCTGCTTCAAAAAAACCAGGCTTGCCTCCAATACCAGCATTTGAGCAAAAAATATCAATACCGCCTGAATATTCATCTGCTTTCTCAATAACAGTAATAATATCTTGCTCTTTAGAAACATCAGCGCTTACCGCAAGGCCATTTACACTATTCGCTGTATCTGTAGCACCTTCAAGATTCATATCAACACAAACAATTGATTTGGCCTTGGCAGCATAAAATTCTTCGCATAAAGCTTTTCCAATTCCGCTTGCGGCACCAGTGACAACTACTCTTTTATTTTCAATTTTCATATTATTCCCCTAATAATATTTCGCATCCCGTTCCATGGAGGTATTCTTTTACCCTAAACTTATCATCTTTATTTAGCGAACCAAACTCTTCTTTAATCCATGCAAGACACTTGCCCTGGTAATTAAAAGTTTTCTGTTTCCAAATAGCACCATCAATTTCTACTTCCCAAACTTCTGCGCCTTCCTTCAAGGCTTCTGCATTAGCCAATAATGCAGGAACATACATTTTCCCTACTTCTTTTAGAAGATTTTTTAATGTATCAGGACTCTCCTCTAAAGCAGTCCACGAGGTGTTTTCTGAATCATGCCCATTAAGATCTTCCATAATATCGACCCATGCAACGGTTCTCGATGAATATTTATATGCCAATTTTCTAGGAGTTGGATCAAACTTTACAAGCTGCGATAGTTGACCAAAAAAAGAAAAGTCTGAAGAAGATGGCTTATCTCCCAGCAAGAAAGGACTTATTGATAAATGCGCTTCCATTAACTGCAAAAACCTTTTATAGCTTAAATCAATAAGTTCAGCAGTCTCATCATTTGAGCCAACAACCCACAATCTTTCTATCTGCCTACTAGCAAAAAACTCTTTATATTTAGCATGCAATGCATCTGGAGTATTTATTCCCATTTCAACTAAAGGAAGAATTGTTCCAGCAACATCAGCATCTTCTTCAAAATACCATCTATAGTGAAACATATATTTTGTTACCCATTCATCACCAAAATCTTCAAGCAAATAATTTATAAAAGCTAGAGCAGAATCCTCCGGAATTATTTTCCTATTTGGATATTCATTTTCTAACCTTCTTATTATTGGAGTAGAGTCAGTAGTTGCAACAAGCTCATCATTAGCATCTTTTAATAAGATTGTTGGTAGTAAAATGGGTTTTGGCGGTTCAATACCAAGCTTGGCAATTTTTCTAGCTATATCGCCAAAATATACCGTATAAGGAATATGTCTATATCTAAATACTGACAACATTTTTTGTGTATATGGAGAAGGGGTTCCACCAAACACTTTAATTTTTTCAGTCATAGTTTTAGTTCCTATATTTTTACAATTATTCCTTCATTGGGATTTATGTTTCCAGCAATAAATCTTTCATACGTTGAGAGAAAATTATTCATTCCATCAATTTCTTTAATTACCATCCAGTCAAGACTTTGAAGAGATCTTGCTTTCATAAATTCATTGGTTCTTTGGCTATAGCCTTCATAGCCCCAATCTTTGAATCTTTTTTGGATATGAGCGGGGGCGAAGAAAAACTCTGTCCTATCCCTTAACATTGCCTGACCTAGTGCATCTTCCGCTGTAACTTCATTATCCCAATGAGTCATCCCAACTGTAAGACACTTGAGCATATTATCCCCAAGAGAACCATGAAGAGTTCCAAGAACTTCACGACTTCCAGCCATGTCAACCATAACAGTACGGAGATCATTTCTAACAGATGATAGATCATCGTAAGTAATAATTTGATCATAACAATTTAGCTTTTCTACAAAAGCCAAATTTTTATGTGACGTAATACCAATAACATCAGGGGTATTTGAGCTCTCTTTAAGTCCTTGAGCAACACCAATTGCAGTTTTGCTTGAAGCACTGATAACAAGAATTTGATCGGCTCCATAAAAAGATTTATCTTCCATTGCATCACATAAGCAAAAAGAAGTTATGTGCAATGGGAATAGTAGTGACCTAATATTATCAGTAGCATCATCATAATCAGGATCCCCTGAAAGTCTGACATAATTATTATATACAGCAGGCAGTTCTTTGCGGTAATCTTTGCCATCAGTAAAACCTTGATCAGTTATTTTGATGGGATTTAAATGCAGGCGATCTGATGGAGGAAAGTAACCGAATAATCTTTCCCCAACACTAATCTCTTTTAAGTTAGATTCTAGAACTTTTGCAAATCCCCATACCGGTATAGATCCCCATTCATTTTCTGGGTCCTTGATTGTTTTAAAGAATCGCCAATATCCAATAGTATCTCCAGCAACAGCATAAGTTACGTTATTGGTTGTAAATGCAAAATTCTCTATAGAGACAATAATTTCATTATCACCAATTTCTGGGTCTGACGACTCAACAATTCTAGTTGTGGCTATATCACTTTTTAGGGTTTGAAGTTGTTTCAAAGTTATTTTCCAGCTTCTATTGACTCAATGTTGAGTTGACCAGCAAGCCCGGCAACCCTATGTTTATGACTTTCCATATATTCAGGATTTGTAATCATTTTAAGCATAGCTTTTTTGCTTGGATATGTGGCTATAGCAACTGCATCCCATAACTCTTCAATATCACCAAGCATTAAGCGTGTAATTTCAGCACCAAAGATCCATTTACCTCCAACATTATTTAAGTGCTCTATCACTTCTTTGCCATATATTGCATAAGCTTCAGCTCCAGTCAGACTAGTTTCTCTACCATCCTCATATTCTGCTTTTTCCTTGAATTTCAGGAGGTTAATCATTGATATTGGTTTATCATCATCTCCCTCAAGAAATCCATCCATTTGTTCTTTTGTAGGGTGGACGTTATTTTTAAATTTTTTATAGTCCATAATTATTCTCCAAGAGTAATTGCTTTTTGAAATGCTGGCCTTGCCTCAATATTGCTTACATATTTTTTGATATGCTCCATTTCATTTGGAACACAACCAAGTCTATTGGCCATAAAACATGAATGGCCTAGCATTAAATCTGCAGCAGAAAAGGCACCTATCAAGTAATCTTTATCTGCAAGATTGTCATTAACAGGAGCCAAAGACTTAGTTAATAAATTTTGGGCTTGCCTTAAAACACTCTCATCCCTTCTATCCTGAGGCAACAAAATGGTCTGAACTACTATTTGATTCATTGGCGGCATAACCATTCCTTCGCAATAATGAAACCATTGCAGATAGTAAGGAAAATCAACTGAGCTTGGCTCTGGTTTTAACCCACCATCTTTGTGACGTTCAAGCACATATTGAATAATAGCTCCAGATTCAAATATTGATACATCTCCATCTTCTAAAACCGGAACTCTACCCAACGCATGCCTTGCCCTATGTTCAGGCGATTTAAGACCTTCTTTTGTGAAAGGCATAATATTAACTTCATACTCTAATCCCAATTCTTCTAGCAACCATATAATTCTCCCGGCTCTTGTGCCAGGGGTGAAGTGAACCTTAAGCATAAATTCTCCCTTTTATTTTTTTACCATTTTTTGTGCATTTTTTATAAATTCTTTTTTATCCTCATCATTTTTTAAAATGCTCTCTCGATCAACTGGTACTTTGATGCCCTTGAGCATTCCAGGCTGTTCATACATTTTATTTTTCCACTGATCGAGATGCTCTAAACCCTCTATAGATACTCCTGACCAGTTATGCGTCCTAACCCAACACCAGTTTGCAATATCTGCAATTGAATACTCCCCTGCAATCCATTCATTGGTTGAAAGCTGTTTATCTAATACCTCAAAAAGCCTTCTAGATTCATTTTGATATCTATCAATTGCTGGTTGTATTTTTTCTGGAAAGTATCTGAAAAAAACATTTGCTTGACCCATCATTGGCCCAATTCCGCCCATTTGAAACATCAACCATTCAATAACTTTAGCTCTACCATTAATGTCACTCGGAATCAGTTTTCCAGCTTTTTCAGCAAGATAGAGCATAATTGCGCCTGATTCAAAAATTGATAGTTCATCATTATCTGTATCAACAATAGCCGGTATTCGGCCATTAGGACTTATTTTAAGAAAATCAGGTTTATGTTGCTCGCCATCAGCAAGATTAATTGCATGAACCTCATATGGCATTTCTAATGCCTCAAGTAGGCATGAAACCTTGTGACCATTTGGAGTAGATGCGGTATATAAGTGAATCATATAGTTATTCTTTTATGAAGTTTATTAATATCTTAGAAAGTTCCTTGGGTTTAGTCCATTGAAAAAAATGACCTCCACCAATATGCTCAGCGCTCTTTGCATTTGGCGCCATTTTAAGAACGTCTTTTTCAATCCCATTTGTTACAGGATCATCACCTGCAAAAACAGAAAGAAAAGGTTTATCACTTGTTTTAAAGAATTCTCTTGCTTCTCTTTGTGCATTTAATGATTGGTCAGGAATTGTTGGAACTTGGCTTGGCATAGCCCTTGGTCCCATTTTGTAGGACGCATCAGGGAAGGGCGCTTCATATGCTTTCATCAAATCATTATAAAAGGGCGAAATTTTCTCTAAGCCTAGTCTTTGTAAGAGATAATGAACAGAAGCAGCAAGATTTGATTTAAAAGCCTTCTCCATCATTGTTGAATTGAGCATACCAATTGGCAAATTTTTAGTATCCCATGTAAATTTCTGCCAATACATAAATTTTGTAGCCATATGATTTCTCTTATTCTTCTCGCCACTAAGACTGTTATCATCCATTTTTTTAAGAACTTTCATCATTGAGAATAGAGTAATTTTTTTGTCAGATGCTCTAAATGCATTTACTTCATCAATCACTTCCTGAGGAGTATTTGGATTATAAGGAAGTCCAGTATTACCCATGGCTACCTTAACAAACCTATCTGGATCTGCAGCAATCATTCTTAAGCCAATTAATCCCCCCCAATCTTGACCAAAAAAAGTAAGATCTTTAAAATCATTTTTTTTCAACCATGCCCCCATCCAATCAACTTGGTTTTGGTATGAGTAATCTTCTCTAGCTGCAGGCTTATCTGATTTTCCGTAACCAATTAAGTCAGGAGCAATAACCCTTATACCTGCTTCAGTTAAGATCGGGATCATTCTTGAGTACAAATAACTCCATACAGGCTGTCCATGCATAGCTAAGAGAATGGGGCCGTCTCTAGGGCCCTCATCTATATGATGCACCCTTAATTCAGTTCCATCTATGGCTGTTATATTTGTATATACAGGCTCATATGGATAGCCATTTAGATTTTTGAATTGTGAATCTGGAGTTCTTAGTACTATCATTTATATATCTCCGTTTGATTTCATGCGATTAATAAGATCATCAAATTTATCCTGCCCAAAAAAATACTCATCCTTATAAACACAAAGAGGCACGCCATGATGCCCAGCTCCTAATTGATCATCTTGGTTTTGTTTGATTTGCTTAATTAATGCGCCTTCATTATTTTTTATACTCTCTCTAATCTCATTAAGCTCAATTTTAAATTCAGATAAAATTTCAACTAGATGCTCGTCTGTATTCCAATTTTTCACTGACCAAATTTTTGTTGAAAGTTTATATGCAAACTCTAACCCAAAACCTCTGTTAGACATTTCTTGGCCCATGTGACATATATCAAAGATATAAGGCTGATCTTTTGAAATTTTTCCTGTAAAAATATTTTGTTTAATTGGATCAGGTTTAAGAGGAGTGTTTAAAGGCATCTCAAGGAGTTGAGCCTTTTTCTTAAAATCAGACATCATAGACATAAAGAAGAAAATGTTTTTCTTATCAAACCATTCGGGCATCCTTATGGCTATTGGATAAACCAATTTAAAATTTATATTAATATTTGATTCATTTTTAAGCTTCAACATTCTGGGAAGAATCAAATACGAATAAGGGCTTCTGTAAGAAAAATACAAGTCAATCATTTTTAGCTCCTCCACACATTAATTTGGCCAGAAGACTAATTCATCGCCTTCTTCATATTCCGTTTGCGGCTTATCTATTACAACTGGCATATAAACCGATTGAGGCCATGATGGTTCTGGTAGTGAATTAATATGTGTATTAAGTTTTTCATGTAACAAATCCTTCATTGCAATTTCAGTCATAGCAAGATTTTTTGTTTCATAAGGGTCAATCTTAAGGTTATATAAGTACTCTCGCTCTTCTGGATATTTTGATCTCATTAGCTTCCAATCTTTATGAATGATTGCTTGATAAGTTGCATTTTTCCAATAGAGGGTTTCATGAGGTTCGCCAATGGCCTCATTAGTTAAATATGGAATTAGGTTTACACCATCAATTTTAATATCTTGTGGAGGTGTAATATTTGCTGCGCCTAAAATAGTACTAAAGATATCAGTATGATGTATTCTTTTTTCATATTGCATATTTTGTTCTATCCTTGCAGGCCATTTTGCAAAGAAGGGTATATGCATCCCACCCTCAAAATGAGTAAGCTTCCATCCGCGATAGGGTTTATTAATATTATCAAGGCCTATATATCCAGCACCACCATTATCAGATGCAAATATTATTAAAGTATTTTCAGTTAAACCGTTTTCTTCTAAAGCATTTACAATCTCTCCAACAGATCTATCTAAAGCCTCAATCATTCCTGCATATACCTGGAGGTCATGATTTTTTATATGATGATGTTTTTCATAGTCTTTCTTTAAAGATTGGAGGGGATTATGAGGCGCAAAATGTCCAAGATATAAAAAGAAAGGCCTGTCTTTATTATTATTAATTACTTTTATAGCTTCCTCAGTGTAGTAATCAGTTATATATCCACCAGGTTCGAATGGCTCACTTCCATTGAAGCTAGCTGCAAATTGAGATGATGCCCAAATCATATCTTCCACAGCAGAATCAATTTTTGCATTAACAATATCGGGATGGTTTTTTGGAAAATATAGGCTGCTATTAAGCATAAGGCTATCATCAAAGCCTTGATCATTAGGCCTCATCCCATCTGAAAATCCACCCAGATGCCATTTTCCAATATGTGCGGTGTAGTAACCATTCTCTTGAAGCATTTCTGCAATAGTTATTTCTTTATTGGGCAGGCCACCAACAGTTAAACCAACCTCATCCCATTGTGTATCTTCTAGGTTAATAGTTGCAAGCCCCCCATCTCTTCTGAGGAGATTCATAATTCTTGCAGCTTGAGCAGGATAAGGGGTAAATTCAAATCCATATCTGCTTGAATATCTTCCAGTCATTATTGCTGCTCTCGAAGGAGAGCAAACAGGACTAGCGGCATATCCATTTAGAAATGCAACACCTTCTCTTGCTAGGCCATCTATGTTTGGTGTTAATAATGAGCCATCAGCCGCGCCTCCGTTATAATAGGAAACATCATTAAAACCCAAATCATCAGCTAGTATTAAGATAATATTTGGCCTGTCATTATTTTCATTCAGATCTGCAACTGGCCATATTATTTCTCTATTCCCTGCAATAGGATTATTTATATTTATTGCAATAGGAAGAAGAGTAAGAGCAACCTCTCTTTTAAAATTCCATAAAAATAATGCAACAAATAAGCAGATTATAAAAAAGATTCCTAGCTTTCTTATTTTCACTTAGCTGACAAAGATCTCATAGTTAATTTTGCCAATTGAGACATATGCACTTCATCAGGGCCATCAGCAATTCTGCAGAATCTACTTGTTGTAAAAATATGAGCTAACGGGGTATCTTGACATACTCCCATGCCACCAAATATCTGAATTGCTCGACTTGAAACATCCTCACACATTTTAGGAGCTACAATTTTTAGCATAGAGATATAATCTCTTGCAGCGTCTATTCCGTATTTATCCATCTTTTCTGCAGAAGCAAGAACTAACAAACGGCACTGTTCAATATCACATCTACTTCTTGCTATTTCATGTTGAACACTAGTTTTTTTACTTAATGCTTCACCAAAAGCAACTCTACTTTGTGCTCTCTCGCACATTAACTCCAATGCTCTTTGCGCCATACCCACAAACATCATTGCATATTGGAATCTACCAGGTCCAAGTCTGCCTTGGGCAATTTCAAAACCCTTTCCTTCGCCCAATATCAAATTAGATGCTGGAACACGAACATTCCTAAAAACTACATCACCTTCACCGCCAGGGGAATGATATTCACCAAATGCTCTAAGAGCTCTGGTTATCTCAAATCCTTCAGCATCAGTTGGAACTATTATTGTAGAGTGTTGTTGATGCCTTGAATTCTCTGGATTAGATTTCCCCATCACAAGCATAAACTTACATTTGGGAGTAATGACATTTGTAGTCCACCATTTTTTCCCATTCAAAATATATTCGTCACCATCTCTGGTAATTTCTAGTTCCATATTTGTTGCATCTGATGATGCTACATCAGGCTCAGTCATTGCATAAGCTGATCTAATTTCTCCAGCAAGCAATGGTTCAAGCCATTCTTTTTGTTGTTCAGGTGTTCCATATTTTGCTAAAACTTCCATATTGCCCCTATCAGGAGCATTGCAGTTAAATATTTGCTGAGACCATGCAGCTTTTGACATAGTTTCAAACAAACCTGCGATTTCAAGATTATTAAGGCCTGGGCTCCAAGGTTTATATTCTTCTGGTAAAAATAGATTCCATAAACCTTGTTTTCTAGCTTCTTCTTTTAACCCCTCATACCATTCAGGATATTGCCATAGATTATTTTGGTCGCTGGTGAATTCATCGTAATCATGTTCACGAGGATAAATATGTTCCTCCATGAATCTTTCAAGTTTTTCGTTTAATTCTTTTGCTCTCTCGCTTACTTCAAAGCCCATTATTCCCCCTAAATATACTTTTTATTTAGTTTAACTTTTATATAGTCTTTTTAAAGGTTAATTTCTTATAAGTAACTTTGCAAAATTGCTTTTTTAGTATGTTAATGGGCAATTCATAATTTCAAAAAATGTATAATTAATTAATGAAAAATGTTGCAGTAATAGGATCATCAGGAGCAATAGGAAGAGCGTTTCTTGATGTATATATTGAAGATAAGGATATTTCAAATATTTACTCAATTTCAAGAACTGAAGTTAAGTCAAAAGATGAGCGTATCACTCACATAAATATAGATGTAACAGATGAAGCTAGTGTTAAGGCTGCCGCATCCAAGATAGGAGATAATAGACTTGATAGGCTTATTGTTGCAACTGGAATACTGCATACTGACTTGTTTGGCCCTGAAAAAAGTATCAGAGATATAAAGATTGAAAATTTTATTAAAATTTTTTCAGTAAATACATTTGGCCCAGCATTAATTGGAAAACATTTCCTTCCTCTTATGATAAAAGAAAAAAAAAGCATAGCAGCCTTTTTAAGCGCTAGAGTAGGAAGTATTTCAGAAAATAAACTTGGTGGCTGGTATGCATACAGAGCAAGTAAAAGCGCTCTTAATCAAATCATTAAAAATTTCAGCATCGAGGCAAAAAGAACTAATCCTAGAGGGATTATTATTGGCCTTCAGCCGGGAACAGTTAAGAGCAAATTAAGTGAGCCATTCCAAAAAAATGTAAAAAAAGAAAAATTATTTTTTCCTGAAGATAGTGTTAGCAATCTAACAAAGGTTGTTGAAAGTGTTTTGCAAAACGATACTGGTAAAATGTTTGACTGGGAAGGTAAGGAAATTCGACCATAAAAAAACCCGGTATAAAACCGGGTTTATTATTTAACTTAATAAATTAAGTTCCTCGTGATTCAGTCACAGCCGCGTGCCATATAATCAAACCAAATAGAATTTTGTTAACAAAGTCAGCAAAATTATAAATGATGTTTAATGACGCAGGGTTAGTATCTCCTACTAAGTGACCAGCTACATATCCTAATGGATATACAGCCCAACCAACAATGATGATCCACATCATAGTGTTATAAGCTGTTTGAACAGCAGGGCTTGCTTGCTTAACAGCAACTCCGCCTTCACCAGAATATAGAACTTGGATCATGTATAGCCAAGCTACCACAGCAATAACAAATGCAAACATTGCATTCATAATTCCAGCTTCACCAAGATAACCGAAGATAAGCATAACTAGCGAACCAACAAATAACTTAGTAAAGAGAGAGCTTGCTACATTTGTTACAGCTCTAAGAATCAAATAGAACTCAACAATTAGCAATGGAACGGTTAATAACCAATCAATATATCTGTATACAATAGGTGATGTTTGAGTATCTACCCATACACCTCTCATGTACATGTAATGCCAGAAAGCAATACCTGTTACAAGACCTGATACAGTTAATGATGTTTTCCATTTGGAACTTACGTTATCTCTTTCAACAAAGAAAAATACTGTAGCGGCCAATAGGGCGGCTGTTACTAGCCAAAAAGAAACGCCAGTCATGTCATCAGCTGCTAAGTCTCCCGCTGCAAAAGATGGCATAACCATAAGTCCCGTCAACATTAATAAATATTTCATATATAACTCCTCATTTTATATATTAAGCCAATATTGGCCATTTATTTCTTATTTACGATCCTTAAATATAACAGAAGTAATTTTAAGTATGCAAGGATATGGCTAAACTTTATATGTGTAAAATTTAAGCAAAATCCCCAGATAATGATGAAGAAATATCTGAAGAAATTATAGTTTCTGATGACTGATAATTCTCATGATCAATACCCATGACAACACTTGAATCATTTTTCCAGTCATTAATCATTGATGCAGAAAATTCATACCTAAGATAATGTACTGCTGATGTTTTAGTTTCATCTTCTCTTTCTAGATCCTCATCGGCTATTGCAAAAACCTTATTATGCGAACCAACCTTTATCCATATCTTCTTTTCAATACCTTTAAGAATCTTTAATTTCTCTTTTCTTTCTTCAACGTTAGGGTATTCGATTAGCATAACTGCCTTTAAATTAGATCCATCTGGTATTAATGGGTTGTATGCATCAAGCTCCTCTTGTATACCCTCAGCATCAAAAATCTTTTCAATTCTTAACATTTCCTGAATTTGATATTGAATGGTGTTTTTATTTTCAAACAAGAGAGCAACGTGTTCACCTATATATACTTTTCTACGCCTCTTCTCTTCAAGAACTTTTTTTCTAAAACTATCTCTATTTATTGAATACTCTTCAAGTGAGAATAAGTCAGATTTATTTAATTTTTTCATTTATATTCCGTATGCTTTTTTTAATATTGTAATTGGATGAAGATTTATATCAGTCTTAGGATCTAGTGCTTCGCCAATGTGTTGTGATGCCATAGGGCAATCAGATGTAAAAACTTGTGGCTCAAACCTTTTGGCTTTTGAGACAACAGGCCTTCGAATTTTTATTGATTTTTCATGGGACTCAACTTTTACAGCATATGTACCATCATGCCCAGAACATCTCTCAATTACATCTACAGATGCGCCTGGAATCATTGCTAAAATTTCTTTGGTTTTTGGGCCAATATTTTGCACTCTTTGATGACATGCCGCTTGATAAGAAATTTTATCAAACTGGTTTTTAAAATTTTTATTAAACAAGCCTTCCTTTTCTCTTAATGATAAATATTCAAAAGGATCAAATATCTTACTTTTCACAAGCAGCACATCTTCATCTTCAGGAAACATTAAAGGAAGCTCCTGTTTATACATCAAAACACATGACGGAATTGGGGCAATTATGTCGTAACCATCCTTAATTGCTTTTACCAGCTCAGGTATATTATATTTTTTTGCCTCTTCAACACTATCAAGATCGCCAAGCTCAAGTTTTGGCATTCCGCAGCATTTTTCTTTTTCAATAAGCTCAGTTTTAATGTCATTAAATCTCAATACATTAATTAGATCTTCGCCAATGTCTGGAGTATTATAATTACAGTAACATGTTCCAAAAATCATTACTTTTCCAGTAGTTCTATCAGTTTTAGTTTCCTCAGGATTAAACTCGTCGAGTTTTTTGTATCTTTTCTTAAGAGTATTTGAATCAAATTTAGGCAATGTTGCATTTGAGTGAATGCCACCTACTTTTTCAATTGCTTTCCTTGCAAGTTTGGAAGATGTTATTGTGTTAATTGTTAAATCAATCAAAGGTATTGATCCATACTTAAAATTATCGGTTGAGCTCAAAGATTTGTCTCTTATCTTTTTCTTTATTGGATCACTATTTTTTTTAAAGTTTGCAGCCTTGGACCTTAACATTAAATGAGGAAAGTCTAATGCCCATGGATGCGGCGGCACATATGGGCACTTGGTTTGATAACAAAGATCACACATATAGCACTCATCAACTACTTTTTTATAATCTTTCTTTTCAACACTATCGATATCATAAGTCTCAGATTCATCAATAAGATCAAAAAGAGTAGGGTAGGCATCGCACAAACTTACACAGCGCCTGCAGCCGTGACAGATTTCAAATGTTCTATAGAGCTCCTCATCAATTTTACTTTGATCATAAAATTCAGGATTTTTCCAATCCAAATTATGACGTGTAGGCGCGTCTATTCCACCTTCTCTTGAAGTGTTTATTTTTTCAGCCATATTGTATAGAAAGGAGGCTGTTGCCAACCTCCCTTATCATGAAATTAGACTACTTCGTCTAAAGCTTTCTGGAATCTATTGGCATGAGATCTCTCTGCTTTTGCAAGAGTTTCAAACCAATCAGCAATTTCATCAAAACCTTCATCTCTAGCATCTTTAGCCATGCCAGGATACATATCAGTATATTCATGAGTTTCACCAGCAATAGCTGATTTTAAGTTAGACACTGTATCGCCAAATGGTTCTCCAGTAGCCGGGTCACCACATTCTTCAAGATATTCTAAATGGCCATGAGCATGACCAGTCTCACCTTCTGCTGTTGATCTAAATACTGCAGCTACATCATTGTAACCTTCAACATCAGCCTTCTGTGCAAAATAAAGATATCTTCTATTAGCTTGCGATTCACCAGCAAATGCATCTTGAAGATGTCCTTCTGTTTTTGATCCTTTTAAATCCATAATTAATTCCTCCTAGAATTTATGTAAATAATATTGGCAATTTATATATTTTCAATACGTTTTTTTCTATAATATATATAGATAATACCTATTAATGCCTATTTAAAATAAGTTACAGTATATAAATGATAATCATTCTCATTAACAATGAATCTTAGAGATCTTTCATACATAGTAGCTGTGGCAGACCAGGGGAGTTTTATAAAAGCAGCTAGGGTATGTAATGTATCGCAACCAACTTTGAGCGGACAAATTAAGAAGCTTGAAGAGTATCTAGGTAACCAGATTTTTGAGCGGTCAACAAAAAGCCTTTCAATTACAAAATTTGGAGAACAAGTTATTGAAAAAGCAAGAGCCATTACTAGTGACGCTGATCAAATTACAAAACTGTCAAAAGAAAACTCTGACCCATGGTCATCACCACTGAGGCTGGGAATAATACCAACTCTTGGGCCTTATTTAATTCCAAAATTTTTTTTAGAACTTAAACATAAGATTCCTGAATCGAAGGTATTTTTTGATGAAAATATAACTGAAAATCTTCTTAGGAAACTCAGTTCTGGTGAGCTTGATGCTGTTTTATTAGCAACTGATGTTGATAAGCAGAAGTTTAATAATATAGATTTATTCGAAGAACCTTTTTGGGCAGCATTTCACAAAGATAGTAAACTAAGAAATATTGATAACTTGAAGTCTTCTGATTTAAAAAAGGAAAGAATGCTTCTGCTCCATGATGGTCATTGTTTAAGAGATCAAGCATTAAGAGTCTGCTCCCCAAAAGATATTGATATAGAGCAAAATCTTGATACGAGAGCAACTAGTCTTGAGACATTAATTAATATAGTTGCCGCCGGAGAAGGGTTTACCTTAATACCAGCACTGGCGCTTCAATCATCATGGACCACTGACATGGGAATATTTGTAAGCAAAATAAACGAAAAACAAGCATCCCGAAAAATTAGCTTAATCTATCGAAAAAAATTCTCTAAAGATAAGCTTCTAAAAGAACTAGCCTCAATGATTGTAGAACAATCACCGAATACTGTTAAAATTTTGCTTAATAAATAATGTTTAGTATCATTTACTTATGAAAGTAGCAATATACCCAGGTTCTTTTGATCCAATAACTCTGGGACATATGGATATTATTGACAGAGGGTGTGGGCTGTTTGACAAGATTGTAGTTGCAGTTGCTCAAAGTGAAGGCAAAAGGCCATTATTTTCTTTAGATGAGAGAGTTAGGCTGGTAAAAGAAATATATAAAGATAATGAACGTGTAGAAGTTCTTGGGTTTCCAAGGCAATTGACTGTTGATTTAGCAAGAGAGCATAACGCATGCGCAATAATAAGAGGCCTCAGAGCTGTAGCTGATTTTGAATATGAATTTCAATTAGCAACTATGAATAGAGCGCTTGCACCTGATATTGAGAGTATATTTTTAACACCTAAAGAAAGCCTAATATACGTTTCATCAAGTTTAATAAAAGAAATATCAGATCTTAAAGGTGATGTTTCTAAATTTGTGCACCCGATTGTAGAGCAAGCACTTCAAGCAAAATTAGATAGAAGCTAAGCTAGAACTGACATTTATTACAATAATATGTTGCTCTTTGATTTTGAATTATTTTATTAATCAGGGCATTACATTTTTTGCATTTTTTATTCTCTCTATCATAAACCTTAAGCTTTACCTTAAAGTACCCTGCATTCCCATCCGCTGAATAGAAATCTTTTAGAGTAGTTCCCCCTGCATTAATAGCATTTCTTAAAATAGCTTTAATAGCTTTTACTAATGCTTTGCATTCATCTAGTTTCAAGCTGCTCGCAGGTCGTAAAGGGTTTATTTTTGCCATGAATAAACTCTCTGAGGCATAGATATTTCCAACACCAACAACATTTTTTTGGTTCATAATAAAACTCTTAATCGAAGTTTTGGAACTTGAGCACAAATTATTCAAGTATTTACTATTAAATTTTTTGCTCAATGGTTCAGGGCCTAAATTGCTAAGTAAGAAATGAGAGTCTAGATCTTTAATTATGTGCATTGATCCAAATCGTCGTGGATCATTATAAATAATTTTTTTGTCTTTAAAGACCAATTCTACATGGTCATGTTTTTTAAAATAATTGCTAGATTTTTTGGCAATTCTTATGCTTCCAGACATGCCCAAATGAAGAAGTAAATAAAAATCTTTAAAAGAAAAAATTATATATTTTGCTCTTCTATGAATATTCTTTATTTGAATATTTCTAATTAAAGAATCAAAATTCTTATCAATTTTCCATCTAAGGTTTGGGTTATTAACTTTGGAGGATAAAATTTTCTTCCCAGAAAAACTACCAATAGCTCTCAAAGTAGTCTCAACTTCAGGAAGCTCAGGCATGAACTACTTCAGTAGATTATTAATATTTACAATGTCTTTTGGAGCAATTGTTCCTGAGGCTAATGCAAGCCTCAAATTAGCAAGTATGTAATCATATTTAGCATTAGCTAAATTTTTCTCTGCACTATATAGATTTTTCTCTGCTTGCAATAAATCGACCACGTTTCGTGTTCCAACTTTATAACCTACTTGAGTTGCTTCAAGCGCACTAGTGGCAGAAATAACAGCTTGTTTCTGTGCAGTTACATTAGCAACAAGAGTAATAACATTGGAATATTGAGATCTTACTTCTTGTATTATAGACCTCTCTGTAAACAATGTATTTTCAGTCGTTCTATCGTACTGAGCGTATGCCTGCTTTCTTCTAGAGCTAACTGCGCCACCTTGATAAATAGGCATGCTTAATTGAATTGAATAATTTCTTCTTCCGGTAATAGACGGAACAGGTATTCCCTGGCCATTAATGCTAAAACCTTCATAATTATATTGATTTGTTTCAGATTCAGATTCTGTGCCTACGATGTTTATCTTAGGCAGATGGTTGGATGAAGCGCTTCTTGCACCGCTTTTTGCTGCATCTTTTCTTAGATAGGCTGCCTTAAGCTTAAAATTCTTCTTTAGAGCAAGTTCTACCCATTGCTCTTTAGAAGTAGGTGTTGGAGCAACTATCTCTAAATTTTCTCCAAGTTCATCAATACTAAATACCTCTCTTCCAATTAATGCATTTAAAGCTTCTCTAGCTGAAAATAAACTGCCTTCTGATCTAATTCTTGAAGCCTTGCTTAAATCATATGCTAATTGTGCCTCTTGAACCCCAGTAATGGCAGACAGCCCTACCTCAAACCTTTGTTTTGCTTGATCAAGTTGTTGCTTTATGGCTTTTTCTTCTGAAATTGCAGCATTCAAATTATCAATTGCTCGTAAAACACCAAAGTATAATTCGGCAGTTCTAAGTAGTAGATTCTGTTGCTCATATGCAAAATCGGCTTCCGCTGCATCTGTTAGTGATTTTGATTGTTTATAATTAAACCAGTTATCTAATCTAAAAAGAGGTTGTGTAATAGATGCAGATGAAGAAAAAGAATTATAATTTTGAGTTAGCTCTTTATTCTGATAATACTCATTCCAATTCGTATTTCCGCTAATAGAAACGCTTGGCAAAAGCGCAGCCCTTCCTTGAACTTTTATTTCCTTATCAGCTAAGTATGAATACTCTGCAGCCCTAAATGTAGGATCATTTTCAAGAGCTTCATTGTATATATCTAAAATATTCTCAGCACTTGTATCTAATGGAAATACTAAAATGCATAAGGTAATTACTGTTAGAAAGTTTTTATATTTTTTTATCAACATTTCGTTATCTTAACTTAAATTCAATGTGTGCAGTGTAAACATTTTAATTATTTTTGCAATTGTCATAATTTTTTAAATTATATGTTCCCTGATGCATCTTTATTAATTTCTTAGAGTAGAATATATACAAATAGTTCAATGCTTAAATAAATAAGGTACTTATAAATAAATTGGCTAATTCATACGACTCAAAAGCAATAGAAGTTTTATCTGGCTTAGATCCTGTCAAAAAAAGACCAGGAATGTACACAGATACCAGTAATCCAAATCACCTTATCCAAGAAGTTCTTGATAACTCAGTAGATGAGGCTCTGTCTGGGCATTGCTCAACTATTAAAGTAAGCATATTTAAAGACGGATTTATTCAGGTAATTGATGACGGTAGGGGAATGCCAGTAGATATTCATCCGGAACATAAGGTTTCAGGGGTAGAGCTTATTATGTGCAAGCTTCATGCTGGTGCAAAATTTTCAGGTGACGAATATAACTTTTCAGGAGGCCTTCATGGGGTAGGGGTCTCAGTTGTTAATGCACTTTCTAGTGAACTTCAAGTTAAGATAAGAAGAGATTCAAAAGAGCATAGCATCACTTTTAATGATGGAGATAAAAAGGAAGAACTTCATCAAATAGGAGAAGTTGGAGCAAGAAATTCTGGGACAACAATTAGGTTTAAACCTAATAGTTCCTATTTTGAAACAACAGAAGTTCAAATAAAACATTTAAAACATCTATTAAAAGCTAAGGCCGTCCTTTGCCCGGGCCTAACAATAGATTTTTTTCATGAAAAAAAATCAGAGCGAATTAAGTGGTTTTATGAAGAGGGTTTAAGAGGATATTTAGCAGAATCTGCAGAAGGTTTAGATTTGATTCTTGAAGAATCAATTCTTTGCACTAAGCCTGGTGATACTCAAGAAGTAGAATTTGTAATTAATTGGTCGTCAAAACCATACAAAGATAGGCTTGATGAGACATACGTGAATCTTATACCAACTGTTCAAGGCGGTTCTCATTTGAATGGTTTTAAATCTGGTTTATTAGATGCAGTCAAAGAATTTTGTGAATACAGAAATCTAATACCAAAAGGCTTAAAGATAAATGCTGAAGACGTTATAGCTAACGCAAGTTTTATCGTTTCATCAAAGTTACAAAATCCGCAATTTGCAGGACAGACCAAAGAGCGGTTGGATTCTAAAGATCATGCATCTTTTGTTTCTAGTACAACAAAGGATGCACTTAGTATTTGGTTTAATACACATACTGAAGAGGGAGAAAAGATAGCTGATCTAGCAATTGCTTCAGCGCAAATTAGAGCAAAATCATCAAAAGTAGTTGAAAGGAAGAAAACTTTTAAAGGTCCTGCGCTTCCGGGCAAGCTCTCTGATTGTAATAGTCAAGATCTAAATGAAACAGAGTTATTTTTAGTAGAGGGTGACTCAGCAGGAGGTTCTGCTAAACAAGCAAGAGAGAGATCGTTCCAGGCCATCATGCCCCTGAGAGGAAAAATTCTTAACACCTGGGACCTAGAAAGCTCTGAAATCATCAAGTCCCAAGAGATAAAAAATTTATCAACTGCTATCGGTGTTATGCCTGGAAACGATGATCTATCATCATTAAGATATGGAAAAATTTGCATATTAGCAGATGCTGATTCTGACGGTTTACATATAGCAACTCTTTTATGTGCATTATTTCTAAGACACTACAGAACTCTTGTTCAGGAAGGGAGGATTTATGTATCCATGCCACCCCTTTACAGAATTGATTGCGGAAAAGAAGTTGCCTATGCGCTTGATGATGCGCAAAAGGAAAGTATTGTAAAACAACTTAAATCTAAAAAAGGCAAGCCAAAAATTAACATTCAAAGGTTTAAGGGGCTTGGTGAAATGAACCCATCTCAACTTAGAGAAACTGTGATGGATCCAAGCACTAGGCAGCTAGTTTGTCTTTCCATTAGTTCTTCAGATAATGCAAATTCAGTGATGGATTTGCTTTTAAGTAAAAAAAGAGCCCCTGATAGAAAAGATTGGTTAGAAAAAAAGGGTTCTCTTGCGGAAATAAATTAATATGAAAAAAGTAGAGTCAATAAGCCTAAAAAAATACGCAGAAGAATCGTATTTAAACTATGCAATGTATGTAATTCTTGACAGAGCATTGCCTAATATTGGTGACGGCCTAAAGCCAGTTCAGAGAAGAATATTATATGCAATGTCAGAACTTGGACTTGATGCAGGATCAAAGTATAAAAAATCTGCAAGAACAGTTGGTGATGTAATTGGTAAATTTCATCCTCATGGAGATAGCGCCGCATATGAAGCAATGGTGTTGATGGCTCAGAATTTCTCCTTCAAATATCCATTTGTTGATGGGCAAGGTAACTGGGGGTCGCAAGATGATCCAAAGTCATTTGCCGCCATGCGTTATACAGAGTCAAAGCTTACAAAATTTGCTAACTTATTAATTGATGAATTAAAGTCTGGGACAGTGGACTGGCAGCCAAATTTTGATGGCTCACTTTTAGAGCCAGTAATTTTCCCATCTAAATTACCATCAATACTTTTAAATGGAACATCTGGCATAGCAGTTGGCATGGCAACAGACATACCTTCTCATAACATCAATGAAATAATAGATGCTACAGTTTTTCTATTAGACAATCCTAGATCTGAGCTTAGTGACCTTTTGGAAATAATTAAAGGACCAGACTTTTCCAATAATGCCTCAATTATTGCAAGCGAAGAAGAGCTATTAGAAATATATTCAACCGGCAGAGGTGGATTTAAGATTCAGGCTCAATGGGCCCAAGAAAAGAATGACATCATCATAAATGCTTTGCCCTATCAGGCTTCTGGCTCAAAAATATTAGAACAAATTGCAGATCAGATGCTCAAAAAGAAAATACCAATGGTTGTAGATCTTGCTGATGAAGGCGATCATGAAGAGCCAGTCAGGCTTGTTATAACTTTGAAATCAAATAGAGTAAATGCTGAAGACGTTATGAATCATCTCTTTGCATCAACTGATCTTCAAAAGAATTACAGAGCAAATATGAACTTAATCTCATTGGCTGGAGGACCAAAAGTCTTTGATTTACTCTCCCTGTTAAAAGAATGGATAACATTTAGAAAGAATACTGTTATCAGGAGATTGGAGCATAGACTAGATCAAGTCAATGATAGGCTGCATATATTAGAAGGCCTCCTTGCAGTTTATTTAAATATTGATGAGGTTATCAAAATAATTAGAGAGTCTGATGAGCCAAAAAAAGAAATTATCAAGGAATTCAAACTAACAGACATTCAAGCTAATGCAATTTTAGAGATTAAACTAAGACAACTAGCTAAACTTGAACAAATTAAGCTTGAAGACGAGAGATCAAAGTTGTCTGATGAACAAAAAGAAATTGAAACGATTTTGTCTTCAAAAGCTAGACTGAAAACTCTAATCAAAAAGGAGCTTTTAAAAATAAAAGAAAATTTTGGTGAAGAGAGGAAGTCTCCAATTAAGAGAGCTTCTAATGCAAAGGTTTTTTCCGAGGAAGAAACTCTCGTAACTGAACCTATAACTGTTGTTCTTTCAGAAGCTGGCTGGATAAGAAGTGGAAAGGGTCACGAAATTGATCCTTCAAGCTTGAGCTATCGAGGGGAAGATAAATTACAAGATTATGCACGAGGTAAAAGCAACCAGACTGCAGTATTCATTGACTCAAGCGGCAAGGTTTTTTCTATTCCCAGTCACTCACTTCCTTCAGCAAGAGGAATGGGTGAACCAATATCGGGAAGAGTGAACGCTGAATCTGGAGTTAATTTTATATCCGCACTTATTGGTGAGCCAGATGATAAATTTATTTTCACTAATACAGCAGGATATGGATATATTTCTGAATTCAGTAACACAATATCAAATAAAAAAACCGGCAAGGCTTTTATGAAGATTCCTGAAGGAGCATCACTCATAAAATCCCAAAAGCTTAGAGCAGATCACCAGTATATTGCAGCAGTTTCAAGCATTGGAAAGCTTTTAATATTTAGATTAGATGAATTACCTATACTTCCAAAAGGTAAAGGAAACAAGATTATCAATATACCTACCGCCAAGTTTAAATCCAAAGAGGAAAAAATGCTTGATATCCAACTCTTAGCAGAAGATAGCAACCTTGTAGTTCACTATGGCACTAAGAGTCGCTCTCTTCCATTTAAAGACTGGCAGCACTATGTATCTTCAAGAGCAAAGCGTGGCAATATACTTGCTGGGCATCTTAAAAGAGTAGAAAGTATTTCAGAAGAAGTTAAGGTTAAAGATTCTGCATAAGAGTCTTCTTAAATATCTTCATTGATTTAATTATTGTATCTTTCTCTATCAATAAACTCGGAGAGAATCTTACGGTATTGATATTGGCTTTTAATATCATTAGTCCATTGTTATGACATGCTTTTATTAAATCATCTACTTCAACAGAGGAATTCTCATTAAAAGTTACGCTTATCCATAATCCTGCTGAATTAACCTCTTCAAATAAATTTAAATCTTCCTGAATTTTTTCTAGAGCTATAATAAATATTTTTTCCTTGACTGTTACCTTTTTTAAGAATGCTTTTTTAGAAATTATATCTATTACTTTTTCGCCAACCGCGCATGCTATTGGATTACCACCAAAAGTACTTCCATGATGACCCGGGCTCATATACTTTGATACTTTATTATTTGTAATTATTCCCCCCAATGGCAAGCCATTTGCAATACCTTTAGCAAAACAAACAATATCTGGATTTATATCAAATTGTTCATAAGCAAATAAGCTTCCTGTTCTTCCAATGCCTGACTGAACCTCATCAATGATTACGAGGGCATCATTCTTTTTGGCTTGCTTTAAAATTTGTTTGATAAAATTCTTATCAGCCTTTGTAATACCAGATTGCCATTGAACAAGCTCTAAAATTACTGCAGAGGTTTTTTCAGAAAAAACTTTATCTAAACCATTTGGATTATTAAATTCATGATTTTTAATTCCCCTAGGCAAAGGGCCAAAGCCATCATTTAAGTGCTTTGAATGAGACAATGTGATACCCATTAATGTTCTTCCATGAAAAGAAGTGCTAAATGAAATAATCTCATTTTTTTTAGTATTAAATTTTTGCGTTGAATACTTTCGAGCAGTTTTAATGGCTGCTTCTATTGCCTCGCCACCAGAGTTAGAAAAAAAGACTTTATCACCAAAAGTTTTATTACATAGTTTTTTTGCCAGCCGGGTCGTTGGCTCATTAATATACAAATTAGAGAGGTGCCATACATCTTTGCTTTGGCTATGTGCTACTTTTATGAGCTCTTTATTAGAATGACCAAGACTTGTTACGGCAATACCTGCTGTCAGATCAATATATTTTTTATTATTTGTATCCCATACATATGAACCTTTAGCCTTTTTAACAACAAAGTCAGCTGGAGAATAAAAAGGCATAATATAATTAAAATAATCTTTACTCATATTCATAATTTTATTGTAACGTGGTTATTGTTAAAAAAATAAAAGCTGATAAATATTTAATAGATATCAAGCCAAATGGATCTTTGAATGGCATCGCAAGAATAATATTTATCTTAAGCATTTCATTTATCTGTATTGGAATTGCAACAATATTTTTTTTATTAGGGGCTACTTTAATACTTCCATTTGCTGGCTTAGAAATACTAATTTTAGTTACTGCTTTTTATTTGAATTTCAATTGGAGCAAGCAAAGGCAAAAAATATTTTTATCAGATGAGCTTGTTTTGATTCAGAAAGGCAGAAAAAAAATAGAATATAGCTGGCAAGAATTTAGAACATTTACTTCATTTCAAGTTGATAAGAGCTCTGATGAAATTACTAAACTTTCTTTTAGATCAAAAGGACAAGATATAGAGATAGGGGAATTTTTAAATCAAGAGGATAAAAAATTATTACAAAAAGAAATGAATACTTTGGTGGATGAATTAAATAACTAGCTATCCATCCCAACGATCTAGCTTCTTCTTTTCAAGTTCTAGCTTTAGTTCTTTAATAAGAGGTATTCCATCTTTAAACTTTACTGGAGCCTCGCCATTAACGAGGGGCTGCAGATAATCAATACCTTTTTTTGTAATACTAAAACCATTTTTGCTTATGAAGCTTTTAGGCAACTTCTTCTCAAGATTTGCTATTTTTGATACTGGTGCTGGCTCAACCACCCATTTATATTTTCTTCCTGCAAGTCTCTTTATTACAGGCATAGTTCCATTCATTCCTTTCAATGCATATTTTACAGCCTGAATGCCAACTGCTTGCGCATGATCAAAGTCAGTTTTAGATGCTAAGTGTCTAGCGCTTCTTTGAAGGTAATCAGCAACAGCCCAGTGATTTTTATACTTTAATTTTGATGTGATTAAATTCGCAATGAACGGAGCCACTCCTCCAAGTTGAGTGTGTCCAAAGGCATCTTTTGTATCAGTTTCTGATAAAAACTTACCTCTAGAATTCCTTACACCCTCGGAAACTACCACAACACAATAACCATCTGAATTTATGTTTTTCTTCACTTCTGCAAGAAAGTTTTTTTGGTTAAAAGCAACTTCTGGTAATAAGATAATGTGTGGTGCATTTTGATTCTTTCTTTTTGCAAGTATGCTTGATGCAGCCATCCAGCCGGCATGCCTTCCCATAACCTCAAGAATAAATACTTTTGTTGATGTTTCTGACATAGATTGCACATCTAAAGATCCCTCTAGTGTTGAAGTGGCAATGTATTTTGCAGCAGAACCAAAGCCGGGGCATGAGTCAGTAACAACAAGATCATTGTCTACAGTTTTAGGTACTGCTACACATGTTAAATCGTACCCAAGATCTTTACTAATTTTTGAGACTTTTAATGCAGTATCGGCAGAGTCATTACCGCCATTATAAAAAAAATAACCAATATTATGAGCCTTAAAAACTTCTATTAGTCTTTTATATTGATGTGCATCAGATTCAAGATCTTTGAGTTTAAACCTGCACGAGCCAAAGACTCCACCAGGTCGATATTTTAGTGATTCAATATTTGCAATGGATTCTTTAGATGTATCAATAAGATCTTCTTTTAATGCTCCAAGAATTCCATTTTTGCCAGCATATAATTTGCCTATCTTGTTTTTATGCTTTCTAGTCTCAAGAATTAAAGAGCTCGCTGTGGCATTTATTACTGCTGTAACTCCGCCTGATTGTGCATAAAATGCATTTTTCTTCATACTAGCGCCCTATATTTCTTAATTTAACTTTTACAAAGTATTATAACCATTATGAGAATACATATTCTAGGTATATGCGGGACCTTCATGGGGGGTATAGCACAGATACTTAAAGATTCAGGTCATAATGTTTCAGGCTCTGATATTCAATTTTACCCGCCTATGTCAGATCAGCTTAATAGCTCTCATATTGACTTAGTTCATGGCTACAAAGTGAAAGATCTTCCAAAAGCAGATCTATATATAATTGGTAATGCCTTGTCTCGTGGAAATGAGTCTGTTGAACACATCTTAGAAAATAACCTCCCATTTAAATCGGGGCCAGATATTCTTGGCGAAATGCTAACAAAGAAAAATGTTATTTCAATTTCTGGAACCCATGGCAAAACAACAACTTCTTATATGCTATGCCATATTTTCCTAAAACAGGATATAGATATTGGATATTTGGTTGGCGGAGTTTCAAGCTCTACGGGTAAATCTGCTTGCTTGGGAAGTGATGATGTATTTATAGTCGAAGCAGATGAGTATGATTCTGCTTTTTTCGACAAAAGATCCAAGTTCATCCACTACAAAACAAATACATTAATAATTAACAATATAGAATTTGATCATGCTGATATATTTAGGGATCTTGATGATATAAAAAAACAATTTCATCATCTCATAAAGACAATACCAGGGTCTGGAAATATTATTTTTTATGGAGATGATAAGAATTCATATGATGTTGTAAGCCAAGGAGCATGGTCAAAAATAATCTCTATTAATAAAGGTAATTACCATTTAGATTTTAAAAATAGATCATTAACAATTGATGAAAAAAAATATTCTTTAAAAGACCTTCCATTAATTGGCGAGCATAATCTTAAAAATTATTGTTCCGCAATTCTTGCCGCAAATGTAAATGGTATACCTATAGAAAATTCAATCGAAAGTCTCCTTGATTTTGAAGGAGTTAAACGCAGATTAGAAGATAAAGGATCTTATGGAGGCGTTAGCATCTATGATGATTTTGCCCATCATCCAACAGCAATTAGAATGACCGCTGACGCACTATCTTCTAAACATTCAGAGTCAAAAATTTTGGGCATAATAGAATTAGGGTCTAATACTATGTCAGGAGGATTTCATGGTGATGAGTTATTCAATGCTCCTAGCTCCCTAACAAACACTATATGGATAGATCATAAAAATATTTTGGGGGAAGGGGTAGATGAACAATTGGTTTTTCATTCAATTGAATCATCTTTAATTTTTATCAAAGATAATATTTGTGATTATGATATTATTTTGATAATGACAAACAAAGACAGCTCTTTGATATACAAGCCAATTATTAAACACCTTGAAAAAATCTAACGTACCTATATTCCCATTAAAAATTGTTGCATTACCTGGAAGTATTCAGTCATTACAAATCTTTGAACCCAGATATGTAAATATGATTAAGAGCTCTCTAAAAGATGATTCTGGTTTTGTTATTGCTTTTTTTGAAGAAGAAAATTCAGAGAGTAGCGTTGCTATCTCTAAGAAAGGTACTTATGTAAGAATAATAGATTTCAATAATTTACCGAATGGATTGCTAGGTATAACTGTAAAAGCTGAGGACAAAGTTTCAATCAAGAATATATGTCAACTTGAGGATGGTTTAAATATTGGTGAGGTTGAGCCAATGATTGATCCTGAGGTTGACGATCAGGCAATACTTGCTGAGTATCCAGAATTTGTAAATATTCTAACTCAAATTATGAAGCATCCAAAAGTAAGCGAGATGCCGATTGATGTTAATTTTAACTCTGCCGATTCAATTGCTTATCATCTTGGCGGTCTAATACCATTAACTCCTGAGGAAAAGCAAAGCCTACTTGATGCATTTGACGCATCGCAGAGATTTATGATTCTATCAAAGTGTATCGAGAAGATGAAAAGTACATAATTTAATTTTTTATTTAAACTCGATTTCTTCAACGCCAGATTTTTTTCTCAACCAGTTTACACCTCTTCTAACAGTTTTAATTGAAATTATTCTTCTCTCTAAATTTTGCTTCCGAGGATAGTCGCTCATAACCAGCCCTATCAAAATCATTAGAATGCCCTGACCAGGGAGGACTAATGCCAGGATCCCAAAAATTATAAATATGTAGCCAATGAAGTTTTTTATAACAATATAAACCAACCATAATGCCAAAGAACTTTCTTTTAGTCTCGAAACCCTTTGTTTATTTGTAAAGTAGTCTTTAGGGATTTTTGCTGCAAAGTATTTAATCCCAAATATACTTATGAAGAAAATACAGAAGGAAAAAATTCCTAGATATAATAGTACATAACTATTTTTTTCTAGCCATTCATATATAAAACTTAGGCCATAAATTTCCATATTTACTTATCTTTTTCCTTTAATATAATTTAGTATATCTTAAGCATCTAATAATTAAATATATCGAATTTTGCCACAAGAAAAAATTAAAGAAATTTGTCTCAAATCATTGGAAGATAGCAAAGCAGAAGATATTCTTTCGCTAGATATTGAGGGCATATCCTCTTTCGCTGATACGATAATTATAGCAACAGCGACTTCTAACAGGCATGCAAAATCTATTTCTGAAAAATTGATTGAAGAGGTCAAAACTAACAATCTAGAAATTATCGGCAATGAAGGTACTGCTGATTCAGGCTGGATCCTTGTAGATTGCGGATCAGTTGTGATCAATCTTATGAAATCAGAAACAAGGGAATTCTATGATTTGGAGGGATTATGGGGTGAGAATACATTACTTCCAGCAAGCTCTTAGATGCTTCTTAACTTCATAAGTGTAACCAACAAGCTATCTAAATGGGAAAGTGAAGGAGTTAATTACTACTCTAAACAATTACCAAATTATGTTTCACTAAATTTTGAGGATATCAAAAGCCAACAACATCCAAAAAGATCTGTCGATGAAGTAGTATCGCTTGAATCAAAATCTATTTTATCCAAAGTTAAAGATAGCGAATTTACAATTTCATTCGATATAAAAGGTGAGTCTGTAAGTAGTGAACGGTTTAGTCAAATCATAAAATCATGCATTGAAAATAATAAAAAAGCCAATTTTATAATTGGAGGCTCATTTGGACTCTCAGATGAAATATTAAATTCTTCTAATAAGGTAATTTCAATCTCCAAAATGACTTTTCCGCATAGATTGTTCAAAATAATGTTAATGGAACAAATATATAGAGCATTCTCAATTCTTAATAATTCTCCATATCACAAATGATAGATATTGAAGATAGATTTATTGAGAAAAGAATATTTAAAAGCAGATTAATACTTATTTATTTATTCTTTGGATTTTTATTTGCCTTACTTTTATATAGAACATACTCTTTGCAAGTTTATAGCTTCTCAAGCTATGAACTTGCTTCAATAGAAAATAAAACAAAGACTGTTTTAGTTCAACCAACAAGAGGCATTATCTATGATCGTAATGGTAATATATTGATAAATAACGTTCCAAGTTATGACTTAATTATTCAACCTTCACAGATAACAGATATTAAAGCCTATTTAGATAGATTGGGTTCAATAATCTCAATTTCAAATAGAGATAGAGAATATGTATATGAACAATTTCCAATTAAATCAGCCTATAACAGAGAGCTAACAGTTAAAAGAGGGCTTAGTAATGAGGAAATAGCTAGGTTTGAAGTAAGAAACTATCTTTTTCCTGAGGCCATCATAGATGAAAGATATAGTCGAGAGAGTCAATATCCAAGTCTATTCTCTCATGTGCTTGGTTATGTTGGAGGAATCCAGAATGATAGGCTTGAAGATGTACTTAGCGCGCAAAATAAAAGGCTTGGTGAGACCACTTTTCAATATGCCAATGGCTATTTAATTGGTAAAACCGGTATAGAAAGCACCTATGATAATGAGTTAAGAGGTGCTTTTGGAGAAAAGGTTTTTGAAGTTGATGCAAGAGGAAAATTTCTTAAACAAATTGACCTAATTGAGCCTATAAAAGGAAAGGATCTAGTGACATCTTTAGATCTAAATGCTCAAAAAATCGCTTACGAAGCAATGAGTGGAAGAAGGGGCGCAGTAGTAGTTGTAGAAATCGAATCTGGATCAATAATAACTTACCTAAGTTCGCCATCTTTTTCAATTAATGAAATTTCAAATGGAATTTCAAATTCAGATTTTCAGAAATTAGTAAATGATAAAAATAAACCTTTTTTTGATAGAGCCTCACAAGGAAGATATTCTCCAGCCTCAACAATCAAACCAGCTATAGGACTCTATGGGTTAGAAAATAAAATAATTGACTGGGATTATAAAATTCAAGATCCTGGATATTTTATTCTTCCTGAAGATCAAAGAATTTACAGAGGATGGAAAGATGGTGGACATGGTGAAATTAATTTAGAAAGCGCAATAATTGAGAGCTCAAACACCTTCTTTTTTTCTTTAGCATATGAATCAGAGATAGATAGCTTAATTGAACATTTAGCTAATTTTGGATTTGGACAAAATGTCTGTTTGGATTGTTTTAATCCAGATAAAGGTTTGTTGCCAAGTCCAGCATGGAAAATGAACAATCTTAACTTTGGATGGTTTAAGGGTGACTCTGTTAATATGGGGGTTGGTCAAGGATATCTAAGTGCTACCCCAATTCAGCTTGCATTTTATGGTGCTTTTCTTAGCAATAAAGGATCTCTTGAAAAGCTTTCAATCTTGGATATATACAGTAATAAAGAATTATTAGAGCTACCTTCAAATAATATTGCCGAAAATGATTGGAGTAGGCTGCATGATAGTATGATTGGAGTAATAGAGAGCCCTAAGGGAACCGCAAAGAGACTAAAGAACCTAAAACCATACAAGATTGCTGCAAAATCAGGCACCGTAGAATTGGTAAGTCTAGATAGTAAAGAGGATTATGAGTTGGTAAGGCAAGACATTAATAAAAGAGATCATGCAATCATGGTGGCGTTTGGGCCAATGCCAAATCCAAAATATGCTGTAAGCGTAGTTATTGAGAACGCAGAAAGTGGAGGATCGGTTGCTGGACCAGTCGCGGTAAAAATACTTAACTCATTAATAGATCAATGAAGCAACTTTCTTTTAAAAGATTCACTATCTACTTTGATCAGTACCTGTTTATTTCTATAACATTGTTGTCAGTTATGGGTTTATTTTTTCTTTACAGTGCCTCTCAAGGTGATGTAAATGTTGTAATCAAACAAGCGGTATTTGTTGGGTTTGGTTTATGTCTTATGTTTGCTCTAAGTCAGCCAGACCCTGATATATATAAAATTCTCTCGTTAATTTTCTTAATAGTTTCTTTGCTACTAGTTGTAATAACTATCTTATTTGCAAAAGAAATTAATGGAGCAAAAAGATGGCTTGATCTTGGAGTATTTACCCTTCAGCCATCTGAGCTAGTAAAAATTGCTCTTCCATTATATCTAGCATCATATCTTTTTGAAAAACCAATACCTATTAATTTAAAGAACACCTTTAAAAGTATAGCGATAATAGTAATATGTTTTTTATTGATTGCTGAGCAGCCTGATCTGGGAACAAGTCTAGTTGTTTCTATGGCAGGGGTTTATATTTTATTTTTTGCTGGTTTAAGTTGGAAGTTTATTGGATCATCTTTTTTAATTTTCATAATTTCCCTACCTTTTTTGTGGAATAATTTTTTACAACCATTTCAACAACAGAGGATCCAGACATTACTTGATCCTGGAGCTGATCCTTATGGCAGCGGTTGGAATATAATGCAATCCAAAATTGCAATAGGATCTGGTGGTATCTCAGGAAAAGGATATACAGATGGATCTCAATCGCATTTAGATTTTCTTCCTGAAACAGAAACAGATTTCATATTTGCTGTAATTGCAGAAGAGTTTGGATTTATAGGCATATGTTTTCTACTCTCAATCTACTTTTTTATTTTATTAAGGTGCCTTTACTTGGCTTTTAATGCTAGAGATAGATTTTGTAGGTTAACAATCGGAGGCCTTAGTTTAATATTTGCCTCAACTCTTTTTATCAATCTTGCTATGGTAAGTGGACTAATTCCAGTTGTAGGCATGCCACTTCCATTAATTAGTAAAGGTGGATCATCGCTATTATCATTCTATATTGCTTTTGGCATTATAATATCCATGGCATCACATAAAAAATTAATGCAAAGATGAACAGACTATACTTATTAATTACTATTCTTTTTTCAGCTGGCAGCTTTGCAGATTATTTAAATCATCCTGATATAGAAGATCTTATTGAAGAGCTTGTTAAAATTCATAATTTTGATGAAAGCTATGTCTTAGAAGTAATTTCTGATGCTGAAAAGAAACAAAAAATACTCGACGATATCTCAAACCCTGCTGAATTTACCCTTACATGGGATAGGTATAAAGCAATATTTATTGAAGACAAAAGAATAACCAATGGCAAAAGTTTTATTAAAGATAACCTTAAAACACTTCAAAAGGCTGAGGATGAATTTGGAGTTCCAAAAGAGATAATCACTGCAATTATTGGAGTAGAGACTAGATATGGCAAAATTCAAGGATCTCATAGGGTTATTGATAGCCTTTTTACTTTAGGCCTCGACTACCCCAGGCGTTCTAAATTTTTCAGGAGTGAATTGATCAATTTTTTCCTTTTAACCAGAGAAAATAATCTTGATATTCTGCAAATTAAAGGATCATATGCAGGTGCTATGGGCTATGGTCAGTTCATTTCATCAAGTTACAGATCATATGCTATTGACTATGATAATGACGGGATTGCTGATTTATTCAATTCAGTTGATGACGCAATCGGAAGCGTTGCAAACTATCTTGTAAAAAGAGGAGGTTGGAAAAGAGATGGCAATATAATCCAAAAAGTTAAATTAAATAATCCTAGGCTTACTTACTCTCCTAACTCTGCTTCTAATAAATTCATTCCTCTTATGTTTTCTGAGGGTTTAGACGAATATTATATTATAAAGAAAGGAGACACCTTATCCGATATAGCTCTTAAAAATAATATATCTATTAAAGAATTAGCAAAATTGAATAATATAAAAAACCAAAATAACATTTATTCTGGTCAAAAAATCTTAGTAAGAAATAAAAAAGATTTATATTTTATTGGAGATGACAATTTTATCGCAATAACGAAATATAATATAAGTCACTTTTATGCAATGGCAGTGTATTATCTATCTGAAGAGTTAAAAATATGAAAAATTTCTTAATAACAGTTCTACTTTCTTTTTCTATTGTTGCTGAATCTCAAAGCTTCGTTCCAAATTCTCCTCCATTAAATGTGAAGAGCTATATTTTACTTGAGCCTAATACAGGAACTGTAATTGCTGAATTTAATTCCGATGATGCTATTGAGCCTGCAAGCATGACAAAAATAATGACCAGTTATGTGGTTGCTGATCAAATTGATAATGGCCTTATTTCGCTTGATGACGAGGTTTTAATTAGCGAAAAAGCATGGAGAATGCAAGGTTCAAAAACTTTTATAGAAGCTGGTAAAAAAGTAAAAGTTTCTGATTTGCTAAAAGGTATTATGATTCAGTCGGGGAATGATGCCTCTGTTGCAATTGCCGAGTATGCTGGAGGAACTGAAGATGGTTTCGTAGATTTGATGAATGCCTATGCAGAGTCTCTTGGTATGAAAAACACATCATTTAAAAACTCAACTGGACTTCCAGACTCTGATCACTTCTCTTCAGCCAAAGATTTAGCAAACTTAACCTCAAACTATATTAATAAATTCCCAGATGAATATGCACTATACAAAGAAAAACAATTTACATTCAATAATATAAAGCAGCTTAATAGGAATAAATTGCTATGGAGAGATGAATCTGCTGATGGTGTAAAAACTGGCCATACCAGCTCAGCTGGATATTGTTTAGTTGGCTCAGCTCAAAGAGGTGGAATGCGACTAATTACGGTAGTAGCTGGAAGTAAATCAGATAAGGATAGATTTTCTGATACCCAAAGGTTACTTGAATACGGGTTTAGATTCTTTGCAACTCAAAAGGTCTTATCTGCAGATCAAGAGCTAAAACGAATATCAATCTGGGGAGGTTTAGCAGATACTTTGAAAATCGGAGTTAAGAAAGATATTTCTTTAACTTTACCTAGGACTAGCTTTAAAGATTTAAAAATAAATTATAAACACAAGAATAACTTACAAGCACCAATAAAAATGGGTGATGAGGTAGGAGAAATAGAAATAGTTAGTAATGGGGAGATTGTCTATACTGAAAAACTTGAAGCACTTGAAAGCATTGAATCAAAAGGTTTTTTTGGAAGAATTTGGTCTAAATTTGTTTTATGGATAATGAGTCTCTTTGGATTTGGAGATAATGAATCAAGTTAAAGCAGTCTTTCAGGGTGACTTTGATCTTCTAGAAAACATAAAAATCTCACCTCTCAGCAGGGGTTATACATTCTCAGATGGCATATATGAAGTAGTGCCATTTCATAACAATATTCCAATTCAGTTTGATGATCACATCATAAGATTTAAGAAAAGTGCAGATGCTATGAATATTGTATTCGATGAGGCAAAAGTTATTGATGAAATATCTCAATTGATAGATATGTGTGATGGAAACAATGGATATGTTTACTATCAGATCTCAAGAGGGATAGATGAAATAAGGAGCCATATTCATAACTCAAATTTAGAACCTGAGTACTTTGGATACTCTTTAAATTATGGTTTTGAAGATAAGAAATTTAAGGTTTTGCTCTGTGAAGATATTAGGTGGGGCAGATGCGACATTAAATCAACTTCTTTATTAGCAAATACCCTGATGATGAATAATGCCGCATCAAAAGGTTGTAATGAAATTATTATGCACAAAGATGGCATTATCACTGAAGCAGGCGCATCAAATGTTTTTTTTATAATAGATAATGCTATTTGCACGCCGAGTCTAAATAATAATATTTTGCCTGGCATAACAAGAGACATGTCTATAAAGATTTTTAGAAAAAATAATATTAACGTCTTTGAAGATAATTTTTCTATTGAACAACTGCTGTCCGCATCAAAAGTCTGGTTAACAAGTTCTACAAAGGGAATGGCAGAGGTTACGGATGTTTATTCAGAAAATCATAGTATTGAAAGCGAAAATACTTTGTTCAATAAATGTGAGGATATTTTTAGAACAGCTTTCTTTAACGACTAGAAAGCTCAAGAACAAGGTCACTTAGCCTTTCCCAAAAATTTGTTTTGTTAATTCCTTTATTTGATAAATCCAATTCAAATATTTTTTTTTGAAATCCAATCAATCTTTTTAATTTAAATGATTGCATTAGTTTTTTATAATCTGAGACTTTATTGTTCCAAACTCCAAGTTTCAAAAGAGCTGCATCTGGTCTCGAAGATTGCAAAGCAGCAACTGCATTGTTAATTATTTTTCCTATTACCCAAACAAGCAGAGCAGCATAATGATCATCATGCTCTTTAATAGATTGAATAATTCTTAAAGCTTCACTTGGATTCCTTTTTAAGATCATATCCTCCAGTTCAAATGGGACAAATTCAGCATTATCGTCAACATAATCAATTTGCATATCATGATTGTTGGTATTAATGAGCTTTAAAAGATTTACTTCATTTTGTTGTGCAACAAGATTGCCCGAGTTTAGAGCAGATATTCTTTCAATGGCTTCTGATCTTTTTTGATCATCTAAAAAATCTAGTTGTTTCTTTAACCAAATCTTCTCTTCAAAAGATTTAAGTTTTTGGCATTCAATAATTAAGCCTACTTCGTCAATAGCTTTGAACCACTTTAATCTTTTATTAATCTTATCCAAACGAGAGTCAATAATTATTGCAATGTTTTCCATTGAGTTTATATTAGGAATCTCAATTAGTGATTGAATATAGTTATCGATTTTTCCCTTAGTGTGAGAAATCTCTATGAGGGTCTTTGAGCCAAACAAAGATCCTCCAGCATTTTCTAGGATTATTTGATGGATTTTATCTATCTCACTCTCTTGAATAATCCTTTTTTCTTCAAAACCCTGATGTTGTTTTAAATAACTTTTGATCTCATCTCTTGCATTATTTTTAAGAGAAATTTCTTGTCCAAATATAAAAAATATATTTATACCCTTATCAATATATTTCGAATATGAGCTCCCGTCACAAATCAATTAGATTTACCTCAAGAATTAGTTGTTGAATGAGCTCATCTTCCATTTCATTTCTGAGCATTGAAAGCATTTCATTTTGCGCCAAAGGATTTAATTCATTTGATTTATATCTTTTCAAAATTATGAATTGTTTTGTTTTCTTTTCATTGTTTCTTTCAATATCTATAATTAAAACTAACTTAAGCTCTGTTTCAAGAGATCGCAGAGCATTCCCTCCATAAACATTATATTTTTCAAATTTATATTCTCTAATATGAACTTTACTAGTTGTAATATTATCGAATTGATTTATGTTGAAGATTTTATCTTTAAAGTTATTTGGGAGGTTGTTATCAGCAGAGAACTCTATAGCTGAAGAATAGTTTAATGGAGTAAAACCGCAGCCATGCACTGAGAGCGCTAAAATTAAGACAGCAAAGGATTTTTTCATTTTAGAAAGCATGATTTGTAATTTTATAACACAAAATTAATAATTTTTTCTTTAATATAAATTACCTTTCTGATTTCTTTTCCTTCAATATTATTTTTTATATTCTCAATAGATTTTGCAGCTTCTTCAATTTCTTTCTGATCAAGACCTTTGTCTAGACTTATTTTTCCTCTTACTTTTCCATTAATTTGAACTACTAGCTGAAAACTTGAAGCTTCCATTAGCTTGGAATCAAATTTAGGCCAGGATGAATCAATATTTTCATTTAGTGTATTTTGGGCAAAACCTTGCCAGAGATATTCAGAAATATGTGGAGCAATTGGATGAATTGCTTTAAGAATGAATATTATTGCTTCATTTAAGCAGAATACCTCTTCTTCAGTTGCCGAATCTTCTTTGAAGCTATCAGGTATAGCATTAAATAATTCCATGATTGCTGCAATTACAGTATTGAAAGAATATCTTGAGTCATAGTCATTCTGTATTTTTTGTAGAGTACTATGCGATTTTTGTCTTAAATTTTTAGCTTCATCACTAATAGAGGAGGGCTCATGTGCACTCTCAAGTTTTCGCCCATCAACTAATTTCCAAAGCTTTTTTAAGAACCTAAATGAGCCCTCAACCGATGATTCTGACCATTCAAGGCTTTGTTCAGGTGGTGAGGTAAACATCATGTAAAGCCTCACTGTGTCAGCCCCATATTTGTCTATGTAAGCTTGAGGATCAACAGTATTTCCTTTTGATTTTGACATTTTTGCGCCGTCTTTAAGTACCATTCCTTGTGTAAGGAGTTTTTTAAATGGCTCATCACCATCTACCATGCCAAGATCTCTTAAAGCCTTATGGAAGAACCTTGAATAAAGTAAATGCAATATTGCATGCTCAATACCTCCAATATAAAGATCTACTGGCAACCAGTATCTTGAGTTTTCATCAAGCACATCTTTGTCATTATCCGCTGATGGGAATCGTGCGTAATACCATGAAGAATCCATGAAAGTATCAAAAGTATCTGTTTCCCTTTTGTAGCCATCTTTAGAATCAATGAAGGCTTCGTTTTGACTTAATGGAATTGGGCCGGAGCCTTCAGGTAATTCTGGTAGCTTTACTGGAAGCTCTGATTCTTCAACTAAAGATGCTTCCCCATCTTTATATAAAACAGGTATAGGGCAGCCCCAATATCTTTGCCTACTTATACCCCAGTCTCTTAATCTAAACTGCACAAGCCCCTCTCCAAGCTCTTTGCTTTGCAAGTCATTGATAATTGAGGTTATTGCCTCTTCTGAATGCATTCCATCATACTTATTCGAATCGAATAAGATGCCTTTCTCTAAGCATGGGAGCTCGGCATTTTCTTTATTTATTACTTGTGTAATTTCTAGATTATATTTTGAAGCAAACTCAAAATCTCTTTGATCGTGTGCAGGCACTCCCATTACGACCCCTGTACCATAATCAAGTAAAACAAAATTTCCGATCCAAATTGGCACCTTTTTTCCTGTAAGAGGGTGGATTGCATCTAAACCAGTAGGTATGCCTAATTTCTCAGCTTTTGCCATATCTGCTTCAGCCGCTTTCACCTCTTTGCATTTCTCAAGAAAATTAGATATCTCTATATTTTCTTTAGCCAGATCAATAGCCAGTTTATGCTGAGGTGATATTGCTAAAAAACTTGCACCAAATATTGTGTCTGGTCTAGTCGAAAAAATTGTAAGTTTTTCATTACTATTTTCTAGCTTGAAGTCTATGTGAGCACCCTCTGATTTGCCAATCCAATTTCTTTGCATTGTTTTCACATTTTCTGGCCAATCAAGCTCATCCAAAGATTCTAATAACTCATCAGCATAATCAGTAATTTTAATAAACCACTGATCTATTTCTTTAATCTCAACCTGTGCTCCAGATCTCCATCCTTTGCCATCAATTACTTGCTCATTAGCTAATACTGTCTCATCTACAGGATCCCAATTAACCATAGATTTTTTCTTGTAAACAAGACCTTTGTCATAAAACTTTTTGAAGAGTAGTTGCTCCCATTTATAATAATCCGAATCACATGTCCTCAGCTCTTTTGACCAATCGTAACCTAAGCCAAGAGAGTTCAATTGGCCTTTCATGTACTCAATATTTTGCTTAGTCCATTCTGCTGGGCTAACTTTATTAGATATTGCAGCATTTTCTGCAGGTAATCCAAACGCGTCCCAGCCCATTGGTTGAAAGACATTAAAACCCTGCATCTTTTTATATCTAGAAATTACATCTCCTATTGTGTAGTTTCTAACATGACCCATGTGCAGTTTTCCGGAAGGGTATGGAAACATTGAAAGACAATAAAACTTTTCTCTTTCATCAGGCGTAGACTGAAATCTATTTTCATCATTCCAAAGTTTTTGGATAGCGCTCTCTATCTCAGATGGATTGTATTCACTCATAATTATTTGGTAAAAATTCTTTTTCTAAATAGTTAATTGTGTGTTTATTTTTAATAAAAGTTTCATCATTCAAAACATCCTGATGAAGTGAATGGTTCGTCTTAATGCCTTGAATAAAGAATTCATCTAATGCACTTAACATTCTTTTGATTGCTGATTCTCTTGTATTAGCAAGAGTTATAACTTTTGATAAAAGTGAGTCGTAATATGGCGGGACTGTATAACCACCATATATATGAGAGTCATACCTTACTCCAAAACCTCCGGGAATATGCATTTTTGTAATTAGTCCTGGAGATGGCTGAAAGGTTATTGGATCTTCAGCATTTATCCTACACTCAATAGCATGACCTTTAAAATCTATCTCATCTTGATTAAGCTCAACATCCATTCCCAAAGCAATTCTAAGTTGCGCTTTAACAAGATCATATCCAGTAATCATTTCTGTAACAGGATGCTCAACCTGGATTCTTGTATTCATTTCTATAAAATAAAACTCATTATTCTCATATAAGAACTCAATAGTTCCAACACCTTCATATTTAATTTTTTTACATAGGCTGATCGATGAATCTAAAGTTTTCTGTAAGGATTCTTCATCAATATCAAGGGCTGGAGCTTCTTCTATAATTTTCTGATGTTTTCTTTGCATGCTGCAATCCCGAGTGCCTAAATGTATGGCCCCGCCTTTCCCATCTCCAACCACTTGCACTTCAACATGCCTTGGATTTTCAATAAATTTTTCAATATAAACGGTACCATTTCCAAATGCACTCAGTGCTTCTTGAATAGTCACTTCAAGAGAGTTGAGCAAGTCTGATTCTTCTCTAACCATTCTCATGCCTCTGCCCCCTCCACCAGCAGTTGCTTTTATCATTATTGGGTATCCAATATTTCCTACAATTTCTTTAATTTCTTCATCTGAATCAGGAAGCTCCCCTTTATAACCCGGAACAATTTGAATGCCTGCTTCTTCTGCTAAAGTCTTTGCAGTAATTTTATCTCCCATTTTCCTGATGATTTCAGAGCTAGGACCAATAAATTTGAAACCACTTTTTTCACACATCTCTGCAAAATTTGGATCTTCTGCTAAAAATCCATAGCCAGGATAAATACCATCAACTTCAGTTAATTCTGCTGCAGAAAGAATAGCTGCTGCATTAAGATAGCTTAATGTTGGTGATGCCGGTCCAATGCAAACAGACTCATCAGCAAACTTTAAGTGCTTAAGATCTCTATCAGCAGTTGAATAAACCGCAACAGTTTTTATATTTAATTCCTTGCATGCTCGCATTGCACGCAAGGCAATTTCTCCTCTATTAGCTATGAGAACTTTGTATGACATTCTAATCGATGGTTATAATATGTTGATCAAATTCCACCGGTTGCCCGTCTTCAACATTTATAGAAGTGATTTTTCCGCTGAATTCGGATTTAATCTCATTCATCATCTTCATAGCTTCTATAATACAAAGCACATCTCCAACCTCGACAGAATCACCTACTCTTATGAATGGATCTTTATCAGGCCCAGGCTTTCTGTAAAATGTTCCAACTATTGGAGATCTTACCAAGTTACCGGATACAGCTTCATCAACCTTCTCAGTTGATTCAATTATTGGTGCCGCTATTACTGACTGATGAACTGCAGGGGTACTTGGAATAATGTTTTGACTACTACCTCTTGTGATTCGAACAGACTCCTCACCCTGGCCAACCTCTATTTCGGTAAGATCAGACTCTTGTAACATTTCAATTAATTTTTTTATTTTTCTTATATCCATAATAATTATTTAAATTTTAAAATTGAATCTAGAAGAGCGTACTCATAACCCGAAGCACCTAATCCACAAATTACTCCTGTAGCTATGTCAGAAAAATATGAGTGATGCCTAAACTCCTCTCTTCCGAAAATATTAGATATATGCACTTCATAAAAAGGCACATTTACAGCAAGCAAAGCATCTCTTAATGCAATACTCGTATGTGTGAACGCACCTGGGTTTATTATAATTACATTATAAGACTCTGAAATGCATGTCTGAATTTTATCGACGAGTTCATGCTCAGCATTACTTTGGAAAAAATCAACACTGCATTCATGCATCTTGGCAAGATCTAATAAATTATTCTCTATTTTTTCAAGATTAATATCACCATAGTGATTATTTTCTCTTGTTCCGAGAAGATTTAAATTTGGACCATTAATAACTAATAATTTCATGTTGAAGGATTTTAGCTGAATTTTAAAGATTTTAAAAGAATTTAAAAGATTATTTGAGAAATTTCTTGAGACTGGAGTGGATAACAGAAGCCTGAGTCTGAACAACCTTGAAAGTATATCAATAAATTATTGAGATTCTCAACTTTAGAAGTCCTTATGAATAGTTCTCCTCTAAGTATTTGAGTCTTTCCAAAAAACTCATCTTCGTAGGTAGATTCATTCGATTCGATAATTATATATTCCAACTCATTATCGCCATTCATAATTTTGACTGAATTTTTGTAAAGATAATATCCATTATTAATTCGCCAATTAATATATAAGAGATCATTATCAATATAGCCCGAAGTAGCGAAAGCATCAGAGGGTTTTAATATGTCATTTTTTTCATCAAAAAGATTTTGAGCATTTAGACAAATGGATGTCACTAGCAAAAGGATGGATAATTTAAGTAACTTATACATTACAAAATGATAAAC
Organism: uncultured Gammaproteobacteria bacterium; assembly: GCA_964417685.1. Taxonomy (GTDB): domain Bacteria; phylum Pseudomonadota; class Gammaproteobacteria; order Magnimaribacterales; family D2472; genus CAJQGY01. The sequence goes on along the minus strand of CAYQIT010000004.1, from coordinate 9,562 downwards.
TCTGAAATATGGAAATGAAAGATAACACACTCCATTAATGCTTAAAAAATTTCTATTAAATATTTTCTTCAACATCCCCGATTTTATTTTTAAATTTTTTGGAATGTTTAATAGCATAATTTATAGAGGCCATGCATTAGATGATCAGACAAAATTTTTTTTAAAATTAATACCTATTAAGAACCTGAAAGATGAGGATGAGAGCAAAATCAAATCTATTAGACAGGCTTATGAAGACAGATCAAGCTTTATAAATACTGCTGCGAAAACCATTCAAGATGTTAGCTTTACTGATATTGAATTAATGGATGGACTAATATTAAGAAAATATTCACCTAGAAAAAAATACACCAAAAAATCAATTCTTTATTTTCATGGAGGTGGATATGCATTCGGAAGTATAAATACCCACCATAACATTGTTCAATACTATTCATCCTATTTGGGAGCAGACATTTATTCATTAAATTACTCGCTTTCACCTGAAAATAAATATCCTAAAGCTTTAAATGAAGCAGCAGCAGCATACTCATGGTTGCTAGATAATGTGTCTAATGAAGTAAGCATATGCGGAGATAGCGCAGGAGGCCATTTAGCTGCATCTTTAACAAATAAGCTAATAAAAGAATCTCTAAGCCTTCCTTGTAGTCAATTATTAATATATCCAATGATAAGTCCTAAATGTAATTTTAGTTCGTATGAAGATTTGTCTTCTGGATTTTTCTTAACAGCATCTAATATGAGATGGATATGGAAAAAATTTGTCGATAAAAAAATTAGTTTTGAGGATCCATCTTGTGATTTGTTAAAAACAAATCCAATATCAACTGAGTTTCCTGAGACATTAATTATTACTGCTGGATTTGATGTTTTATGCGATGAGGCAGAAAAATATGCCTACCTATTACACGAAAAAAGTATTAATATTCGTCAATTACATTATCCATCGCTTATTCATGGGTTCGCATCTATGAGTAGATTGCGTAAAGCAAAAATAGCTGTAGATAATTTTTTAGATGATTACAAAAAAATATTATGAATGAAATTTTAAAAGTAAGAGACTTAAGTATAAGTTTTGCTGTCCGTGATGATTCTTTCCTTGCTGTTGATAATATTAGTTTTGACATTCAGAGAAATCAGACAATGGCATTAGTTGGTGAGTCTGGGTCTGGAAAATCAGTTACTGCAATGTCTATATTGCAACTATTACCAAGACCACAAGCATCTTACTCTGACAATTCCTCTATCCTATTTAATGGCAAAGAGGTTATAGATGCTCCAGCAAAAGAACTAATAAAATTCAGAGGTAATATTATTTCTATGGTTTTCCAGGAGCCAATGACGTCTCTTAATCCATATCATAGAGTTGGAGATCAGATAACAGAATCCATTATTCTTCATTCAAAAAAATCAAAAGCAGATGCTAATAAAGAAGCCAAAAAACTAATGACTTTGGTTGAAATAGACGATGTCGATAGAAGATTTTCTGCATATCCTCATGAGTTATCAGGCGGACAAAGACAGCGCATCATGATTGCTATGGCATTAGTTAATGAGCCTGATCTTCTTATTGCGGATGAGCCCACAACCGCATTAGATGTAACAATACAAGCTCAAATATTAGATTTAATGACAAAGTTACAAAAAGAGCTTGGAATGTCCATACTCTTTATAACGCATGATTTAGGCCTTGTTGAAAAATTCTCAGATCAAGTATGTGTAATGAAAGATGGTAAAATTGTAGAAAAAGGTAATACCCTTGAGGTCTTCAAAAATCCTCAACATGATTACACTAAAAAGTTATTAGATGCTGAACCTCAGCCTAAGGATAAATTTTCTTCAAATGATAATGTTTTGCTAGATATAGAAAATCTTAATGTTTTTTATAATATTTCATCATCAAATCCATTCAAAAAAGATAGGTTTCATGCTGTGAAAGATATATCTTTTTCAATAAAAGCAAATTCCACAATTGGCTTGGTAGGCGAATCAGGTTCAGGCAAATCCACTCTTGGAAGAGCAATTGCAAACCTTATCCCTTTTGAGGGCAGCATCATATACGATGGAAAAGATATAAGTAAAAATTCAGCACAAGAATCTAAAAACCTTAAAAAAGATATTCAAATAATATTCCAAGATCCATATGGATCACTTTCGCCAAGAATGACTATTGGCGAGATTGTAGGAGAAGGCCTGGGAGTTCATTTTTCTTATTCAAGAGAAGAAAAAAATCAAAAGATCGATAAGGTATTAAATGATGTAGGAATTAATCCATCACAGAAATCTAAATATCCTCATGAATTTTCAGGAGGTCAAAGGCAAAGAATTGCTATAGCCAGGTCGTTGATTATGAGTCCTGCATTCATGATACTTGATGAGCCAACATCTGCTCTAGATAGATCAATTCAAATTCAAGTAATTAAACTTCTAAAAGATCTACAAGACGAATACTCTTTAACATATTTATTTATTAGTCATGATTTAAAAGTTATAAGATCTATGTCTGATGAAATTTTTGTTATGAAGCAAGGAAGAATCGTAGAAGCAGGCTCGGCTAACGAGGTTTTTGATAATCCTAAAGAAGAATATACAAGAAAACTTTTAAATGCAGCTTTAAGTTATGCATCAGGTTAATTGAAAGAATGAATAGAAAATACTCTAAAGATTTAGTAGATGGCCCTAATCAATCTGCATCAAGATCGATGTTAAGAGGCGTAGGCTTTACTTCTGAAGATTTTACAAAACCTCTTGTGGGAATAGCATCGACAGGTGCAAAAGTAACACCATGCAATATGCATATTAACGAATTAGCTGAAGTTGTTGAGTCATCAATTAATAATAATAATGGGAAAGGCGTTCTCTTTAACACTATAACTGTTTCAGATGGAATATCCATGGGAACTCAGGGAATGAAATACTCATTAGTTTCAAGGGAAGTTATCGCTGATTCTATAGAAACTGTAGTTGGTTGCCTAGGTTATGACGGAGTAATATCTATTGGAGGATGCGATAAAAATATGCCTGGCTGCATAATTGGAATGGCAAGACTTAATCGTCCATCAATATTTGTATATGGGGGATCAATTAAACCAAGTGAAGAAAATACAGATTATGTAACCGTTTGTGAAAAAACTGGTGAGTTTTCAAAAGGCGACCTGCCTGAACAAGAATTAATTCACGTTGAGAAAATTTCAGTTAAAGGCCCAGGGTCATGTGGAGGAATGTATACAGCTAATACTATGGCATCTGCTATTGAGGCTCTAGGTATGAGTCTTCCAGGTAGCAGCAGTCAAGACGCTGTTTCTAATGATAAGAAAAAAGATTGCGAGGATGCTGGAAATGCAGTTATGCATCTCTTAGAAAAAGATATTAAACCATCAGATATTATGACTAAGTCTGCATTTGAAAATGCTATCGCTATAATTATTGCATTAGGTGGCTCAACTAATGCTGTCCTTCATATTATAGCTATGGCTGATGCAATTGGAGTTAAAATTACATTAGATGACTTCACAAGAATAGGTAAAAGCACCCCAGTTTTAGCTGATTTAAAACCATTTGGAAAACATTTTATGTCTGAGTTGAATGCATCAGGAGGAATACAGCCTTTGATGAAAACTATGTTAGATAAGGGGTTGCTTGATGGTAATTGCCTAACAGTAACAGGAAAGACTTTAGCTGAAAACCTTAAAAACATTGAGCCATATAAAGATAATGCAATCATAAGATCTTTTGATAAACCTATTAAAGAAAATAGCCATCTAAGAATCTTGTATGGAAATTTAGCAAAAGAGGGTGCAGTTGCAAAAATAACTGGTAAAGAGGGCACTTCTTTCACTGGCAGAGCAAGAGTCTTTAACTCCGAAGAAGATGGAGTAGCAGCAATTTTATCAAAGAATATAACTGCTGGAGATGTTGTCGTTATTAGATATGAAGGACCAAAAGGCGGGCCTGGTATGAGAGAAATGCTGAAGCCAACCTCTGCAATTATGGGGCAAGGCTTGGGCGATAAGGTTGCTTTTATAACAGATGGAAGATTTTCTGGAGGAACGCATGGTTTTGTTGTTGGTCACATAACCCCAGAAGCAGCTGATGGGGGAGTAATAGCGATAATTGAAGATGGAGACGAAATCACCATTGATGCTAATAAAGATGAGTTGAGTATTAATTTATCTGATGATGAGATCAATGATCGGCTTGCTAAATGGACATGTCCAAAACTTCCTCCTAAAAAGGGTGTTTTATCTAAGTATGCAAAAAGTGTAAAATCTGCAAGCCTAGGCGCAGTTACAGATTAAATATGTTTGAAAGAAAATTCCCATCAACTAGACTTAGACGATTAAGATCTAGTAAATATCTCAGAGATATAACAGCAGAATGCAGATTGAGTAAAGATGATCTTATTCAACCCATCTTTATCAAAGACATTAATGGATATGAATCTGTTTCTAGTATGCCAGGAATTTCTAGAGTAGGGTTGGATGTTTTACTTGATGAAATTAAAGAAATAGCTGATTTAGGAATAAAATGCGTAGCTATTTTTCCAGTTGTTGATGAAGAGAAGAAAGATGAATTTGGCAAGGAATCATTCAATGAATCTAATTTAGCTTGTTCAGCCATTAAAATTATTAAGAAGAATTTTCCAGAGATAATTATAATTGCTGATGTCGCTCTTGATCCCTACACATCTCATGGTCACGATGGTTTAGTAAAAAATAATTATGTTTTAAATGATGAAACTATTGAAGCTCTTGAAAAACAAGCTTTAGCTCTTGCAAAAGCAGGAGCAGACATACTTGCGCCGTCTGACATGATGGATGGAAGAGTTGGAGCAATAAGAGCAGCCCTTGAAAAAAATAATTTTCAGAATATTGTCATACTTTCTTATGCAGCAAAATTCAGCTCTAATTTTTATGGGCCTTTTAGAGATGCAGTGGGCTCTGCTGCAAATCTTGGAAAAGAATCTAAATCCTCTTATCAGATGTTAACAGCAAATTCTGATGAAGCTCTGCATGAGGTAGCCATGGATATAAATGAGGGTGCTGATATTGTGATGATTAAGCCAGGAATGCCTTATTTAGATGTGATCTCAAAAGTTAAAGAAACATTTAAAATACCTACATTTGCTTACCAAGTTAGCGGAGAATATTCAATGATTATGCAAGCTATTGATAATGGCTTGTTAGAAAAAAAAGTTATGCTAGAATCACTTTTAAGCTTTAAGCGAGCAGGAGCTGATGCAATTCTTACATATGCAGCTAAAGAAATATCCAAGGAGTTAAACTAAAATGGGCAACGTTAATATAGTAAATCAAGATAATTTCCAAACAGACGTTCTGAATTCTGATAAACCAGTTTTAGTGGACTTCTGGGCAGAATGGTGTGGACCATGCAAGCAACTAGCGCCTGCAGTCCAAGAGATTGCTAATGAAAATCCTTCATTAACAGTATGTAAAATGGATGTGGATGCTAATAGAGATACTGCAGTTAAATATGGCATTAGATCAATCCCAACTTTAATGCTTTTTAAAGATGGTGAAGCGGTAGGCACTGAAATCGGGGCCTTAACAAAACAACAACTCCAAGAATTTATCAATCAAGTCCTTTAAAACTTAATTTATTTTGCATCTTTAACAAAAAACACTTATCATTTTTATAGTTCAGATTTTTTTAATATCCAAACAACCCAATTAATCAAAACAGTTCATCATTATATTTATAGGGAAATCATATGAACCTAACTGAAATTAAAGTCAAACCAATAAGCGAATTGGTCGAAATTGCCACAGACCTTGGTCTAGAGGATGTTGGCCGACTTAAGAAACAAGAAATAATATTTAAAATTTTTAAATTCAAAGCCTCTGAAGGTATTGATATTTATGGCGGAGGAGTTTTAGAAATATTGAATGATGGATTTGGCTTTTTAAGGTCACCAGAAGGTTCTTATTGTGCTGGAGAAGATGATATTTATGTTTCTCCAAGTCAAATTAGAAAATTTAATTTAAGAAAAGGGGACTCAGTAGCAGGAAAAATAAGAACCCCTAAAGACAAGGAAAGATATTTTGCTCTTATTCAAGTTGATACTATTAACGGAGAAGAGCCAAAGAGAACAAAAAATAAAATCCTTTTTGAAAATTTAACACCATTATTTCCTAATGAGAGATTGTCTCTTGAGCAAGGAAGTGGTTCAAATGAAGATCTGTCATCTCGTATTATTGATCTAATTGCACCAATTGGAAAAGGCCAAAGGGGATTAATTGTTTCCCCTCCTAAGGCAGGTAAAACTTTAATGCTCCAAAGCATTGCACACTCAATCAAGAGCAATAACCCAGAAGTAGAGCTTATAGTTTTATTAATAGACGAGAGACCAGAAGAAGTTACCGAAATGTCTAGAACTGTAAAAGGGGAGGTAGTTGCAAGTACTTTTGATGAGCCACCAACTAGACATGTTCAGGTTGCAAATATGGTTATTGAAAAAGCAAAACGTCTCGTTGAGCATAAAAAAGATGTTGTAATACTCTTAGACTCAATCACTAGACTCGGAAGAGCATATAACTCAGTTCAACCAGCATCTGGAAAAATCTTAAGCGGTGGTGTAGATTCAAATGCATTAGAACGCCCTAAAAGGTTTTTTGGAGCTGCTAGAAATCTTGAAGAAGGCGGAAGCTTAACTATATTAGCAACCGCATTAGTTGATACTGGTTCTAAGATGGATGAAGTGATTTACGAAGAGTTCAAGGGAACTGGTAATATGGAAATTCATCTTGAAAGGAAAATTGCCGAAAAAAGAATATTCCCAGCAATCAACATTAGACGCTCAGGTACCAGAAGAGAAGATTTACTTACATCGGGTGAAGAGCTGCAAAGAATGTGGGTCTTGAGAAAAATATTAGATGAGATGGAGGATGCTCAAGGCATTCAGTTCTTAATTGATAGATTGAAGTCATTCAAAACCAATGAAGAGTTCTTTACTTCAATGAAGTCAGGTAACGGCAAGAAATCTAGATAATATTTTTTGCCGCATCAATCATTGATTTGTCTGAGGCATCATTAGCAACAATTCCATTTAGATTTTGAATATCTTTTCCAGCATCAAGAATTCGCTGTGAAGACATTACAAAGATTTTTTCTTTAATAACTTCTTCATCTATATTGTTCAAAATAAATTCTAGTGTTTTTAAGTTATATATCAGAACCACTTCTTTTTCTTTATTAAATGAGCTTAATTCAATTTCATTGTATGTAAGTTCATAACATTTTATTTCATCAATATTTTTAAGTTCATTTTGAAGATGGCCCCTGGTATTCGTGCCGCAAAAAATTAAGTTTCTGTCATTGTTATTAGTATTAAGGTCTTCAGCAAGACTCTCTGAATTAGGATTTGAAGCAATTATTGGTTTTACATTGTGTTTAATTAATTCGGATCCAGTAGCTGGCCCGATAGCATATATCTTTTTTAAAAAAAAAGTTTTTAATTTATTTTCTGGTACAAGTTGCATGCCAAATTTAACAGCCGACCTGCTCGTAAAGATTATATTTTTGTATATATCAATGTTTGCTAAAACGTTAACCCACTTCTCTTGACTAACTTTATCTTGTACCTGTGATATTGAGGTCAGATGTATATGTCTAATATCTATTTTTTCTTTTAATTCAATCTCTTTAATTGAATCAGATAGTGCTAAGGGTCTCGTATTAACAATCATAAAATAATTGATCTTGCCCCTTCAGAAATAAATTGGTCAGCAAGAGTCACTATATTCTTATCAAGCTCAGCTATGCTTGAAATAGAGTTTTTAGTAATTTGTCTTTTACCATCAAGAGATATAACTTTTGCTTGTATTTGAACGTTTTCATCCACTAATGTGCAAAGAATGCAGATTGGTGAAGTACAAGAGCCATCAAGTTGAGCGACAAAAGATCTTTCAGCATTTGCTAGAACCATGTCAGTCTTAGAATTAACACTCTCTATAACTTTTGTTAGAGCATTTTTAACATTTAGACATTGAATGCCGATATACCCTTGTGATGCTGATGGAAGCATTTCTGATATTTTAAATTTGGTGGAGTATTCGCAAACTATCTTCAGTCTATTTAGGGCAGCCTCGGCAACAATAATCGCATCATAATCTTCAGTAGTAAGCTTTGATAGTCTGGTAGCTATATTTCCTCTTATAGGCTCAACTTTGAGATTTGGATTCATATTAAGAACCTGTGCAGCTCGTCTTGGACTAGATGTTCCAATTTTTGCTCCATCAGGCATATCTAATAAATTTATACAATTTTTCTTAACTAAAATATCTGCATAGCTTTCCCTAGGCAATACAGCATTTATAATAAATTTATTACTAATTTTTGCCGGCACATCTTTAAGACTATGCACGGCACAATCAATTTTATCTTTTAATAGCGCCTCTTCAAGCCTATTAACGAACAGCCCTTTGCCACCAATTTCATGAAGAGGACCAGTTTTTATATCTCCTTCAGAGATAATAGGAATAATTTCTACATCAACACCTAATTGAGATAGTTTATTGCTTACATAATTAGCTTGAAATAAAGCAAGTTCTGATTTCCTTGTTCCTAGTCTTATTTTCATATTTCTAATAGAAGAGCCCTTACATCTCCAAGTTTTTTTTCTTTCAAAATTCTTAACCTGCCAGGTATCTCAATTTCACAGAATTTACTAAACTCTAAATATATTTTACAAGATTTTTTTAATTCATTTTTGGATACAATTTTTTTAAGAGCCTTCTCTTCAAGCTGCATATTGAATGGTGGATCAATAACTATTAGATCAAAGTTTGATAAATCATTTTTTGCTATCCAAGAGAATGCATCCTTAAAAAATATCTTTGAACTATCTTGAAGCTCTAGCTTTGAAATATTTTTTTTTATATTTAAGTAATGCTTTTTATTTAACTCTATAAAAGTAACTTTACTGGCATTTCTAGAAATTGCTTCAAAGCCAAGAGCCCCAGTGCCAGCGAATAGATCAAGACATTCAAAACCTTGCTCAAACTCAAAATGTATCCAATTAAATAAAATTTCTCTAAGTTTATTTGAGGTTGGTCTGAGGCTGTCATTAAAATCAAAAAAAATTTTTTTACCTTTTAAGTTGCCGCCAGATATTCTTATGCTATTCATAGATTATGTTGTATTGTATGTGCATAATTAATCATAAATGAGAACTTTTACATAAGTATAATTTAATAATGAGCATTCAAGATGATTTTAGGTTAGCGATGAGGAGTTACATATACTCTGTAAGCGTTCTCTCAAATAAAAGTGAAGATGGTGTTTGTAATGCTATTACTGTATCTTCGGTTACTTCAATTTCGATGGAGCCACCAAGTTTGCTTGTGTGCATTAATAAAGATTCAAAAATTCACGATGAACTTTCAGTAGGTTCAGAATTTTGTATAAATCTTCTTACAAAAGAACAACAAGATATTTCCAATGTATGCTCAAGTGAATCAATGCATGATAAGAGATTTGATGACCCTAACTGGGATGTATCACATACTCCCTATTTAAAAAATGCACAAGCAAATATTTTTTG
>CAYQIT010000003.1:30641-70954 GCA_964417685.1 uncultured Gammaproteobacteria bacterium | reverse complement strand
GTGTTCCAGATGCTTCATACCTATGACAGGAACCAAACTCAGCAAACCTTATAGGTAGATCTTTGTATGATTTCAAACCATGGTTGTATACCTGAACATGGCATGGACAATTCATAGGCTTAAGAGCATTTGTTCTCTTTTCATTAGCATGTTCTTCATCTATCTCTGTGATAAACATGTTTTCCCTGTACTTATCCCAATGGCCAGATGCTTCCCATAATTTTCTATCAACAACTTGTGGTGTTTTTATTTCTTGATAGCCAAACTTCTCTAAACGATCTCTCACAAAAGCCTCAAGGTTTTTATATATTGACCAGCCCTTTGGATGCCAAAATACCATCCCAGGGGCTTCTTCTTGGAAATGAAATAATGACATCTCCTTGCCTAATTTTCTATGATCTCTTTTCTCTGCTTCTTCTATAGCTAATAAATGAGATTTTAGATCTTTTTCATTTTTCCAAGCAGTTCCATAAATTCTTGTGAGCATTTTATTATCAGCGCTGCCTTTCCAATAAGCTCCTGCAACTTTAGTTAACTTAAAAGCTCCAATATGTTTTAAATTTGGTAAATGTGGGCCTCTACAAAGATCTACAAATTCATCATTATCTTGGTAATAAAGTTGGAAATTTTCATCTTGATCAGCTTCATTGATGATTATTTCTTTATAAGGCTCACCCTTATCTTTAAAAATACTTATTGCTTCTTTCTTAGAATGAAATCTTTTTGTAATGTTAGAAGCTGAAGCAATAATCTTGCTCATCTCTTTTTCTATATTTTCAAGATCGTCATTTGAAATAACTTTTGGTGCCTCAAAATCATAATAAAAGCCATCATTTATTGTTGGGCCTATCGCTAATTTTGTTCCTGGATATAAGTTTTGAACAGCACGAGCAAGAACCTGCGCTGTTAATGTGTGCCTCATGATTTCGAGGCCCTCATCTGAATTAATTGTTATTATTGAAACTTCTGCATCTTCATTAATAGAATCAGATAAATCTTTTTGATCGCCATTAACCACAACAGCAAGCGCAGCTTTTGCTAGGCCTGGCCCAATACTTTCTGCAAGGTCAAGACCAGTGGAACCCTTAGGTAATTCCTTTATGCTCCCATCTGGCAGTGTAATATTCATGTGAATCATTATATAGGCAAATAGATAAATAGTGATCTGTATTAGTGTTTCTTCTTATATATAATTAAATTCAGACCTAATTTAAGCCTTCTTAGTTAAATGGATATAACAAATCCCTCCTAAGGATTAGTTGCAGGTTCGATTCCTGCAGAGGGCACCAAGTATTTTAATAAACAAGCCAGCTTTCGCTGGCTTGTTGATAGTTAATTTTTAAAAACTACTTTGGAGCAGCTTCTGGCTGATAGTCATAGTAACCTTCAACAGGGATCATCATATGCACATATGGAGTTCCCTTAAACATTACATATGGGCCTCCATTAGTGTAATCAGTTGATTGGCCATCCATTGAAGATGGATCTTTAGGCATCAACATTAAATGTGCTCCTGATTCTATAAAGTGCTTATGACCCATATTTTTTTGACCATCCGTATATGGTTTGAAGTTATCTACCCCGAGATCGCCATGAAGCATCCAAATCCACCCATCTGCTTCTAATTCAGGTTTTTGTTGAGATTTATATGCATTTGCCCAAGCAACTGCGTTAGCATCTGAACAGGCAGGAGCTGCTTCATGTGGTTTTTTAAAGCCACCTTCAGGCATTGGCATAAAAGGCTCACACCTCCAACCATTACTTCCCTTTCTGATAACTTTACCAGAAGCTCCAATAACAGTTGCGTAATCACCTATAAATGCTGGGGCTGCAGATGTATAAGCCTTAATTTCCCAGTCCTTAGAATTTCCAGCTTCATGATGCCCTGCTGAAATACTGATAGCAGTAAATAATAAAAAACTATAAATAATTTTGTTCATTGAAAGATCTCCAAATAATATTTGCTTGCTTGAATATAGCTTTTTTTCATTTACTTGTAAAAAAGGCTACACGAAGTAGCCTTTTTAAATAGTTCAAAAGAAATAAAAAATTAATCTTCGAAATCACCTTCAGCTGTTTGGTGAACACCTCCATATGCAGCAGATGAAAAATGATTAGTTCTTACAACCCAATTAGAACCTTCTTTAACCCAAACAGAAGTTACTCTTGTTCTATAAGGTCTTAGCCCTCCATTACCATCAGGAACCAATCCTTCTGCATAATACCTAGAATAAACAACATCATCAGTTAATTGATACGCTTCTGATCCAAATATATTAATTACCCCAGCATTTTCTGGTGTTGTTGCTGCCCACTCATCTGCAGTTTGCACTCCATTTGGTTTATGAAAACTGCCATCAGAATTTGTTCCCAACATGCCTGCTTTTGATGACAGAGCGACTACCGTTTTAAAATCTTTTTTGTTTCTTGCATCCCAATATGCCTCAACATTTGCTATGACTTTTTTCTCTGCATTGGAATGACCATCTGCTATAGCTGGTATCGTCATGCTTATTATCAAAAAACTTAGTAGGTATTTATTCATTTATTTCTCCCAAGATAAATTTATTTAGTTAATTACCTAAACTAACATAGGTGCTTTATTATTCAAGTCTCTTTGATGAGAGAGTTTTGAGATATTTATATTTTTACTTAGCTGGTTTCCAAGATGATCCATCTTGAGAGTCTAGAATTTCTACTCCAAGACTGACTAATTCATCTCTTATAGAATCAGCTTTTGCAAAGTCCTTGTTAGATTTTGCTTGATTCCTTTGCTGCATAAGGTTTTCAATTAATTCTATATCAAGATCTTTTGAATCTCTTTCAAACCACCCAGCAGGATCTTCATTCAATATTCCAATTAAATTACCAGAAGCTTTTATGGTTTCAGCTATATCTTTCTTATTAATACCAGAATCCTGAGAGTATTCCTTGACGAGTGAATTAAGAATTGAAATAACTTTTGGGGTGTTTAGATCATCAGCTAAAGCTTCTAGTATATTTTTATCTAACTTTGAGTTTGTAGATGAAGAGTTTATGTCTTCATCAGATAAAATTTTATATAACTTATCAAGAAGTTTTTCAGATTGATGAATAATTGATTCATTCCAATCAAGGCCTTGCCTGTAATGGGAGGATAATAAAGTCAATCTAATAACCTCGCCTTTATATGAATCTGTAAGATCTTTTATAAGAGTGATGTTGTTGAGTGATTTAGACATTTTTTCACCATCTACTGTTACAAAGCCATTGTGCATCCAATATTTTGCATACGATGATGGATCATTTTTAACTCCAGAGGCACAACAACTTTGGGCAATTTCATTTTCATGGTGAGGGAAAACTAGATCTCTTCCTCCTCCATGAATATCAAATGGCAAGCCTAGGGTTTTTTCTGACATGACTGAACATTCCAAATGCCAACCAGGCCTTCCAAATCCCCATGGCGAATTCCATCCTGGTTGAATGTCGGAACTTGGTTTCCAAAGCACAAAATCGGCTGCATCTTTTTTAAAAGGTGCTACCTCCACTCTACTCCCAGCTATTTGTTCATCTCTGTTTCTTTTGGATAAACATCCATAATTTTCAAAAGACAATACATGAAACAATACATGACCTTCTTTTTCATAGGCATGTCCTTTATCTATAAGAACTTGTATTAATTCAATCATCTCTGGAATAAATGCAGTTGCCTTTGGTTGAAAATCAGGCGCATCAACTCCAAGAGTATTTAGATCTGCATTATAGATATCGGTATATTTCTCAGTTATCTGTGATATTGGTAAATCTTTCTCTAAAGCAGCAGCTATTATTTTGTCATCAATATCCGTGATGTTTGAAACGTGTGTTATTTTTGCAAACTGCGATCGAAGAAATCTTACAAAAGTATCAAAAACAACCGCAGGTCTTGCATTGCCAATGTGTGCATAGTTATATACGGTTGGCCCACATACGTATATTTTTACATGCTCTTTATTAATTGGAACAAAAGCTTCTTTGTTTCCCGTAAAACTATTGTAAATTTTTATATCTTGCACTGGGATAATATTATTTATTTAAACTGATTATATCTAACTCTCTTAACTTATTTAACAAGGGTAATAATGGCATCCCTCTTACTGTATATGATGAGCCTCTCACAGATTTAAATAAATTACAGCCTAAAGATTCAAATTTATACGCTCCTGCAGCATTAATAGGGTTCTCAATGTCAACGTAGTTTTCAATTTCTGAATCAGTTAAATCATGCATCACCATTTCGGCATATTCAGAATACTCCCAAAGAGACTGACCATTTTTAAATAAGCATATCCCGCTATGTTGATAGTGGGAGGTTCCAGAGAGTTTCTTAAGATTGATTATGGCCTGCTCTCTTGTTCCTGGCTTGCTAAAAAGCTGATCTCTATGAACACACATTTGATCGCCACCAATGACTACAGAGTTTGGAAATTTTTCGCTTATATCTTTAGCCTTTGCACAAGCTAGAGCAATAACTTGATCGCTAAAAGGTTTTCCGGCCATTGAATCTTTAATGATAGATTCATCAACAGATGAAGGTTGTACAGAAAACTTAAGACCTGCCTCATTAAGCATTGTCTTTCTGCTTTCAGAACCAGATGCAAGTATTAAGTCCTCAACTGGAACAATAATAGGGTTCATTTAATATATGTTTTAATCAATTAGAATTTCTTAGGAGAATGAATTAGATGCATAAACTCTTCCCGAGTTTCAGGTTTTTCTCTAAATATTCCCAGCATTCTACTTGTAATGGTGCTTGATTCTGTTTTATGAATTCCTCTTGTAGACATACATTGATGGCCTGCATCAATAACAACTGCCACACCCTTTGGTTCTAATACCCTATTTATAGTATCAGCTATTTGTGCAGTCATTGTTTCTTGAGTCTGCAATCTTTTACCAAAGATATCAACTATTCTTGCTAACTTACTTATTCCAACAACCCTTTTATTTGGAATATAGCCAACATGAGCAACTCCAAGAATTGGGACCATGTGGTGTTCACAGTGAGATTCGACTCTGATATTCCGCACTATGACAGCATCATCATAGCCCTCAACCTCTTCAAAAGTTTTGGCTAGCACTTGCTCAGGATCTTCTTCATAACCGGCAAAGAATTCTCTATATGCTCTAATTACTCTGTCAGGAGTTTCTACAAGACCCTCCCTAGTTGGATCATCTCCTGCCCATGAAATTAATGTTTTTACTGCAGCTAATGCCTCTTCTCTTGATGGCTTGTCAGTCATTTATATCTCCGATATTTATTTTTCTTGATCATTTTATATGATATTTACTAATAATGAAGCCATTAAGAAGCAATCTATAGACTCTAGAGCAATAAAAAAATTTATATTTATTAGATCTAGATGCATAATATGCAAAAATTAAATACAAACATGACAATACAAGCATTAGTAAATCCGGTCACACCATTTGCACAAAATGCACCTATAATTTTCTGTTCAGAAACAAATAAATGCGCATTTGTTGATCCAGGTGGAGATGCAGATTTCCTATTACAGATTGCTAAAGAAAATAACTTAATTCCTGAAAAAATATTATTAACACATGGGCATGCAGATCATGCAGGTGCTGCAATGGAAATTGCACAAATACTAAATATAAAAATAGAGGGTCCACACAAAGAAGATAAATTCCTTCTAGACTCTCTTCAAAGTCAAGGTGAAATGTTTGGTATGCAAGCTAGAAATTGCGTACCAGATAAATGGCTAGAAGATGGTGATACTGTAACAGTTGGTAACTCAGCCCTTGAAGTAATATTCACTCCAGGCCATACCCCGGGACATGTTATCTTCTTCAGCAATGAATCCAATCTAGCTTTAGTTGGAGATGTTATATTTAGAGGCTCGATTGGCAGAACAGATCTGCCAAGAGGAAACCATAAAGATCTTATTGATTCAATTTCAAAAAAGCTATGGCCATTAGGTAATGATGTTGAATTTATTTGTGGCCATGGCCCGAACTCAACTTTTGGCAATGAGCGCTCATCTAATCCTTTTGTGTCAGATGCTGCTTTAAGCTAAAAATTATCTTTTTTTGTATCTGCCTCCAGACAAGGTATTAGAAAGTAGATTTATTAACCATGGTGCGTACTTAATTAGAAATACTAAAAACTTGTAACGCTTGCTAGGTATACAATAAGATTTTGAATTCAATGTAGCTTCAACTGCTTCAGTTGCAACATCTTTTGCATCAAGTTTCATAAATGCAGGTACTGCGTCCATTTGGTCTTGAACACCACTTGCGGTATGGAATTCAGTTACAACATAACCTGGACATACGGCTGTAGAAGATACACCTCTATATTTATAATTTACATTTAACGCATCACTAAATCTATTCATAAAGGTTTTTATAGGACCATATAAAACTTGAATCGATGATGGTGGAGTGAAAGAAGCCACTGAAGATATAATCATTATCTTGCCTGATTTTTTTTCAAGCATATCTGGAATAAAAGCTTTGCAAAGAGCTATCACTGATGTACTTAAAACCCTTATAAATTTTTCTTCAACTTCCATAGATGTTTTATGAAACTGAGATTCGATACCGTAACCAGCGTTATTTACAAGAACTTCCACATCATAGTTTTTTTCTTTACAAAAGCTGTAGATTTCATGAGGCGCATTTGGTTCAGCAAGATCACTTGGTATAAAGTCAGTTTTAACATTATATTTTTCAGCAATTTCAAGAGATAAATCCCTCAACCTGTCTTCTCTTCTTGCAGTTAAAATTATCCCAAAACCCTTTTGAGCTAGTTGATGAGCTATTTGAAGACCGATTCCAGAGGATGCTCCAGTAATTAAAGCGTATTGATTTTCCATATTAAATTTATATTTATTTTATGAATATTAATTCTAACAGCATGAAAATTAATATAAAATTGTTGCCCGAAAAAAAAATAGGAAAATTATGAAAGTAAATTATATATATTTAGCATTTGTATTAGCTTTTAGTACAAATTTTATAATTGCAGAAGATGATGCAGCTCCAGTAAAGGTTGAGGCAGATAGTAAAACCACTGAAGTTAAAGAGGAATCAGCTGATAAAAAAGAGAAAAGCAAGGACAAAAAGAAGAAACCAGAAACTGTAGCTGAATTTATTGAGGAGGAAGAATTAAAACAAATCGATGGCTTCCTAACTCTTCTTCATGATGAGGAGAAAGATAAATACTATTTAGTATTAGAATCATCAGAGCTAAATAAAGAATTTATTTATTTTCCCTATCTATTAAATGGCCCTCAAGCTGCTGGTGCTGGCGGTGGAGCAATTGGTGATGCGGCTATTCTCGAATTCAGAACATTTAAAGATGGTCTTGGATTGTATAAAAAGAATACTAAATTTAAGTTTGATGAAACTAATAAAATATCTCAATCTAAAATTAAAAACATAATAGATGCATTTATTGGCAAATTTGAAGTTGTAATAAAGGAAGAAGAAAAGTACTTAATAAGTGCTGACAGTATTTTCTTATCAGAGATGTTAACTGGGATAACTCCAAACATACCTAAGGAATATGCTGAATATATTGATTTGATTGTAGGCAAGTTAGATAAAGGCAAAACCTATGTTGAAAAGGTTAAAAATTATAATAAAAATACTACTGTAGATACTAAGTATAGTTTTTTTAATCCGCGTCCAAAGCCTGCATCAATCGATGCAGTGACTGATCCAAGATATACGTATATCTCGGTTAGACATCTATTTGTTGAAATGCCAGATGACGATTTTAAACCTAGAGTTGCCGATCAACGTGTTGGTTATTTTTCATCAAAAATTACTGATTTATCAAGTTATGAATATGTAACTGCAGTAGATGTGATCAATCGATGGAGATTAGAAAAGAAAGACCCTTCTGCTGAGTTATCTGAACCTGTAAAACCAATAGTATATTGGGTTGAGAATTCCACGCCTGCTGAAATAGTGCCTTTTGTTGTAAAAGGGATTGAGGCATGGAACGAAGCTTTTGAAAAAGCAGGATTCAAAAATGCTGTGGTAGCAAAAATACAACCTGATGATGCTGAATGGGATGCAGGTGATGTTGAATATAATGTTGTTCGATGGGCATCAACACCTGAGGCGCAATATTCAGGTTATGGCCCTAGTATTGCAAACCCTAGAACCGGTGAAATGATTGCAGCAGATATTGTTCAAGAGTTTGGCGCTATCAAAAGCGGGTATAGACTAAGAAAGATATGGGGTTATGAAGAAGGCAATGACCCTCTTGAGCAGTGGATAGTTTCTTTAACTATGCATGAAGTTGGTCACACACTTGGCTTAAGACATAATTTTAAATCAAGCTGGCTTTATGATGCCGATGATATACATGACACATCTGTAACAGGTAAAAACCATATTGGTTCAGTCATGGATTACGATCCAATCAACATTGCACCTAATGGTGTTGATCAGGGTAACTTTTTTCCATATGGAGCAGGTATATATGATAAATGGGCAATACAATTTGGTTATACCCCAGATTTAAATGATGAGGAAAGAGCAAATCTTTTATCTCAATCTATTGTCGATGGAAATAAGTATGGAACAGATGGTCAGGCAATGAGTTCTCCAGGTAGAAATATTGACCCAAGAGTAAAAAGATATGATCTGTCCAGCGACCCTGTAACTTATGCATCTCAAAGGGTAGATACTCTAAATGCAAAAATAGAAGAGCTACCATCTATATTCCTAAATGATGACGGAACTACTACTGAAATGACAGCTGCTTTTTACTCATTAAATAGAGAAAAAGGAAGATTTATAGAAGGTGCTTCTAGAATTATTGGTGGAGTATATTCAAATAGAGTTGCTAATAATCAACTTGATGAAGTAACACCATTTATTGCTGTTGAATATACAGATCAAAAAAGAGCAATGAACTTAATTATTAATAAACTTCTAGCTAATGACGCATTTGTTTTCAATGAAGAGATACTCAAGCTATTACAACGAGAGAAAAGAGCCGCATATAGTCCACAAAGTAGCGGTAATGGTGACCCGCAAGTTCATGAAATGGTACTAAGAATGCAAGGCACGGTTTTACGACATGTACTGCATCCAACAGTAATGACAAGACTTGTTGATAGTGCTCAATATGGAAATTCATATCTTCCTGACGAAGTATTATCTGATCTTCATAATGGAATCTTTGTACAAAGAGAAGTTCCAACTACTTTTAAGATGAATCTTCAATCTAGTTATGTTGATGAATTGCTTGAAGCACTTGAGAGCAATAAATATGATGAAGTATCTAAAGCTGCAATTTTTAATGCCATAAATAAAATAAGAGCATTTACTAAAAGCTCATATGGCGATCAAGCTGTGAAAAATCATTTCAAATATTTAAACTGGAAAATTCAAAATTATCTAGAAGACTGATTTTTTTCTAAATCTAATAGACGTTTTTTTTCTTTAGCGCCTCCAGGGGCGCTATAACCTCCAATAGTGCCATCAGCGCATATCACCCTATGGCATGGTCTTTTAATTGGAGTTGGATTTTTTCCGCAAGCATTGGCAACTGCTCTTGAAGCTTTTGGTTTCCCAATAGCCTCTGCTATTTCTTTATATGATTTGGTTTTTCCAAATGGTATTTTGTCAATTTCAGCCCATACTAATTTCTGAAATTCAGAAGGCACTATTGATTATTTAAAATTTCATTTACAAAAGATAGTAACTCGTCATTTTCCAAATCAACTCTTGCATAAGCAGGAGCATCCATTGACGGCAGTATTTTGCATATCTCATCAACACCTACACCAAGATTACTCATGTAATTTATCAAATCTTTTTTTGCCTCGAGATTTTCATCAGAAGCAACAAGTTTTTGTGAATAATAGTTAGATTTAAATACTAAAATAGCAAGGGCTATTAGAGATTCATTTTTTTCATCTGCGCTTTCATATTCATCTATTGCATTTAAAATCCAGTAATGAGGTTTAGCTATTTTTGCTTTTGCATCTTCGATATTTGGATAAAGCTTTGTATGTGATTTTTCTTTGAACCAGTTGTCTTCATGCTCGATAATGCATGACTCTTTTAGGTTAAATAAATATTTTTCGAGATCTTCGTCTTTTGTTTTAAATGCATATTTCATTTAACTTTCCTTAGTAACTTTTAAATACCTGGGTAATTCTTTCCATCGCCCAATCAATTTGCTCTTTATTAATAATTAGTGGAGGTGCGAATCTAATTACAGTTTCATGTGTTTCTTTAGCAAGAATGCCAAGGTCAAGCAAATCAAGACAAATATTTTTTGCTTTGACTGAGTCTTTGTATAACTCAACACCAATCCAAAGACCTTTTCCTCTGACTTCTTTTATTGAATTAGTATCAATGTTTTTGAGAGCGTTAGATAGATACTCTCCCATAACTCTACTGTTCTCAATTAAATCTTCTTCAAAAAGAATATCTAATGCCTTAGAAGCCACAACTGCTGCTAAAGGGTTACCTCCAAAGGTTGATCCATGAGAACCAGGATTAAAGTGATCCATGACTTCTCGTGAGCTTAAGAAAGCTGATACAGGTAATAAACCACCGCCAAGAGCTTTTCCTAAGATAAGGCCATCAGGTTGAATGTTTTCATGCTCATAAGCAAATAACTTTCCAGTTCTCCCTAAACCAGATTGAATCTCATCTAGAATTAATAAAATATTGTTTTGCGTACAAACTTCTCTAAGCTGTTTGAGCCAGCCTACTTTAGGAGTAATAATTCCGCCCTCTCCTTGAATAGGTTCAACTAATATAGCGCATGTATTATCTGTGATAAGAGACTCAAAGGAATTTATTGATTTTTCGCAAACCTTTGAGCATTCACAATCTGTAGAACAATAGCTCGCTGTTTTAAAGCCATCAGAAAATGGTCCAAATCCTTTTTTATAATCTGGTTCAGATGAAAAACCTACTATGGTAGTAGTTCTTCCATGAAAGTTACCATCAGCTACTATTATTTCTGCTTCATTTTCTGGTATACCTTTAGTGAAATACCCCCATCTTCTGGCAGCTTTTATAGCAGTCTCTACAGCCTCTGCTCCAGTATTCATAGGAAGTATGGATGAGAACCCAGTTAAGTTTGAAAGTTTCTCAATATAATCTGCTAAAGGCTCTGTGTAAAAAGCCCTAGAGGCAATAGCTAATTTAGATGATTGTTCAATAAGAGAGTTAACAATTTTAGGATGGGAGTGGCCATGACTTACAGCAGAATAAGCTGACATCATATCTAAATATTTGTTGTCATTTACATCCCAAAGATAGACACCTTCTCCCTTTTTAAGCACCACAGGCAATGGAGAATAGTTTTTTGCACCATGAAGGGCTTCTTTTTCAATATATTTGTTATGCAAATCATTTTTCATGGTAGTATTCTAACCGCTTATATAACTTCACAGGTAGAATAAAGTGAAAAATCAATCTACAAATCATCTATTTATGATTGAGCCGGAAGTATTTCATAGCAATGATGAAACTTTAACTTCCAATGACTATCAGAGCGTCAATGAAGAAAATGCTTCTCTTGAAGAAATCAGAGACAAGGCGCTTGTTGAATTTAACAATTTAAAATCAGAAATAGAAAAAAGAAATATTCAAGTAACGTCAATGAAAGGCATTAAAGAATGCCCTGATCATATATTTCCAAATTGGTTCATAACATTTGAAGATAAGACCTTTCAGCTCTTTAGCATGAAAGCTAAAAACAGAAGATTGGAAAAAACATTAGATATGATTAGTTTTCTAAAAAGTGGATATGAGCTTGTAGATGATCTATCAAATTTTGAAGATAAAGAAATGTTTTTAGAAGCTACTAGCAGTATGGTTTTTGATAGGGTTAACAAGGTTGTCTATGCTGGGCTTTCTCCAAGAACTAATAAAGATCTTTTACAGAAATGGTGTTCCGATCATGGGTATGAGCTTGTCCTTTTTGAGACACTTAGCCACAAGGGATCTGAGATATATCATACTGATGTTTTTATGTATGCAGGCCAAAGAGTTATAGGCATTTGTTTTGATGTAATTCTGCCAGAATACAGGGAAATGGTTAGGTCAAAAGTAGCCAGATATCATGATGTATTTGAAATTTATGAAAATCAAATTCAAGATTTCTGTGGAAATGCATTGGAAGCAAAAAATTTAAATGAAGAATATTTTTTGATTATGTCATCAAGAGCATTTAAAGCCTACACCGAAGAGCAAAAGGCAGTCCTTGCAACATACTACAAGGAGATTATTCATACTGACCTTAAAACTATTGAAAAGTATGGCGGTGGCTCTGCTCGCTGCATGTTAAACGAACTCTTTTAAAAAAAGGGGCTCAAGGCCCCTTTTTTAATATTAATTTATTAAAAATTAACTTTCTCCTTCCTCTTCATTAACAGATCTTAGCATCCAACTATTGTAAAGATCAGGAGTTCTACAAGTTGAAATTTCATCAAATTTTGCTTGCATCTCTTTGCCATTAATTTCCCAATCTGCGTTTCCAGCAGCCATTCCATCAAAGCTTGAATGCGCATTCAACCAAAGGAAGTCATCATCAGCATCAAATTCAGGAAAATAAACACCAAAGTAATAACCACCCACATCATTAGCACTATCAAGGTAGGTATTATATTCAACAACTGTCGCTCTTAAATCTTGTCTTTCATACCCTTCGTTAAAACTGCACGCTAGGTATGCTGAAGCATAGTAGCCATCCTCTGCTTCAACTGGTCCGAAAGAATTTGAGGGTCTTGGTAAATAAAAAGTCCAAGGATATCTTCCCTCTCCGTCACATGAAATTACTGATTC
Organism: uncultured Gammaproteobacteria bacterium; assembly: GCA_964417685.1. Classification (GTDB taxonomy): domain Bacteria; phylum Pseudomonadota; class Gammaproteobacteria; order Magnimaribacterales; family D2472; genus CAJQGY01. The sequence goes on along the minus strand of CAYQIT010000003.1, from coordinate 58,138 downwards.
GTATTTTTGTGCCCAAGCAATAAATTCTGGATTCTCAGATGCCCAAGCTTGGTCAGCAGCTTCTTTTGAAGTCCACTCAAGCTCCCACCAGCCGTTATCAAATCTATTATTGTCACCCTCAGGAGCATGCACTCCAGCCCATCTCAAATCCTCTGAATGATCTAACTCTTTCCATTCAGCTAACATTTGCTGAGCATTTTCAGATGAATAATCTGGCCCTGCATTACATGCTAAAAATTCAATATGGTAAGGGCCTCTATATATTGGTCCTTGTGATTCTTCAACAACTGGCTCGGTGCTATTAGAACAACCTACTAAAAATACTGCTAAGCCAAAAGTTAAAAATTTTATTGCGTTATTTTTCATTATCTCTCCCAAAATAAGTATTCTTTTAATACTACTCTTAGATAGAAAGAAAATAAAATTTAAAATATATATTTTTTAGATTAATTTATATATTTAATTAATTCTTTAATGCCGCCAAATGGATAAAAATGAATATTTTTAATATTTGCATCTTTATTGGCATTAATTTTTTGGATTAGGTCATTTAAAAAATCTACAGGGGAATATGTTGTAGCTAATTCAGCTAAATTTGAGAAATTATTTTCTAAGATTTTAAGTGATGGCCCTACTCCACAATCAATGGAGTACTTGATTAAACTTGAAATCTTAGCAGGGCCCGCAACACCAATTTCTATTGGTAAATGAATTCCGTTTTCTCTGAGTTTATTGGCCCATAGGATAATTTGATTGCTATCAAAACAGAATTGAGTAAGCAGAACTACATTTATTTCAGTGGTATTAGCAAAATCTTGTTTTAATTTAAGGGAAGCATTCAAGCTAATGTTGGATTCTTCAATATCCACATTACCCTCAGGATGCCCAGCAAAATAAATCGTTTTTAAGCCTTCATTAAAATATCCGGTTTCAATTAACTGAATAGATGATTCAAATTCCCCATGAGGTTTTTTATTACTTCCAGCGATCAATAAAACCTCACAAACATTAGCTTCAGATTTTAAAGTATCTAAAAAATTCTTAAGTTCGCTTTTATCTTTTATTTGTCTTGCTGGGATATGTGGAACTGGAATATTGCCGTCTTGCATTATGCGCTTTGCAGTATTAATTATGTCTTCTTTATTAGAGCCCTCTATATAAGCAATAAAAATTCTTTTCTGTTTAGACGTTGAATTAATTAATTCTTTATTTTTAAGATAAACATTAGGAGTAACTTCAATAGAAAAGTCACTTAAAAATTCTTTTGAAGTACTGTTAAGCATATCTAATTATATAACTCCTTGAAATCAAAAAAAATGGCGGAGAGTGAGGGATTCGAACCCTCGATACAGTTACCCATATACCTCCTTAGCAGGGAGGCGCTTTCGACCACTCAGCCAACTCTCCGAAAATTGAAAAAAGATTATACATCTAGATGACAAAAAATTTTATCATCTAGATGAATTAATTAACTAATTACAGCTACTGTAGCCAGATCTAATAGCATCTTCCTCAGAAGAATTAATGCCCAATCTATATATAGATTTAACTTTTACCCAATCCGTTAAGTAAGTGCAATGATATGAACTATTATTAGGCATCCAATCAGCTGGATCAGAGCTTCCCTTTGCTGAGTTTGATGAACCTCCAACAGCTATAAGCTGCTCTGGAACATTTAGCGTATTTGCAAAGATTGTTTTTCTTTCTCTTGACCAAGCCCAAGCTCCACTTCTATGGCTTTCAGATAAAGGCACAAAATGATCAATCTGTACCTCTGATGCATTTGAGAAGTAAGCATTATCATATGGGTCATACCACCTTCCTGTTGCAACACTACAATTCGTACTAGAGGTATAAGTTAGTCCAACACCGGTAGATGTGTCGTGCTCATCAATTAGTACTTCATGTCTATTGCTCTGACAGTCATTATCCCAATCTTTCCATGTGTCATAATCATTATCTCGATTATATGAAACACCACCATCTGATTCACCCTCAAGACATACATTGAAACCAATTAAGGTATCTGTACATAATCTATCAACATATACCGATAGTATTAATGAATCTGAAGATAATCCATCGGATACATTCACAGTCAATGAGTACTCTTTCTTAGAGTTGTAACTAGGTGTATTAACAAATGCTAATGCACCACTTGATGATATCTCAAATGAGGATGAATCTTCTCCGGTTACAAAATAACTTAAAGAGTTTCCCTCAGCATCATTTGCAGAGAAACCTGCAACAGATTTAGTCCCTTCGTCTACATAAACATAGTTTGATGGCAATGTATAAACCTCAGCTGGTAAAACTAACTCAGGCGCTGTATTTGAAGCGTTGGTTATAGTAACTGAGCCGCCCATTCCTGAATGATTACCACAGAAATAGTAAATGTCGTTGATTTCATCTGTAACTTCTATTAAATAATAAGAGCCAGTTGTTCCTGAGGTGCCAACCTGAGCTCCATAAACTGTAGTTGATGAGCTCTCTTCAGTAGTATTACCAAAGTGTATTGGATGAGATGACATAGTTGAGCTGGATGTATCAAATCTGTAAATCTTTCCTCGTTCAAGAGTAAGTGTTGGTTTGCTTTGCCCATCAATCGTAAAGCCTCCTGAAATACCATTTGGAACCGATACATTTTTTACTTCTTGGTTATGGAAACCAGCATTAGTAAAGTCTCCCTCGTCCCTTACTATCCAGTGGCAATTATCTGCATTTGTTCCAGCAGAAGCTGACCAATCTGATTCACCAGATTTGTCTGCTTTTTTAATTAAAGTATGTCTTCTAGTAGCATTTTCAACTCCGCATACTTCCCAACCAATACCGATATCTGCTGGTCCATCTGTGCCAACAGAATCTAGCAACATATCATCTTTAAATAAACCAACTGCATCATCACCGTTAAAGTGAACAGGGCTTTCGTAGTCAAGTCTCAAATCAGCTTGGGAAACAACATAGTCATCTATATCACCATAACTGCTATCAACTCCAGTAATTAGATAAACATCTTTACCTGCAAGCGTACCTGATAGTTCAAGCACTCTTCCTTCAGCTGTTTGGCCTGAACCCCATGTATCAGGAGATGAATTTGCAATACCTTTTAGTGTATATGCAGATAAATCAACCGCCTCAGAATTAGGATTATAAATTTCTATATATTTAGTATTTCCGTATGGTGTTGTTGTTTCATTTGATGCCTCTACGTCAGCATATTCCGAGAGATATAATTCGGTAGAAGGTGTAGTAGTGCCGCCGCCTCCGGAGCCACCGCCAGAGCCACCTCCGCCACCAGAGCCACCTCCGCCACCAGAGCCACCTCCACCAGAACCGCCGCCGGTGCTCGAACCATTCCAGGTGTGAACTCCTAAGTCTGTCCAATCCTCATTATCTTTTACAATCCAGTCACAATCATCTGCATTGGTACCCCTTGAAGCAGTCCAATCAGTATTACCTTCTTTGCCGTCTTTTTTAACCAATGTATGATCTTTGGTAGCTTCGGTTATTCCACAAACATCCCAGCCATCGCCAGGATCTCCTTCAAAATCACCTATCCAATCTACAACTTCATAACTTGACTCTGTGCCTTTTACTAAAGCATATCCATCATTCCCGTTTGATAAATATTGATGGTTTGAGTCACAAGCATCTAAGATTGTTTGTTCAGACTGCGGATGACAAACTACATAAACTTCGCCATCAGCTATAGTTGTATTTGCTGGAAAAATTTCATCATTCCAATACTCATAAGTACCATTAGTAGCTGGTGCATTTGCAACACTTGGCAAAGCATAACCATTAAGAGACACTTCTTGACCAGTTCCATTAAATATTTCTAAATACTTATTATTCGAGGAACCTTCAGCATATTCAGAAATAAATAAGTCAGAGGCATTGGAAGAGTTAGAGCCCTCATCAACATCGGTAACCGTAACAGCAACATCAGCTGAATCTGATCCAGATTCGTTACTTACTGTTACAGTAATGTTGTAAACATTATTACTATCAGCATCAGTAGGATTTTCATAATCAGGGCTGTTTTGAAAAGCTATAACTCCCGAGGTTCCACCAAATGTAAATGCTGATGCGTCAGTTCCGCTTAATTGATACATTACTGTTCCGTCATAGCCTGTATATGAAGCTGTAGCAACAGTTGTGGTATTTTCTTCAACTGTATATGAACTCTCAATTACAAGCTGGGGACTTTCACTTACATCCGTAACTGATACTACAATACCAACCGAACCAGTAGCACTTCCATCACTGGCAACTAAAATAATTTCATAATCATTGTCCATCCCTGCATCCATTGGATTTTCATAATCTGGTGCATTATTAAAAGATAAAAAACCTGATGATGGCACAACAGAGATAAAAGATGCATCTGTTCCTGTAACTGAGTAAGTCAATGTGTCATTATCTGCATCATTAGCCGTAATTGTTCCTATAGCTGTTGTGTTCTCGGCAACTGCAATTGTGCCGACAGCTGCGAATGAAGGTGCATTATTGGCTGGTGGTGTTGTAGGTGGTGTTGGGGTTGAACTTCCACCGCCGCCGCCACCGCCTCCGCATGAGGCTATGAAAATTGAAGTGAAAACAATAGAGAGTAATTTATTTTGCATAGTTATTTTGATTAATTGTGTTTAAAAATATGATTTATTTATTTTAATCTAGATACATCAATAAGTATATTCAATTATTGGTTGCAAAAAAAAACCCGCATAAATGCGGGTTTTTAATATTAATATAGTTACTAGTTAGAAGCAGGAGTAGGCGTAATTACAACGCTCTCTAGCACTAAAGGCGTATCACGTTCGACAATATACATTAAGAAATTACTGTATGTATTTTCCGTCGCAGGAACTGTCATTGTGTACTCTGTAGCAGAAGAACCAGCAGCAACTGTAATCGTATCGCCTGTGTATGATGGCTCTGTATTTGGGTAAGCTGATTTTTCATATTTGAAATAAACATTTACGTCAGAGGATGCTCCATACATGTTAGCAACAACAGTAGCGCCATTAGGAACTATTATTGGGTAAAAACCTTCTGTTTGAGTTGGATCATGTGAGAAACCAGCCCATGATTCAGCACCTGTTGGAAATGTATATGTAGTTCCATCAATAGTTGAACCACCAAAAGCTTCATTCATAACCATGGTACCTCCTCCTGAAGGTCCAGTAGTTCCACCAGTGTCATCTTGTGCATCAGCTGTGACATAAAAATCTGTCATATATATTTCTACATCTTGTGTCTCAAAATACATTAAGAATGAACTGAATGTATTTGTTCCTTGAGCAGGAACTGCAACTTCATAAGTAGCCTCATCAGCTCCAGTTACAGTAACTGTTTCAGTATAGAATTCAGGTGTTGTATTTGGATAAGGCAGTCTCTCAAACTTAAACTTAACAACAACATCTCCATTTGGAGCTGATGCTTTGAATGTTACTTTTCCAGCTTCAGTAAATGTGAATGGATACATATCAGTTCCTGTATCAGCATTATGAGCCCATCCGCCCCATGCTTGAGCTGTTGATAAGAAATTGAATCCATTTGTTTCAGCGTTATAACCAACATCACCAAATGTTCCTGACATATCCATTAAAGAACCTGCAGGAGTAGCAGCATTTTGACTAACCACAACATCTTTAATCATTACAGTTTGATCTCTCTCTACTATATACATTAACAATGAAGCGTATGTATTTTCGCCTGTAGCAGCAAACTCAACAGTGTAAGATTTTTCTTCACCTGAAATAGTGACATTATCTGTACTAAATGCTGGATCTACATCAGGGTAAGGCGCTCTTTCAAATCTAAAGTTGATATTTGTATCTACAGTAGCAGAAGCAGTAAATGTTACTGATCCTCCATTAGGGAAGCTAAATGGATATAGATCAGCATTTTCGTTTGCAAATCCTGCCCATGCTTCAGCACCTGTTGGGAATGTATAGTTATTTCCATCAACAACTGCATTACCAAATACACCGGTAAACTGAACTTGAGTTGGATCTGCTTCTTCAACATCTGTAACAGTAACAGTGATTGTTTGATCCGCACTAACTGAACCAGCTGTAGCAGTTACTACAACGGTATAGTCATTGGTACCTGAAGCACTTCCAGGAACTTCAAAGTCTGGAGCTGCAGCAAATGCAAGGGCTCCAGCAGCATCAATAGTGAATAATGCAGCGTCAGCACCTGATAATGCCATTGTTACAGTGCCACCTGAATTACAACCTGCAACACCTGCAGCTACTGTTCCAACAGCTGTTGAATTTTCAGCAACACTAAATGTAGCTGATGAAGTAAATGTCACAGCGTCGTTAGAAGAATCATAACAATGTGATCCAAGACCATCCCAGTCAGTTGCAATGAATGCATCATTATCAGCAACTATCCAGTCACAATCATCGGCAGTAGTACCTCTTGAAGCATTCCAGTCAGCGTTACCCTCTTTTCCTTCTTTCTTAACAAGAGTGTGGTCTTTCGTTCCAGCCGCAACTCCACAAATATCCCAACCTGAACCAGGATCTCCCATGAAGTCACCTAAAGTATCGACAACTGTATAGCTTTCTTCAGTACCTTTAACTAATTTGTAACCATCATCCCCATTTGACATGTATGTATGGTTTGAATCACATCTTGCAGCAATTGTCTCATCTGCATCTGGATGACAAACAACCCAAACATCACCATCGGCGATTGATGCGTTAGCTCCAAAGATATCTGCATTCCAATACTCATGCTCACCATCAGTTGATGGAGCATTACTAACACTTGGAAGCCCGTAGCCAGCAAGGTCTACAGTAGCACCTGTGAAGTTAGCGATTTCAAGATATTTATTATTTGATGAACCTTCGGCATACTCTGAGATAAATAGATCACAAGCACCTGTACATTCAACAACATCAGTAACAGTAACAGCAACATCAGCAGAATTTGAACCTGCATCATCAGCTGCACTAACTGTTATGTTGTATACGTTATCAGCATCAGCATCAGCTGGTGCTTCGAAGTCTGGATTAGCAGCAAAAGCAATAACACCTGAAGTAGCTCCAATAGTCATTGCTGAAGCATCAGCACCACTTAGTGAGAAAGTAACATCACCAGAAGAATCAGATACTGTAGCTGTAGCTACTGTTGTAGTATTTTCTTCAACTGTGTATGTGCTATTCACTAAAAGCTGTGGGCCTTCGTTAACGTTAGTAACACTTATTGATAAGTCTTTAGCATCTTTTGCAGAGCCATCACTTACAACAACAGTTACTTCATAAACGTTATCAGAATTAGCGTCAGCTGGTGCTTCAAAATCTGGTGCTGCATTAAATGTTAATGTACCACCAGCTAAAGTCACAAGTGAGCTATCGTCACCCTGAATGAAATATGCAAGTGAATCACCGTCAGCATCTGTAGCTGTTACAGTTCCAATTGCAGTTGTATTTTCAGCAACACTATAAGTGTTACCTGAAGTTATAACAGGAGCAGAATTAGAAGTACCTGGACCAGACGAACCTGTCGGACCAGCGCCACTTCCTCCGCACGCTGCTAAGAATAAAATAGAAAAACCTAAAAGATAATTTTTGCTCATTTTGAGTACTCCCTGTTCACAAAATAATAAATTTAAAATATACATCAACAATACTACATCTTTCTTATAAATTTTCAAAATGAAATTAAGGTGTTTTTTGCTAAAAAAAGAGCTAACTTACACAATTATTATGTAAATATTTTACAAAATATTCTATAAGTGTTGTCGTTGTGGTGTTTTTTTACACATGCTAAAAAAACTAGGTATTAAAAAAAAATTTAATTTTTTTTTAACTAATTTCTTAAAAACTCTATTTGTTTACCAAATGAAAGATTTTCTATGATTTTTGAGTCTTTATAGGCGACTTTACCATTAATAATTGTTGTATTAATTGATGAATTAAATGTAGATCCATTAAATGGTGACCAGCCACATTTATACAAGATACTTTCTTTAGTAACTGTGAAAGGTTTATCAATATCCAATATAACCAAATCGGCATAATACCCTTCTCTTATATAGCCTCTATCTTTTATCTTAAATCTTTTAGCAACATTGTGGCTTGTCTTCTTGACGATATGTTCCAATGTCAATGTGCCATCATGATAAAAGTCTAATAGAATTTGAATTGCATGTTGCACTAGAGGAAGGCCGGCAGGAGCTTGGGCATATGGTCTAGATTTCTCTTCCCAGGTATGTGGCGCATGATCAGTTGCAATAATATCTATTTGATCATTTAAAAGCGCATTCATAACAGCCGCTCTATCTTCTTCTTTCTTGATAGAAGGATTACATTTTATTTGATTGCCAAGCTCAATATAATCATGCTCATTGAATCGCAGATGATGCACACAAACCTCAGCTGTAATTTTTTTATTATCTATTGCACCTGATTGAAATTGTTCCATTTCTTTTTGAGTTGTTAGGTGAAGAACATGTAAATTTGCATCATTTCTCTTCGCTAAATCAATTGCCATAGAGCTAGATAAATAACAACTTATATCATCTCGGATGTATGGATGGTGTGTTGGATTGAGATCATCTCCATATTTTTCTGCAAATAGTTTTTCGTTCTCTAAAATTCGTGGCGTGTCTTCGCAATGGGTAACAATATTAACTGGGCAGTACTTAAATATATCTTCTAATGTATCGGGATTATCAACAAGCATGTCTCCTGTAGATGCTCCCATGAAAACTTTTAGACCAGCAGCAAGATTAGTATCAACTTTCTTAATTTCTTCAATATTATGATTGCTAGCACCCAAATAAAAAGAATAGTTGCCTAATGACTTTTGAGCGGCAAGATCAAATTTCTTTTGTAAGTTCTCATTTGTGGTGGTAGTTGGATTTACATTTGGCATTTCAAAGTAACTTGTAATACCTCCAGCCAGTGCAGCTTTAGATTCAGTGGCAATACTACCTTTGTGGGTTAAACCAGGCTCACGAAAATGAACCTGATCATCAATCATACCTGGGATGACATGCCTTCCATCAACATCAATAATTTCTTTTGCTTCTGAGTCTATCGTTGGATTAATTAGCGCTATTCTTTCATCTTTAATAGCTATGTCTGAAATATATATCTTATCCTCATTAACTATGTTGCAGTTTTTAAGGATCAAGTCATACATATTTATTTATCTAAATTAAAAGTTTCATGAAGGCATTTGACTGCCTTGTCTGTATTTACTTCATTAATAACTATAGTTATTTTTATTTCTGAAGTACTTATCATCTGTATATTAACATCATTTTCAGCAAGAGCTTTGAATGCTTCACTGGCAATACCAGCATGAGTTCTCATACCAACACCAACTAAAGAAACTTTTGCAATATTAGAATCAATTAAGACATCATCGTACTGCAAAGAATTCTTATTAGCTTTAATAATGTTGGTTGCTGTTAATTCATCTTCTTTTGAAACAGTAAATGTAAAGTCGGTTTTTCCATTAACACTAACATTCTGAACTATAACGTCGACTTCTATGTTTTCATCGCTCAGTGGCCCAAGAATTCCATAAGCTATTCCGGGAGTATCTACAACTCCATGAAGTGTGATTTTTACCTGATCTTTTTGAAAAGCTATCCCAGATACTAATGCATTTTCCATATTATTTTCCTCAAGTGATATTAGTGTACCTGACCCAGGCTCAAAACTAGATAGAACTCTAACAGGCACCTTGTATTTATTAGCGAACTCAACCGCTCTAATTTGAATAACTTTTGCTCCCTTTCCTGCCATCTCAAGCATTTCTTCCATAGTGATTGAATTAAGCCTTTTAGCTTCCGGAACAACCCTTGGATCAGTGGTGTAGATGCCATCTACATCTGTATAAATATCGCATCTTTTTGCTGATAAATTTGCAGCAACTGCAACAGCAGTAGTATCAGAACCACCTCTACCTAATGTAGTAACATCGCCTTGTTCTGTGATGCCTTGGAAACCAGTGATAATAGGAATATAACCCTCATCAATAGTTTGCAATATTTTAGAGCTATCCATATCTAAAATTCTTGCTTTTGAAAAACTGCTGGTAGTTTTCATTGAAATTTGGGAGGCAGATAAAGACTTAGCTTTTACACCAATTGAATCTAAAGCAATTGCTAGCAATGAAGAGCTAACCTTCTCACCAGTGGAAACAAGAGCATCAAATTCTCTTTTATTTGGACTCTCAGCAAAATTTTTTGCAAGCCCGATAAGCTTATTTGTTTCGCCACTCATTGCTGAAACAACAACTACTATATTGTTATCTTTTGCTGAATTTTTAATTAATTCGGCCACAGCGGCTATTCTCTCTACCGAGCCTACAGATGTTCCACCAAATTTTTGAACAACAATATCCAAGTTGAATTCCTTATTTTGAGAGGGATTTTACTGTTTTTGGAATAGATGTCACGAAATCATTAATATTTTTTGAATTGCCAGCTCCCTGAGCAAAATCAGGTCTGCCTCCACCCCTGCCATCAAGCTGTGAACAAAGCTCACTGACAACATCTTTTGCAGAAATAGTATCAACTAAGTTCTTTGTGACACCTGCAACTATGGCAACTTTTTCATTGGCTGCAGAAAGCAAAACTACGCACCCTTTAGAGAGTTTAGATTTCTTTTGATCAACCAAACCTCTTAGTTCTTTATTATCTTCAAGTTTTAGTTGCTCAATAACTAAAGTCCAATCATCAATACTTAGCTCTTCACTAGAAATAACTTCCTGTTTAGATGCAATAGGCCCAGATTTCTTAAGTTTTTTATTCTCTTGAACCAAAGCGTTAATTTTTTCAGATAATTTATCAGAAGTTGTGTTTAGTGTTTTTTGAAGTTCATTTGTTAGGGTTTTCAAGTTTGCTAAGTATTCTAAAGACTCAAGGCCAGCTATAGCTTCAATTCTTCTTACCCCAGAGGCTACACTTGACTGACTGACAATAACCAGTGTGCCAATATCTCCAGTTCTATCTACATGAGTCCCACCACAAAGCTCTACAGAAAATGATTCTTCGCCCATATCAAGTACTCGAACTTTATCATCGTACTTTTCACCAAATAAAGCTTCTGCACCAGAATCAATAGCATCATTTAGCTCCATTTCTGTTGTTGAAACTTTTGTATTTAATAATGATTGATTGTTAACTAGCATTTCTATTTCAGAAATTTCTTTAGCAGTTAAAGGTGCTGAGTGAGCAAAATCAAATCTAAGTTTTAAATGATCAACTTGAGATCCTTTTTGCTGAACATGGTCACCTAAAACTTTTTTTAGAGCTGCGTGAAGCAAATGTGTTGCTGAATGATGTATAGCAGTCGCTCTTCGCTTATCCTTTTCAACACTCATATTAATAACATCTCCGCATTTAAGACTGCCTGATTCAATTTTAGCCTTATGAAGAAATACTTTACCTTGTTTTTTGCAATCCAGCACAATTCCAGAACAACTATTGGAGTCAAATATTCCTGTGTCACCAACTTGCCCGCCTGACTCAGCATAAAAAGATGTTTGATTTAGGGCAAAGAAGACCTCATCATTTTCATTAGCTGTATCAACTAAATCTTGACCATTCCATATAGACAAAACTTTAGATTCAGAATCTAAAAACTCATAACCCTGAAAAGTTGTTGCATCTATATTAGCTGGAGTTGGTATATTAGAGGTAAAATTACTGCCAGCTTTGGATGAATCTTTTTGTGCCTGCATGCATTTAGCAAACCCTTCAGAATCAATTTCAAGATTTTTTTCCCTGGCTATATCGGCAGTTAGGTCATATGGAAAACCAAAAGTGTCATGTAACTTAAAAACAACTTCTCCAGAAATTTGATTACCTGACAGGCTGTTGATTTCTTCGTCCAAAATTTTAATTCCCTTTTCTAATGTTTCAAAAAATTTATGTTCCTCATTTTGGATCGTTTTCTTTATGTGATCTTTTTTCTCAATCAGAACAGGATATGCATCTTTCATGAGCTCAGATAGATCATCCACAAGATTAAATAAAAATGGCTGCGTTGCCCCCATCTTATAACCGTGTCTGATTGCTCTTCTCAGTATTCTTCTTAATACATAACCCCTACCTTCATTCTCAGGAGTAATCCCGTCTGCAATTAAAAAACTTGTTGATCTAATATGATCTGCTACAACTTTGTGAGAATTGTTGCTTTCATTTTTAAGAAGTTTTTGAGATGCATTAATCAGGCTTTTAAATAAATCCGTATCGTAATTTGAATTAACTCCTTGCATTACAGCTGCAATTCTTTCTAAACCCATGCCAGTATCAACGGATGGCTTTGGCAAAGGTGTCATTTCACCAGATTCATTTCTATTAAATTGCATGAATACAAGATTCCAGATTTCAACAAATCTATCACCTTCATCGCCCTCAGAGCCAGGAGGAGTTCCTTCTATATGATCGCCATGATCATAATAGATCTCAGAACAAGGACCGCAAGGGCCAGTTTCTCCCATTGACCAGAAATTATCCTCTTCATCTAGCCTAACAATTCTCTCAGGATTGACTCCAATTTTTTCTTTCCAAATTTTTGCTGCCTCGTCATCTTCTCTAAAGACAGATATCCAAAGCTTGTCTTCAGGAAGGTCTAATTCTCCAGTTAAAAACTCCCATGCAAACTCTATCGCCTCTTCTTTAAAGTAATCACCAAAACTAAAATTACCTAACATCTCAAAAAAAGTATGGTGTCTTAAGGTGTAGCCAACATTTTCTAGGTCGTTATGCTTTCCCCCAGCTCTAATACATCTTTGAGAAGAAGTTGCACGAACATAGTCTTTTTTTTCAGAACCTAGAAAAAGGTCTTTAAATTGAACCATGCCAGCATTAGTAAATAGCAAAGTTTCGTCATTAACTGGTATCAATGAGCTTGAATCGACTTGTTGGTGTTTTTTAGATTCGAAAAAATCTAGAAAAGCTTTTCTTATTTCAGCTGTTTTCATTGTATTGGCTTGTATAACTCTTTATATTTTTTATAGTTTTCAATGTAGTGCTTTGCACTCAAAGGAATCATTTCTTGCTCTTCCTTAGTTAATTCTCTTTTAATCTTTCCTGGCATGCCCATCACCATTGATCCATCAGGAATTACTGCACCTTCTGTAATCAAAGCTTTTGAACCAATAATACAATTCTTACCAATTTTTGCACCATTTAAAATCACTGAACCTATACCAATTAAAGAACCGTCGCCAATATCGCACCCATGTAACATGACCATATGTCCAACAGTAACAAACTTTCCAATTCTACATTCATGTCCAGGATCGGTATGTATCACTGATCCATCTTGGATATTAGAACCATCACCAATAATTATGGGTTCGTTATCACCCCTTAAAGTCGCATTAAACCAAATGCTTGAATCCTCACCCATTTGCACATCACCTATAACATTAGCATCAGGTGCTATCCAAAAGTTATCGGAAGCCGTGGTTAATTTTTTATCCCCTAGGGTAGCTATCATATTGCTCTCTAATTTTATCTAACTTCGTTGGTATATTTCCATCAAAACATATATTAATAAAGTCTGCTGTAATCATAGCAGTTAAGCCCCATATTCTTTGATCATTATATTCCCAACTAGGAATCTTTAAATCAATATCTCCTTTAATTTTGTCATGCATCTTTGCATTGTTTAAATCTACTAAAAAGCTAATAGGAACTGTAAAGATTTCAGCAATTTCATAATTACCTTTAAAGTCTTGTTCTTTTGTAATGATTCCAACGTATGGATGGACTTCTATTTTGTGTCTTGAAATTAAATAAGGTAGATTGCCTAAACCTATTACATCATTGCAATTGAGATTTATTTCTTCATTAGATTCACGAAGTGCAGTATCGAATAAATCTTTGTCGCCCTCCTCCCATTTTCCTCCTGGAAAACTCACTTCGCCTGAATGCGATGAAAGCTGTGTTGATCTTTGAGTGAAAACTATATGAGGATCATCAACATACTTACCAAAGTTCAAAATGCCAATAAAAACACCTGCCTTTTTAAAGTCAGTTGTCTGCATATGATTTAACTTTAGTAACTTTTCCTTTATGCTATCTTTCACGTTGCTAAGTTTAACGTCTTAAGCGCAAATATTCTTAAAGTAGGAAAATAAATTGAAGTATTGTTCGAATTGTGGAAGTTCAAAATTAGAATTTAGCATCCCTGAGGGAGATCATGTAAAGCGTTATATCTGCTCTGACTGTAAAACAATTCATTACACAAACCCTAATATGGTCGTTGGTGCTTTATGCATTAAAGACGATAAAATCTTGATGGCAAAAAGGAATATACAACCTAGAAAAGGTTTGTGGACACTTCCTGCTGGTTTTATGGAAAACGCAGAAACCCTGCAGCAAGGTGCTATAAGAGAAACATTTGAAGAGACTGGTTCTCACGCTAAAGTTATTCAGCCTTACACTCTTTTTAGTCTTCCGCATATTAATCAAGTGCATATGTTTTTTTTAGCCGAGCTTTTAGATGAAAACTTTGGTCCTACAACTGAGAGTCAATTAGTAGAATTGCATGGTGAAGATGAAATATTATGGGATCAAATTGCATTTCCAACAGTTGAAAAAACACTCAGATACTACTTTGCTGATAAAAAAGAAAATAAGTTTATCTTTAGAGAAGAAGATATAACCCTTTGGTAATTAAGAGTTCTTAGAAAAATATAAAGCGTTATAAAATATTTGCATCCAAGGAGAGAACTCTTTCCAATCTTTAGATCTCCAACTCATTTGCTGACTTCTAAATACTCTTTCAGGATGAGGCATCATAATAGTTACACGCCCATCAGCAGCAGTTACTCCTGTTATACCACCTATAGAACCGTTTGGATTAAGTGGATAAGTTTCTGTAGGTTTACCTGATGAATCTACAAAATTTAAAGCGATCTGGTTGGTAGATTGAATTAAATCCAAGTTTTCTTGTGTAAATGCTGCATGGCCTTCACCATGGGCTGAGGCTATTGGCAAAGACCAACCTTCCATACCTTTTAACAAAACAGAATCAGACTGAGTAACTTTTACTTGAGCTAACCTTGCCTCAAATTGATCAGATATATTTTTAACAAAACTTGGCCAAGCTGAAGCGCCTGGAATAATATCTTTTAAATTTGATACCATTTGGCAACCGTTACATACGCCAAGTGTAAAAGTTTGCTGATTATTAAAAAATCCTTCGAACTGATCTTTGACCAAATTATTATTTAATATGGTTTTTGACCAACCGCCACCTGCTCCTAATACGTCCCCGTATGAAAAGCCGCCGCATGCTGCTATTCCATTAAATGCAGTCAGATTTACATTACCATCTAGCAAGTCTTGCATGTGCACATCAACAGCATCAAATCCTGCAAGAGTGAAAGCTGCAGCCATTTCAATTTGACCGTTAACACCCTGCTCTCTTAATACTGCAACTTTTGGTTTAGCTGCAGAGTAATTAACACTCAACTCTTTAAAAGTTGTGTCTGCATAAAGGCCTTTATGATCAGAATCAAAAAGCAATTCTTGCTCTTCATCTGCGCAAGCCTTGTTATCTCTTATTGATTGGATTGCATGTGAGACTTCTCTCCATTTAGATTCAAGTTCTACGATTGATTCAGAAAAAATTGATCCTTCTGCACAAACTATATTTAATGTCTTAGAGTCATTTAATGTTCCTAGATTTTGAACAACAAAGCTCTCACCAAGCACTTCTTCAATTTTCTTAGTTTGATCTTTTGCAACTTGAATAACTAAACCAATTTCTTCAGCAAAAAAATAAGGGTTGGCATCTTCAAGATTTAATGAAGGAAGCTTAATATCCATACCTACTTTTTGTGTAAAACACATTTCAACAATGGAAGTTAATAGACCGCCATCAGATATATCATGTAATGCAAGGATATCTTCTTGCTTAATAAGTGTTTGAATTTGATTGAATAGATTTTTTAGTGCACTGGGATTGTCTACATCAGGTGTTTCATTAAAAGTAGTTTTATTCACTTCACCAAAAATTGATCCACCCAATCTATTTGGGTGATTTAGCTTTACTAAAAGCAAATCTGATTCAATATTTGTGTTTAGCTCTGGGGTGATTGCCTTTGTTACATCATTTACAGGAGCCACAGATGTCACTACGCCTGACAATGGACTGGTAACTGTTTTTTCTTGATCTTCATCAAGCCATTTTGTTTTCATTGATAAAGAATCTTTACCAACTGGGATTGATATATCTAGATCAACGCAAATTTCAGAAAGAGCTTCAACACCAGATCGAAGAGCATAGTTTTCCTTTTCTTCATTTGTTGGCGCCATCCAATTTGCTGAGACTTGAATATGATCTAGGCCTTTAATGGGAACTGCAATCATATTTGTTAAAGCTTCTGCTATAGCCATTCGCATCGATGCAGATGAATTGTGAATTGCCAGCGTAGGTTTTTCGCCAATAGTCACAACTTCACCACTGTTAGAAGTAAATGACCTTAGGCTCATAGAGTAATTTGAAACTGGTACCTGGTACGGGCCAACAAATTGATCTCTTGCAACCATACCACCAACAGTCCTGTCGCCAATAGTAATTAAAAAAGACTTTGATGCTACTGTAGGATGAGAAAGAACTTTATAGGCAGATTCTTTAAAATCATATGAAGAGGCAATTGAATCGCTATCAGCTTGATCTTTAGTACTTTTGATATTGATATCGGTTATAGGCAGATCCCCAAAGAGCATATCAAGAGGAACATCAACAGGATAATTGTTATTAGCCTTATCAAATAATTTTACAGACTTTTCTAAAGTTGTTTTACCAACAAATGCATACTCACATCTTTCTCTTTTGCAAATCTTTTCAAATGCATCCTTGTTCTTAGGGTGAATTGCTAGAACGTATCTTTCTTGAGATTCATTGGACCATATTTCCATGGGAGACATGGCTGGGTCTGAAACAGGTATCTTATCAAGCTCTATATTAACTCCAAGATCTGAATCTTTTGCAAGTTCTGGTATGGCATTTGATAACCCTCCCGCACCAACATCATGAATAAATTCAATGAAGCTTTCATCCATTGAAGAACAAATATTAATAACCTCTTGGCATCTTCTTTCCATCTCTGGGTTCTCTCTTTGAACTGATGCGAAGTCTAAATCCTCATCACTTTCTCCTGATGAAACAGACGAGGCAGCACCTCCCCCAAGACCTATAAGCATTGCTGGTCCGCCAAGCACAACAACAATATAGTCTTCAGCTATTTGTAATTTAAAATTATTTTTATCACGTATTTCACCTATACCACCAGCAAGCATAATAGGCTTGTGGTAACCGTATGCATTACCCTTTGCATCAAATGCCGTCTCAAATGATCTAAAATATCCAAGAGTAGACGGTCTACCAAATTCGTTATTAAATGCAGCTGCTCCAATAGGGCCTTCGATCATAATATCCAAAGGAGAAGCAATCCTCTCAGGCTTACATTCATCGCCCTCCCATGATCTTTGCAGTTCAGGTAATCTAAGATTTGAAACATTAAATCCAACCAATCCAATTTTAGGTTTTGCCCCTCTTCCTGTTGCGCCTTCGTCTCTTATTTCTCCTCCTGAGCCAGTCGCAGCTCCAGGGAATGGAGAAATTGCTGTTGGGTGATTGTGTGTTTCAACTTTAATGGTTGTGTTTAAAATATCTTCAACAAATGAATAGTTATTAGCTGAGTCTAAATTTAATCTTTCAACCTTTTCGCCTTCTGTAATTGCAGCATTATCTTTATAAGCAGAAATAATTCCATTTTGAGAATTTTTACTAGTATCTTTTATCAGATCAAATAGAGTTTTGTTTTTGACCTCTCCGTCCACAGTCCACTTTGCGTTAAAAATTTTATGTCTACAATGTTCTGAGTTAGCTTGGGCAAACATCATCAACTCGGCGTCTGTAGGATTTCTTTGGGTGCTTGTGTAAAAATTAAATAAATAATCAATTTCATCTGGACTCATGGCAAAGCCAAAATTCTTATTAGCACTGTGTAGCTCTTCTATGCCCTTGTCTAAAATATCAATATGTCTTAAAGGTCTTTTTTGTTCCGGGCTTAAAAATTCCTTGCACTGTTCTGTTGAGAAATACAGGCCCTGGGTCATACGATCATATAGATTGGTAAGATTCAATGAATCGATTTTATTGGCGCCATCGATATTAAATCCATAAAACCTTTCGATATTCTCAACGTTTTCTATACCAACATTTTTTAGAATATCTTTTGTTTTTGATGACCATGGCGAGATAGTCCCGACCCTAGGTCCAATGATTAAATTAAATGAGCTTTTTAAGTCATCAGCATCAAGAATTTCCTTAATATTATTTGAATAATCTAGGTCGCCATTAACACTAATTAAATAAATATCATTACAAGAAATTTTAGAATTTAAGTTGTTATTTTTGTTAAAGCCAAGCTGAATTTGCTCTAATTTTGAGCTCGAAAAACTTTCTTTGCCTTCTAGAATTAAGGTAATAGTCTTTGACACCGCTTAAAGTCTGAAATATTGTATGCACCAATTATAAAGTTTTTTGTTTAAAAAAGATGGAAAAGAACAATATCTTTAAGCTTTTTTTGGGCGTGGTTTGCTTTTTAACCATGCTTGGCTGCGAGCAAAAAAAAGAAGATGCAGATGAAAGTTTTTCCTGTGAGGATAATGCGAATAGCATTTATCAAAACTCCTCTTTAAATAATTTTGAAAAAAGTAAATTTGATAAATTACTCAATGAAAAGTTTTTGCTTTATGAAAACTTATTCAAAAAAGCAGGTGAAGAAAATAATGTTGAGTGGGAACTGCTAGCAGCTATTTCTTTTCAAGAATCACAATGGGATCCAAGAGCAAAATCTAACATGGGTGTTAGAGGCATGATGATGGTCACATTAGAGACAGCAGCAATTGTTGGAGTTAAAAATAGACTTGATCCTGAACAAAGTATTAATGGCGGCTCTAAATACATTGCTACATTACTTGAAAAAAATATCTTTGGTAAATCACAAAGTGATCAGTTAGCTATATCCTTAGCAAGTTACAATCTTGGGCCAACAAATATCATAAATATTGCACAGACTATTGATAAGGAACCAGATCAAATGATTTGGGAAGATTTTGAATCTGTGCTCAAAAGTTTAAGTGGCGAAGACGTTAATTTAGTTGATAAAAATGGTTATAAAAGAGGTCAGCAAGCTATTGATTATGTTCATAGAGTGGAAGACTACTATAAATTAATGATTGCCTATTCCTGCAAAGATCCTATATATCAATCATCTTTCCTTTAAGATATTTCATCTTATCTCTGCACCAGGCAGCTTTTTCAAATTCCATATCCTTTGCATAGACATACATTTGATCTTCAAGTTTTGAAATAGTGTCGCTTAACTCTTGTATTGAATTATCCTTAATAGCAAACTTAAGCTCTTTTTCTAAATCTTTTTTCTTTGGTTTTGATTTTCCCTTAACAACTCTTGCACCCTCCATAATATCTTTTACTTTGGTGCTTATAGTTGAAGGTTTTATTCCGTTATCTTTATTATATTTTTCTTGGATAGACCTTCTTCTGTCAGTTTCATCAATTGCTCTTTGCATTGAGCCTGTTATCTTGTCGGCATACAAAATTGCCTTACCTCTGATATTTCTTGCAGCCCTTCCAATGGTTTGAATCATGGTTGTTTCTGATCTTAAAAATCCTTCTTTATCAGCATCTAAAATTGCAACTAAACTCACCTCAGGAATATCCAGACCTTCTCGTAAAAGATTGATTCCAACTAAAACATCAAATTTTCCTAATCTAAGATCTCTAATAATTTCTACACGCTCAACAGTGTCAGTATCTGAATGCATATATCTTGCTGAGATATTATTTTCATTCAGATAATCTGTTAAATCTTCTGCCATTCTTTTAGTTAGTGTAGTTATTAATACCCTTTCTTTAAGCGCAACTCTTTCATTACATTCACCTATTACATCATCGATTTGAGTTGAGGCTGGTCTGATTTCAACATCAGGATCAGTTAGGCCAGTTGGTCGAATAATAAGCTCAACTAGATTATCTTGTCTTTCGGTTTCATAACGACTTGGGGTTGCAGAAACATATACTCTTTGTGGAGCCAATAGTTCCCATTCATCAAATTTGAGTGGTCTATTGTCCATTGCAGAGGGAAGTCTAAATCCATATTCAACCAAGGTTTCTTTTCTTGATCTATCTCCTTTATACATAGCACCAATTTGAGGAACTGATACATGTGATTCATCTATAAAAACAATTGCATCCTTAGGTATGTAATCAAATAGACATGGCGGTGATTGGCCAGGCTCTCTGCCTGACAAATACCTTGAGTAATTTTCTACGCCTTGGCAGTAGCCAAGCTCTCGCATCATCTCGATATCGTAATTTGTTCTTTCTTCTAACCTTTGAGCCTCAACTAATTTATTGATAGACCTAAGATAGGCTAACCTTTCTTTGAGCTCTGCTTTGATATCGTCTATGCAATTTAAAACAGTTTCTTTTGGGGTTACATAGTGAGTCTTTGGAAAAATTGTAGCTCTTGGGGTTTCATTGATAACAGCTCCAGTTAGCGGATCAAACCAAGATAGCTTTTCAATTTCATCACCAAACAATTCAATTCTCAATGCTTCACTGTCTGAATCTGCAGGATATACATCAATGGTATCTCCCCTTACCCTAAAAGTAGCCCTTCTAAAATCTAAATCATTTCTTGTATATTGCAGTGAAGAAAGTCTCCTTAAAATATCTCTCTGATCAACAATATCGCCCCTGTCCAAATGCATTACCATTTTTAAATAAGATTCTGGTGCACCTAAACCATAAATTGAAGAAACGGTTGCAACAACAATAGTATCTTTTCTCTCAAGTAAAGCCTTGGTAGCAGATAGTCTCATTTGCTCAATATGCTCATTGATAGATGCATCTTTTGCAATATAAGTATCAGATGTTGGTACATATGCTTCAGGTTGGTAATAGTCATAATAAGAAACGAAGTACTCAACTGAATTTTCAGGAAAAAAATCCCTGAACTCACCATAAAGCTGAGCTGCTAAGGTTTTGTTGTGAGCCATTATAATTGCTGGCCTTTGTGTCTCTTCAATGACTTTAGCCATAGTATAGGTTTTACCGGAACCGGTTACGCCTAAAAGTGTTTGATGAAGCAATCCATCATCTAAACCATTTACTAAACTTTTGATTGCATCAGGCTGAGAACCTGCTGGTTCAAAATCAGATACAACCTTTAGTGATTTTGTCATTTACTTCTCTATCAAAAGTTATTTATAATGCACATCCGCGTTCCCGAATAGCTCAGCGGTAGAGCAGTTGACTGTTAATCAATTGGTCGTTGGTTCGATCCCAACTTCGGGAGCCACTTAAGCTCATTTCTTATTGTACATACAACCTTTCAAATTCTTTTATTGATTCAGCTATATTATTTCTAGTTTGTTGAAATGCTTCTAAAAGCATATCGCTATCATATTCATCATTTGCTGGATCTTCATTATACCAATGAAGTTTTTTAGCATTTGAAGGAATAACTGGACAAACCTCTTCAGCGCACAGGGTTATTGCAAAATCTAAATTTTCTATAAATTCATCGCTCAAATCGCTAGTACATTTTGATTGATTTTTTGAGATATCAATCCCTGCCTCATCTAGAACTTTAACTGCAAAATTATGAACTTTACCCGATGGTTCTGATCCTGCGCTTTGTATATCATGACCTTCACCCAAAATTTCTTTAGCAAGGCCTTCAGCCATTTGACTTCTGGCTGAATTAGCAACACACAAAAATAGAATATTCATATCAAAAAATTGAAGGAATTTATTTTAGAGAGTATCTTATAGTTAACTAGGGTAATCAATATGACTGATCAATTCAGTGTAAAAAAAATTCTTAAAGGCTTGGAAAATAATCTTGGAGAAGATGACTATATTGAACCTCTAACTATCTTAGTAAATGCATTAAATAGAAATAAATTAAATTTTTTTGGTGAGCTTGCTTTTAAACATCAGTTAAAGCGAAGGCTTAAAACAAGAAAGTTAATTTATGAAGAATTCAAAAATAATACCTATCAAGATCCTGCTGACCCAGTATTTGTTATAGGCCTGCCTCGCTCTGGAACAACTTTTTTATTCAATCTGCTCTATCAAGACAAGATATTTAGATCGCCACTGTATTGGGAAATAATGAAACCATTGCCCATCGCTAAAAATAAAAGAGAAATTAATAGAAGAATAAGAAAAGTTAATGGAGAGCTTTTTCTTGGAAAAACTGTAATTCCAAAACTAAGAGCTATGCACACTATTAAAGCTGAAATGCCTGAAGAATGCGAACAAATTGCGACCATGCATGCAAAAAGTTTTGTTTACATATGCATGGCAGATGTTCCTGAGTATGCTGAATATCTCAAAACGTGTGATTTTGATTCTGTTTTTATGTGGCATAAAAGATTTTTTCAAATTCTAGAAACTGGCAAGAAGCCTGATAAGTGGTTATTAAAAGACCCTAGTCATATTGGGCATATTCCATCCATTTTAAAAACTTATCCCAATGCTAAATTTATTTATATACATAGAGATCCAACAGATGCTATTGGTTCTTTTTGTAGCTTAACTAAAAATATAAGAAGCTCATTCACAAGCAAGGTAAATCCAGAAGAAGTTGGCAATACAGTAATTGATTTTTGGTCACATAATGTTCGACAAGGTTTGCAAGATAGATCGCTTATAGCAGAGAACAAAATAGTTGACGTTATCTACGATGATTTTGTTAAAAATCCTATGCAAGAAATAAAAAATATTTATACCCATCTGAATTTTGATATGTCGGTTGCAACAGAAAATAATATGCAAGATTACCTTTATTCAAATAAAGGTAAATCTAAATCAAAGCATGTGTATAACATCGAAGAATTTAATATTGATGAAGAAAAAATTAAGTTTCATTTTAATGACTACATGCTTAAGTATGATTTTTAATGATAAAATCATCACTTTAAACGAGGCTTAATCTTGAAAATTAACAACACATTAAAACTTACTTTATGCGGAATATTAGCTGTATTTGTTCTTAATTCTTGTTCTAAAAAAAGTGATGAAGCTGAAATACAACCAGTCAAAGAGGAGATAGGTATGACGCAAGTAACTATAAAAACATCTGTTGGAGAAATAAATCTAGAACTTGATGGAGACAAAGCACCAATAACAGTAAAAAATTTCGTTGATATTGCCAACTCAGGTTATTTTGAAGGAACAATTTTTCACAGAGTTATTAATGGCTTTATGATTCAAGGCGGAGGCTTAAATGCTGACATGAGCAACAAGTCTAGCGGAACTGCTCCAATTCAAAATGAAGCAAACAACGGTCTGTCAAATGATAGAGGTACTATTGCGATGGCAAGAACAATGGATCCTCACTCTGCAACCAGCCAGTTTTTTATTAATCATAAAGACAATGGCTTTTTAAATCATACTGGCGAGAATCAACAAGGCTGGGGATACGCTGTATTTGGTAAAGTTACAGATGGTATGGACATTGTTGATGCTATTGCAGATGTTGCAACTGGATCAGCTGGCGGTCATCAAGATGTTCCGCTTGAGGTCATTACTATAGAATCTGTAACTGTTGCTGAATGAAGCCACGCTTTATTTCAGATTTACATCTAAGCGAAAAACATCCTGAATTAACACAAGCCTTTTTTAAATTCTTAAATGAATCAAAAGAGGCTTGCACTCATCTCTTTATTCTTGGGGATCTTTTTGAGACATGGATTGGAGACGATGACGACTCATCACTTCACTCCGAAATTAAAACAGCCCTAAAGACATTTACAACAAATGGGCCAGAAACTTTTTTTATACATGGCAATAGAGATTTCTTAGTTGGCAAGGTTTTTGCAGAGGAAACTGGCATAACGATTCTACCCGATCCTTACACTCTTGAAATCAATGGACAAACAGCCATTCTTAGCCATGGAGATTTTCTATGCACTGATGATAAGGACTATATTAATTTTCGAAATCAAGTAAGAGATCAAAACTGGCAAAATAGCTTCTTAAAGAAAAGTTTAAATGAGAGAAAACAAATCGCTGCAAGTTTGAGAGCAGATAGTAAAGAGGCTACCTCTAAAAAGTCAGATGCTATCACCGATGTTAATAAAGAAGCAGTTGAAGACTTTGTCAACAAGCATCAACCCCACCTATTCATTCATGGCCATACACATCGACCTAATGTACATGATGTTGAGCAATCTAAAAGGATCGTTCTTGGAGATTGGGGAGACTATGGGTGGCTGCTAAGTATTGATGGGCAAGAATTTAACTTAGAAAAATTTTCTATTGCCTAATTATTGGCCTAAACAATAAACCAATTATTAAAAAAATAAAGCCAAGCAATAGCCTTGGATCTCCTAAATAGAGTTGGTTCTCTACAGGAAAAGCTATAGTTTTTTCCAACGCAGCAATCTTATACTTATGTTTACTATACATATCTGGATGGGTAACTATTTCTAAAAAGGTTCGTCTGCTTTTATATCTAAATAATGCGGCTGTCTCCCAAACTTCTGCGTTTTCTATGCCCACCAAATCCATAGAATTATTAACTGCATTGCCTAGAAATACAGGATGTGATGCTCTTTTAAAAAGCTCTCCATACATATGCTCCATGTACTTGTTCATTAGCATATCTGATGATTCTTCTGCCGCTGTTCCGTCCGGGAAAACAGGGTTCTCAGACATATCAATCACATTAACCATAAGAAATTGCCTGCCTGAATCTTCTCTCATGAACTTTTGTAGCGATTCCATGGTTCGAGGCTCTAGGACACGATTATCTTTTAAAGCATTGCTTTCAAATTTTTCTGCGTAATATTGGATTTCAGCATCGGTTAACTTGCCGCCAAAATCTGTATACCAAGCAAAGAATAAGCTATAAATAATTAATAAAGATCCCCAAACTCTCATAATTACTCTGCTCTCTTATTCGCTATTGAGATTAAAAATATTACTACCGCTATTACAAATGGAAGCAGAGCTAAATCAACCCCCGGGGTGATATCTTGTGTGTATTCGCCGATAGAAGTTATATCTTCTCTAATTAATGGATAGAGAAATAACCTTTGACCCCAATCCAAAACCCAAAACACACTCATGAGAGGTATTAAAGATTTATACCTAAAGATTACTACCCAACAAACTAAACAAAATATAAGCTGAGCATTGCCCCATAATGAGAAGAACCTATAAATAACTGGCATAGGATCTGGATCACCAGTTAAAACAACAAAATTTGCAATGTCATGAAAGCCATAGGATTCAAAAAACATATGTATTATTGAGCGCCAAGTCATTAAAGCAGTAAATAAAATAAATCCCCATATAGCAATCTTTGGACTATCAAGCTCATTAGTGACAGTTGTAGGTAATATCTTAGAAAAATTAAACATGCTTTTTATTCTACACAACTGAAGGATATAAAACTTAGATAATTTTGCACAACAATTGATAAAAAAGATTGTCGTCAATTATTTTATACTGTA
The DNA here is from genome assembly GCA_964417685.1 of uncultured Gammaproteobacteria bacterium. GTDB lineage: Bacteria > Pseudomonadota > Gammaproteobacteria > Magnimaribacterales > D2472 > CAJQGY01. Next base: position 32,580 of record CAYQIT010000003.1, on the reverse strand, counting down.
TATTTATACAGTATTTATAAAACCCTTATGAAAGTTAACTATATCGGAAAAATTTCTGAAGAAAATCTGCCGGCGATATTTGTGCCCTATTTTCTTGAGTCTGTGCATGCAGGATTCCCCAGTCCTGCAAGCGACTATATTGAAAGTCCAATAGATCTTAATAAGCATCTGATAAAAAATGGAGCAGCTACTTTTTTAGTCAGAGCTCAAGGCCAATCTATGCTTGGCTCTGGAATAACCGATCAAGCTGTTCTGATTGTTGATAGAAGCATTAAGCCAACCCATGACAGTATTGTTGTTGCATCTATAGACGGTGAGTTTGTTTGCAAGCGCTTAAAACTAAAACCAAAAATGTGCTTGATGCCCGACAACCCAGACTATCCTCCTATCTTTATCAATCATGGCCAGGAATTAGAAATAGTAGGCACTGTCACTGCTGCAATTAATAAATTCTAATGGCCCTTGCTTTGGTAGATTGCGATAGCTTCTATGCATCATGCGAAAGAATCTTTCGACCTGATTTAAAAAATATACCCATTGTTGTTTTATCAAATAACGACGGTTGCGTTATTGCAAGAAGTGCAGAGGCTAAAAAGATGGGAATTGGTATGGGTGTACCCTGGTTTAAAGTCAAAGAATCTTTCTTATCTCAAGGCGGTGAAGTCTTTTCATCCAACTTTACTTTCTATGGAGATATATCAGCCAGAGTCATGAATATACTCGAAGGCTTTGCACCAAAGGTTGAAGTTTATAGTATTGATGAAGCCTTTCTTGGCCTAGATGAACTTGAAAAAAATTATGATCTTTATGACTTTGGATGTCATATAAGAAGATTAATAAAACAATGGACTGGGGTGCCGGTACGCATTGGAATAGCTCCAACTAAAACCCTAACAAAGATTGCCATCAATGAAGTTAAGAGACTCAATATTCCAACCAAAGTGCATCGAATATCATCTAACAAAGACATAAGATACGCATTAAAAAATACTCCAGTTGGAGATGTTTGGGGTGTTGGCAGGAGATTAAATGAACATCTTAGTAAAGCTAGAATAACTAGCGCTTTGCATTTAGCAGATATTGATCCAAGGCATGCTAAACGTAAGTTTAGTGTAGTTTTAGAGCGCACAGTTAGAGAGCTGAGAGGCCAAAGATGTATTGGTATCGAAGAAAATATAACAGCAAAAAAACAAATAGTAGTAAGTCGTAGTTTTGGCTCAAGGGTAACTAACCTAGAAACATTAAAGCCAATTGTAAGTAACTTTGCTGTTAGAGCATCAGAAAAATTAAGAAATGAAAAGCAGAAATGTTCTCAAGTTTCTGTTTTTGTAAGAACAAGCCCTTTTAGTGATCACAAGCCTCAACATAGAGGATATAGGGCTATAGAACTTGTAACCCCAACAAATGACACAAGAGATATCCTGGCTGCAACAAAGAAAGCTTTGATACCAATTTATAAATCAGGCTATGACTATGCAAAAGCAGGTATTTTATTGAGCCGATTTTCTAATACTTCCTCCAAACAGTACTCGCTCTTTAGAGATCCCGATGAACCAAAAGAAAACACAAAGTTTATGGAATATATCGATCAATTAAATAGTTATCAAACTCAAATTTATTACGCTTCCCAGAACACAAGCCAATGGTCTCCCATGAAACAAAATATGACTTCACCAAAATACACCACCTGTTGGTATGAACTACCACTTGCAAAATAGTTAAAAAATATTAATGGCATAAATATTGCAATACATAGAAGTTTTTAAATGTTTACATAAATGTAATAAGAATGAAATATAGAAAAAGCAAAATTACAATATCACTAAAAGAAGTATAAGGAGAATGTTTATGATTGATTACTTAAATAGATTCTATGTATTTTGTAAAGAAGAGCCTCTTTGGGTGGTGGCTTTTGCTTTTTGTGGATTTATTAACCTAA
>CAYQIT010000003.1:0-30541 GCA_964417685.1 uncultured Gammaproteobacteria bacterium | reverse complement strand
TTAATTGCTCTGTATAAACTTTTTGATCTTAATTTTGTTCTATCTTGTTTTTTGCCAAGGATTTTATTCCATCCTTCTTTGAAATATTTAAAGAAATTTTTTTCATCAGCCATCTGATGATTTTGGCATAAATTTAAAATTTTAAAATAGTCGACCCATAAATGTTTGCTAAAATAAATTTATGGCCAAAGGAAAAATTCTCTTCAATGAAAAATGCTCTATTTGTAATTATGAAATTAAGCATTACAAAAAAAGATCGAATCTTAACTTTGAAGACTGCAGTGATATGAGTGACAAATATCTCAAAAAACTTCATGTCGTATTTGAGGATGGAGATGAATTAATTGGTGTGGATGCATTTATTTATGTATGGAAGAGAACTGATGGCTATGGTTGGTTAGCTAAATTTACAAGTGCTCCTGTGATATATCAATGTGCGAAAATAGCCTATTCTTGTATAGCATTTCTTTTATTTTGGCGTTTCAAGATAGTTCAAAAATTCAATTAAAATAAAGCTGAATGAGAATAGTTATCGAAACGATTTTCATTAAAAATATTACCTAATATCAGTACTTTACATATATTTATTATTCATATATATTGTTTTTAAATTCACTAAATATGGAGACAATTGTGGAAATGAAAGAGATTGATTCAAAGCTGGTATGCGGTATTTTAAATGAAATAATGGAGTATGAGCTTGCTGGTGTGGTTAGATATACTCACTCAGCAATGATGGTAAGTGGGCCTTATAGATTGCCAATAGTAACCTTCCTTAAAGAGCAAGCTGCAGAATCGTTAATGCACGCTCAACAAGCTGGTGAATTAATAGTTGGTTTAGATGGCCATCCAAGTCAACGAATAGCAAAAATTGATGAAACCCACAGGCACTCCATCAAGGATATTCTGGAAGAAAGCCTTGGTCATGAATTGCATGCATTGAGTTTGTATAAAAAACTTTTAGGCAATGTTGCAGATAGATCTATTTATCTTGAAGAATATGCAAGAGGACTTATAGGCGAGGAAGAGCAACACTCGTTAGAATTGAAAGCTATGCTTAAGGACTTTGGTTAGCATTAAGCTTTTTTAAAATATCTCTGATGATGAGCTTCTGAAAGTTTTAGTAACTCATCATTAATTTCATCTTTAATAGTATTTGGGTTGTAGGCAATAAGAGCTTTTATACCGAATTGGGCAAGATCAAGTTCTTGCGAACCGGCCGCTCTCAACAAGTCAAATATCCAAGTCAGCGGATTAAGCGCATTATTAAAGTTAATAGCATTTTCTTTGAGCTTGTTTTCAAAGATAGATGAATCAAGAATTTCGAAACGTTCTTTTAGGATCAAGAGCTTAAATTCTTCAAGACGAGAATTAACCACCTCTTTTTCATTTGTGTTGTATTTATTCCAATTAATGACCTCATGAACAAATCTTTTACAACCTTTACATACATCATCACCGTATGTGGTAGAACAAATACCAAGGCATGGAGTTGATGATCGGGTCTTAAACATAATTGAATAAATTTTAACCTATTTTTAAACATAAGTTATTTTGATCATTTTGTAGATAGGCGCTTAATAGAAGAGTAAAATGAGCCACGGAGATAACCTATGCTAAACGAATATAAAACACACGTTCAAGAAAGAGCAGATCAAAATATCCCTCCTCTTCCTCTTGATGCAGATCAAACCTCTCAATTAGTTGAGCTTTTAAAAAGCGAGCATGATGAGTCAGAGATGCTTCTTCACCTTCTTAAAGAGAGGGTTCCAGCTGGAGTTGATCAATCAGCATATGTTAAGGCTGCATTTCTTGCAGATATAACAACAGGCGAAGCTTCAAGTCCATATATTGATAAAGAAGAAGCGATTGGTATTTTAGGAACTATGCTTGGCGGATACAACATCCAACCATTAATTGAATGTTTAAAAATTGAAGAGCTTGGTGATGCAGCAGCAGATGCATTAAGTAAAACTTTACTAATTTTTGATGCATTCAATGAAATATTTGAACTTGCACAAACAAATTCTTATGCAAAAAAAGTTATAGATGCTTGGGCTGATGGAGAATGGTTTACTAGCAAACAAGAAATTCCGGAACAAATAAAATTAACAGTCTATAAAGTACCTGGAGAAATTAATACAGATGATCTTTCACCAGCAACTGATGCCTGGTCAAGACCTGATATACCTCTTCATGCCTTAGCAATGTTTAAAATGCCAAGAGAAGGCTTGGAAAGACCTTTGGAGACTATTGAGGAACTAAAAGAAAAAGGTAATCCGCTTGTTTTTGTTGGTGATGTTGTTGGAACTGGTTCTTCAAGAAAATCTGCAACCAATTCGGTCTTATGGCATATGGGTGACGAAATCCCATGCATTCCAAATAAAAAAGAAGGAGGCTTCTGCTTCGGTGGGAAAATAGCTCCTATATTCTTTAATACCCTTGAAGATTCCGGTGCTTTTCCAATTGAGTTAGATGTTTCAGAAATGGAAATGGGTCAAGAAATAATACTTGAGCCGCATAATGGTAAAGTTTTAGATGCAAACTCCAATGAAGTTATCTCAACATTTGAATTAAAAACAGATGTTCTCTTAGACGAAGTAAGAGCAAACGGTCGTATTCCATTAATAATTGGTAGACAGCTTACTGATAAAACAAGAGAAGCTTTAGGTCTTGAGCCCACAACTATCTTTAGAAGACCTGAAAGTGAAGATGCATCTGATAAAGGCTATACATTGGCACAAAAAATGGTTGGAAAGGCTTGTGGTGTTGAAGGTATTAGGCCTGGGACATACTGTGAGCCAAGAATGAGTACCGTTGGATCTCAAGATACAACAGGACCAATGACTAGAGATGAATTAAAAGAACTTGCATGCCTTGGATTCTCAGCTGATCTAGTAATGCAATCATTCTGTCATACAGCAGCATATCCAAAACCAGTTGATATTGAAACTCAACATAACTTACCTGACTTTATTATGAATAGAGGTGGAGTTTCTTTAAGACCAGGTGATGGAATTATCCACTCATGGCTAAACAGAATGCTTCTTCCTGATGGTGTAGGAACAGGCGGTGATAGTCATACTAGATTCCCAATTGGAATAAGCTTTCCTGCTGGTTCTGGTCTTGTTGCTTTTGCTGCAACTCTTGGAGTAATGCCGCTTGATATGCCTGAATCGGTTTTAGTTAGATTTAAAGGTGAGATGCAGCCTGGTATCACATTAAGAGATCTTGTTAATGCAATTCCTTATGCTGCTATTCAAAAAGGATTACTGACTGTAGCTAAAGAAGGTAAGAAAAACGTTTTCTCTGGTCGTTGTTTGGAAATTGAAGGTTTACCTGATATGAAAGTTGAACAAGCCTTTGAGCTATCTGATGCTTCAGCAGAGAGATCTGCATCAGGTTGTACAGTAAGACTAAACAAAGAACCAATAATTGAATATCTTAAATCTAATATTGTTATGCTTAGATGGATGATTGCCAGCGGTTATGGCGATGCGAAAACACTTGAAAGAAGAGCTCAGGCTATGGAAGAGTGGATAGAAAATCCAGAATTGTTAGAGCCAGATGAAAATGCAGAATACGCTGAAATTATTGAAATAGATCTAAATGAAATCACTGAACCATTACTTGCTTGTCCAAATGATCCTGATGATATTAAGCCTCTTTCAGAAGTCGCTAATACTGACATCCAAGAAGTATTTATCGGTTCATGTATGACCAACATTGGGCACTTTAGAGCAGCGGGAACCTTATTAAATAAATACAACGGAACTAAAGCAAGGCTTTGGGTTGTGCCTCCAACCAAGATGGATGAAAAGCAATTGATGGAAGAAGGTATATATAATATTTTCGGAACCTCAGGAGCAAGAACTGAGGTTCCTGGATGTTCTTTATGCATGGGAAACCAAGCAAGAGTGCTTGCAAATTCTACTGTAGTATCAACATCAACTAGGAACTTCCCAAACAGATTGGGAGATGGTGCTGATGTATTTCTTGCCTCAGCAGAGCTTGCAGCAATTTCATCTGTTATTGGCAGATTGCCAACGCCTGATGAATATCAAAAATACATGGAAGATATAAATCCATTATCTGATGAAATTTATAGATATTTAAACTTTAATGAAATTGATACTTATGTAGAGAGTGCAAATTCAGCAGATATACCAACAATTAATATTGTTAACCCTAGCTAGCTGATTTCTCTCTTTGCATTTTGAGCTCATCCTGTCTGGAATTTTCAAGATCAGCTAAGTAATTTTCTCCAAGTGGAGTTATGTACTCACCTGTAAAAATTGAGGTTTCAAATTCTTTTATATCAGGATTACCCTCTCCTACCGATTCAATTAAGTCTTCTAAGTTTTGGTATATCAACCAATCTGTTCCGATTTCTTCGGCTATTTCATCATGATTTTTATTTGATGCAATCAGCTCTTTTGTATCAGGCATATCAATGCCATACAAATTTTGATATTTAATCGCCGGAGCAGCTGATGCAAAATATATTTTTTTAGCTCCTGCTTCTTTTGCCATTTGAATTATTTTTGTACTAGTTGTTCCTCTTACAATTGAATCATCTACAAGCAAGACATTTTTATCTTTAAATTCAAGCTCTAAAATATTGAGCTTTCTTCTAACAGATTTTTTTCTTTCTTCTTGATAAGGCATGATAAAGGTTCTGCCAATATATCTATTTTTAACAAAGCCTTCCCTGTATTGAACTCCTAAGTCATCTGCTAGTTGTAGCGCTGCTGTAGTTGAGCTATCAGGGATAGGAATAACAACATCAATATCATGATCTGGACGTTGTTGTAATATATTGGCCGCAAGTTTTGATCCCATTCTCATTCTGGACTTATGAACTGAAATTTGATCAATCTTAGAATCAGGTCTTGCAAAGTATACTTGCTCAAAAATACATGGTCTTAATTGAGGGTCATCTGCACATTGCTGTGAAGTGAATTTACCATTTTTATCTATAAAGATAGCTTCTCCAGGCTCGACATCTCTTAGTTTTTTGAATCCTTGTGATGAGAACATAGCGTCTTCTGATGCCACTATATATTCGTCTCTTGTTTTCCCTTCTCTAATGCCAATAGATAATGGTCTAATTCCATTATTATCTCTGAAAGCAAGAATGCCGTGACCGGTTATCACTGCTATGACAGCATAAGCTCCATCACATCTTCTGTGAGTTTTTGATACTGCTTTAAAAATATGCTCTGGTTTAGGATAAATTTCTCTTTGCTTCCCAAGCTCGTGAGCAAATATATTTAGCAACACTTCTGAGTCTGAGTCAGTATTAAGATGTCTCATTTCAGCATGAAATAACTGAATGCCTAGCTCGTGTGAATTTGTTAGATTTCCATTATGTGCAAGGCTGATCCCATAGGGAGAATTTACATACATAGGTTGAGCAAACTCTTTTCCAGCTCCGCCTGCTGTAGGGTATCTAACATGGCCTATGCCATAACTTCCTATAAGCTTATCCATATGGTTTTGTCTAAAGGCATCTCTTACATAACCTTTGGCTTTTCTGCTATTTAGATTACCATCAACATCACAAACAACCATTCCTGCAGCATCTTGACCTCTATGCTGCAACATTAATAAAGAATCGTATATTTCTCCAGCAACATTTGCTTCAGCAGAAATTCCAACTATGCCACACATTAGGAACTCTCCTCTTCTTCTTGAGAATCAGTTGTATCTTGAACTTCTTCAATTAAAGGCTCTATAAGATTTGTGGCCTCCTCGACAATATCTTTATCTGAAACTAGATCTCTAAAATAAGATTCAACTCTTGGTGCATATTCATCAATAAGTGGTGAGATTTTAGAATTTACAAAAAGATCGCTTTGCTTAAAACTTGCAGGTAATAATAAAAAGACAACAAAGATTAAAACCAGCCCTCTTGTAAAACCAAATAGTACGCCTAAAAATCTATCAAAACCAGAAGCACCAGACCATTTCACAAGGCTACTAATAAATTTAATAAGAAAGCCGCCGCCAATAATACAAATTATAAAAATTAAAACATAAGAAATAATTTTAGATATTTCTTCGCTACCAATTATTGCAGCAACTTGTGGAGTTGCTAAATGCTCAAGTGATAATGCTGCTACAAAAGAAAAGACCCATAAGAATAATGAAAGAAATTCTCTAGTAAAACCTCTAGCTAAAGACATGAGGCCAGAAGCAACAAGAACAACTAAGATAACCCAGTCAGTAATATTTAAACCTAGAGCTTCCATCTTGTAACCTCTCCCTGGCTGCTTTGAGAAACTTCTTTAATATCTTCTATATTACTACTAATCTCTTCTTTAGATAAGAAAGGCCCGACATATATTGCATATAAATTTTTATTCTTGCCAAATACTTCAACAAAAGAAGGATATCCCCCTTTTTTAATTTTTTCCGATAGAGCCTCTGCATTATTAAGAGAAGACAAAACATGTACTCTTATAACAAATAAATCAAAGTCTGATTCTTTCAGAAACTCTGCATCTGTAGTTATATCTGCTGAGATGGGTTCAGGTTTTTCTTCAATTTCTATTTCAGGAACTTGTTCTATCCCAGCTTCAACTTCTTCAACCTGAGTTATTTGAATGGGAATATCTTCTGGTTCAACAACTTGATTAACAATATTTGTTATCTGGTTATTCTTGTATTGTTCTTGGGGGTCTATCAAAAAACCTAAGGCTAAAATTGTAGAAATTAAAAAGATAAATCCTATGGATCTCTCTAGATTCATTGTTTTTGATGCAGCTTAGCTAACAGGCCATGAACTTTAGATCTTAGGTTTTTTCTATGAACGATCATATCTATTGCGCCTTTATCAAGTAGAAATTCTGATTTTTGGAAATCATCAGGTAATTCAACTCTAACCGTTTGCTCTATTACCCTTCGTCCAGCAAAGCCGACTAAAGCATCTGGCTCTGCTATATTGATATCACCAAGCATGGCTAAGCTAGCTGACACCCCGCCATAAATTGGATCAATCATTACTGAAATATATGGTAGTTTTTGTGCTTTTAATTTTTGCAAAGCTGCAGAAGTTTTTGCCATTTGCATTAAAGAAATCATTGACTCTTGCATGCGTGCACCACCTGATGTTGAAAAACATACAAAAGGTCTTTTTGTTTTAATGGCTTCCTCGACACCTTTGACAAATTTTTCTCCAACTACGCCTCCCATAGAACCGCCCATAAATCTAAATTCAAAAGCTGCAACAATTATTGGCATAGACTCGAGAGAGCCTGAGGCAATAACAATTGCTTCATTTTCTCCACTTGCTGCAACTGCATCTTTTACTCTATTAGTGTAGTTTTTTGTATCTTTGAACTTTAGTGGGTCTTTGGTGAGGAGATCAGCAGCAATTTCTTTATATTTACCGCCATCTAAGAACATATCTAATCTTTTTCTTGCACCAATCCGAAGGTGATGATCGCATTTAGGACAGACAAAAAGAGATTTTTCTAATTCAGGTGCATAGAGAACAGATTCACATGCAGGGCATGAGTTCCATAATCCATCTGGAACTTTGCTTTTTGATTTAGAAGTTCCAATAGTAGGTAATAATCTAGTTAACCAATTCATGATATTGCTTCTTTAAGTTCCCTTAAGTATGCGCCTATTCTATCAAATTGTTTTGAATCTGACTCCTTATGTATCATTTCAACGATACTGGAGCCAACAATAATGCCATCAGAATACTCAGATAAGAGCTTTGCATCTTCATTTGATTTAATACCAAATCCAGCCAATGTAGGTATATCTGAGTAAGATCTAATTTTTTGAATATTGATATTGATCTCATCAACATCTAGGTTTGATGATCCAGTAACACCTCTTAAGGTAACGTAATAGATAAACCCAGAACCATTTTCAGCAATTTTTTTAATCCTATCTTCAGATGTTGTAGGTGAAATTAAAGAGATTGAATCAATATTTGGATTTGATATTCCATAGCTAGAAATACTTAGCTCTCCAGGGATATCAACTACAAGTACGGCGTCAACTCCATTTTCGTCTGATTTATCAATAATATTTTTATGGAAGCTAAATGTATTGAGATAACCCATTAATATCACTGGTGTAGTGTTGTCAGATTCCCTGAACTGCTCAACTAATTTAATGATATCTGGTAAAGAAATATTATTTTTTAGTGCTCTATCATGAGCCTTCTGAATTACTGGTCCTTCTGCAATTGGATCAGTAAAAGGAACTCCAATCTCTATAACATCAACTCCAGATTTCACGAAAAGATGCATCAAGTTTAGCGTTGAATCAAGATCAGGATCTCCTGCAACTAGATATGCAACTAATGCTTTTTTATTTTCTTCTTTTAGGTTTTTTAGCTTTTGTCTTAGTCTGTTCAAAACTCTATTCCATCAATTTCAGCAACTGTATTAATATCTTTATCTCCCCTGCCCGATACATTAACAACTACATTTGCACTTTTATCTAATTGTTTTGATAAACCATCTAAATATGCAAAAGCATGAGCAGTTTCAAGAGCTGGCATTATTCCCTCAAGCTCAGTTACTAAATGAAATGCATCTAATGCTTCTTGGTCATTTATAGCAACATATTCTGCTCTTCCTATATCTTTAAGCCAAGAATGCTCGGGGCCAACTCCAGGATAGTCTAACCCTGCTGAAACTGATTTTGTATCTTTGACCTGACCTAGATTGTCCTGCATCAGATAACTTCTAGCACCGTGTAATACTCCTGGCTCACCATCATTGAGTGGCGCCGCATGCTCTCCAGTTTCAACTCCATTTCCACCAGCTTCAACACCAATTAATCTAGTTTCGCTAATATCAATGAAAGGATAAAAAGCTCCCATTGCATTAGATCCACCGCCAACACAAGCAACAATTGCATCTGGCATTTTGCCAAAATTATCTTGCGATTGCTTGATCAATTCGTGACCAACTACTGAATTAAAATCTCTAACGATCATAGGGTATGGATGAGGGCCTGTTACGCTTCCAATAATGTAATAAGTATCGTCAACATTGGTAACCCAATCCCTTAAGGCCTCATTTAGAGCATCTTTTAATGTTGCTGTTCCTGAATCAACTGCATGAACATGAGCTCCGAGCAACTTAATTCTGTAAACATTTAAAGACTGCCTTCTAACATCTTCGGCACCCATATAAATATGGCATTCAAGACCCAGCCTAGCTGCAACTGTTGCTGTTGCCACGCCATGCTGACCAGCTCCGGTTTCTGCAATAATTCTTTTTTTACCCATATATTTGGCAAGTAAAATTTGGCCAACGGTGTTATTAATTTTATGGGCTCCAGTATGATTTAGATCTTCACGCTTTAGCCAGATATTTGCAGAATCATAATGTTTAGTTAGTCTATCTGCATAATATAGAGGTGATGGTCTTCCAACAAAATTAGAAAGATCAGCATAAAACTCCTCTTTGAAAGCCTTGTCATCTTTGAGCTTAGTATAAGTTTGCTCAAGCTCCTCGAGCGCGTACATTAAGGTCTCAGGAACAAACTTACCCCCATATTCACCAAAGAAACCATCTATGTTTGGATATTTTTCTTTATCTATTGTCATATTATTTTATTTAATATTTTGTTTATTAAGGCAAAGTCTTTAACGCCTTTCTCAGATTCAACTCCTGAATTTAAATCTAAACACCAAGGATCTATATTTATAGCATTATCGACATTTTGAAGATTTATGCCACCTGACAATACAATTTTATTTGAAGTTATATCTATCTTATTCAGAATATTCCAATCAAATGATTTCCCAGTACCGCCATAGTTACCCTTTTCATAATTTTCAAACAATATTGCCTGTGCGCTCTTATATGCATTCATGTCTTTACATGAGCTCTCATCTTTTACTCTTATAACTTTCCAATAATCTAAATTAAAAGAAGTGCAAAAACTCTCTGATTCTTCTCCATGAAATTGCAAAATAGGATTCTTAAAATAGCTAATACTTCTATTAATAAAATCTTTTTCAGAATTTACAAACACGCAAACAGGTCTTGAATTTTTAAAGTTAATTTGTGGTATTTGTTTTATGAAAGAATCGTCAACATTTCTTGGGCTATTTTGATGAAATATAAAACCAATAAAATCTACGTTTAGCTCTATTAACTCTTTAAGTGCATCAAAATTAGAAATGCCACAAATTTTTACTTTGGTCTTATTCATGATCTAAATTTTTCTATAATGTTATTTGTTGGTTTGGGAATATTATAAACATCCTTATAAGTAGGCCCTAAAAAGTATAATGCTTTTGCTGAAAGAGTCCTGCCTGCACTAATTCTATCTTTAGCATCAATTATTTGTTTAATGCTTAATTTATTTTCATTTTTTGCTATGTCAACAATCGTACCCATGATTATTCTAACCATATTGTGAAGAAAAGCATTTGCGCTAATATGAAATACTAAAAAATTACCAAATTTTTCAACCCTAAAGTCCTTTATTTCTTTAATTGGGTTATTTGAAGAGCAGCTAGACGATCTAAATGATGAAAAATCATGCTTTCCAATTAAATCACTGCCTTCGTTTTGAAGAATATCTAGATCTAAAGGTATTTTTTCCCAATGGGTAAAATCATCAAAGAAAATTGGTTTTGATTTTGAATTGTAAATTACATAAGCATAGGTTCTATCTAATGCAGAAAACCTTGAGTGAAAGTTGCTATCTACAGATACAACACTTGTGACCTTTATTGTTCTTGGTAAATTAGAATTTATACCATCTATCCACTCATGGTCTTTACGATCTATGCTTGTTTCAAAATCAAAGACTTGTGATATTGCATGCACTCCTGCATCGGTTCTTCCGGCATAGTTTATTGATATTGTTTCTTGAGTTATCTTGTAAATTGAATTTTCGATTTCTTCTTGGATAGTCTTAGCATTCGCTTGTTTTTGAAATCCAGAAAAATATTTACCGTTATACTCAAGTGTGAATACTAATTTCACTTTGACTGAATTGATGTAATTAGCTCTCTTACTTTATCCTTTAGATTTTCATTCTCAGATTTTTTAAGGAGATTCTGTAAGATTGCATTTGCCTGATCAAGCTCTCCCATTTCGATGTAAGTTGAAGCTAAATCAAGCTCTTGTTCATCTTCATTATTTTTTATACTCAACCCGGATGGTAATGCAGTGGTTTCAGGACCAGATGATGGAGCTTCATCAAAATCATAAACAATTGCTTTCTTTCGATTCTTGTTGAGTTGAATAAAAATTAAAGCAAGTAAAACTCCACATATTACTGATATTGCTGCAACAAATAGTAGATCAACGAGCTTTATTCCTGAAGATTCTTCTTGAAGATCAGTTTTATCAACACTATCTGCTATTTTTGTTAAATCCTCAATGACTTCATTTTCAGCATTAAAAGTAAGAGTAGAGGTATTTTTTGAAATGATGTCTTCTGGGGAGCTTGAATCTGAATCTATTGATACAGCCTCTCTTTGCTCTTTTTCCTCTTCAGTAATTATTTTAGCTTCTTCTAACTTGGAGATCTTTGGAGCAGTTAAGGTTAATAGTGATTTGCTAGATTTTTTAAAATCTAAGCTAAATGCTTGGTTCATTTTTACTATGGCATTCTTAGCTTCTACTGGAGAGTTTGCTTGCATAGCTTGATAGCTAGGTATGACAATATCAACATCACTTCTAACCAGATTGATATTTTCATCTAAAAAAGCATTAGGATTGCCAAGGTAAATAGACCACATAATTTGATAGATAGATAAATCACCATTAGTTTTGGCAATATCAGTTGCCAAACTCCACATAGTTTTTATTTCACCTGCTGATATGACTTTTTCTTCTTGTTGAACACTTTCATCTAGTAAAACTTCTTCCTTAATTTCCTCATCTTCTAATTTAGAGATAATTTCTTCATTATTTGAACTTGATAAAGAGTTAATTGATTCTTTAACGGTATTATTAATTGATAAGGGTTTCTCAAAGCGAGCTTTTGAAGGGAGAAAAATAAATATATCTTTTGCTATGTTATCTTTTACCCTAAGTTTGAAACTAAAGTAATCTGATGTATAAGTTTCTGATAAAACTATTGAGAACCTAGAGAATTTATCATTATCTAATAGAAGCGTGTAGGCAATTTTATTCTTATCAAGAACATCCTCTGACTTGTATTCAAAAAGCTTGATATCATTATCATCTATATTAGACTCTTTAATATTAAGCTCTATAACTCTTAAGCCATTATCATTAATACTAATTTTGGGAGATGATATTAAGTTATTTGCTGATACAAAAGAGGTAAGAAAAATTAATGTAGCTAGCAGATATTTCATCAAAGTTTATTATGCTCAAGTAAATTTTCAGCAATCTGTACCGCATTTAAAGCAGCACCCTTCCCATATACATTATCAGCAACTATCCATAATGAAACCCATGTTTCTCCTTGAATAATTTGACTTCTAACTCTTCCAACATAAACATCCTCTGAGTCATTTGCTTGCTCAAGCGGAGTTGGATAAATGAGATTTGATGGATCATCCATCACGCATACACCTTTGAGATCTGAAAGAGAGTTAATGATTGCTTCTCTGTCTGCATTTTTATCAATTTTTAGAAAAACTGCTTCAGAATGACCGTTTTTAACAGGAACTCTTACGCATGTAGCTTGAACATCAATCTCGTTATCAAGAATTTTTTTGGTTTCCCAAACAAGTTTCATTTCCTCTTTGGTGAAATCATTATCAAGGAAAATATCGCATTGTGGTAAGGCATTAAATGCAATTTTCTTTGGGTAAACTTTAGCTTCAGCGCTTGGATTTATGGTTTGCTCTTTAAGCTCCTCAACAGCTTCTTTACCAGTTCCAGATACAGCTTGATAAGTCGCAATATTAAGAAACTTAATATTAAAATTTTCATGAATTGGCTTTAATGCCATAAGCAATTGCGAAGTAGAGCAATTTGGGTTTGCTATTAAACTAGGTTTTGTTAATTCTCTAAGTATTTCTCCGTTTATTTCTGGAATGATAAGTGGTACGTCTTCTTCATATCTAAATTCTGATGAGAGATCTATTACATATGCACCTGCACTAACAAAATTTCTTGCATGTTTTTGAGCAACTGAAGAACCAGCAGCCAAGATAATTAAATTTGCTTTAGTCGCATCAAATAAATCAACATCATCGATGACGTAGGTTTGATTCATTAAACTAACCTCATCACCTACAGATGACTTGCCTAATGGGTAAAAGTTATTAACTTGAAAGTTTTTCTTCTCTAAAAGCTGTATGATTTTTTGACCTACAACTCCTGATGCTCCAACTAAAGCTAAATTTAATTCGTTATTCATTGCTCATGATCTCAATTAGCGAGGTAGCTACCTCAGATGTTTTTATATAATCTTCTGTTGTACTGATATCTTTGGTTCTGTGTCCTTTTTCAATAAATATCTTAATTGAATTTTCTAATATATCGGCAAGTCGTGTCTGGTTTAGCGAATACCTTAGGGCCATTGCAAGTGACGCAATCATAGCGATTGGATTTGCGATATTCATTCCTGCTATATCTGGAGCACTTCCATGACATGGCTCATACATTCCTTGTGAAGAACTATTTAATGATGCTGATGGCAGCATCCCAATTGACCCCGACAGTGTTGCTGCAATATCAGAAAGAATATCACCAAATAGATTGCTTGAGACAATAACATCATATTGATTTGGGTTGAGAACTAATTGCATGGCTGTATTGTCAGCAAGTTGATGTGAAAGCTCAACATCAGGATAGTCTTTAGCCATATCTGTAACTATTTCTCTCCAAAATTTTGAGACTTCAAGAACATTTGCTTTTTCAACTGAACAAAGTTTGCCTTTTCTCTTTTGCGCAGATTCAAAACCAATTTTTGCAATTCGTCTTATCTCATCTTCGTTATAAACCATTGTATTGAAAGCATAATTTGGAGTCTCATCAGTAACTATTGCTCTTGGCTCTCCAAAATATATACCGCCAGTTAGCTCTCGGACTATCAATATATCAAGACCTTCTATAATTTTATTTTTTATTGGAGAAGCTGATGCAAGTTCATCAAATAAAAATGCAGGTCTCAAATTAGCAAACAAACCTAGCTCTTTTCTTAATGTTAAAAGAGCTTGCTCAGGTCTTACATCCCAACCCAAATCATCCCATTTTGGTCCTCCAACAGCACCAAATAAAATTGCATCTGATTTTTTTGCTTCATTGAGGACATCATTTGGAATTGGAGAACCATGCAGATCATAGGCTGTTCCACCAACATCCATTGTCTGAATATCAAAATCAAGTGAATATCTATCGATTAAATAATTTAAAATTTCAATTGAAGAGGCTGTTACTTCTTGGCCAATACCATCACCAGGTAGAATTAATATTTTTTTAGTCATGTGCAAATATCCAGGGTTTTGCTTTCATCCTTTCTTCTTCAAAGCGCTTAATAAGATCTTTATGCTTAAGAGTAATATCTACATCATCTAATCCATAAATTATTCTCTCAAGAAGGTTGTCATCCACATTAAATGAAATTTGATTATCGCCTGTATCAATAAGTTTTGTTTCTAGGTTGATTGCCATATCAGAACCACTATTTTCATACTGCAGGAATAAATCTTGAATCTGATCTTGGTTTAATACAATTGGCAATACTCCATTTTTAAAACAATTATTGTAAAAAATATCTCCAAAAGAAGAGGCTATCACAGCCTTAATACCAAAATCTCTTAAAGCCCAAACTGCATGCTCTCTTGAAGAGCCACAACCAAAATTGTCTCTTGTAAGTAATACTGATGAATTAGCATAAGTTTCTTTATTAAGAATAAAATCGTGATTAAGATCTCTTTGATCAATGCTCATTCCAAGTTTACCTTGATCATGAAATCTCCAACCATCAAATAAATATTCACCAAAACCAAATTTTTTAATCGATTTTAAATATTCGGTTGGAATGATTTGATCCGTATCAATATTATCCCTATCAATTGAAGCCACAATACCCTTTATGGAATTAATGTTGGTCATGATAAATCTCCAACTGTTCCATTGACTGCTACATAGGCAGCCATGGCTGGACTCATGAGGTGCGTCCTACCAAGATTACCTTGCCTGCCCTCAAAATTTCTATTTGAGGTAGATGCACATCTTTCATATGGCTCTAATTGATCAGGGTTCATCCCTAAGCACATTGAGCAGCCTGGATCTCTCCATATAAAACCAGCTTCTTTAAAAATAATATCAAGGCCCTCTGATTCAGCAATGCTTTTTACCGTGCCTGAACCTGGGACTACAATTGCTTCTTTAATAGATGAACTTACTTTTTTTCCATCAACAACTTTTGCAGCATCGCGAAGGTCTTCTATTCTAGAGTTTGTGCAAGAGCCAATAAAAACTTTATCAAACTGCAAATCTGATAATTTTTGACTATTATCAATTCCCATATAATCTCTAGCAAGCATTAGGTTTTTGCTATCATTGGATGGTATTAATTCATCATAATCTATTGCCATTTCAGGTGAGGTGCCCCAAGTAACTTGAGGTTTTATTTTAGAAACATCTATTACTATTTCTTTATCAAATAGAGCATCAGTATCGCTTTTGAGATTATGCCAATAATCAATTGCATTATTTAAATTTTGCTCATCTAAAAATGTATGCCTCTTTACGTATTCAATAGTAGTCTCATCAGGTGCAACAAGACCCACCTTTGCACCAGCCTCAATTGCCATATTGCAAATGGTCATTCTTGCTTCCATAGAAATAGATTCTATATAATTTCCTGAAAATTCTATCGCATGGCCGTTACCACCAGCTGTGCCTATTTTTTTGATCAAATACAAAATTATGTCTTTTGAGGTAACTCCTGGCATAGTTGATCCATTAAAAACTACATTCATGTTTTTTAATTTTGAAATTTTTAATGTTTGTGTGGCTAATACATGCTCTACCTCAGATGTGCCTATCCCCATTGCCAGACAACCAAATGCGCCATGAGTAGATGTATGTGAGTCTCCGCATACAATGGTCATTCCTGGAATGGTATAGCCTAACTCTGGACCAATAACATGTACTATGCCTTGATGACTTGATGAGATATCAAATTGTTTTATGCCAAATTTATTACAATTTTTATCAAGCTCGACAACCTGTATTCTAGAAATCTCATCATCAATATGTTGAGTGGAAAATGCATCCCCTCTCTCAGTAGGCACATTATGATCAGGGGTAGCTATATTAGCCTCTAATCTCCATGGTTTTATATTTTTTTTCTGGAGCCCTTCAAATGCCTGTGGTGAAGTTACTTCAT
Organism: uncultured Gammaproteobacteria bacterium; assembly: GCA_964417685.1. GTDB lineage: Bacteria > Pseudomonadota > Gammaproteobacteria > Magnimaribacterales > D2472 > CAJQGY01. Next base: position 14,224 of record CAYQIT010000003.1, on the reverse strand, counting down.
GAATAAAGTGCCTATCAATATATAAAAGAGATTCCCCAGAATCTAATTTAGAAACATGATGCTCATCCCAAAGTTTGTCGTATAACGTTCTAGGCATATCATTCAATAAATGGAGGTTCTTGTTTTATATCACCGCACTGAGCTCTATTTCTCAAAACATGATCCATAATTACAAGATTAACCATGGCCTCAGCTATTGGAACAGCTCTTATACCAACACAAGGATCGTGTCTGCCTTTAACTTGAATATCTACCTCATCACCATCTTTGTTTAAGGTTTTACCTGAAGTTTGGATGCTTGAGGTAGGTTTAATTAAAAAATCGAGATTAATTGCATCACCATTTGAAATACCACCGAGTATTCCTCCAGCATTATTGGAGGTGAAACCAGTTTTTCTAATCTCGTCTCTTATTTCTGAACCCTTTAAAGATAATATATCTTCGGCATTCCCTATTGATACAGATTTCACAGCATTAATGCTCATAATAGCCTTTGCAAGGTCAGCGTCCAGTTTGTCAAAAACAGGTTCGCCAAGACCTATTGGGCAGTTTTCAACACTTACCCCAAGCTTAGCACCAACAGAGTTGCCTTCGGCTATTAGCGCCTCAAACATTGAATTTAATTCATCCAGTTTTGACTCATCTGCGAAAAAATATTTGTTTGTTTTGGGTGCATCAAGATTAATTTTGTCTGCTTTAATATTACCAATTTGACTTACATAACCTTTAGTAACAACACCAATGCTTTCAAGATATTTTTTTGCAATTGCTCCGGCTGCAACTCTCATAGCAGTCTCACGAGCACTCGATCTTCCTCCGCCTCTGTAATCTCTATGACCATATTTTGCATGATAGGTAATATCTGCATGATTAGGCCTAAAGGTATCTTTAATATCAGAGTAATCTTGTGATCTTTGATCTTTGTTATAAATAACTAAGCCTATCGGTGTGCCAAGTGTTTTTCCTTCAAATACTCCTGACAAGATCTTAACAGCATCATCTTCTTTTCGTTGAGTCGTAACATCGGATTGCCCTGGCTTTCTTCTATCAAGCTCTTTTTGAATATATTCTTCACTGATCTCTATTTGTGGAGGACATCCATCAATTATGCAACCCAAAGCCACACCATGGCTTTCACCAAAAGTAGTAACTCTAAAAATTGTTCCAAAAGTATTACCTGACATGCAAAGATTATAATCTAAAAATGAAATTCAGCTATATTTTATGGGGTTTTAAAGCTTATTAGAACTTATTTGTTGATACTGTAAGCATTTCTTGAAAATCTATAACACTCATTTTTTCAAGTTCTTCTTGGTTTATGCATTTTTCAAATATTAAATTTGCTTTCTCTTTTCCGTAAGTTAGCTCTAAGTTTCTCTTAAATTTTTGCTCAAGGACAGGAATTCCCTCTTCCCTTCTTCTTTTATGCCCGATAGGATATTCAACTTCTATTACCTCTGATGAAGTACCATCATTAAAGTGAATCTGAATTCTATTAGCAATAGAGCGCTTATCAGCTTCATGATATTCTCTTGAATATCTCTCATCTTCTTTGATATCCATTTTTGATCTTAATTGATCAATTCTTGGATCAGACGCAACATCATCTTCGTAGTCTTCTGCAACTAAGTCTCCTTTTAATAAGCCTATAGCTATCATGTATTGAAGACAATGGTCTCTATCTGCAGGGTTATTTAGCTCCCCAACTTTAGAAATTATTCTAATCGCAGATTCGTGTGTAGTTACTTCGATTGATTTAATATCATCAATATCTTTAATTAAAGGATGAAGTTTTACCGCTGCTTCAACTGCAGTTTGTGCATGAAATTCAGCAGGGAAACTGATTTTAAATAAAACATTCTCCATCACATAAGTACCAAGGGGCTGATCTAGAGTAATGTCTTTCTTATTAAAAGAAACATCTTCAAACCCCCATGTTGGAGCTGATAAAACTCCTGGATAACCCATCTCACCCTGAAGAACAATCATTGCAAGTCTTACTGCTCTGCTTGTTGCATCACCAGCGGCCCAACTTTTTCTTGAGCCTGCATTTGGAGCATGCCTATATGTTCTTAAGCTTTGTCCATCAACCCATGCGTGTGAAACTGCATCTTTAATCTGGTTTAAATTCCCACCTAGAAGTTTTGTTGCTATAGCGGTAGATGCAACTTTTACAAGCACAACATGATCCAAACCAACCCTATTGAAACTATTTTTTAATGCAAGAATTCCTTGAATTTCATGTGCCATTATCATGCAATGGAGAATGTCTTTGACATAAAGAGGCTCTTCACCTTTATCTATGTTTTTTTGAGATACAAAATCTGTGACTGAAAGAATTGCGCCAAGATTATCAGATGGGTGACCCCATTCAGCGGCTAACCAAGTATCATTATAATCCAACCATCGAATTGAACAGCCAATATCAAATGCAGCTTTGATTGGATCTAATTTGAAATTTGTTCCAGGCACCCTTACTGCAAAAGGTACTGTTGTACCATCAACCACTGGGCCGAGCATTTTTGTGCATGCAGGAAATTGAAGAGCTAAAAGCCCACAACCGATAGTATCTATTAAACAGTTTCTGGCTGTTTCTAGCGCAAGTTTGGAATCGATATTGTATGAGTCAACATACTCGGCAATTTCAGTAATAATGTTGTCGTAGTCTGGCCTTACATTAAGGTCAACATTTGATGACATTTTTACGACCTGTCAGCTATGTCTACCCATTCAGAGCTTTCGACACCTGTATACTCAGCACTAGGTCTAATTATTCTATTGTTTGCTCTTTGCTCCATGCAATGCGCAGTCCAACCAGATACTCTAGACATGACAAATATTGGTGTGAATAATTTTGTAGGTATTCCCATGTAAAAATATGCAGGGGCATGAAAAAAATCTGCATTAGCAAACATTTTCTTTTCATCAGCCATGACTTTTTCAACCTCTTCGGCTACATGATATAAAGTATCATCATCAGCCAGATCTGATAACTCTTTAGCGTATTCTTTAATCACTGCGTTTCTTGGGTCTCTTATAGAGTAAACAGCATGACCAAATCCCATAATCTTTTCTTTTCTTTCTAGCATAGAAAGAATATTGGTCTTAGCTTCTTCTCTAGAAGTCCAATTTTCAATTAATTCCATAGCTTTTTCATTTGCACCACCATGCAGAGGACCTCTTAATGATCCAATGGCCGCTACAACACATGAATGAATATCTGACATAGTAGAGGCACAAACCCTAGATGTAAAAGTTGATGCATTAAACTCATGCTCAGCATATAAAACTAATGAAACATCCATAACTTTTCTATGTAAATCAGATGGTGACTTACCATGAAGAATATGAAGGAAATGACCAGCCATACTATCTTCATCATTAACAAGATCTATATCTAGGCCCTCGTGAGAATATTTGTACCAATAAGTAACAATAGAGGGCATAGTCGCAATCATTCTATTAATTGAGTTTAGTTGATTGGAAAAATCTCCCTCAGGTTCAAGGTTTCCAAGCATTGAAGTACCTGTTCGCATAACATCCATAGGATGGGCTTCAGCTGGGATTTTCTTTAGAACATCTTTTAGATCTTGTGGCAGATCTCTTTGACCTTTGAGTAATGCCTTGTATGAGTCTAGCTCACCTTGATTGGGTAATTTATTGTATAAAAGCAGGTAAGCAACTTCTTCAAATGTAGCTTTCTCAGCTAAGGTTTCGATTTTATGACCTCTATATGCTAATCCTTCAATCTGTCCAACAGTTGATAATGAGGTTTCTCCTGCAACCTGACCTCTTAAGCCAGCACCTTCTAGTTTTTTTACCATTTTATGGATCCCCTAGTTTGTATTTTTTGAAAAAAGCTCGTCGAGCTTATTTTCATATTCATGATAATTGAGTCTTTCATATAACTCTTCACGGGTCTGCATTATATCTAACAGAGACTCTTGTGTCCCGTCTTTAGCCAGCGAAATGTAAACTTTTTCCGCTATTTGGCTCATAGCTCTAAAAGCAGATAGAGGGAAAAGCATCATATCAACCCCTACTGAACTTAATTCATCTTTAGTGAATAGAGGTGTTTTGCCAAACTCAGTTATGTTAGCTAAAACTGGAGCTGAAATAGACTCTTTGAGTGTTTTATAATCATCTAAACTTGAAACTGCTTCAAGAAATATGCCATCGGCACCATTCTCAATATAGCTTTGAGCTCTTTCTATAGCTCCACTCATGCCCTCATTTGCAAATGAATCAGTTCGAGCCATTATAAAAAAATTCTCATCTGTTCTACCGTCAACAGCTGCTTTTATTCTGTCTTCCATTTCAGCTGGTGATACAAGAGATTTATTTGGCCTATGACCACACCTTTTTTGTGAAACTTGATCTTCAATGTGCACTGCTGCAGCTCCTGCTTGAATCATCTCTTTTATTGTCCTTGATATATTGAATGCACCACCCCACCCCGTATCAATATCTACAAGCAAGGGCAAAGAAGAAGCGTTTGTAATTCGCTTCACATCTATAAGAACATCCTCCAAAGAGGTAATACCTAAATCTGGAATTCCATATGATGCTGCAGCCACACCCCCACCTGAAAGGTAAAGCGCTTGATGTCCAGACTTTTCAGCCAATATAGCTGAGTACGCATTAATTGCACCTGGAATTATAAGAGGACTATTCTCTTTGAGAGCTTTTCTGAATTTTAAGCCTGACGACATGGTTGGAAATTATAAAGCACAAATATAGCAATTCCCAAATGCTATTTTAAGAGTAAAATTTAACACCTCTTATAATTCTGTCTTTATTGTTCTTTCTTCTCCATTTATTGGTATCTCTAAGACTATATACACATCCACAATACTCTTGTTGATAGAACTCTTCTTTCTTTGAGATTTCTATCATTCTTGATGCGCCACCTTTCTTTCTCCAATTAAAATCCCAATATTCTACAGAAGTATATCTAGATGCAGCTCTTTGGCCCGAATCATTTATTTGATCCATGTCTTTCCACCTAGATATCCCTAAAGTGGTTGCATAAACCGCATATCCATTCTCTTTTGCAAAAAGTGCTGATCTTTCAAACCTCATATCAAAGCATTCGGTGCACCTTTTGCCCCTTTCTGGCTCATTCTCTAGACCTTTTACTCTTTCAAACCAATTATCCTTATCATAATCGGCATCAATGAAATCAAAGCCAAGCTTATCGCAAAATCTTTTGTTCTCATTTTTTCGAATTTCATATTCTTCTTTTGGATGAATATTTGGATTATAGAAATATACTGTTGTTTCAATTTTTGATGCAGCAACAGCTTCCATTATTTCTCCGGCACAAGGAGCGCAGCAACTATGCAGAAGTAATTTAGAGTCTTTAACAGGTAGCTCTAATTCTGGTCTGACATAATTATCGTGTTTTAAGCTTTCATTCATTTGTAAAATATTGAATTTTGTAAAAATGCATTTTCAAGATCTTCATAATTATCAAAAGATTGGATATGCGGCTGTGATGACGAGATCTTTTCAGGAGCATTTATAAAAAAACCTTTTTCAGCAACATCAAACATTTGTATGTCATTGTATGAGTCGCCAGCAGCAAAGCATCTGTAACCCATGTTTTGAAAGCCAAGTATTGCCTGTTTTTTTGCAGTTTCATGTCTTAAATTGTATGAACTTATAGTGCCGTCTTTTTCAACTCCCAAGTTATGGCATAGCAAAAGTGGAAAGCCCAACTTTTGCATTAGTGGTTGAGCAATTTCATGAAATGTATCTGAAAGAATTACAACTTGAAAATTTTGACGAACTCTATTTATAAAATCTTCAGCTCCAGGGAGAAGATCTAATTCTGAGGCAGCCTTTTGAACATCGCTAAGTTTTAGATCGTGCTTAGACATAATATCCAGCCTAAAGTCCATCAACTCTCCATAACTTGGAATATCTCTAGTTGTCTTATTAAACTCATCAATACCAGTATTTTTTGCTACTTGCTCCCAAATCTCTGGGGTTAAAGTGCCTTCCATATCAAAACAAACTATTTCCATTTCTTATCCTTTATTTTTAATTCCATATGGCACATGACCAGATGTAAGTTCACTTGAGGCATCTATGATATTATTTTTTTGATCATCAAAGAATATGTCCGCATTAAAAGATTTCAAAAAATCTTTCTTAGGCATACCTCCCAAGAATAAAGATTCATCAATTCTAACCCCCCACTCTCTTAAAGTTTTAATAACTCTTTTGTCTGATGGCGCTGATCGTGCTGTTACTAGAGCAGTTCTTATTGGACAACTTTCTTGATCAAAATCATTTTGTATTTTATTTAGTTCTAATAAAAAATTTTTAAAAGGGCCGGCTTTAAGGGGATTCTTAGCATTTTTTTCATTTTTAATGAAGGCATTTAAGCCCTTCTCATGATAGATCTTTTCAGACTCGTCAGAAAAAATTACAGCATCGCCATCAAAGGCTATCCTTAATTGATTTTTATCTAATGACTTATCTTGATGATTTAAACCACTAGAGACGATTCTAGCTGCGGCCACATTCCCATCAATTGCTAATTTAACATCTTCAATACTACTTGATAAGAATAAATGAACTCCAAAGTCTTTCACATACCTGTGAGGGCTCTCCCCTCCACAGAAAGCAGCTCTACTAATATCCAAACCATGATCTTCAATAGAATTCCTTATTCTTAGGCCTGTGTCTGATGAATTCCTAGAAAGCAATATGACCTCTATTCTTTTATCATTGTTGTAGTAACTGTTTAAGCTCAATATTTTTTTCACTAAGTGAAATGCCTCACCGGGTTTAAGAGTTTTTTCCTCATTTTCTATTTGATATTGCTTGTATGACTCGACACCATCTTTCTCATAAATTTCATGACTTTCATCTAAATCAAATAATGCTCTTGATGAAATTCCTATAATTAATTTTGATTCTGGTTTAGTCATTCTTGAAATTTTTTTTATATTTATTATACTGTATATATATTCAGTATATAAATTTATTATGAAAGATATTACGCCTCAACAAAATAAAGTACTTGATTGTATTAAAGTTTACATTAAAGAAACAGGTTTTCCTCCAACACGATCTGATATTTGCAAAGAAATGGGATTTAAATCCCCAAATTCTGCAGAAACACATCTGAGAGCATTAGAAAAAAAAGGTTTCATTTCTATTGCAAGTGGTGCATCACGAGGTATATCTATTATTAACAATGATATTAAAGAAGAAGCATCTTCATATGATTCAAATGAATATCCAATAGTTGGCCTTGTTGCTGCAGGCTCTCCAACCCTGGCTTCAGAAAATATTGAAAAACAAGTCAGCTGTCCAGCAAACTTTTTTTCAACATCGTTTGATTATTTTTTAAGAGTTAAGGGATTAAGCATGAAAAATGCTGGCATTATGGAAGATGATCTAATTGCAGTTAAGAAAACTCATGACATTAGAAATGGAGATATTGTCATAGCTCGTATTGAAGACGAAGTGACAGTTAAATACTTCCGGAAGCCGGCTGAAGATATGGTTGTTTTAGAACCAGCAAATGAAGACTTTAATGACATTGAAATAAATCTTCACAATGAAGATTTATTTATTGAAGGAAAGTATGTAGGTTTAATAAGAGAGAATTAATGGACCACAACTGGTTTCTTTTGTTTATTGTCATTAGAACTATCTAAAAAATCGTCAAAATCGCCAACATTCATGCTTACAGATTCAATGCCTGCTTTGATCATCTCTTTAGCAACTGACAGCTCCTGACCCTTTAAAAAATCTTTGGACTCACCTGAGAACTCAATCTTCACAATTGGATTTGATGGATCATCTGATCTTCTCAATACTATTGTTCCATCTGGAAGTTGGGCAAGCTCTAGGTAATTAGACATATTTTCTCCGAGGTTTATTTAGCTTAACATTCCTCATGCATTTTTCTAAATAAATTAATCCATTCTTTATATATATCTAGTAATGAAATAAATTTTTTCAAGCTATTGGTACTTGATGAGGTTATTAAATTTAGATTACCTTGTTCAATTTCTTTTTCATAAGATTCTTTAAATTGAGGGATGAATCCATCAATTCTAAATTCATTATTAACAAGCCCATAAGATGGATAATTATCATATATGGATTTAAACTTTGAGATTGGTTTCAACTGACTGAATTTTTCTATATTGAAGTTCTCTTTCTTGTATACTTCATCAGCAAATGAATCAAAGCTTTTTTCTAGTGCTATGCAAAAAATTAATCTCAATTGGTTGTCACTTTGAGAACCATCAAATGTGATTTGCTCAAGAGTATCGCTACTGAGGTCTAGATAATGATTAACTAATTCAAAAGATTCCACTAATCTTTTAAGTTTTGTTTCCAGCTATCATCAACATAAACTGCTGTCCATTTTGTCTTTTTTCCATCTTTCTCAGAAGCTAAATAATGCATGTCTTCGGTTTTGTTATAGCGAATAACATATGGATTACCATCTTTGTCATGAGTTGGTGCTGAAGTAAGATATACATGTTTATTTTTATCTTCTAGATATCTGCAAGCTTCCACAAGCTCATTTGAGAGATTCTTTATTTCACTCACTTTTGGAGCTCTAGTTTCTCTATTTTTAGGGAATTTACTAGCAGCCAAAAATAATCCTTTCATGCTATCTCTAAGTAAATAATGATCATCGCACTTCAAGCATTGCAAGTCAGGCAATGGAATTGGCTCCATAGCTAGAGGTTTTGGTTCGCCATTTCTTTGGAGTTGTCTTGTTGCTCCACAATTGTCATTTAAACAACCAAAATACTTACCAAACCTTCCTGTTTTTAGCTGCATTTCAGAGCCACATTTATGACATTCCAACACAGGACCATCGTATCCCTTAATTTTAAATTGGCCATCTTCAACCTCATAACCATCACAATCTGGATTATTTCCACAAATATGCAGCTTTCTATTTTCATCAATTAAAAAATTATCCATACTCGTTGAACACTTAGGACATCTTCTTTTGATTAATAGATTAGATGCTTCTTCTGCATCATCAACACTTACCGCCTCATCTCCTGAAATTAGATTTACAGTTGTCTTACATTTCTCATCGCCCTCATCGTTATATCCCGAACAGCCAAGAAAGACTCCACTACTTGAGTTTCTGATTACCATTGTTTTTTTACCACAAGGACAAGTAATGTTTGTTGAAATGGGTTGATTTGATTTCATTCCACCATCATCTTGAGATGCTGAAATTAAATCATTTTGGAATGCGTCATAGAAATCATTTAAAACATTTTTCCACTCAAGATCTCCATTAGCAACTTTATCTAAAGAATCTTCAAATGTAGCTGTAAAATCATAATCCATGATATCTGTGAAGCTATCAATAAGTCTTTGTGCCACAATATGGCCAATCTTCTTGACGAAAAATCTTCTATTTTCAATCTCAACATAACCTCTATCTTGGATAGTAGAAATAATTGATGCATATGTTGAAGGTCTTCCAATTCCTTTTTTTTCTAATTCTTTTACTAATGCAGCTTCAGAAAATCGTGCTGGCGGTTTGGTAAATTTTTGGTTTAAATTAACTTTATCAATACCCAAAACATCACCCTCGTTTAGAATAGGTAAGATACTAGTATCAGAATCTTTTACATCAACATTTGCTACTTTCGTATATCCATCAAAGACTACTTCTCTTCCTTTTGCTGAAAATGTATATTCCTCAAGCTCAATTTTTGCAGTAGTTGATAAATATTCCGCATTAGGTAATTGAGATGCAATATACTGCTGCCATATTAATCCATAGAGGCGAACTTCTTCTTCTGAAACTTTCTGAAGATCGCTGGCTTTTAGAAAAGCATTAGTTGGTCTTATAGCTTCATGAGCTTCTTGAGCATTCTCGGTGCTTGAATAAATTCTTGGAGCATTAGTAAGATATTTTTCACCTATATTCTCCGTTATAAAATTTCTTGCATCTTGAATAGACTCTTTACTGAGACTTGGAGCATCTGTTCTCATATATGTTATGTAGCCGGCTTCATATAATTTTTGAGCAACACGCATGGTTCTCTTAACATTAAAACTTAGTTTAGTACTAGCTGCTTGCTGTAAGGTTGATGTAATAAAAGGAGGTCTAGGTTTAATTGATACTGGTTTTTTTGAAACATCTGAAATCTTCAATGATGATGAATTAATCAATTCAACAATTTCTTTAGCTTCTAATTCTGGCAATAAAGGATCAGATTTTTTTCTATTTAAAGCAAAGTTAATATTATTGTTATCTTTATCAATAGAATCAAAAGAAATTTCCCAGAACTCTTCTGGTACAAATTTTTGAATCAGTCTTTCTCTTTCAACCAATACCCTTAATGCAACAGACTGAACTCTTCCAGCAGATAGCCCTCTAGCAATTTTTTTCCATAACAGCGGAGATAGCTCAAACCCTACAACCCTATCCAAAAACCTTCTTGCTTGTTGAGCTTTAACTAAATCTAGATCAATTTCTTTAGGATCAGAAAATGATTCAATAATTGCATCCTTTGTAATTTGATTAAATCTTACTCTTGAAAATTCATGTTTATTTGGGCCAAGGGCTTCTTTAAGATGCCATGCAATTGCCTCACCCTCTCTATCTAGGTCAGTTGCTAGATAGACGTGGTCTACACTTTTTGCAGCTTTTCTGAGATCTTTTATGACCTTTTCTTTATCAGGGATAATTTGATAGTCAGCTTTCCAACCGTTATCTGGATCAACTCCCATCCTTCTAACAAGCCTCGCTCTGTCATTTTTTGCTTTTAATTTTATTTTTTCCTCTGGAGAAATATCTTTTGGCAGTGTTAATCTTTTAGCAGGTGTTTTTGATTTACCTTTTGGCAGATCACGGATATGACCTACACTTGACTTAACAATATAATCTTTACCAAGGTATTTTGATATTGTTTTAGCTTTTGCTGGCGACTCAACTATTACAAGAGAATTTGGCATATTTATAATGTGTTTAATTACAATTCAATACTATTTGTGGTCTCGGATACTTTGTTGAGTATTGCAAGACCGCCCTTTTCATTCCATAAAAATGAAATTGAAGATGGTGTAAATATTATTTCAACAACCTCACATGGAAGGTCGTTAAGTGTCATTTCTAAACCATCATAAGCTTCAGAATACTTTAACTTGAGAGGAGAATACAAAATTAATTCGTCTTTGTCTCTAATAAAATGTGCATCTGTTAAATTAGTTTTATTCTTAAATTGGTAAACCATATTTGAATAATCCTTAGATTTAAACTCTAGAGTGGATATTTTTAATGAAGAAATTTTAAAGCCTATCTTCATTGCATCCAGCCTAAGTTTTGAGATTAATTTAGTTTTTTTGGATGGAGCTGCCAGACTAATTGAACCAAATAAAAATAAAAATATTAATGTAATGACAATTAATTCCATAGATCTTAATTCAAAATTTCGCTAACAATGGAAGGGCCTTTAATTATAAAGCCAGTGTAAATTTGAACTAGATCAGCACCACTTTCAAGTTTTTTGGAATAAGTCTCCTTGTTGATGACTCCTCCAACGGCTATTAAAGGCATATCCTCTGCAACAGTATTTATTAGTTCAAGTTTTTGATTAGATTTATTGAATAAAGGAGCACCTGATAACCCACCTTCGTAGTTGTGATACTTGGATTCTTTTAACAGAGCCTTGTCTATAGTTGTGTTTGTTGCAATTAGCCCAGAAAAAATTGAACTCTCAACTATTTTAATAATTTGTTTTAGGCTTTCATCATTTTCATCAGGTGAAATTTTAAGAAAAATAGGTTTGGCATTCTGCAATTCACTAGATAGCTGTGATATCGCAGATAAGAGCATATTTAAATTATGAGCAGAGTGAAGTTCTCTTAAGTTTTTAGTATTTGGCGAAGAAATATTAACTACAATATAGTCTGCATATTCATAAACCTTTTTAAAGCAAACAAGGTAGTCTTCGATTCTTTGCTCTCCTTCTGAGGTCTTATTTGCTCCAATATTTACACCAACTATCCCCTTGTATTTGTGATTCTTGAGATTTTTTACTAAATGGTCGACGCCTTTATTATTAAATCCCATCCTATTGATAATTGCATTTTCATTAAAAACTCTAAATAGTCTTGGTTTTTCATTGCCGCTTTGAGGCAAAGGTGTGACTGTGCCTACCTCAAGAAATCCAAAACCAAGTTTCCCAACTGAATCAATATAATCACCGTTTTTATCCAATCCAGCTGCAGTCCCTAAATTATTTTTAAGCTTCATGCCAAGAAACTCTATTTCATTATTTTTAACATCCTTGACTATGAATTTTAGAAGTCCGGTTTTATCTAATAGCTTTAAACCATTAAGAGCTATCGAATGCGCAACCTCTTCTGGAAGAATTTTTAAAAGAAATAAAGCTAATTTCAAATTGATTCTCTGATAATTTTTTTGATGTTATCAGAAATTTCAGGATCTTTCATTCCTATTGCAATAGTTGCTTCTACATAGCCGGTTCTGCTTCCACAATCGTATTTTTCACCCTCATATAATTTAGCCTTAACGTTTTCTTTTTTAAGTAGAAGCCTAATCGCATCTGTAATCTGAATCTCACCAGAGCTATCTGGCTTAACCTCCTCTATTAAATCAAATATTGACGGATTAAATATATATCTTCCACATGCAGCTATGTCAGAAGGCGCATCTTCTGCAGATGGCTTCTCAACAATATCAAATATATCTATTTCATTATTCACAATCTCATTATCTCCTTTATTGATCACTCCGTATTTATGAATATTTTCTTTGTCGATAACATTTACAGCTATTGTTGAATTGCAATGCATAGAAAAACTATCAGCCAGTTGTTGAAGACATGATGGGGATGAAATGAATAAGTCATCTGGTAACAATACTGAAAAAGGATTATTTCCTACAGCATCTTTTGCAAGATAGATGGCATGACCTAAACCTTTTTGAATTTCTTGATGAATGTATGTAAATTTTAGATCATCTAAATAACTTGGTTTAATCTTTTCTAGAAGCTCTAATTTATTAGATAATATAAGTCTTTCTTCTAATTCTGGGTATGAGGTAAAGTGGTTTTCAATTGCGCCTTTTGTATAACTAGTAATAAAAATTATTTCTTCTGCTCCTGCGCTAACGGCCTCCTCTACAGCATATTGAATTAAAGGTTTATCAATTATTGCTAGCATTTCCTTTGGAATGGCTTTAGTGGCAGGCAAGAACCTTGTTCCAAAACCAGCTACTGGTAAGACAGCTTTTTTAATTTTTTTCATCTAAATATGAATCCTTAGAGATGATTGTAACAACCATCGCCATAATTACTCCAGCTATTAATCCTCCAAGGTGTGCAAAATTTGCGATGTTTCCAAGGCCAAATAAGGAAAGGACACCTATAAAACCAAGCACAAGCCATGAAATCATAAAAATATAAATTGCTGGAGGAAGCCCATAGATTATTCTACTTTTTTGAAATTCAGTAATCATGGTATAACCAAACATTCCGTATACACAACCTGAAAGCCCTCCAAAAAGTGAAGGTCCCGTGCTAATAAACTGGGCATAATTTCCACAAATACCAGAAAATATAATTAATGTTATAAATAGAGTTTTTCCATCTATTTTTTCAATTTGTTGACCTAAAACGTAAACCCATAAACAGTTAAAAACAAGATGGATTAAGGAAAAATGAATAAAAATAGGTGCAAACAATCTCCACCATTCATTATTAATTAGGTATGTGTTTTCAAAAGTAGAGAAGGTTATATATCTTGAATATGAATCAGAAATTTCAAATTTTAAAAATGACAAGGGTTCAATTATGCTTATTAAGTTTCCAAAACCAGACAAAAAAGTTACCAAAGAGGCTATTAAGATTATGATCAAGTTAAATTGAAATGATTTCAAAACTTATTTAGAGCTGGTGATATCAAGACTCCACCCAAGCTTTTCTCTGCATGCCTCAAAAAAATCATTATCTTTTAAATGAACTAGTTTTAAAGGTTTTTCTACTTTTGAGATATCTATCTTTGACTTGTAGGCTACGCTCATATCCTCTTGCCCGTCTGCACAAATCTTTCCATGGTCTGATGATCCATCTAAAATTTTTATACTAAGAGATTCATCTGATGAGATTATAAATGGTCTAGATGAAAGGCTTTGTGAGAGCATTGGCAAAACGGTCCAGACATCTAGGCTAGGATGAACGATAGGCCC
>CAYQIT010000002.1:0-211917 GCA_964417685.1 uncultured Gammaproteobacteria bacterium | reverse complement strand
TCTTCAAAAACATGCCCTAAGTGTGCATCACACTTTGTGCATCTTACTTCAGTTCGTGTTCTAGCAAGTGAATTATCTTCATGCTCAGATATTACTGAATCATTCATTGGAACAAAAAAACTAGGCCATCCACACCCGGCATCAAACTTTGTCTGTGATTCAAACAAGGGCTCATTACAACAAATACATTTATAAACACCTTGTTCATTAAAATCCCAGTATTTTCCAGTGTATGGTCTTTCAGTTCCAGATTCTCTTGTTACTTTATAAGAATTCTCTGAAAGAGAGCTCTTCCATTCTTCATTTGTCTTAGTAATTTTGGTCATGATTTATTGTAATAAATAAATCTATCTATATGTAGAAAAAATATATGTCTTAGAGATTATTTAGAAAAAATAGCACTAAGTTGATTATAAGATTCAATAAAATCATTAATCAATATTGATGAAGGGGAGTAAATCCTTCTTCTTTTATCCTCAGAAGAAGATGTTTCTAATATGTATCCTAATTTAACAGCCTGTTTAAGAACCTGAAGACGTTTAATACGTGAAGCAAACTTTTTTGGAACTAGAGAAATTGCATGTTCTTGTGAAATTTCAGTATTTTCAAAGTATTCACACATAAAACTTAATAAAAAGAAATATCTGTAAACATCTGCTCTAAAAAAATTCATGGAATCGGGAGCAGCTTTGTATTCAGTAAATTTATACAAAACACCCTTTATTAAAGGCCTTAATTTTTCCATCTGCTCTAATTGTGAGTTAGATATATGTGAATAATCCTCTTCTATAACATCTCTTTTTAACATTTCGTCTCCAGTGTACTTATGTTCTAGTTATATTAAGTGCAAATTCTGTGCCAATTCTGTGCCAATTATATTTAAAAAAAATACATATATTTGATAATAGCAGTTTTTATATGTAAATAGGTTACATAATATTAATCATACGGCTTGAATTTATTATGTTATAAAATTTGTTACATCATGCCTGATTGGATGTTGAAATCTTAGGCGGTTGAAATCACTTTGCTCAGACAAGACTTTGTCTTTAAAAGTAATTGATTCATCTAAAACTGGGTATTGATTATAAAAATCTTTAATTGATTCATATTCGGTTTCTTGCAAACATGCAACCTCATTGATCTTTTTAAGATTTGCCGTAATTTGATCTGAGCTCATTCTGAGGAATTGCATTAGTTCTCTTAAGACTGCAATGGTTCCGTTCAACTTACCTTCGTGGCTATGACCTGCTATATGAGGTGTGGCAATAAATGAAGATTTAACTATTTCATAAGTAGGACTTGGCTCATTCTCCCAAACATCTGCGATATAGTTTATTCCACTTCTCAAAATAGCTGATTCACAAACTATGCCTCCCCTTGCTGTATTGATGATGGTATGTGATTTTGTTTGTGATAACTCTTTGCTATCGATTAATTTATGTGTAGGAAACTGTCCACCAAAAGTTAAAGGTGTATGAATGGATAAAATATCTGAACCTAAGACAGTTGCTTTATCTACAAGACAATCATTATCCAAATATGGATCGCATACATAATTCTTTATATTTAAATTATCTAATATTGTTTTAAGTTTTTTTCCAATATTTCCATAACCAAATATTCCAACAGTATTGCTTTTATTAAAATTTTCATCGATTGATAAAACATAAAGACATGATAGAACGTAACTACATACTGATGCAGAATTACAACCTACTGCATTAAACCAAGTGATATTATTCTTTTCTAAATAGTGCGTATCTATATGATCGATTCCAGCAGTGGCTGAACCTATCCAAGCAACTCTACTTTTTAATAAAAGGGACTCATTAACTCTTGTTTGAGATCTAATCAATAAGATATCTGCATCAATTATATTTTGTGAATTAATTGACCCTGTATCAAGATATTTAATATTAATATCTTCAAAACCGCTTAGTAATGGAAGTATAGAATCTATCTTTTTGATTCCAATATCAGCTATTAGATTCACTTTAATTTTTGTTACTTGGATTTATTAAACTTTTTATCCATCTGATAAATGTATTATCTTTTAATGAATGTTTATCTAGAGCATCAAAATCAGATGCAAGTTT
Organism: uncultured Gammaproteobacteria bacterium; assembly: GCA_964417685.1. GTDB lineage: Bacteria > Pseudomonadota > Gammaproteobacteria > Magnimaribacterales > D2472 > CAJQGY01. Next base: position 209,818 of record CAYQIT010000002.1, on the reverse strand, counting down.
TTTTGGATCGCTAAAGAAATCTGCTCGAGTTATAAATTCATTCTCATCGATGGATTTAACTAATTTTGCAGGATTGCCAGCAAATATTGAATTAGGCGGTACGTCTTTTGTAACTACCGAGCCAGCGCCAATAATGCTATTTTTTCCAATCCTTACGCCTTTACAAATAATAGCGCTATCACCAACCCATACATTGTCTTCTAAAACCACTGGCAATGCATTACCAACAGGCTCTGAGCGATCATATATACCATGCCAATCAGCATCAGAAATATATGCGCCATGAGCGATCATACATGAATCCCCTATGGTAATTTTCTTTGCTGCCATTATTCTCACACCAGGAGTGATTAATGAATATTTTCCAATTTCTATTGAGCCATCCCAACCACCAACATTCCATGCTGTAAATTGAATATGCGCATCAGGCGCCCCTATCAAAGTTGGATAATCAGAAATACTAATATTAGTTCCAAAAGCCTTTATAAATCTTGGTTTAAAGAAAGCACCTCCTTTTCCTAAATAAGAAAATTGAGGCCTCAGAAATCGATCAACATATACATTGATTAATTTAATAGAGAATTTTTTTAACCAATAAGGCCTGTTATCTTTTCTGATTATGTGCTCCAAAAAAATTTACCTTAATATGATAAAGTACAAAAAAATTAATTACTAAGAAAAAATTAAATTGATTAGACCTAATATATTTGAGTTCAAAAAGCTTATAAAGATCGGTATACCTATTCTTGGATCTCAGCTTTCGTATATGCTCATGGGAACTACTGACACGATAGTTGCTGGAAGAGCAAGCTCATTAGATTTAGCAGGTTTGGGAGTCGGTTCAGCAATTTTTAATACAGTTTGGTTCCTTATAGCTGGTGTAATATTTGCAGTTACCCCTATTATTGCTCAACTCTATGGGGCAAAAAAATTTACTGAAATAGGGATTAAAATTCGTGAAATTTTGTGGATAGCCCTATTGCTTGGATCAATGGTCTGCATTGTATTGTTTTTTATGGGTAATTTATTATTCTTACTTCCCATAGACGAATCTATAACCTCTATATCTGGTTCATACCTTAAAGCATTATCCGTAGGGATAATATTTATGACAATATTTACTGCTCTCAGATGCTATAGCGAGGGTATGACTCTAACAAGACCTGTTTTTTATATTGCTTTTTTAGGCATGTTATTAAATATTCCTCTGGATATAGTCTTTGTATATGGCTACTTTGGTGTACCAAAATTAGGCGGAGTTGGCTGCGGTATTGCTACTTCATTAGTATCATTTTTGATGATGATCACTTTAATAATTTATATAAAAATATCAAAGAATTATAAAAAAACTAAGCCATTTAACGAAATCACACCGCCCTCAATTAAGACTACTAAAGAGGTTTTTAGACTTGGAACGCCAATTGGTATGGGGATTTTTATTGAACTAAGTATGTTTTCAGGAGCGGCATTAATTATAGGTATTCTTGGAGAAACTATCGTTGCAGGACATTACATAGCTTTAAATATTGCTAGCTTATTTTTTATGCTTCCATTATCAATAGGCTTAGCCGCTGCAACAAGAGTTGGTAATCTTGTCGGAGAAAATGATAAATCGCGAGCAAAAATTGCTTCATATTCAACAATATATCTATGCATTTTAAGCTCATTTGTGACCTGTATCACAATTTTGCTAGTGAGAGATCATATTGTGTATTTATATAGTTCTGATATTGCTGCAATCAATATTGCAACTGGTTTATTAATATTTGCAGCAATATTCCAACTTCCAGATGGTATTCAAATGGCAGCGGTAGGAAGCTTAAGAGGATATAAAGATACCTTTGCACCTATGATATTGTTGTTTATATCTTATTGGCTATTTGCGATACCTGCAGGTTACTTCTTAACTATGCATGGATTTGGTCAACCCCTTGGAGCATCTGGTATGTGGGTTGGAATGATAATAGGTTTATCAATATTTTCAGTATTATCGATACTTAGATTGAATTATATTATTAAAAAAAATTTAAGATCTAGCGCCCAAGCACTTCAGCAACCTTAGATCCAATATCAACTAAGTTTTCAGCAATATGAACGCCGCATGCTTTAAGAGTTTTTATTTTATCTTCTGCGGTTCCTTTGCCTCCAGCAATAATCGCACCAGCATGACCCATTCTTTTGCCAGCTGGAGCAGTTTGTCCAGCAATATATGAAATAACAGGCTTAGTGACATTATCTTTTATGTATTCAGCTGCTTCTTCTTCGGCGCTTCCTCCAATCTCACCCACCATAACAATTGCTTCAGTTTGATCATCATTTTGAAACAATTTCAGTATATCTATAAATGAACTACCTGGTATAGGATCTCCTCCAATACCTACACAAGAGCTTTGACCAAGGCCTAAATCACTAGTTTGTTTCACCGCCTCATAAGTTAGCGTTCCAGACCTTGAAATTATTCCTATTGAACCAGGCATATGAATGCTTGCAGGCATGATTCCCATTTTTCCTGAACCAGGAGTTATTATTCCTGGACAATTAGGACCCACCAATGTTGCGCCCAATTCATCTACTCGCTTTTTAACTATCAACATATCAAGAGTAGGAACTCCTTCTGTAATACATATTATGAGTTCAATACCAGATTCTGCGGCTTCTAATATAGAGTCTTTACAAAATGGAGCTGGAACAAAAATAAGTGCTGCATTGGGATTAACTTCCTCTATTGCCTCTTTAACAGTATCAAATACTGGTCTATCAAGATGAATCTGTCCTCCTTTACCTGGCGTTACACCACCGACAATATTTGTTCCGTAAGCTAATGCTTGCTCGGAATGAAGTGTTGCCTGAGATCCAGTGAAACCTTGGACAAGGACCCTAGTATCATCATTAATTAATATACTCATCTTGATAACTCCACTGCTTTTTTAGCTGCATCAGCCAAATCATTTCTACTTTCAATTTTGACACCAGATTCTGATAAGATTTTTGAACCTATATCAGCACTGTTACCCTCCAATCTGACTACAACTGGTATTTCTACTCCAACCTCTTCAATAGCAGCTAAAATACCTTCAGCAATCAAGTCACACCTTACGATCCCGCCAAAGATATTCACTAAAACAACTTTTACTTCAGGGTCTTCAAGGATTAGTTTGAATGCCTTTGCTACTCTCTCTTGAGTTGCTGTACCTCCAACATCAAGGAAATTTGCAGGATTCCCACCATAGAACTTTATAGTGTCCATTGTGCCCATAGCCAACCCTGCTCCATTAACCATACAACCAATATTTCCATCTAAAGAAACATAACTTAAATCATTTTTTGCAGCCTCTGATTCTCTAGGATCATCTTGAGATGGGTCATGCATTTCAGCTATCTGTGGTTGCCTGTATACAGCATTCGAATCAATATTGATTTTAGCATCTAAACAATGAAGCTTACCTCCACTGGTTATAACTAATGGATTGATCTCAAGCAGACTTAGATCTTTTTCAATAAATAATTTCATTAAATTACTTAACATAGGGGTAAATTGCTTTGTTTGAGTGGCATCAAGGCCGAGCACTTTGGCAATTTTTCTTGCTTGAAAAGGCTGCGCACCTGTTAAAGGGTCAATTGCTTCATAAATAATTTTTTCAGGAGTATTTTTAGCAACATCTTCAATATTGACACCGCCTTCACTTGAACCTATGAAAACTACTCTTTGAGACGCCCTATCTACTACAGCACTTAAATATAATTCATTGGCTATGTCTGTGCATTCTTCTATTAGAATTGAATTAACAAGCTGACCATTTGAATCTGTTTGATATGTAACCAATCTCTTTCCGAGCCATTTCTTAGCAAAATCTTTAGCGTCATCTGGATTCTCAACCAGAATAACTCCACCTGATTTGCCTCTACCACCAGCATGAACTTGAGCTTTAACCACCCACTTTGTTCCACCAATATCTCTACATGCCTTTAATGCATCTTCAGGATCACTTATTACAATACCCTTTGAGACTGGTAAGCCGTATTCTGCAAATAATTCCTTTCCCTGATATTCGTGTAAATTCATTTTTTTCTATTCCCAATATGTATTGCTTGATTACTTACAGACAATGCTGCTTCATGAAGTGCTTCAGAAACTGTTGGGTGACTGAAGATAGTCAATCCAATATCTTCTGAACTAGCCCCAAACTCCATTGAAATTAATGCTTGTTGAACAATCTCTGCCGCAGAAGGACCAAAAACATGCACACCTAAGATAGTGTCAGTTTTTGCGTCTGATATTAATTTAACAAAACCAACAGATTGATCAACAGCCAGAGCCCGGCCACTAGCAGCAAAAGGAAACTTTCCAACTTTATAATCAATACCTTGATCTGATAATTCTTGTTCATTTTTACCAACCCATGCTATTTCTGGATGAGTATAAATAACAGATGGAACAAGATCATAATTCATTTCAGCATGTTTGCCAGCAATTCTTTCTGCGACAACAATGCCTTCTTCGCTGCCTTTATGGGCTAACATTGGGCCTCTCACAACATCTCCGATTGCCCATATATTTTTCTGATCTGTTTGACAATATTCATCTACATTAATAAAGCCTCTGTCATCAAGTTGAACGCCTGAGCCTCCAGCAAAAACATCTACAGAATTTGGTTTCCTTCCAACAGCAACAATTAACTTATCAAAAACCATCTTTGATTTACCATCGGAACTTTCAACCTCAATCTCAACACCTTTTTTTGATGATTTTGAACCAACGAGTTTAGAACCAAGTTTGATATCTAATCCTTGTTTCTGAAATTCTTTAAATGTATCTCTTGATATATCTTTATCAGCCATAGGCAGAAAACTATCTAGTGCTTCTATAACAGTTACTTTCGACCCAAGCCTTGCCCATACACTACCCAATTCAAGCCCAATTACACCGGCACCAATAACACCAAGGGTCTCGGGAACTTCGTTTAAGTCAAGCGCTCCGGTGCTATCTATAATATTTTCATTATCAAATTTAGCAGATCCTATTTCAATTGGTGAGGAGCCAGTTGCGATAATAATATGCTTAGATTCAACAATCTCTGTTGTGCCATCTGATTTAGTTACCTCTACCTTTCCCTGACTTAGCACTTTGCCAGTTCCAAGAATAGAATCTACTTTATTTCCTACAAAAAGACCTGAAATGCCGTCAGTCAATTTTTTTACTATAGCGTTCTTTCTTTCCATCATATTTGCAATATCTAAATCTACTTTTGAAATACCTATTCCGTGAGCTTTAAGATTTTCTTTTGCATCGTGATACCTGTGTGATGAATCTAATAGCGCCTTTGATGGTATGCAACCAACATTTAAACAGGTTCCGCCTAGGACAGGCTTTCCTTTTTCATTTTGCTCTTGCTCAATACAAGCAGTTTTCAATCCTAACTGGGATGCTCTTATAGCTGATACATATCCAGCGGGCCCTGAACCTAAAACAACAACATCGTACATAATTTTCCTTTTAATTTATAAATTTAGTAATAATCTTTCTGGTGATTCAAGCTGCTCTTTGATTGAAACCAGAAAAGAAACCGCTTCTTTGCCATCTAAAAGCCTATGATCATAGCTCATTGCCAAGTACATCATAGGTCTAATGACAACTTCACCATCAATTGCAACAGGCCTTTCTTGAATTGAATGCATACCTAATATGGCTGTTTGAGGAGCATTCAAAATTGGAGTAGATAACAATGACCCAAAAACACCACCATTAGAAATAGTAAATGTACCGCCTTGCATTTCTTCAATAGATAATTTCCCATCTCTAGCTTTTAATGAGTAATCTAAGATAGATTTTTCTATTTCTGGTAGTGACTGAGTATCTGCATCTTTTATAACAGGGACTACCAGTCCTCTATCTGTAGACACGGCAACACCAATATCTTGATAGCCATGATAAACAATATCTGAACCATCTATTGAAGCATTTACCAAAGGGAATTTTTTGAGCGCTTGAACTGCTGCTATAACAAAAAATCCCATAAAGCCAAGCTTTACATCATGTTGTTTTAAAAACTCTTCGCCATATTTTGCTCTCAGGTCTTTAATAGGTTGCATATCAACTTCATTAAAAGTTGTAAGCATAGCCGTGTTCTGTTTTACGGTTAACAACCTATTTGCAATTGTTGCTCTTAATCTAGACATTGGAACTCTTTTTTCTGGCCTGCCAGAAGTTTGAACAATCTTAACTTCTTCATTTTTTGAAGGTGTGGTTTTTTCTATGTGATTAATTACATCCTCTTTAGTTACACGATTTCCCTTGCCAGAGGCTTCAATAACTTTTTTATCCAGATTGTTTTCTCTAATAAGCTTTTCAGCAGCGGGGCCGGATTTTTTAACTAATTCTGGTGAAGTCTCATCTGATTTTGGAGGCATTTCCTCTTTTTTTGGTACCTCAGCACTTGATGAGCTAATTGCAGAATCATCAAATTCTCCAATAGGCTCTGCGCTTAAGACAATATCACCTTCAGCTTTTAGAATCTTAACTAAGGTTCCTTCTTCAGGAGCAACTACTTCCAAGACAACCTTATCGGTTTCAATTTCAGCAATTATTTCATCTTGTTTAACAAAATCTCCCTCTTTTTTTAACCAATTAGCCACAGTTCCATCCGCAACTGACTCAGGGAAAGTTGGTGCTTTTATTTCTATTGTCATAATATTATTTTAGAGCTAACTCTATTAATTCCTCTTGTTGTTTTAAATGTAATTTCATCATACCCACCGCAGGCGCAGCAGCAGGAGGTCTACTAACTAATGAAATTTCAAGGTTATTCTTAAGTCTATCAAGGACTCTTTGAATTCTGTGTCTATGACTAAACCATGCGCCCTGATTTGATGGCTCTTCTTGACACCAAACTATTTCAGCTACATTTGGGTAAGTTTTAAGAATCGCCTCAAGGTCGTCATATGGAAATGGGTATAATTGTTCTATTCTAATTACAGCTATATGGTCCTTCTCACTAAGATTTTGTTGTTTTTTAATATCGTAAAAAACCTTTCCAGAACACAAAATAACTTTTTTAACATTATTTTTTTTGCGATCATCATCGATAACACACTGGAATGAACCTGAAGTTAATTCGGTGATTTTAGATGAAGCATCAGGGTTTCTTAATAAGCTTTTTGGCGAAATTACAACCAATGGGGTTCTTAATTTTCTAATTGCCTGTCTTCTTAATAAATGAAAAATTTGAGCTGGTGAGCTTGGCACACAAACTTGAATATTTTCTGATGCACAAAGCTGCAGAAATCTTTCTATGCGCGCACTACTATGTTCAGGTCCCTGGCCTTCATACCCATGAGGAAGTAGCATAACTAAGCCTGAGAGTCTCTCCCATTTGTGCTGTGCTGAAACAATAAATTGATCTATTACAACCTGAGCACCGTTTGCAAAATCTCCAAATTGCGCTTCCCAAATAACCAATCCTGTTGGCCAAGTAGCAGAATACCCATATTCAAAAGCTAGTACAGCCTCTTCAGATAATAAAGAGTCATAAATATCAAATTTGGTATTATTTTCTTCAGCAATTTTTGATAATGGTATCAAGCCCTTACCAGTCTCTTTATCAAATACACATGCATGTCTATGAGAAAAAGTTCCTCTTCTTACATCTTGACCAGTTAATCTTATCGGATAACCTTGCTCAAGAAGAGATGCATAAGCTAGCATTTCACCATAACCCCAATTGATGTCGATTTTGGACTCAGTCATTTGATCTCTATCTTTAAAAATTTTAGCGGCCTGTGGGCCGAGGTTAAAATTTTCAGGAGTATTTGAAATTTGTTTGCCGAGTTTAGTAATTGATTTTTTTGTTATTGAGGTGTCGGTTTCATCCCACCACTTATTGTCAATATAATCATCCCAGTTAAACCATAGCTCTTCATTGGGTTTTTTAGCAAGATTTTTCGCTACAGACAGCCCAGACTCTAGTGACTTTCTATAATTTGACCTTACAGCAGCAGTTTGATCAGACGAAATCAACCCCTCTCTTATTAATATATCTTCATATTGAGTTAAAACTGATGGATGTTGTTTAATCTTGTTATACATCAATGGTTGCGTTGCAGATGGGTCATCAGCTTCATTATGACCCCTTCTTCTGTAACAGAATAAATCGATAACAATATCTTTTTTAAATTCCTTTCTGTACTTGCATGCAATAATTGCTGCTTTGACAACCATTTCAGGATCATCCCCATTAACATGAATAACTGGAGCTTGTATTATCTTCGCAACATCAGTTGAGTAATCAGTTGATCGTGAGTCTTTTTTGCTGCTTGTTGTAAACCCAATTTGATTATTAACAATAATATGAATAGTTCCACCAACATTAAAGCCTCTGGTTTGAGACATTTGCAGAGACTCCATTACAACCCCCTGCCCAGAAAAAGATGCATCACCATGCAACAATACTGGTACGACTTTTTTCCTCTCATCGTCATTTAATCTATCTTGTCTGGCCCTAACAGAACCCAAGACAACAGGATCAACTATTTCTAAATGAGAAGGGTTGTTATTTAAAGAAACATGGACTTCTCCACCTTTTGTCTCAAGATTGGATGAAAATCCAAGATGATATTTCACATCTCCAGTGTTCGCACCTGTAATTTCATAGTCCTCATCAAATGCAGAAAATAGCTCAGAAGGTAATTTACCTAATACATTTACAAGTAAATTAAGCCTACCCCTATGAGCCATACCAAAACATATTTGATTTGCACCAAGCTCACCACAGTTTTGTATAACAGCGTCCACAAGTGGTATTAAGGATTCTGCTCCATCTATACCAAACCTTTTCATTCCAGGGTATTTAGCAGCTAAATATTTTGCAAGTCCTTCTGCGGAATTTAATCGTTCGTATATATGAAGCTTATCATCAGCACTAAAAGAATATTTACCAAGCTTAGATTCAAATTTTTTTTGAAACCACTTTCTTTCATAACTGTCCATGATGTGGTTGTATTCAATTCCGATATTTCCACAATATATAACTTTCAAAGAATCTATAATTTCTTTTAAAGTAGCCTTTTCTTTTCCTATTAATAATGTATCAGTATAAAACTCATCATTTAAATCATCTTTTGATAAACCATGAAATTCTAAATCTAAATCTTCTATTTCAGCTCTATCCATAATTCCAAGAGGATCTAAGTTTGCTTTTTGATGACCTCTATTTCTGTATGACTGGATAAGTCTTATTACCTTGGATTGTCTTGCATCAGGAACACCACCTGACAAATGAGCGCTTCTTGACAAGTTTTTAAATTCATCAACTATTTGCTTATGAGACACTCTATTGCCATTAATGCCTTTTGGCTCAAGATTATCAAAGAAAACTACCCATTCAGATGAAAGCTGATCAGGATTTTCTAGATACAGCTCATACATATTCTCAAGGTATGCCGAATGGCCTCCTGATATATGCGAACTCTCCCAAAATTTCCCCATTGATAAACTCATTTTTTTAGCGTCAGGCACCCTCTCTAGCAATAATATTATTTTTATTTTTCAATAGCATTGATTTAATCTCACCAATTGCCTTATTTGGATTTAAGCTCTTTGGACAGACGCTTACACAATTCATTATTCCGTGGCATCTGTAGACACTAAATGGATCTGAGAGGTCTTCAAGCCTTTCGTCAGTTTTTAAATCTCTTGTATCAGCTAAAAATCTATATGCCTGAAGTAAGGCAGCAGGGCCAACAAATTTATCTGGGTTCCACCAGAAAGAAGGACAGCTTGTTGAGCAACATGCGCATAAAATGCATTCGTATAACCCATCTAATTTATCTCTATCTTCAGGCGATTGAAGTCTTTCTTGTTCTGGAGCTGTAGTATCATTCTGCAAGAAGGGTTTAATCTTTTCATACTGCGCATAAAACTCGGTCATATCAACTACCAAGTCTCTTATTACTGGTAATCCTGGCAAAGGTCTGAGTTCAATTTTATTTTTTTTCAAAACACTAGATAAAGGGGTGATACATGCAAGTCCATTTTTACCATTAATGTTCATTCCATCAGACCCACAAACACCCTCTCTACATGATCTTCTGTATGATATTGACTCGTCGCCTTCTTTTAGCAGATGAAGAAGATCTAAAACCATAATATCTCTTGAAGGTTTTTCAATTTCATAAGTTTTCATATAAGGAAACTTATCTGTTTCTGGATTATATCTATATAAACTAATCTCTAAATTACTCATATTAATATGACCTCACTGCTGGAGGGAAAGCATCAACTTGATTTGGTGCAAAGTTTACTTTTCTCTTTGATAAAGTTTTAGTTTTAGGGTCATACATAGAGTGACAAAGCCAGTTCTCATCATCCCTATCAGGATAATCATCTCTTGCGTGAGCTCCTCTGCTCTCGTTCCTCTCTAATGCTGCGATTGCAGTTGCTTCTGCGACTTCAAGTAAATTTTGTAATTCAAGAGCTTCTACTCTGCTTGTATTAAAAGCTGCGCTTTTGTCAGCTACATATAAATTATCTGTCTTTTCTCTGATTGCTTTGAGTTCTTCAACGCCTTTTTTCATATATTCGCCACGCCTAAAAACGCCAAAATAATTCTGCATACAAGTTTGAAGCTCTCTTTTAACATCAGCGGTTTTATAGCCAGAAGTTGATTCATTAAGTTTATTAAGTCTTTCAAGAGACTGATCAATATCTGAGTTTGTAGCACAATCAACACCGCCACCGCTACTAATTTCCTCCTGAATGTGCATTCCTGTTGCTCTTCCAAAAACAACCAAATCAAGCAAAGAATTTCCACCCAGCCTATTAGCCCCATGAACTGATACACATGCAGCTTCCCCTGCTGAATATAACCCTGGAATTGCAATATCAGATTCGTTAGATCTTGAAAAGGCCTGACCATGAACATTAGTTGGAGTTCCGCCCATCATGTAGTGACAAGTAGGAATAACTGGTATTGGTTCATATATGGGATCAACATGTGCAAAAGTTCTTGAGAGCTCACATATTCCTGGAAGTTTTGCATTAAGAACATCGGCTCCCAAGTGATCAAGTTTTAGAAAAACATGATCTTTCTTTTCTCCGCAACCTCTACCTTCAAGAATTTCAAGGACCATAGATCTTGCAACAACATCTCTTCCAGCAAGATCTTTAACGTTTGGAGCATATCGTTCCATAAATCTTTCGCCGTCTGCATTTATTAAATACCCGCCTTCACCTCTACAACCTTCTGTTACAAGCGAACCTGCACCATAAATGCCCGTGGGGTGGAACTGCCACATTTCCATATCTTGTGCAGGAAAACCAGCTCTAAGAGCCATACCAAGACCATCACCAGTATTAATTAATGCATTTGTGGTTGATGCATATATTCTTCCAGCACCTCCTGTAGCAAGTACAGTTGATTGAGCTTTAAGATATGCGACATCTCCAGATTCAATAGAAAATGCAATTACTCCTGTTATCTCATTTTTAGAATTCTTTACAAGATCAACGGCGAACCATTCATTTAAAAAATTTGAACCTTCTTTAACATTATTTTGATAAAGAGTATGAAGCAGAGCATGTCCAGTTCTATCAGCTGCTGCACAAGTCCTAGCAGCCTGTCCGCCTTTGCCAAATTCCTTGGATTGGCCTCCAAATGGTCTTTGATAAATTCTTCCATTATCAAATCTTGAGAATGGTAATCCCATGTGCTCTAGCTCAAATACTGCTTTTGGACCTTCTGAGCACATATATTCAATCGCATCCTGATCACCAATGAAGTCTGCGCCTTTGACTGTATCGTACATATGCCATCTCCAATCATCATTTGGATCAGCGCTTTGAATGGCACATGTTATTCCACCTTGAGCAGAGACTGTATGAGATCTTGTAGGAAAAACTTTTGAGACAACCGCAGTTTTTAAACCAGACTTCGCAAGTTCTAGAGAAGCTCTCATACCAGAACCACCGCCACCAATAATTAGTGCATCAAATTCAAGAGTTTTTATATTTGAGGAGTTTATGTTTTGCATATTTAAAACCAAATAATTAAAAAATATAAGACTGTTATTAAACAGCCAATTGCTATGAATAGAATTTCATATAATTTCCTGATTGTATTAGCAACTCCCCCCAAACCTTCAGAAAGAAACCCTAATGTTCTTTTTGTTAAATAATCTGTGCCCACAGTCCATAGACCGATAAACCCATGAATATTTGCAAGAAGAATAAAAAGTGTTAATAAAATTTTAAAATTTAAATTGCTATCTAAATAATTAAATGAAAATCGATCTGTTAAAAATAAATATTCTAAATAAATAACAAAACCTAAAAAATATAGAGCACTATATCTTTGCAGATACCAATAAAGTCTTCCAATATTCATTATAGAACCACCAAAACAGTCACGATGCTATCAATCAGAAAAAGCATCAGTGTAATTTGAGATGATCTATGTGAGGCGTTAAGGCTTTCACTTATCAAATGAAAATCCGTTAGCATGTGACGCACACCGGTAAAAATATGATATTTGAATATGATAAGACATGATAGAAAAAGAAATTTCAAACTGAAATTTGCTTCTACTAATCCAGTAAATTGCTCGTAAGACTCGAGAGATTGAGCTAAGTAATATAAAGAAATTGCTGTTAATGGTAGTACTATAAAAAATACAAACATACCACTAAGCCTATGTGTAATAGAAAGTAATGCAGTTAGTGGCAGCTTTATCTTCAGAAGGTTGATATTAACAGGTCTTTTCATAAATTTATAAAGTAGACAAATGTTGTTTTTTAGCTAGCATTTGTGCAAAGATTATACCTTAGAAATTATGATTAGACTCGACTTATATAACTAAAATCAGTTACTTTTTTTTCTTTTTGACGTGCTTCATCAACCTTTGTTTCTTTTTGATTTGCCTATCTGTCAATTTATTGATTTTATCTTCAAATGGGTTTTTTGATTTCCTAAAAAATAACCTTAATTGGATACTTTTAAGTTTAAGTTTTTCTCTGTAAGAATTTTCAAGATACCGCTTATAGTTACTTGGGATCTTTTTGTCATTATTAGAATGAATAACAAAAGATGTTGGATTAATTCCTGCAAAATGTACATATCGTAATTTCAGCTGCCTGCCACCAATAGATGGTGGTGAGCTTTGATTAACAAATTTTTCTAATAACTTATTTAATTGAGAGGTAGAGTATTTCTGTTGAGACTTAGTAATTAATTGATCAAGATTCCTAAACAACCTTTTAAAACCAGTTCCTTTAATGCCAGAAATTTCTAGTTTTATAAAATCTTGAAGGAAATTTGATAAAGCTCTTTTAGTGTTATACATCTCATCTTTTTCTTTCCTTGTTAGGAGATCAATTTTGTTAAAAGCAATCAATAACGGTTTACCTGTCTCACAAACCATATTTAAAATTTTTAAATCTTGATCAACAACGCCCTCAGAAGCATCACACAGAAATAAAACTACATCAGACTCTTCTACTGAATGCAGGGCCCTAACATAAGAGAAGTACTCTACTTTATGGCTATTTTTATACCCCTTTCTGATACCAGCCGTATCTATAAAAATATAGTCATTTCCTCCTACATTAAAAGGTATGCTTATTGAATCAATGGTAGTACCTGCAATTTCAGAGACAATAAGTCTTTCTTCATTAATAAATTTATTAATAAAGGTTGATTTTCCAGCATTAGGACGGCCGATGACTGCTATCCTTTTACCATCTGGATAAGAAATTTTTTCTTTAGGTAATTTGCTTTTTAATAAAGATCTTAATTCAGAGATATTTGATGAATGTTCTGCACTAATCTCAATATAGTCTATGCCTTTTTTAGGTAAATCATGCTTGATTTGGCTTGATGTCTTTTTATCAGATTTATTAACTACTGCTATAAACTCTTTGTTTAGCTTCCTAAGTTTTTGAAGGATTTCTAGATCTTCATTATTTAACTCTTCAGAACCATCTAATACGAATATAATAAGATTAGATTCCTCAGCTGCAACCCAGGCCTGATCTGCAATATCCTCTTTTAGAATTGAATCATCTTTTGCAATTCCTCCAGTATCAATGACAAAGAATTTCCTGTCTCCAAACTCGAGATATCCATAATTTCTATCTTTAGTAAGACCAGGAAAGTCAGATACTATAGCTTTTCTTGATTTTGTAAGCTTATTGAATAATGTTGATTTACCAACATTTGGTCTTCCAATTATTGCTATTGAGGTGAACATATAACACTTCTATTTTATAGTGTTAGAGAAAATAAGCTAAACTTTTCATCGATGACGTATAAATAGTCTCCTCTAGATGATAAAGATTTTATAGGATTTTTTGATACCCTCTCTCTTCCTATTATCTTTCCGTTTATTGGATTAATAACATGAACAAAGCCCTCAAAGTCACCAACAACAAGATTTCCTTTATATGTAATTGGATTAGATAATGATCTATTTAACAACAAGTCAGATGACCAAGATTTCTCAAGAGTTTTATTTGAAAAAGTAATTATTTTTGAGTTATCTTCGACAACAATTATTAGGCCTTTAGTAATAACTGGTGAATAAAATGATGAGGATTCAGATTTCCAGATAGCTCTTTTTTGAGCTTGGTCAAAGATACTTACATTGCCCTGATAATTAGTTGCGTATATCAAAGGGCCTTGAACAACTGGATCGGAATCAGCATCAACTAAATTTTCTAGCTCAGAAGTACCTGATACATATGATATAGCGCCATCCCATATTGGAAAACCAGTAGAAAGCTGAAAAACACCAAGCCTACCATTGTCAAAAGTTGCTATTACTTTATCATCAGCTATTACTGGACTGCTACTACCTCTTACTGTAAGCAATGGAAGTTGTGACCTGTATGACCAAAGAATTTCACCATTATTTTTATCAAGAGAAATTAATTCTCCTGCGCTCGTTTTAACCATAACTGCAGATGCATCAATAGCTGCTCTTGAAAGAACCTTAGCTTTAACATTAATTGACCATAGTTCAGAACCATCATTTTGATTCAAAGCAATTACATTACCAAGCTCATCAGAGACTATCACTACGCCAAATCCTGAAGCAATTCCAGAAGAAAGCTCATTGTATCCTTTAGACCATATTTCGTTACCGGATATAGCTTCGAATGCGTTTATAGACCCTATATTATTTGCAAAAAATAATTTTTCTTGAGAAAAACTTGGTAGGAAGTTCCCTAAGTCATTTTCGCCATTAGACTTTTTAACCCAGTTCTCATTAAGAAAGATTGATTTTTGAATTTCTGAAAGTGGTTTTGGCTCGTCAGTATCTACCTCTGCACTTTCCCAAAACTTCAATGAAGAACATGAGGTTATAAATAAAATTGCAATTATGTTGAGATAAATTGATTTCATTTTAGTTTATGACTCAAGATCAGCTATTTTCATTGCGATAATAGATTTAGATTGTTGATCATCATATTTTTCATCAGCAAGCATGTATTGCTCAATGCTTTTTTCTACTTCTTGCTTTGCAGCAAAAATATCGCCTATTAATTCA
This sequence comes from uncultured Gammaproteobacteria bacterium, assembly GCA_964417685.1. Lineage (GTDB taxonomy): Bacteria > Pseudomonadota > Gammaproteobacteria > Magnimaribacterales > D2472 > CAJQGY01. The sequence goes on along the minus strand of CAYQIT010000002.1, from coordinate 194,282 downwards.
TGAATATATGCGTTAGCAGAACTCTCAGAATAGACTGAGAGCTGTGATAAAGCATCATCATAATTTTCAATTTCTATGTATATTCTAGAAAGACTAATTCTAGAAATCTTATTAAAAAAATCATTTCCACCGAAACCGCTTGAAACTTCTTGAAGCTCAGTGAATACGGCAATGCTTTTATCGAAATCACCCATTGAAGCTAAATCAGCGCCTTTGCTAAGCATGGCCATCATTGCATATCCAGTAGAAGCATAATTATCTGTTAAATCACTATAAATTGAATCTATCTTTTCTTGTTCTTTATTTTCTAATGATGTTGTATTTAGCCATTCGTTATAAATCACAGCAGCTTCTTCATTCATAACTTTCTTGTTATAAATATTTAATACAAATAAACCAATGGAAAGTATGATTAGTAAAACAACAATCATGAGCGCATTTTTGTATTTACTCAGAAAGTTCTTAACTGCGCCAAACTCATTATCAATTATCTCGTTCATTTTTCTTCCTTAATTTATTTAAAGTAATTTATAAATTTCATATGCCTCGTCAAATTTGACTAATTCTTGCTCTTTAAGTTCATCATCTAAATATTTAATTAAAATACACTCATTGGTTATTTCATCATCACCAATAATTAAAGCATGGGAAGCATTGATCTTATTAGCCCTTCTAAGCTTTGATTTAAGGCTTCCATTTGCCAAATTCACATCAAGATTAATTTTTTTATTCAAAGATCTTAAATGGTGAGCTATTTTAAATGCTTTTGGCTCTAATTTACTAGTTATAGTTATGAAAGAAACAATTTTATCTTGTGTTTTAGCAATAGAAGCAATGCTGGCAAGCCTCTCAACTCCAATCGCCATCCCTATTGCTGGAAGATTTTTTCCACCTAACTTTTCTGACAATACATCATATCTTCCCCCACCAAGAAATGCATCCTGCGCTCCCAATTCATTTGATAAGGCTTCAAACACGAATCCAGAATAATAATCTAAGCCTCTTACAAGAGAATAATCTATTTCAATTTTACAAAAATCAGAAAAAGTATCTTTCAGGGAATTAAGTAAATCAATATTTTCTTTTGGTAAAAAATCTTTAAGGGATGGTGCGTCTTTAAGTATTTTTTGAGTGTTTTCACTTTTTGAGTCAAGTATTTTTAAGGGGTTTTTATTTAGTCTCTCAAGCTCACTCTCGTTTAATTCATTTTTGTAGGATGAGAGATAGGCTACCAATGAATCACAATATGCTTTTTTTGTATCAGGATCTCCAAGGTGATTAATTTTTATTATTGAATTATTTATAGATAACTTATCAATAATATTACAGATTAATGAAAGCATCTCATATTCAGAATTACCTTCTTCATGACCCAAAATTTCAATACCAGCCTGGGTGAATTGTCTAAACCTTCCTTTTTGAGGTCTCTCGTACCTCCACATTGGTCCTATATACCAGAATTTATTTGAAGAACTATCAAGTTTTTTTTCAATAATAGATCTAATAACGCCTGCTGTTCCCTCAGGCCTGAGACTTATGCTTTTTCCATTTCTGTCGAGAAATGTATAAATCTCTTTATTAACTATATCTGAAACATCTCCTACAGATCTTTTGAATAGGTCTGTTTCCTCTAATGCCGGAGTTCTTATTTCGTTATAATTGTATGAATTAAATATATTTTTAAGTTTTTTCTCGACTCTAAAAATATGTTCTGCGGAATTACTAGCATCTGAATCATTAAATAGATCAAGCATTCCTGATAAAGATCTGATCTTTTTCACATTAACTCCTTGCGATAATCTCAACTTTTGATTTAGCTATCTTTTCTCTGACTTTATTTTCAAGCTCATCTACAAGATTCTCATTTGAAATTTTGTTATTGGGCTCCCCATCAATATACATTAAATTTTTTGGGCTGGCTCCTGTTAAGCCCACATCCGCAGCTTTACTTTCACCAGGTCCATTCACATAACAACCAATGACTGCGACCTCTATATCTTCTGAGATATCTTCAAATCTACTTTCTAGTTCATTTACCACTTCAATTACATTGAAATTTTGTCTTGAACAACTTGGGCAAGCAACAATTTTTACCCCTCTACTTCTAATATTTAAGCTTTTGAGAATATCCCATCCAATTTTAACCTCATCCACTGGATCCGAGGCGAGTGAAATCCTAATCGTGTCTCCAATTCCTTCAGATAAAAGCATTCCTACACCTATAGATGATTTTACAGTTCCAGATCTGAATGAGCCTGCTTCAGTAATCCCTAGGTGCAAAGGTTGGTTGATTAGTTTTGATATTTTTCTGTAGGCTTCAACTGTCATTTCAATATTGGAAGCCTTTAAGCTCAATTTAAAATTATCAAAATTATGTCTTTCAAGGATATCAACATGTCTTAATGCTGACTCAACTAAAGCATCCGCGTTTGGCTCACCGTATTTAACTTGCAAATCTTTTTCTAAAGATCCAGCATTAACTCCAACTCTAATTGGAACATTGTTATATTTTGCAGCATTTATTACTTCTTTAATTTTAGCCTCTTTACCAATATTACCTGGATTAATTCTTAGACAATCTGCAGAATCTGCAACTTCTAGTGCAATTTTATAATCAAAATGTATATCTGCCACTAAAGGTATATCAACTTTTTGTTTAATTTTTTTAAAAGCTGAAGCTGCGTCAAATGAAGGAACAGAAACCCTTACAATATCTGCACCTGCAGATCTAAGATTATTGATTTGATTAATAGTTGCATTAACATCGCAAGTTTCAGTATTAGTCATTGACTGAATAGAAATAGGGTTGCCGCCTCCAACTTTTACAGAGCCAACATTAACTACATTTGTTTTCTTTCTTTTTATCCAATCACTCATTAGTTATAAACAAAGTATTTACATTAAGACTATCAGCACCGGTAATAAAATCAACAGCGACATTGTTATAAACTCCCTCAACACCATATGCATTACTGACAGTTATTTGAAAAGGTTTATCAATAACCACATTTATGGCCTCTCCTTCAGAAAATTTTCCTGATTTAACAACACTATTATCGATGATAATTTCTATGTAACACTCTTCAGAAAAATAAAGCTCTAGTTCATTTTTTAAAATTTCAATTTTATTTTCATCAAGGTCTTCACTAATTGGCTCTGATTTGCTTATTTCAATTCTGGATAGCTCTTCAAGAGAATTCTTTGTAACTGGAGGTATGCTTGTAGGGATTTGAATAAAATCTTGTGAAATCTCGTCTTTTGGTAGCGATATTAATTCATCTGAAGATGCTTTGGTTGTTGATATTAAATCAATCTCACTAATATTATTTTGTTTACCTTTGATTAGAAAGAATAAAAAAGTAATAACAAATAAAATTAAAATGCATAAAGCAATGCCTTTAATAAACTTATCGTTAATGCCTTTATAGGACTTCCTAACAATTTCTTCTTTTCTAGGTTTTGATGAGTAAATTGAAGGAAATTCAGGATTGATATTTAATAATTCTGAATATTTTAAGAAGTATGCTCTAGCAAAACCCTCGCTAGGAAAATTATCATAAACCCCACTCTCAATGCTTCGTATGTATTTCTCATTAATCATGTGGGTTTGAGAAATTTCAGCTACTGATAAACCAAGTTCTTCTCTTGCGGCACTAAAGAGAAGACCAACTTTTACGGAACTTGCTGACTTCAAATCACTTTTCATGAAATTGTCCTATGAGCAATAAGATTTTTGCCTTTTATTGAATTTTTAAGTTTACCAACAAGCTGACCGCAAGCTCCATCTATAGCATCACCTCGCGTAATTCTTAAAGTTGTAATAAACCCTTTATCAACTAATATATTTTTAAATTTTTCAATATTTCTTGATGTTGATCTTTGATAATCACACCCATCAAATGGATTGAAAGGTATAAGATTAATCTTGCATGAGAGGCCAGAAAGTAATTTGCTTAGTTGCAGTGCTAATTCTTTTGAGTCATTAACTCCATCTATAAGAATATATTCTATAGTTATATTTCTTTTACCATCGTAATAAGCAACAAAGTCTTTACATGACTTGATAAGTCTATCAATAGGATACTTTTTATTAATTGGTACGATCTCGTCTCTGAGCTCATTGTTTGGCGCATGAAGTGATATAGCTAAAGAAGCATCTATGTTCTCAGGAAGTTTTTCAATAAATGGAACTATGCCTGAGGTACTAATAGTAATTCTCTTTCTTGAAAGGCCATAAGCATGCTGATCTTTCATAATTTTTGCTGATTCTATAACTGGATAAAAATTCAAGAGAGGTTCACCCATCCCCATGAAAACTACATTTGTAATATTAATAGGATTTTCATCAGCAAAATTTGCAAGCCATAGCTGACCAATAATTTCATCAGAAGTAAGATTCTTTTCAAACCCCTGGGCTCCTGTTGCACAGAATGTGCATTGAAGTGCGCAACCAGCTTGAGAAGAAATACACAATGTAGTTCTTTTTTTCTCTGGAATTCTAACCATTTCAACCATGGTTCCAGATTCAAGTTTTACTAAATACTTCTTAGTGCCTTCAGAAGAAATATGAGTTTCCTCTATTTTGGGCGGTTTGATGATAGCAACTTCTATAAGTTTAGACCTTAAATCTTTGTTAAAGTCTGTCATTAAATTGAAGTCAATTACACCTTTCTGATGTATCCATTTTGATAATTGTTTTGCTCTAAAGGATGGCTCATCAAGAGATTTAAAAAAATCTTCAAGAGATCTCAGTGAGCAACCAAGAAGATTTTTTTTATTAGCCAAAACTTATAATGACATTATTTCTTCTTCTTTGAAAAAATAGTCTATCTCCCTAGCTGCACTTTCTAATGAATCAGACCCGTGAACCGCATTAGCATCAATACTTTTAGCAAAATCAGCTCTTATAGTTCCAGGCTCTGCTTCTTGTGGGTTTGTGCTACCCATAAGCTCTCTGTTCTTCAATACAGCATTTTCCCCTTCAAGCACTTGAACAAATACTGGTCCAGATGTCATAAAGTTTTTAAGGTCATTAAAGAAAGGTCTGCCTTCGTGCTCGGCATAAAAACCTGAAGCTAATGCATCATCTAATTGGATTAACTTTGCTGCAACAATTTTTAAGCCATTATCTTCGAATCTAGATATTATTTTTCCAATAACATTTTTAGACACTGCATCTGGTTTGATAATTGATAAAGTTCTTTCTTTTGACATTATATTTATCCTTATAAAGTTAAAATTTTCCGTATTATATTGGAGTTATTCAAATTCTTCTATCCATAACATCTGAATTGCTTCTAAAATTTTTTCATTAGATTTTTTAGGATCACCAATAAAATTATCTAGATTACAAATTTTGGAATGAAGGTCAGGAAAAGATATCCATTGAGGGTCAATATCAGGAAATTCCTCATAAAGTGTTATTGAAATTTCTTGGAAATCTTTCCAATCTAAATTGTTATCCATTAATGATCTTCAGATACCTGGTTGATGTTATATTTTGGGATTTCAACTTCTAAATCATCATTAGCAGGAATTACCTGACAGCTTAACCTAGAATTTTGTTCTAACCCCCATGCCTTGTCTAATAAATCTTCTTCGGCATCTTCGGCATCAACCAAAGAATTAAATCCTTTCCTTACAACCACATGGCATGTGGTGCATGCACATGACATCTCACATGCGTGCTCTATTCTAATGCCATTACGAAGAGCAGCTTCGCAAATGGTTTCCCCGTCTTTACATTCAATTAATGCACCATTTGGACAAATTTCGTGATGAGGTAAAATTTTTATTTTTGTCATTTAGATAGTGAAGCTTTCGCCACAACCGCAAACTGCTTTTGCATTAGGGTTAATAAATTTTATACCTGAATTTAGGCCATCTTTAGTGAAATCAACTTTACTTCCTGATAAGAATTTTAAGCTTTCTTTATCAATATATATTCTGCAGCCATTTTCATTAAAGACATAATCTGCTGGATTCACCTCATCAGCAAAATTAAAGAAATACTCATAGCCACTACATCCAGCTTCTTTAACTCCAATTTTTATACCATAGCCATGGCCTCTATCAGCAAGACTAGAAATAAAATGATTTAAAGCAGCATCAGAAAAAGTAATTGTATTAGGATCAAATTTTTCCATTATTTTTTGGATTTATTGTTTTGATTCGTAATCTTCAATAGCTTGTCTAATAGAATCTTCAGCTAGAACTGAGCAATGAATCTTAATCGGAGGCAATTCAAGCGCTTCAACTATTTCAATGTTTTTAATTGCTTTTGCTTCTTCAAGAGTTTTTCCAATTAGCATATCTACAAGTTCACTAGAAGATGCAATTGCAGATCCACAACCGTATGTTTTAAATTTCACATCTTTTATGACGTGTGTATTTCCCTTTGGTTCACATTTTATTTGAAGTTTCATCACATCACCGCAAGCTGGAGCTCCAACCATGCCAGTACCTACATTTAATTCAGACGGATCAAACCTACCAACTTTAAATGCCTCAGGATTATTTAAAGTATCCTCAAATTTATCTACTACTTTTTTGCTATATGCCATACTTTCCTACCTTTTAATGTGTATTCCATTCTACTGTATCTAAATCAATGCCATCTAGATGCATTTCCCACAATGGAGAAAGTTCTCTAAGTCTTTCAACGACATTTTTTAGAATAGAAAGGGTTCTTTCAACCTCATCTTGATTTGTAAACCTACCAAATGAAAATCTTATAGAGCTATGTGCTAACTCATCTTTTCTTCCCAATGCCCTTAATACATATGAGGGCTCTAAACTGGCAGATGTGCACGCAGAACCAGATGAGACAGCAATGTCTTTGAGACCCATAATAAGAGATTCTCCTTCTACAAAATTAAAACTAACATTCAAAATGTTAGGTACTTTATTATTTATATCTCCATTGAGATACACATGCTCTATGTTATTAACCTCATCCAAGAACATATCGTGAAATTTTTGTATTTTTTTGAGATCTTTATTCATATCCTCTTTAGCAATTCTAAATGCTTCTCCCATTCCAACCAGCTGATGAGTGGGTAATGTTCCTGATCTCATACCTCTTTCGTGTCCGCCCCCGTGAATTTGAGCTTCTATTCTAACTCTTGGTTTTCTTCTAACAAAAAGGGCTCCTACACCTTTTGGTCCATAAGTCTTATGAGCTGAAAAGGACATTAAGTCTACAGGTAACTGTTCAAGATCTATATTAACTTTACCAGTGCTTTGAGCTGCATCAACATGAAAGAAAATTCCTTTTGAACGAGTGAGTTCACCTATTGAAGCAATATCATTAAGAGTTCCTAATTCGTTATTTATATGCATTATAGAAACAAGTATTGTTGAGTCTTTTATCGCAGCTTTTATAGCATCAGATGTAATGATGCCTCCATCATTTGGTTCAAGATAGGTTACCTCAAAACCTTCTCGCTCTAATTGCCTACATGGATCTAAAACAGCTTTATGTTCTATTTTTGATGTAATTATATGATTCCCTTTTGTCTTATAGAATCTTGCAATACCTTTTACCGCAAGATTATCAGCCTCAGTTGCCCCAGAGGTCCATACTATTTCTCTTGGATCACAATTCACTAAATTAGCTACATGAGATCTTGCTTCTTCAACAGCTTCATCAGCTTTCCATCCAAATCTGTGGGAACGAGATGCTGGATTACCAAATTCTCCATCAAAAGTTAGATATTGCATCATTTTTTCTGCTACTCGCGGATCAACTGGAGTAGTTGATGCGTAATCTAAATATATGGTACTTCTATCTTCTTTCATATTTAAACAATCTCTCTTAGTTTTATATATGGCTCACTTTCGTTTTTAACAAGGTTGCTAATGGTAATTTGATTAAGATAATCATCTACTAAATTATTTAGACCATTCCATAAATTATGTGTTTTGCATTGCTTTCCATCATTGCATGAGTGTGTTCCATGACAATTAGTTGCATCCAAATCCTCATCTACCGCATCCATAACATCTTTGATAGTTATTGAGTCAATGCTTTTTGCATAAATATAGCCGCCATTCCTGCCTCTCACACTTGTAACAATACCAGCCAATCTTAGCTTTCTAAATAGTTGCTCAAGGTAAGATAAGTCAATCTTTTGAATATTTGATATATCGGTAAGAGAAACAGGTCCATTCTCTTCAAGAGAATAGAGTTCTGTTAATGCAGTGACTGCATATTTACTTCTTGTGGTGAGTTTCACGCATGAATTATAAATACCTGACTGTTTTAGTCAAGTTTAATATTCATACCCAATCTATCTGCAACTTGATGATATGACTCAACAACATCGCCAAGCCCTTCTCTAAATCTATCTTTATCCATTTTTTTACCGGTTTCGACATCCCATAGCCTGCAACCATCAGGAGTGAATTCATCAGCAAGAATAATCTTTTCGCCATCTAATAGCCCAAACTCTACTTTAAAATCTACTAAAATAAGACCTGAGTCTATAAATAACTTTGAAAGTACTTCATTTATCTTATATGTAAGTTTTTTCATCTCAACAATGTGTTCTTCTTTTGCCCAACCAAAAGAAATAATATGCTCATCGTTAATTAGAGGGTCACCTAAATCATCATCCTTTAAAAAGAATTCAAAAAGTGGGGATTCTAAAATGAGCCCATCTTCTGTGCCTAGTCTTCTACATATAGAACCAGATGCCCTATTTCTAATAACGCACTCTATTGGAAACATTTCTAACTTATGAACAAGAGAATCTGTGCTATTTAAAACTTCAATGTGATGAGTAGATACACCATGTTTCTCAAGGTGTTCTAAAATAAATGCATTAAATTGGTTGTTCACAGCTCCTTTGCCCAAGAGAGCTTCCTTCTTTTTACCATCAAATGCTGATGTGTCATCTCTAAAGTTCATGACAAGATATTTGTCATCACTTGTTGTAAATAATGATTTAGCCTTACCTGAGGTAATTTCTTTAATTTTTTCCATTAGCTTAATAATTCGTTAATTTTTGATAATAACTGTTCAGACTCCTGTATATTATCATTTAATGATGTTGCTCGAACATAGGTTTTATTATTTTTCTGTGTAATATTTATTTCAAATTGAGCTTCTTTACTAAAATCTGGTGCATCGTCAACATTTCTAAAACCTAGAAATGAGAAAAATCCTTCATCAGCCTCTACTCCATAACTCACATAAAAAATACCGTTACTTCTATCACGATCATTAGAAACAATATTTCCAGCAGTAAGAGCTCTGCTAACTGAGGACCATGCTCTGTCAAAATTAAGATCTAATTCAATGACAGTTTGGCCATTTTCTGTAAATATGTTTGCCTTTTTTCTTTCATTTAGATTTTGAGCTGCAAGGGATGTACCTGAAAATGAACCAACGGATTCAGTTAAGTATTCAACAACGTTTTCTAGCTCTTTCTGAATAAAATCTGGGTTACTAACAAGCTCTCCTGATGATTTTTCAACTTGAAATAAAAATATTTCAGATGAAGCCTCTTTAATTCCATGCTCTATTCTCATTTCAAGTATAAGATCTTGCGAAAAATCAATTTTAATAACGCCTAAATCTGGATCAGCGCTTAAGACAGGATAAATCGATGTATCCCAATAATTTTTTGATATTGGCCAAGTAGTTGAAGGTAAGGTCTCAATATATACCCACATTAATTCACCTAGTCTTCTGAGCTGAACTGAACTTTGCCCTCCTGAGGAAAAGATCTGTCTTGGTTTGGGTATTTCAGCTTTCTCATCTATCTCAAAATTTGAGAAATAAGGATAATGATCTTCAGATTCAATTAAATCTATGTTTTCAGGCAAATTAAGAGGCTCTTCAGTGGATTCTTTTAAGAATTCGTATTCAGCTGAAACTGTTTCATCGTCATTTCCCCAAACTTCCATTGATGAAATTGATGAGCATGATGAGCAAGCTAGTACAATGATTATAAAATATGTAATTTTATTCATAAAATTTCCAGTTCTTTTAATTTAGACAAAATATCATTATGGTAAGTTTCATTTAATTCAGTTAATGGCAGTCTAATTGCGTTGTTTATTTTTCCCATTTTAGCTAGCATCCATTTTACAGGAATTGGGTTTGATTCAACAAAAAGATAATCATAAAAACTTGATAATAAAAGGTTCAGTTTTTCTGCTTCATTAACATTACCATCTAAAACATTCCTGCATATACTTGATACTTCTTTGGGGAAGATGTTTGCAGCAACAGATATAACGCCATGAGATCCAGCTAACATGCTATCAAAAAAAGTAGGATCATCTCCAGACAAAACAATAAAATCATTGATATTGTTTGATATTTTTATCAGTTCTTTAATTCTATAGGGATCGTCAAGCGCCTCTTTGATACCAACTATATTTTTATGATTAGCAAGAACGCTTGTTGAAGCCACTTCTAAATCACATGCCGTTCTAGTTGGGACGTTATATAAAATTTGCGGAATATCAACTGCATCTGCAACAGCTTCATAGTGTTTTATTAGACCTACCTGAGAAGGTTTATTGTAATATGGGGTTACTAAAAGAGCTCCATCAGCTCCAAGGATTTTCGATTCGACTGTTAAATCAATTGCTTCTTTTGTAGAATTTCCACCAGTTCCAGCGATTATTGGTATTCTTGAATTACTATAATCAATAGTGTGCTTAATAACATTCAGATGCTCTTGAATTTCTAGAGTTGATGACTCACCAGTAGTGCCAACAGATACTATGCCATTGGTTCCACTAGCAATATGCCAATCGATTAAATTTTCAAGAGACTCATAGTCAACTTGACCATCGGCCATCATCGGCGTAACAATTGCTACTATACTTCCGTTAAATACTTGCATCAAAAATATTTTCAGTAAAAAATAGGACTATACACTATTTACATCTAAATCTTACACAAAGGAAACTAAATGACTAAACAATTAGAAGGAAAAAAAGCTCCAAATTTTAAAGGCAGCTGTACAAGCAATAAAGAAATAAAACTTTCTGACTTTAAAGGCGAAAATCTTGTTTTGTACTTCTACCCTAAAGATAGCACTCCTGGGTGTACTACAGAGGGTCAAAATTTTAGAGATTTATACAAAAAATTTAAAAAGAATAATACAGAAATTATTGGAGTATCTAGGGAATCAATTAAATCTCATGAAAACTTTAAACTAAAGCAATCTTTCCCATTTGAATTGCTTTCTGATCCAGATGAAAAAGTATGTAAAGCATTTGATGTAATGAAACTTAAGTCAATGTATGGTCGAGAATATATTGGTGTTGATAGAAGTACTTTTGTTATTGGTAAAACTGGAAAAGTATTGAGAGAATGGAGAGGAGTAAAGGTTAAAGGCCACGCCCAAGAAGTATTAGATTTTATTGAAGGCCTAGATTAGGAAAGGCTTTGTGATGGCCAAGCATTCCATACTGCCTTCACAAATGTAGCAATCGGTATAGCAAAAAATACACCCCAGAAACCGAACATACTTCCAAAAACAAATACTGCTAAAATAATAACAACTGGATGTAATTTTACCGCATCAGAAAATATTATTGGTACGAGTAAATTTCCATCAAGTATTTGAAGAATCAAATAAAGAGTGATCAGTAACCAAAAATCAAAAGTTAATCCAAATTGGATCAAGCCTATAATCACAATTGGGACCGTAACAGCAAATGCTCCGACATATGGAATAACAACAGATAAACCAACCAAAACAGATAACAGAGCCGTGTAATTTAACCCAATAAAAGAGAAAATTATTGCAGCACTTATTCCGACTATAAAAATTTCAAGAGTTTTACCTCTAACATAATTGCTTAATTGCACATCCATTTCTTCCCAGATTTTGTATAACATTTTTCTTTCGCCAGGAATTATTTTTAAGAACCCGTTGAGTATTTGACTGCGATCAAATAAAAAGAAATACACCAATATGGGAAATAACAGTATATAAATTAAAACAGTAATTGCACTCTGTATGCCAGATATAGAAGATTTAACAATATTTTGAGCAATTTGTGTTATTTCAGATGAAACTGATTGAAAAAATGCAGCTATTTGATCGGAACTTACCAAGTCAGGATAAGAGGTCTGAAGTTGAGATATAAATGCAAAAAAATCATTAAGAAGCCCAGGCGTTTCTAAAACTAAAAGTTGCAATTGAGAGTATAAAATTGGTAAAAGCCATATCAATAATGCAGCTCCAACGATTATAAATATGGTGAACGTAGCTATTAAGGCCCATAAGCTTCTTAAACCAAATGATTCTAATTTTCTTTGAAGACCTACAAGAAGATAGGCGACAATTATACTCACCAAGAAAGGAGTTAAAATTGAGCCAAAATAGTTAAGAACAACCAAAGTTGCTATTAACATTAATGAAAAAACTATAGTCTCATCATTAATAAATATTTTTTTAAGAAAATTATTAAGCTTTTCAATCATTTGTTAAGTTCATTAAATTTTAAACTATCCAAGCATTATTCTGTCAAAACACGTGTAAATTCAGAAATCTAAGCTAATATTAATCTAAAATGTTGATTAGTGTTAGTTTTTCAATGATAAATAAAGGAATTAAAAGAGCTTAATGCAAACAAAATACAAGATTTATTTTCTTATTATTTGCTTTTTTTTATTAAATAGCTTTGCGCAAGAAAAGAAGCAACTACAGCTTCCTGAGCTTGGCGATAGAGTTTCAGGAGCAGTATCATCAGCTCAAGAAAAAGCTATTGGTGAAATGTTCCTCATGCAAGCCTATGCAAACGCTCCTTTAATTAATGATTCAATAATTCAAGAGTACACTGAGCTTTTAATTTTTAGGTTATCTGAAAATAGCCAAGTCCAAGATAGATATTTCAATATATTACTTATTGATGATCCTTCCCTGAATGCCTTTGCTGCACCTGGGAGTATTATTGGGGTAAATGGAGGTCTCTTTTTAGAAGCAGAAAATGAGGGCCAGTTTGCATCAGTTATGACACATGAGCTCGCTCATTTAAGTCAGAGACATTTTGCAAGAAATGTCCTAAGAGCCCAAGATTCAAGCCTTTCTTCTGCTTTAGTTATGGTTTCATCAATTGCAATAGCATTAATAACCAATCAACCTCAGGCAATGATGGGAGGAAGTGCTTTTCTTCAACAAGAAAGCTTGAGGTATAGCAGATTATTTGAAAAAGAGGCTGACAGAGTTGGTTTTACAAATCTAGTTGCTTCTGGCTATGACCCAGAAAGCATGGGTGAGATGTTTCAGAATATGAATGAGATGAGAAGATATTACGGAGAAACTCCTCCTGAATTTTTATTAACTCATCCCATAACATCCTCAAGGGTATCTGATGCTTTTAATGCAGCCGAGGGCCTTGAAGAAGCTGGAACTAAAAAAGATAGCCTAGATTATTCTTTCATTAGATCTAGATTAAAAGTTTATTATGAAAAAATTCCATCTGTATCTGTTCAATATTTTGAAGATAAATTTAAAAATTCAAATAACCCATCTAATACTTATGGTTTAGCTCTTGCTTACAACAAAAATAATAATTTTGATTTAAGTCTTTCTTTGATTGAAGATTTGCTTGCAATTTATCCAAAGAATTTAATTTTAAATACCACAAAAGCCGAGATCCTTCTTAATGCAAAATTGTATAAAGAAGCCTTGCAACAAGTGAATTCATCTTTAAAGATTTCTCCAAGAAACTACCCTCTTACTGTAACCAAAGTGAGAATACTTAATGAAATGGAAAGGTATTTTGAAGCAGAAGAATTGCTTAGAGATCAAATCCTTAAAAGAAATAATGATCCATATTTGTGGTTGCTATTATCAGAAGTTCAAAGAGACGGAAGAAATATTGTTGGTTATTATCAAAGCAAAGCTGAATATCATGTTTTACTTGGACAATATGAAGATGCAATAAATCAGCTTGAGTTTGCCCTCCAATATACAAAAAATAATTTCCAGGTATCTGAAAGTGTGATGACAAAAATTGTTGATATCAAAAAGATGATTAATAAATCTAGGGGTCTCTAAATCTATAGTTCTTTGCCTTGATCTTTAAAAATTTTTGAAATTTTATACCCTGTAAATGAGAATATACCTGCAAATGGTATTGCAAGTAAGGGCACGATAGTAATACTTAATGCTGCAAATTTTCCTATGCCAACAAAAATACTTCCTGTTAAATCTCCAAACCTTGTAATAAATGTATCTATAAAAACAGTGGATTTATATCTGTCTTTCTTACCTAGTTGGCTATATATAATTTCTCTACTAGGCTTATTAAATCCATATTCAAAAACTCTCAGTAGAGCTTGAGAAAAAACAACTACTGCAACAGAGGGCGCGAAACCATATAATAAAAAAACTACAATAAAGAGAATGCCGTAGATGATTAAGATAAGAGAAGTTCCAAAGAAAGATATAACAAAATAAGTTAAGAATAGCTGTGTGAAAAGAGTAAGTGGAGAGACTAATTGCTCTATTCGATTAAATAAAACGATTCTGTCTGGTGAAAGCTCTGAATAAGATTCAATAATTGGTATTGCACTAATCCACTGAACGGTCATTAAAGCAGTAAATAACCATGAATAAATTGCAACTGATTTTACTTCCTTGACTGAAATAATATTTGATATTGCATCTGACCAATTTCCCCCTACTTTTTTTACAAGAACTTCTGAATTATTTAAATTAACTAAATATATTGCGAGGATAATTGCAAAGAATAATAACAAAGAAGACGCTAATGCAAACAATTCTAATCCATACTGAGTATATGATTCAGATAGTCTTACTGAAATCTCAGAACCAAAAATCGCGCCCAACGATCCTCCAGCCATAATAAAGCCATATAATTTTCTAGACTTTTCATCTCTAAAGATGTTTATTACTAAGACCCAAAAAATTGAGACTACAAAAAAAGAGTAAATATTACACCAAACATAGAAAACCCTTCCAAGCCACATCCCTTGAATAACATCATTTTCTTCTAACGATCTTGAATATAAAATAAATAGAAATAAGTTTACGATTAAAAATGAATAACAATATGTAATTATTTTTTTAAAATTCTTTCTTGAAGCAATCCATGAGTATATTGGATTAACAATCAGCATTGTAAGCGCAGTGAATGAAAGCAGAATTAATAAGAAATCTTGGCCATAATTTTCTACAGCCATTTCATTTCTTATTCCTCTAATAACATACCAAGAAGCTAGAACCAGAAAAAATAGAAAGCTTGTTAGAAAAGTATTTTTAGTTTTCATCAAAAACATTATGCCTTATGAATGGTGGGTCGCACAGGATTCGAACCTGTGACCAATTGGTTAAAAGCCAACTGCTCTACCAGCTGAGCTAGCGACCCATGGTAATGCATAATAAAAAGAGGTGATTATTCCATATTTTTCAATAACTGCAAGGCCTGTGATGAAGCTGCATTATTTGGGTACTCTCTAATGACATAATTATATCTATCAATAGCCATTTCAACATCATTATTCTTCAAATATATATCACCAATTTTTTTATGTGCAAGGGGTGCTCTATAGTGATCAGGGTAAGAAGATACAAGATCAAGAAAATAGCCTTTGCTCTTTTCAAGATCATTATTTATCAGAGATATTTCCCCTAGCCAAAAAAATGCAAGCGGTGTTTTTTGCTCATCAACAAAAGCTTCAGTAAAAAATTTAAATAATTTAAAAGCGTCATCATAATTTTGATTTTCTAAGTATTTTGTTGCAGCTGAATAAACCTCTTCTTTACTTTTAATATCACTTACGCCCTTAAATCGAATTGCATTATCAGGACTAATATCTTTAATTGTATTAGATCCCTTGTCAGTTTCTTCTGATGATTCTTTTAGTAGCTTCTCTATCAAATGGTTTTGACTCTCTATTTGATTTCTAAGCTCAGCAATCTCAATTTCTAACTCTTGTATCTTTAAAAAAAGTATATCTGATGCAGAGTTATCATCTTGGGAGTAAACATGGATTGAAGTGCTAACTAGGAAAATTACTCTTGCTAAAAACATTTTACGGTTTAGTTGATTTCAGCTCTTCTATTCTTCGCCCAACTAGATTCATTAGAACCTTTCACAAGCGGATATTCCTCACCATAACTCTTAACAGTAATTCTATTTTTACTTATTCCATTTAGTAAAAGATAATCTCTTACAGCTTCTCCCCTTCTCTGACCTAAAGCAAGATTATATTCACGAGTACCTCTTTCATCAGCATGACCAGATACTGTAATTTCTAGGTCTTTATTGTCCTTCATTACTTGAGCAATACTTCTTAAAGTTTGAATTGACTTGCTAGATAAAGTGTATTGATCAAAATCAAAATAGACTACAGCATTGGCCATAATAGCTTTTGATGAATAATCGTAAACTTCATCAGCTTTATTGTTATCATCTTCTACAGAAACCTCAACACTACTTACCACCGAATCATAAACTGCTTCTTCAGTTACATTGGTAGTGCTGCAAGACACTGAAATTAAAATAAAGGAAATTAAAAGGATACTCTTTTTTTTTGCTAATTTATTCATCACTACTCCATATTATTATCTTAAAAAGCCTGACCAAGAAGGTTCTCTTACTTCACCCGAGGTTGCGGGCAACTTAAATTTTGCTCCACTTAATGTCACTCCAGCTAGCATCCCTTGATCTTCTTCTTTAATAGCATAGATTATCACATTACCATTGGGAGAAATACTTGGAGATTCATCTAATTTTGATTCTGTAAGCGGTCTTGAGAAATTCTCATTAAAATATTTAAGAGCAATCTGAAATTCGCTCCCGTATCTATGAACAAAAACTATTCCTTCATTATTTGGTAGATATGATGCTTTTGCATTGTAATTTCCATCAAAAGTTAATCTTCTAGGCTTATTATTAAATTTTAAAAGATTAATTTCATATAGTTGAGGAGAGCCCGACCTTCCAGATGTGAATAATATTTTTTTTCCATCTGGTGACCATGAAGATTCGGTATCAATTGCATAATGATTAGTTAGCCTTGTAAGGTTTTTATTTGAAAGGTCCAGAATATATATCTCAGCATTGCCATCTTGATAGAGAGTTAATGATAAATATTTCCCATCTGGTGAGAAAGATGGGGAGCTTATCTGGTACTTATTCTCTATAGCTATTTCTCTTGAACCTGTTGCAATATTCTGAATAAAGACTTTTGCCATACCAGTCTCGAATGAAACATATGCAACACTTTTAGAATCAGGGCTCCATGTTGGAGATATGATTGGTTTATTGCTTCTCAATAAAACTTGTTCATTCATTCCATCACTATCAGACATCATCAATCTAAAAATTTGTGAAGAGTTTTGATCAACTTCGCTAACATATAACATTTTAGTAGACGCAACTCCTGGAAGATCTGTAATTTCCTCATAAATACCATCGCTCACATAATGAGCTAACTGCCTTGTTTTATTTGGTATTCCGTAAACTTTTGATGATCTGATTTTTTTCTCTTTAGATGCATCATAGATAGCATATTCAACTGTTAGGCTGGAATCCCCTTCATTTATTACTTTACTAATTAAGATAAAGTCTACACCCAACAATCTATAGCCTTTGTAATTTATTAGCCCATCATTTTTTATGTCAGAGAGCAAATCTTCTGAACCTAGCACATCAAATTCGCCTGTTCTAATTAAATCAGCCTTAACAATTGATCCAATGAAAGGCGCAATATCTTTGGCGCCGAGAAAGTCATGAATAGCTATCTTATATGGATCATTAGAGCTTTTTGTTATTTCTAATACTAATTCTGCTTGAGCATTAAAGGCCAGAAATATAAGAAGTATTAATTTTTTCATTGTGGGTTAAATGTTAGGGTTACGTTTCTAAAATTATCTTGATAAATGCTTATGTCTAATCTATCAAAAAAGTTAAAAGTCTCAACCCTATTTACTGCTTTTATTGCAGAATTATCAAATCTTATATTCCCACTACTTTTTACAAGATCAACACTTAAGATTCTCCCATTTTTATTTATTCTAATTTTTAAATCACAGACAAGTCCGTCTTGAATATTTTTTGGCTTAATCCAAGCGGCTTCTATAGTTTTTATTATTGCTAAGCTAAATTCGTTGATTTTGCTATTTTCGTCATTATTTATTGCTTCTGCATCTTCTTGCAGCAATTCGTTTATATTATTGGTTTGTTCGATCAAGATCGATTTTTCAATCTTATTTTCTTGACTATTTATAGGTGTAATTTTTTTATCTATAACTTTTACAGGCTGAGACAGAGCTTCTTTGTTATTTTTTGTAGCGGGCTCTATTTGTGTTTTTTTGACAGGAGTTTCTTCAATTGAAATTAAGCTTACTTCGATTGGTTTGCTTAGAACTGGCCTATTTGTGTATTCGTTATGAAAATAACCAAGCAGAATTAAAATCAAACTAGCATGAATTAAAAATGAAAAAAATGAGGCAACAAGATAGTTATTTTTAGTCTGCATACCCAGTAGTGACTATACCAATTTTCTCTATGCCTACACTCTGGACTGCTGCCATTGCTTTTGCAACACTTTCAAATGAAACACTTTTATCACCTTGAAATACCACTTCAATATCTGGATTAGCAGAAAAAATGACTAATGACTTATTTTTTAATTCTTCAAGATCAATTGGCAATTGTTCATCACCGATATTTATGTAATATTTGCCATTTGCGTCTATTGAGATTACAAGAGGTTCATTTTGTACTGACATCTTAGTTGTATCAGTTTGCGGCAAATTTACTTCAATACCTTGAATTAATAAAGGCGATAAAACCATAAAAATTATAAGAAGGACCAACATAACATCTATATAGGGCACTACGTTGATTTCTGCAGTTAATTTTTTTTTCTTACCTAGTCTATATATCATTTATTCTTCAAAGTTTGCTTGTAAAAGATACTTGCAAGCTCTTCTGAAAAAATAACTGTAGATTGCGAAATGCTTTCAAGCTCAGATGCAAATTTATTATATGCAAGTACTGCTGGTATTGCTGCAAATAATCCCATTGCAGTTGCTACAAGTGCTTCCGATATTCCAGGTGCAACAGCATTAATAGTTGCTTGAGTGGCATCAGAGAGACCCTGAAAAGCTGTCATTATGCCCCATACTGTACCAAACAGGCCAATGTATGGGCTTACTGAACCTACATTAGCTAAGAAAGATAGGTTCTGATTCATCTGCTCTTCATCAGAAGCAATAGCAACTCTCATTGATCTATTAATTCCTTCCAAATCAAGCTCTGTTATTTCATTAGAAGTTTTGAGGGAAGTAAACTCACCAAATGCACTCTTAAATACATTCAGTGATCCATAGTGAATTGCATTATTATCAGGAATTTCTTTGTATAGTTTATTAAGGTCTTCACCTGACCAAAATTTTGTTAAAAAATCAGAATTAATTCGTTTAATTTTCTTGTAAAAGGTATATCTTTCAATAATTACTATCCAGGTCACTAAAGAGGCTAATATTAAAATCAGCATTACTGTCTTTACAACTAAGCCAGCTTCTAGAAAAAGATTTAAAACAGAAATATCATCCATAATTTTTTACTCAAAGATTAATAATAAATCATTGCTAAAGACTTGTGGTTTTTTTGTGGTTAAATTTATTAAGCAGACTTCAACGCTGGCACTGCAAAGTGACTTTGATAAATCTTTACTATAAGCAATGTGGTTGAAAGTTAATCTTGCATTTGAATTTTTTTGAACTTCTGTTTTTATTACAATTTCATCCTCAAGTTTCGCTGGTGCTAGATATTTCATTTGAATAGCTCTAACAACAAATGCTTGATTTTGTTCCAGTAAATAATTTTGATTAATATCATTATCAATTAAAAACTCTGTTCTTGATCTTTCAAAATACTTTAGATAGTTTGCATGATAAACAAAACCCTGAAAATCAGTATCCTCACAGTAAATTTTTATATATAAATCTTTAGGCTTGATAGCTTTGTTCATGAAGCTCAATATCTTTTTGGTAAAGTTCAAGGATGATCTGTATAAAGTCAGGCCATAATAAATCAACTGTAATTAAGTTATTTTTTATATTTGGGTTTATAGATGATGCAAGAACCCTTACTTTTATTGGCCTTCTATTAAATTTATAAATTAATGCAGGTATTAATCCATTGCCCTCTGATGATCTCAGGACCTGATCCCACCAATCCTGGGGTGGCTCCCCGCCATCTCCATATCGTTTACATTCTAAACACCATCTTCCAAGCCTCAGATCTGGAAGCTCTTTTGTGCGTGTCTGCTCTAAAATTCTTTTAACAGGATTTGATAGATTTAGATCTTGTACTAAGAGGTTTCCAATCTCTCTCTCGAAATTTGCTCCTTTTGCTCTTGAATTAACAGGCAAAACTATTCTCCTGGCTCAAAATTATCTGGAAATTGAGCATTAGTGTGAACTTCCTGAACATCATCGAGATCATCCATAAACTCCATTATTTTAAGAACCTTTTCAGCCATTTCCTCGTCAATCTCGACTAGAGTCTCGGCCCTTAATGTTACCTCGGCATTTGTAATTTCAATTTCTTTTAACTTTAGAGAATCATTAACTGTGCTTAAATCATTATGTGACGTAATTACTTCAAAATACTCATTTTCATCAACCAAATCTTCAGCCCCTGCTTCTAAAGCAATATCCATTAAATCATCTTCTGAGATATTTTTAGGTATGTGGATTATTCCTAACTTATTAAATAGATATGCAACTGACCCATCTGTACCAAGATTACCACCAAATTTAGAAAAAACATGTCTTACATCTGAAACTGTTCTATTTCTATTATCAGTCATTGTTTCGACAAGAATTGCAACACCACCTGGGCCATAACCTTCAAAAACTATTTCTTCAAGAGCTCCTGTTTCACCAGTTCCTGAACCTTTCTGGATTGCTCTTTTAATAGTGTCTTTAGGCATATTTGCCTGATTTGCTTTCTCTAAAGCTAGTCTCAAACGAGGGTTGTCTTCTGGGTCTGGTCCTCCTTTTGCAGCAACTGTTATTTCTCTAATAACCTTAGTCCAAACTTTCGCTCTTGATGCATCTTGCCTAGCTTTTCTGTGTTTAATATTGGCCCATTTGGAATGTCCTGCCATTTAAATATCTTCCTCTACTGTTGATTGAATTTTAAGTTCATCAAGCTGTTTTTCATCTACATTGCTTGGTGCATCTGTAAGCAAGCAAGTTGCGCTCTGAGTTTTTGGGAAAGCAATTACATCTCTAATATTTGTTGTATTTGTTATTAACATAACCAACCTATCAAGACCAAATGCAATACCGCCATGAGGAGGACAGCCAGCTGATAAGGCATTAAGTAAAAATCCAAACTTATTTTCAGCCTCTTCTTTAGTGATATTTAGTATTTCAAAAACTATTTTTTGCATATCTTGATCATATATTCTTAATGAGCCTCCACCCACTTCATAACCATTTAGAACAATGTCATATGCATGAGCTAATGCGCCATCTGGATCCTTTGATAATTCTTCTGTTGTGCACTTAGGTAATGTAAAGGGATGATGCAAAGAAGTAAGATTGCCATCTGTATTCCTTTCAAACATTGGAAAGTTTACAATCCAGCAAGGCGCCCATTCTGAGTCATAAAGATTTAAATCTTCTCCCAACTTCTTAATTAAACTACTCATAGTTAAATTAACAACACTCTTTGTGCCTGCGCCAAAGAATACAAGATCGCCTGCTTCTAGATTAAGTTCAGATATTATAGATTCTATAGTTTTAGCATCTAAGAATTTTAATATCGGTGACTGAAGTCCATTCTCACTGCCATCAGTAGCATTTACTTTAATATAAGCTAAGCCCTTTGCACCAAGTTTAGAGACAAATTTAGTATATTCATCAATCTGTCCTCTAGATAAATTATTTCCTCCAGGGATTTTAAGAGCGACTACTCTAGAGCCTTCGTCTTTTGCTGGGCCAGAAAAAACTTTAAACTCCTCATTTTCAACAAGCTCAGAAATTTCAACTAACTTTAAAGGAATTCTTAAATCAGGTTTATCACAACCATAATCTCTCATTGAATCATGCCAATTTAGGACTGGGAATTTATCAAGAGAATAATTGCAAAACTTTTCAATAAGAAGTTTTACCATTCCTTCTGCTAAATCAAGAATATAATCTTGATCAATAAAAGATGCTTCAATATCAATCTGAGTAAATTCAGGCTGTCTATCAGCTCTAAGATCTTCGTCTCTAAAACATCTTGCAACTTGATAATATTTATCTAAGCCGCCCATCATAAGCATCTGTTTAAATAGCTGGGGTGACTGAGGCAAAGCAAAGAAATTTCCTGGCTGAACTCTACTAGGAAGTATGTAATCCCTAGCTCCTTCAGGAGTTGCCCTTGTTAAGATAGGAGTTTCTATTTCATTGAAATCATTATCATCAAGATAATTTCTAATTGTTGATGAGATTTTAGATCTAGTTACGATCCTTTGATTCATCTCTGGTCTTCTTAAATCAAGAACTCTATTTTTTAGTCTTACATCCTCGTTAACATCTTGATAGTCATCTAGCGGAAATACTGGAGTTGTGGCTTTGCTTAAAATGTCTAGAGAAGAAACAACAAGCTCAACCTCACCTGTAGCCATATTTGAATTAATTGTTCCCTCAAGCCTATTTCTAACAAATCCTTTTACAGAAATAACAAATTCATTTCTTAAAGTTTCTGCATATTGAAATGATTCTTTGCTATCTGGATTGAAAACAACCTGACAGATTCCTTTTATGTCTCTCAAGTCTACGAAAATGACTCCTCCATGATCCCTTCTTTTATGAACCCATCCACAAAGCGTAACTTCTTTATCTAAATTTTTTGTAGTTATTTCGCCACAATAGTGTGATCTCATTTTAATTCCTCTTTAATTAGCTTATCTTATCCTTTTTATCTGCTTTCTTGGAGTCAGTAACTGTATTTACTGATTCTTTTTTTGATGAATCATCTAAAAGATTTTTCTTCTTTCCTGTTTTAAAATCAGTTTCATACCAACCTGACCCCTTTAATCTGAATGATGGGGCTGTGACCTGTTTTTTTAATCCGTTTTTATCACAATTTGGGCAAAGCAAAAGAGGATCATCGCTAATCTTCTGTATTGCTTCCAATTGGTGCCCACAATGTGAACATTTATATTCATAAATCGGCATATGTCTTCAAAAAAAAGATAGAATTATAAACTATAAGATTTTATTCATATAATTTAATAATGTTATTTTCAAAATTAGTTTTACCAACGCTCAAAGAAGCACCGCAAGAAGCTGAGATAATAAGTCACAAATTAATGCTTAGAGCAGGCATGATTCGTAAAGTGGCTTCAGGGGTATATACATGGCTTCCAATGGGCTTAAAAGTCCTTAGAAAAGTTGAAGAGATTGTTAGATCAGAGATGAATAAGTCAGGAGCTCAAGAGGTTTTGATGCCTATGGTCCAACCAAAAGAGATATGGGATGAGACTCATAGATGGGAAAAGATGGGAAAAGAGCTTTTAAGAATTCAAGACAGGCATGAACGTGATTTTTGTTTAGGGCCAACACATGAAGAAGTTATTACAGACTTAGTAAGAAATACTATCAAGAGTTATAAAGAACTTCCCATTAATACATATCAAATTCAAACAAAATTTAGAGATGAAATTAGACCAAGATATGGCGTTATGAGAAGTAGAGAATTTTTAATGAAAGATGCATATAGTTTTGGTGTTGATGAGGAATCACTTGATAAAAGCTATATAGATATGAGAAATACTTACAAAAAAATACTTGAAAAAATTGGGCTTGAATACAAGATTGTTAAGGCCGATTCAGGTGCTATAGGGGGTGATGCATCTGAAGAGTTTCATGTTCTTGCTGAGAATGGAGAAGACACTATAGCTATTAGCAGTGACTCTGAGTTTGCAATAAATACCGAACTACTATTGAAAAATGGTGAAGATATAGCTTCCCTTGAGGGCAAAAAAGCTCCAGATGGTAATGGCACTATTCAAATTAAAAAAGGTATCGAAGTTGGCCATATTTTTAAGCTTGGTACTGTTTATTCAGAAAATATGGGGGCAACTGTTCAAACAAAAGATGGAAAATCTATTAGCTTGCAAATGGGTTGTTATGGAATTGGTGTTTCTCGAATAGTTGCCGCTTCTATAGAACAAAATAATGATGATAAAGGAATTGTCTGGCCTGCTGCTATTGCTCCATTTGATGTGAATATAATTCCAATTGGCTATGAAAAAAATAAGGAAATTGAAGATGCATCAAATAAATTGTACCAAGAATTATTAAATCAGGGTTACGACGTATTACTTGATGACAGAAAAGCTGGTTTTGGCTCAAAAATTAAGGATTCAGAGCTGATAGGCACACCCATAAATATCATTTTAGGTAATAAATTTCTTGATGATGGTTCTGTTGAATTGAGAACGAGAGATGGTCAAGAATCTATTTCTAAAATTGAAGACCTAAAACTTTTATTTAATCACTTTAAATAATTTAGTAGTCATTAATATCTTTGGAAGTATTGCTTTTAAAGTATTTTTGAATGAAAAATGATATTCCAATCGATACAATGCCCCACAAAACAAGGGATGCAGCCCAACTTGATATAAGAGAAAATGGTAATAAAGACTGAATTTTATATATCAAGCCTATTATGATTGCTCCGATGCCAGCAGGAAGAAAAAATATAAAGGAGCCAAATAACACTACCTCAATAATTATTAGGAGAGTACCTATAATTAACCAGTTATTAGCATTCTCAATAAACTCTATCACTCTTTATCCTCTTTTCTATTAATTGAACCTAATAATAGCTCAACACTTCCTAAAGCCTTAGTGATATCTGATGGAACAACCAATGTTTTTGTTTGATCTGAGGATGCCAGCTTAGCTAACCCATCAACTTGTCGCTTCATAATTTCAAAATCAACAGCAGGTTGGCCATCTTCTTTAATGGCTTTACCAACGACTCTAGTTTGCTCTGCGTCTGCCTCTGCTTTTATTTTTACTGCATAAGCATCGGCGTCGGCAGTTACTCTTACAGCTTCAGCTTCTTTTTGAGCCTCATACAGTTGAGCATCGGCATTTAACTCAACACTTCTTCTATCACCTTCAGCTTTTGCGATTGTAGCTCTTCTTTCTCTTTCTGCATTAAGCTGTTGTCTCTGGGAGTCTTTTGTTTGCTCATCAACAAGAACATCTAAAATTTCAGTTCTTGTAACTTCTACACCCCATATCTCAGCAGCAAGACCTAACCTTTCTTTTATTTCTAAATTCATAGACTCTCTGGAAGACTGAAGATCATCTAATTCTAATTTACCAGCAGCAGACCTTATGACTGAAATTGCAGTGTTTTCGATAGCTGAATCAATATTTTTTATTCTGTATACAGATTTTGAAGCATCTAGGATTCTAAAAAATACAGTTGATACAAGGCCTACCTCAACATTATCTTTAGTAATCACTGAAATCTGAAATTTTGGGAGCTGCCTTTCAAGTATATCTACCTTGTGTGCAACTCTATCAAGGAAAGGGATGATTATTGATAATCCAGACTCAAGAGTTTTAGTATATTTTCCGAACCTTTCAATAACATATACCTTAGATTGTGGAACTACTTTAATTGATAAAAATAGAAATAGTATAGAAAGAAAAAAAACAAAAATTAAAAAAACTTGAAATCCAGAAAACATATTTACTCCTTAATATGTATTTAATAAAAACAATATATCAGATCATTTGTATTAAAAATATCAAAAAAACATAGAAACTTTATATACAATTTATAACCTTTTAATAATGGTTGCGTTAGCTGTCCCGCCACCCTCACATATAGCTTGAAGAGCATATGTTCCATTTCTTCTTTCAAGCTCGTGAATTAATGTTGTCATAAGTTTAGTTCCTGTTGCTCCAAGTGGATGACCGAGTGCAATTGCACCCCCGTTAACATTTAGCTTGTTTAAATCAGCTTTTAATTCATGAGACCATGCCATTGGAACTGGAGCAAAGGCTTCATTAACTTCATACAAATCCATATCATCAATTGTTAAGTTAGCAGTCTTTAATACTAATTTTGTTGCAGGTATTGGTCCAGTAAGCATAAAAACAGGGTCATCTCCCACTACTGATAAAGAGATTATTTCAGCTCTAGGATCATTTTTAATCTTACTTAACCCTTTTTCATTACAAACCATAACAGCAGAAGCTCCATCTGTAATTTGACTAGCATTACCTGCTGTAATAACTCCGCCATCTGAGACTGTTTTAAGCCCTGATAAAGCTTCTAAAGATGCGTCATATCTAATTCCTTCGTCATTTGAGATCATTGAAGTATCAATAGCATCTGACTTTGATTCTATTGGAATAATTTCTCTATCAAAATAACCTTCTGAAGTTGCATGGGCTGCTTTTTTATGACTTTCTAAGGCAAATTTATCTAAGTCAATACGAGATAATTTCCATTTTTCTGCTACAAGTTCTGCGCCTGTAAATTGGGAAAAGAAAACACCAGGATATCTATCTTCAATACCTTTTGCATTAAAAGGGAAACCATGACCAGCATCATATCCATCTTTAACACTTGCACCAATTGGAACAAGTGACATAACTTCAACACCTCCAGCAATAACAACATCTTGGGTTCCAGACATTACGGCTTGTGCAGCAAAATGAAGTGCCTGTTGAGATGACCCACATTGTCTATCAACAGATGTACCTGGAACGGATTCTGGTAAGCCTGATGCAAGTATAGAATTTCTAGCAATATTTCCTGATTGAGCTCCAACTTGATCAACGCAACCAAAAATAACATCATCTATATCTTTTGGATCAATGCCTGTAATTTTAACAAGCTCATCAAGAACAACTGCACCCATATCTGCGGGGTGCCACTGACATAAGCTACCGTTTTTTTTGCCACCAGGAGTTCTGACTGCACCTACAATATATGCTTTCTCCGACATAAATAAATCCTCATAAATTTCTTATAAGGATTATTGTAGCAAATTATTATTTTGTATCTTTTGCTTTTGGCTTAGAAGCAATATAGGAAGATCTAATTTCCTTTATTAAGCCATCACGAATTTTGGCATTTTCTTTCAAATAAAGACTCGCTTTTACTTTGCCTTGCCCTATAGTTTCGCCATTAAGTTTGTAAAAAGCTCCAGATTTTTCCACTAAACCAAGCTTGTGTCCAAAATCTAAAATTTCACCCTCTTGGTTAATTCCTAAACCATACATAATTTGAAATTCTGCTTGTTTGAAAGGTGGTGAGACTTTATTTTTTACAACTTTTACTCTAGTCTCATTTCCCATTACTTCATCGCCTTCTTTAACAGATCCGATTCTTCTAATATCAAGCCTCACTGAAGAATAAAACTTAAGTGCATTTCCTCCAGTTGTAGTTTCAGGGCTACCAAACATAACTCCTATCTTCATTCTTATCTGATTAATGAAAACTACCGTTGCACCAGACCTTTGAATATTTCCCGTAATTTTTCTTAAAGCTTGTGACATCAATCTAGCTTGAAGCCCAACGTGATGGTCACCCATCTCGCCTTCAATCTCTGCTCTTGGAACTAAAGCTGCAACAGAATCAATAATTACCAAATCAACACTTTTTGATTTAACTAACATATCAGCAACTTCTAGTGCTTGCTCTCCAGTATCAGGTTGTGACAAAAGAAGCTCATCAACATTAACACCAAGCTTTTCAGCATATTGCGGATCAAGTGCATGCTCTGCATCAATAAAGGCACATGTGCCGCCTTCCTTTTGACACTGAGCAATAATTTGTAAGGTTAAAGTTGTTTTTCCTGAAGATTCTGGTCCATAAATTTCTGTAACTCTCCCTTTAGGAATACCGCCAATACCTAGAGCTATATCAAGCCCTAGAGATCCAGTAGATATTGAAGGGATGTCTAATATCTCTCTATCCCCCATTCTCATAACTGTGCCTTTCCCGAACTGGCTATCAATATCTGCAAGTGTATCCTTTAAGGTTTTTTTGGTATCTTTTAATTTTGGCATGGTCTTCTCCTTACTGTATGTATATACAGTATAATACTTAATATAAGAAAAATACAACTTTAATTAAAAGTTTATATATTTTTTTTGTTTAATCACTTAAAGTCTTCTTTTTAATTTTACGTTATTATTCTAAGTATATGACATTTGTAGTAACTGAATCCTGTATTAAATGTAAATACACAGACTGTGTAGAGGTATGCCCTGTTGATTGTTTCTACGAAGGTCCTGATTTCTTAGTCATTCATCCTGACGAATGTATTGATTGCGCTCTTTGTGAACCTGAGTGCCCTATTGATGCAATCCTTTCAGAGGATGAGCTTCCTGAGGACCAGATTGATTTTATTGAAATTAATGCACGGCTATCTGAGGTATACGAAAATATAGTTGAGGCCAAAGACCCTCATCCAGAAGCTGAAAAATACGAATCAGTTAAAAATAAAAGAGACCTAATAGGTTTATAAGGTAATAAATGGGAACAATAATATCCCGCTAACTAAAATAAGAGCTGAAAAAAAAGTCATTATATTTGTATTAAATCTATCTAGTAGATAATTAACAATTTTTGGCATTGTAAAAAGTGATATTAGGCATCCCAAAGCAAAAGGAATTAATGTTGTTATATTTAATGTTGCTATCGATCCAATTATCAATTCATAAGCACCAATAGACAATAGTACTGCGCTTCCAGATATTCCTGGCATTAAAAAAAAGGTAAAAGCTATAAACCCAACTGCCAAAAGAATAATAAAATTAGGATTTGTAAGAATTAAATTAATCTGATTTAACAAAAAGCCAAAAACAGCACCAAGACTAAAATAAAAAAATAATTTTAATTTATTATCTAGACGACCTTTGATCCTTTTTAGTAATACAAAAGCAATTAAGCACATCAATAAACCCAAGAAAACCAAAAAATAATATGTATATTCAGAAAATAAAAACATTATTAAGTTAGATAATAAGATTACAGTCAAAGCCATTGAGAAAAGGAAAGGAATAATAAGATCTAAAAAAAAGACTTTATTTAATTCTTCGTATTTGAGACTTAAGTTAGATACTTTTAAATTAGATAAAAATAGAATGAATTTTTGGTAAACATTAAAAGCTATTGCTACGGTGGAACCAGATATACCAGGAAGAATTTCAGCAAGACCTACAAAAAATCCAGCAACTACAAACCTTAACCTTTCATTCATAACTCAGAACCATCAAAAGATTTACCTGGCAGCATGGGAACAAAAGATACATCCTCAAAACTTTCCTCATGTATTTCATCCTTAGAAATCTTGGTAATAACATTTAATTTTTGATTTGAGGAGTTTCCTACTGGTAGAACTATCTTTGCAAAAATATTAAGAGAGTCCACTAGCTCATGAGGATATTCTCGCGGCGCGGCTGCACATATTACACCATCAAATTTTTTATTTTTATCCCAGTCGGTAAAACCATCTCCATGGATAATTTCAATATTTCTAATTTTTAGATTAGCTAGATTTTCTCTAGCTTTTGAAACCAAGGGCTTAATCCTCTCTACAGAGTAAATATTTTCACAAAAATAAGAAAGGACTGCAGATTGATAACCGCATCCCGTACCAAGTTCTAAAACATCATTAAAAATTTTTCCTCTATCTTTTGTATGAGAAATTAAAAGCTCAGTCATTCTAGCCACTATATATGGCTGCGATATGGTCTGCTTATAACCTATAGTTATTGATCTGTTTTCATATGCACGAGACCATAAGGCTTCATCAATAAATATATGGCGAGGAACTTGGGATATTGCATCTAAGACCCTAAAATCTTTAATGCCCATGTTTAGAAGATTTTCTATCATCTCCTCCCTAACTCTTCTGAAGGTAAAACCAGAATTGTTCATATAAACTTTTTAAAGCTTTCTATAAGCTCGTTATTATCAAGGTCATAATCTAGTATTGAAATTGAAATATATCCATCATTTATTGCCTCTGAATCAGTTAAATGATTTCCTTTTATAGGATCTCCAGAAAAATTGTATCTATAGGTAGATACATTTTTGTTTTTTTCAATCATGACAGGTTTATTTGGAATACCTCTTTGGGCGAGAGAGGTAATTTTAATACCTTTGAACTCTTCTTCATTTATATCAGGTAAGTTTACATTAAAAACTTTACCACTAAACCCACTAGCTGAATTTGCAATAAGATCGATAATTTCTACAGATTTCTTTGCAATAAATATAGGATCTTTTGCATCATAAGATGCAACAGATATTGCAATAGGTGGATATTTTAATTTTCTACCACCAACTGCAGCACCGACTGTGCCAGAATATAAAACATCATTTCCAATATTTGCTCCGTGATTGATACCAGAAACAACAATATCAAATTCAAAGTCTACAAGGCCTAATAATCCAAAATACGTACAATCAGCTGGGGTACCATCAACTGAAAAAATACTTTCACTGACCTGCTCAATTTCTGTATCTTTTAAAAATGAAATTGCCGCACTCATGCCGCTACAATTATTTTTTGGAGCAACTATCCATACATCATGACTTTTTTGAAGTTCCAAAAATAGATTCTGAATATTTTCTGCATCATAACCATCATCATTTGTGAGAAGTATTTTCATATTTTCTTTAGATTAGTTAGTGTCTGGACTGCAATTGCTTGATTGTTACCAATAATACCAAGCTTTTCTGACGTGGTTGCTTTTAAACCAATTTTATTTACGTTTATTTTTAATATCTTGCTTAAACTTTCTAATATCTGATTTCTGTGAGGATTTATTTTCGGTAACTCGCATATAACAGTTATATCAACATTAAATATTTCAAATCCAATATCAGCTATTTCTAACAAACAAAAATCTATAATTTTTGAGCTATCTAAACCTTTATTTGCAAGATCTGTATCAGAGAAAAACATCCCAATATCTCCAAGCGCAGAAGCTCCTAGAATTGAGTCAGCTAAAGAATGGAGCAGAACATCTCCATCTGAATGAGCAACAATACTATATTCACATGGTATCAAGTGTCCCCCAAGGAGAATACCTTTTCCGTCCTTATACTTATGAAGATCGTAACCGGTGCCTGTTCTTGTAAGAAATTTAGAAATTAGGTCAATATCTTCTTTGAAGGTAATCTTAATGTTATTTCTTTGTCCTTGAACTTTATCAACTAAAAATTGGGAATGCTCAAGAGCAAAAGATTCATCCGGAACTTCAATATTATTATTTAAACAATTTTTTAGAGCAGTATGTATTGAGCTTTTTTTGCAGACCTGGGGTGTTTGAGCAAAATAAAATTCATCTTTATTGACTGTTCCACTTTGATAGGACTTTAAAGAGTCTGTTAGTTGTATATAAGGATAAATGCCATCTAGTTTTTCATTAATTAATTTATCATGCATGCTACTTAAGTCTGTGTTGGAGAAGTTTGGCCTAGCGGCATCATGAATAGCAACATAGTCATAATCCTCCATAACCGGATCGTTTAATGCATTAAAAACTGACTGAGCTCTTGTTAAGCCTCCTTTAATAATTTTGATTTTGGGATCATCATAAAAATTCTGCTGCTCAATGAACTTATCATTGTCTGCAACGCAAATAACAATCCTTTCAACTATATTAGAATTTAGCAACTCTCTTATTGTCGTCTCGATTACGGTTAATGCATCTAACTTAAAATATTGTTTTGGTATGTCGTTTTCAAATCGTGAGCCTATTCCAGCTGCAGGCACTATTACTGGTATAGTTTTTTTAGTCATCTTTAATATTTTCTAAATCTTTAATTGTTATAAATTCTTCATCAGGATAACTTAGCCCAAGTTTTTCCCTAGCTAGGTTTTCTATATGTTCGTCTGAATTTTGAGCATTTTGAATCTCAAAAGCCAATATATCATTTTCTTTTTTTAATTGATCATTTTTAATATTTTGGGCATTGTTTTGTTCAATTAGCAATGTCTTTTCTTGATAACTATTAACACCAAATAACACAGAATACAGAAGAATTAAAAGCAGAATTGATAAAAGTGCAATTGATAAGTTTAAGAATCTGCTCATTCAGATAATTTAATATTCTCTGAATCTGATTCAATCCATAAAATTCTGTTGTATTTAGCAACCCTATCGGATCTACATGGTGCTCCGGTTTTAATCTGCCCTGTTCCAAGACCAACAGCTAAATCAGAAATCGTTGTATCTTCAGTTTCCCCAGATCTATGGGAAATAATTGATGAATAGCCATTGGTGTTAGCTAAGTGAATGGTTTCCATTGTTTCAGATATAGTTCCAATTTGATTAAATTTTACCAAAATAGAGTTTCCAAGCCCCAAATCAATCCCTTGTTGAAAAATAGTCTTATTTGTAACAAACAAGTCATCTCCAACAAGCTGGCATTTTTTGCCAATTCTATCTGTTAATAGCTTCCAGCCATCAAAGTCGTTTTCATCCATACCATCTTCAATGGAAATGATTGGATACTTATTTACTAACTCCTCAAGATAGGAGACAAATTCATCAGAGGAAAGCGATCTACCTTCACCTTTCAGGTTATAATTTTTGCCATCGTAAAATTCGCTAGACGCACAATCAAGAGCTAAAAATACATCTTCTCCTGGCACTAAACCAGATTTACTAATTGAATCAAGAATTAGACTTAAAGCTTCTTCATTAGATTTTAAATTTGGAGCAAAACCACCCTCGTCACCTACTGCTGTTGACAGGGATTGTTTTTTTAAAATATTTTTAAGATTCCAATATATTTCACTTGACCATCGCATGGCTTCTTGAAAGCTCTTAGCATTTGATGGAATTATCATAAATTCCTGAATATCGATATTATTATCTGCATGCTCCCCTCCGTTGAGGATATTCAGCATAGGCATTGGCAAAGACTTTGAAGGTGTATTGCCTGTGATATCTTTAAAAATTGATGAAAAATGCTCAAAAAGATCTATATTTTTGCTTTTTGCTGCAACATGAGAGATTGCTAGTGAAACAGCTAAAATAGCATTAGCGCCAAGCTTCGATTTATCACTTGTACCATCAAGATCTATTATTATTTTATCAATCTCAGCTTGTTTTTCTGGATCAAGATTTATTATTGCTGGAGCAATAATATTATTAATATTTGTTACAGCTTTCTGGACTCCTTTACCCAAATAAGCACCAGTTCCATCTCTTAACTCAAGAGCTTCTTTAGTTCCCGTTGACGCCCCGCTTGGAACGATTGCTGATGCATAGCTACCATCACTTAATTTTATTGAACAAGAAACAGTCGGCAGGCCTCTAGAATCTAATACCTGAATGGCTTTAACAGAAGTGATTGTTGACATAATTATTTTAAATTTTAAAAGTTTCTTGTGACTTTACGAAATCATCAAGTTCTTTTATTTGTTTCAAAAATGGTTTGACCATATCTAATTTCAGAGCACATGGTCCATCACACTTAGCTTCATCAGGATTGGGATGAGCCTCCAAAAATAAACCAGCAATTCCTTGAGAGATACCAGCTTTAGCTAGACTTAGCAAAAACTCTCTTCTGCCACCAGCAGCATTTCCCAGACCCCCAGGAAGTTGAAGTGAGTGGGTTACATCAAAGATAACAGGCTTTGACAGGTTTTTAAGTATTTGAAAATTCAAAGTATCAACAATCAAATTATTGTATCCGAATGAGTTACCCCTTTCACACAAAGTAATTTTTTCATTACCTGCAGAAATACATTTCTCAATAGTATTTTTCATCTCAGGAGCAGATAAAAACTGTGGTTTTTTAAATTGAATTATTGAATTAGTTTTTGCAGCAGCAGTTACCAAATCAGTCTGCCTAGCAAGAAAGGCAGGAATCTGAACAATTTCACAAATTTCACTTACTGGCTTTGCTTGGTCAGGCTCATGAATGTCTGTTATTACAGGTATATCAAAAGTGTCTCTTATCTCTTGAAGAATTTTTAAACCCTCTTCTACTCCAGGTCCTCTGAATGAATTTATAGAACTGCGGTTAGCTTTGTCATAAGAACCTTTAAAAATATAATTTATATTAAGAGCTTCAGATGCTTTTACAAATTCTTCAGCCACATTCATTGCTATATCTCTTGATTCTAATACATTCATACCACCCATTAGTGATAGGTTTTCATTATTTCCGATTGTAAAATCTCTAAGTTTTATTTCATTTTTCATGCTTTATTGTACTCTTTATATAACTATTAAATATAGGGTGACCATCTCTAGGATTGGAAGTGAACTCAGGATGAAATTGACATGCTAGGAACCACTTATGGTTATTGATTTCTATCATTTCTACTAGCTTTTTATCGCTAGAGGTTCCAACGATAGACAGCCCAGCACTAGACATTGCATCTTTATAGAATGGATTAACTTCATATCTGTGTCTGTGCCTTTCAACAATTTCAAGTTTCTTATACATTTTATAAGCATTTGAGCTTTTCTGAAGTTTACAAAGCTGTCCACCTAGTCGCATAGTTCCTCCTAGATCAGAATCTTTATTTCTTACTTCCTTTTTGCCAGATCTATCACTCCATTCAGTGATAAGTGCTATTACTGGATTCTTTGTTTTAGAATCAAATTCGGTGCTATTTGCATCTTTCAAACCTAGCACATTTCTACAGTACTCTATAATTGCTACCTGCATACCAAGACAAATACCCAAATAAGGGATTTGATTTTCTCTTGCATATTTACAAGCCAGAATCATACCTTCTACACCCCTTTGTCCAAAACCTCCAGGCACCAGAACTGCATCATGTTTTCCAATTAATTTTTTTACATTTCTTGATGTTATTGTTTCAGCCAACACGAAATTTATATTTACCCTTGTCTTATGCTTTATTCCAGCATGCTCCAAGGCTTCATTGATTGATTTGTATGAGTCTTGTAGCTCTGTGTATTTTCCAACAAAAGCAATATTCACCTCTCTTTCTGGATTAAGACTAGCCTTAACAACTCTTTTCCAATCTGCAAGTTTTGGTTTGTGAGTTTTAATATTTAATTTTTTTAAAATTATGTCATCAACTTTCTGTTTATTTAACAATAAAGGTATTGAGTAAACGGTTTGGACATCATGCATTGAGATTACATTCTCTTGATCAACAGAACAAAATAGAGCTATCTTTTTCTTTTCATCTTTGGGAAGCTCTTGTTCAGACCTGCATATCAAGCAGTCTGGGCTTATCCCTAATGACCTTAGCTCTTTGACAGAATGTTGAGTGGGTTTTGTTTTTAATTCACCTGATACTTTAATAAATGGAACTAATGTTAAATGAACAACAGCTGATGATGTTTTTGGAAGTTCTAATACCATTTGTCTTATAGCTTCAACAAAAGGTTGGCTTTCTATATCACCAACGGTTCCACCTATTTCAACAATTGCAATATCCTTTCCAAGACCACCTGCTTTAATCCTTTGTTTTATTTCATTAGTAATGTGAGGGATTACCTGAACTGTTCCACCTAAATATTTACCTTTTCTTTCATTCCTGATAACTGTTTCATAAACTTTTCCTGCAGTGAAATTATTCTTATTAGATGCTTGGTATCTTACAAAACGCTCATAATGACCTAAATCAAGATCAGTTTCAGTTCCATCATTAGTAACAAAAACTTCTCCATGTTGGAATGGGCTCATGGTTCCAGGATCTACATTTATATATGGATCAACTTTTATAAGAGAAACTGAAAGACCTCTTGATTCAAGAAGAGCGCCTAAGGATGCTGCTGCTATACCTTTTCCTAGAGAGGAAACTACTCCACCAGTAACGAAAATGTATTTAGTTTTTGCCATCATTTAATGCAATCATGATGGGATAACAGAATAACAGATATGGATTAATAGTGGAATATTAAAAAGCTTATTTAACTAATTGATGTACTTTTTTTCTACTCTAGATTTAATTCTAATCATAAGATCGTAGGATATTAGATCGTTGGGTATGGAAACATTATTAATACTAGATTCTGGTGAGAAAATTTCGCAAAAATCACCAATTTTGCAATCTTCGTGATTCGTGACATCAATGGTTGTAAGATCCATACTAACTTTTCCAAATATTTTTGCAGGTTTGTTATTAACATGAGTTAGGGTTCCATCCTTTAGGTTTTGGGCTAAACCATCAGCATAACCTATATATACTGTTGCAATTCTCATGTCACTTTCAGCTATTGCTCTTCCATCGTACCCTACGGAATCGCCTTTTTTAATTTCTCTTATATCAACAATTGGTGATCTTAAAGTCATAGCTGTTTTAAGCTGGTGCGAACCTGCGTAACCACCAAATATACCAATACCACATCTAACCCAGTCATAACAATGTTCAGGAAAATTAAAAATACAACCAGTATTTGCTATGCTCTTTTCAAAAGCTCCATCTAGCTGATTGGCAATGTTATTAAATCTTGATAGCTGTTCTTGGTTGCTGTGTTTTTTTGGATCAGATGATGATGCCATATGCGACATGAGAACAATCTTTTTATCTTGAAGATTTTTATTATATATATCTAAAAAATGCTGTTCTTCGAAACCCAGTCTATTCATGCCAGTATTAACTTTGAACCATAGGTTTTTATAGTAATCATTCTCTTGGATTAAATTAAATTGGGTCTGATTATGCACAACTAAATCAAAATTATGTTTCGAGGCCAGGTCAAGATCTTTGTCAGAATATACTCCTGTCATTAATAAGATTTTTTTATTTGATTTATTTCTAATTCTTATAGCCTCTTCAATTCTAACCGTTCCATATCCATCTACATGACTATCAATAGTTTTAATTAAGTTCTCCATGATGTGACCATAAGCATCTGACTTTATTACAGCCATAAATTTGCTGTCTTTTGGCATTAAACTCTTTATATAAAGAATATTTTCTTGGATTATGGATGGGTCAATTAATAATTCTGATTTAAGCGAGGTCATTCAAAAGAATCGTAGAACCCATCATTAGAAAAGTTTTCAAATCTTGTGTATTCTTTAAGGAAAGTAAGATGAACAGTACCTATAGGACCATTTCTTTGTTTACCTATAATTATTTCGGCTTTGTTGCCCTGTTCAGAATCTTCATTATAAACTTCATCTCTATATATAAACAAAATAACATCTGCATCTTGTTCTATTGCTCCAGAGTCTCTTAAATCAGCCATTATTGGTCTTTTGTTTGGTCTTTGCTCTACTGCTCTATTCAGCTGAGATAAAGCTACAACAGGAACATCAAGCTCTTTTGCTAAGGATTTTAATGACCTTGATATTTCAGAGATTTGATTCACACGATTTTCGGCAGATGTTGGAAGTTGCATTAACTGAAGATAATCAACAACTATTAAAGATAGTCCTCCCTCAGATCTTGCCAGCCTTCGAGCCTTAGCTCTGAGCTCCATTGGCGTTAAAAGCGAACTATCATCAATCCATAGAGGTAAATTCTTTAATCTTTCTCCCTCTTCTAAAAGAATTTTCAGCTGATCATCTCTTAACATACCAGATCTAACATTTTGTTGATCAAGCTTGCTCATTCCAGACAACATTCTTGTTGTAAGTGATTCACCTGGCATCTCTAAACTAAAAATTAAAACTGCTCCATCAGTATCGTCATTCGTAAGAACGTTTTCAGCTATATTCATTGCAAATGATGTTTTACCCATACTTGGACGACCAGCAACAATTATCAAATCACCATTCTGAATTCCTTGTAGCTTTTTATCTAAATCTGTAAAACCTGTTGAGGAGCCTATCAACCCACCCTTTTTATTAGAAAGCTCATGCAATCTATCCATAGTCGATGGAATTAATTCTTTCATTGACTGAAGAGATGAATCATTTTGACTTGTTTCATCATTTAAAGAGAAGATTAATCTTTCAGCATGATCTAAAAGCTCTTCACCATTCTGACCCTGAGGATTGTTAATTAAATCTGTAATCTCGGAGTTAGCCTGCATAAGTTTTCTAGATATAGACCTCTGTCTTATTATCTCAGCATAGGCTTCAAGATTGGCAGCTGATGGAGTTGAGGTTGCAAGCTCAATTAAATAGTTTTTTCCACCTACTCTATTTAGGTTGTTACTATTATCTAGTTTTTCAGAGACCGTTAATGGATCTAATGGCTTGTTTTCATTTACAAGCTCTGACATAGATTCAAATATAATTTGATGATCTTTGCCCTGGAAATCAGTTTCGGTAATAACTTGTATGACTGTATCAAACCTATGAGTTTCAAGCATTAGGCCTCCGAGCACGGCTCTTTCAGCTTCTCTAGCTTGATTATTTTGGTCTATTGAAATATCTGACATAAGAATATGATTTTTACATCATATTTTAAAATACACAACTATTCAGCAGATACTTTTACAACAACGTTTGCAGATACCTCAGGGTGAACACTTATAACAATATTAAATTCGCCCTGTTCTTTAATTGGCCCGTCCGGAAGTTGAACCTCACTTTTATCAATCTCAACACCAGTTTCAATAAATGCTTCAGATATTTCTCTTGTTCCAACTGAACCATATAATGCACCTTCTTCAGTTACTGGAACAAATATCTCACATGAAGACCCTTCAATTGATTCAGATCTTGCCTGTGCTTGTGTTAATAAATCAGCAGATGCGGCAGCAAGTTCTTCTTTTCTTGCCTCAACCTCTTTGATATTTTTATCACTAGCAAATGCAGCTTTCTTTTGAGGAATTAGAAAATTTCGTGCATATCCTGAATTAACTTCAACAATATCTCCGATCTCGCCTAACCTCTGAATTTTATCTAAAAGTATAATTTTCATAATTGCCTCTTATTGATGCATGTCAGTGTATGGTAAGAGTGCTAAAAATCTAGCAATCTTAATTGATTTAGTTATCTTTCTTTGGTTTGAAGCGGATACCCCAGTAACTCTTGCAGGCATTATTTTACCTGTTTCGGTGATGAACTGTTTTAGTAGATCGGTATTCTTATAATCAAAGTTCTTCGGCAATTCATACTTACTCATCATTCTTCTCCTTGGCATCAGCATCTTTTTGAACTGCTTCTTTTTTACTCTCGCTTGCTTCTGATTTTTTATTTTTAGATTCTGCCATTAGCGCGGACTCATCCTCAGAATGGTTTTTTACAGCAAGAACAAGATGTCTTATTATCGATTCGTTATATTTGATTTTTGTTTCAATTTCTAACAACTTACTTGGCTCACCTTCAAGGTTCATTAATAAGTAATGACCTTTATTATGATTATTTATTGAATAAGCTAGTTGGCGTCTGCCAACGTCTTCTAATTTGGTAATCTTAAATGAATTATCTGTTAATAACTTATTGAACTCTTCTTTAAAATCCTCAACTTTTGAAGAAAGATTTGGATTTAATATAAGGACTGCTTCGTATTTTTTCATATGTTTCCCTATGGTTAAAGATTTCTACCTTAATTGGTAAAAACCAAGGAAAAGGCATTCTAATTGAATTAAATTCTAGAATCAATACTCGCTTTTAACTATTTTAAGCAGTTTTGACCAGAGGGTTTGGTTGCTTTCTGCAACAAGATCTGAGGTCATTTGGTTATGACCATGCTCTACCAAGCCTATAGATGTTGAATATATTGGATTCTGTAAGATATTCTCCATACCAATAAAATTATTAGGAACTCCAAGCCTTACACTTGTCTGAAAGATGGATTCAGCCAACTCAACTACTCCCTCAATCTTTGAAGTTCCCCCTGTAAAAACTATACCTGCAGGTATTTTATCTTCGAAACCATTTCTAGAAATTTCAGCTTTAATAAGCTCAAATAACTCAACATATCTTGGCTCTATAATTTCAGCAAGGGACCTCCTAGAAAGCTCTCTTGGCGGCCTGCCACCAACTCCTGGAACTTCAATACTTTCTTCATCTGATGTAAATTCAGAAACCGAACAACCATGTTTTTGCTTTATCTCCTCTGCTTGTGGAGTAGGAGTTCTTAAAGCTTGCGCTATATCGCTTGTAACTTGATCACCAGCAATAGGTATTACGCCCGTATGAACAATTGATCCAGCATTGAAAATTGCTATATCTGTCGTTCCTCCACCAATGTCAACCAAGCAGACACCTAAATCTTTTTCATCATCGGAAAGAATTGAATATGAACTTGCTAGTTGCTCCAAAACAAAACCACTTACAGCTAAACCACAATTTTTTACACACTTTTCTATATTTCTAAGCGCGCTATTTGAACAAGTGACTAAATGAACCCTTGCCTCTAATCTCACTCCAGACATGCCTAATGGTTCTTTAATGCCATCCTGGTCATCAATTACATACTCTTGAGGCAGAACGTGGAGAACTTCTTGATCAGATGGTATGGAAACAGATGAAGCTGAATCAATTACTTTTTCAATATCAAAAGGTTTTACTTCCTTGTCTTTAATACCAACAATACCCTGAGAATTAATGCTTCTTATGTGATTTCCAGCAACGCCAACGTATATTGATTTAATTTTTTCCTCAATAATGGATTGAGCCTGCTCTACAGCTTTTTTTATTGCATCAGTAGTTGCTTCAATATTAACGACTACTCCTTTTTTTAGTCCACTAGATGGATAAGATCCTAATGAAATTACTTCAAGCTCACCGGCCTTACTTTTCTTTCCGACAATACAAACAACCTTTGAGGTGCCAATATCAAGACCAACAACAATATTTGAATTTTTTGAATTATTACCCATTCTTTATAGCAACCCCATCTTTATATCTTAGATCTATCATACTAGGAATTTTATTATTAATATCTAAATATTCTATAGTTTCTTCCAATAGTTTGAACTTTTTAATTGTTATTTCTTTACCTAGCTTAATTTCTGTTTGATCTAGCACTATCAACCAACCAAATATATGGCTGTACTCAATTAATTCTAATTTATTTAAAATATTGTTATCAAGTTCCTTCGCAAACTCTATTAAATTAATTATGTCACTAAGATTGGAGATATCTCCATTCACCCTGAGATAGCTTCTATTACTTGCTGAGTAGCTAAACTTATCAAGATCATAGTCTACATAGAATTCATTGTTTAGATTAAATAATGGCTTCTTAGATGAAATATATACCTCAATATTATCATCAAAAGGGATTCTGTTAAAAATATAGCTATCAATCCATTCTTGATTTTCTAAGGCATTCTTTAAGGATTTTACAGAACCCATATCATCAAGACTCTCAATAAATTTTAATTGAGATTCAAATTCTATTGGATCTTCAAATGTAACTTCAATATTTAGTTGAGCAGATGTATTAATACTATAGAAAAATATTAATAAGTATCTAAAGTGAAGCATTTATAATATTTTTTAAAACTTCTTCATAAGACAAACCCAAAAAGCTTCCTGCTTTTGGCACTAGACTGTGAGAAGTCATCCCAGGAGCTGTATTAATCTCGATAACAAAGAAATTTCCATTATTATCTTGTAAGAAATCTACTCTGGCCCAACTCTTACATCCACAAGCATGAAATGCATTTAATGCCATTTGCTGAATTTCTTCCTTTTTTTCTTCTGACAAATCAGCTTCTATTAAACTAGTTTCATTTGATAAATATTTAGCTTCATAATTATAAAAAATATTATTAGTTTGTATTTCAACTGGGGGCAAGCACTTGTTATTAATAATACCTACTGTTATCTCCTTTCCGCTAATAGCTTCTTCAAAAATAAACTCTCTATTTAAATTAATGCAATCATTAATAGCATTCATGAATGACCCTTTGCTTTCGATTTTAAAAATATCGATGCTGGACCCATCCTCTGATGGTTTCATAAATATTTCTTCACCCATTTCACTTTTTAGTTTTTGATAAAGGCCTTCGACTGAATTTGATTTAAGATCCGTTTCTAAATTGCTTACAGATATCCATTTGGGAGTACTAATATGATTTTCTAAAAGAATTTCTTTGCAGATTCTTTTATTCCAGGTTTGTGAACATCCTTTAAAACTTGATCCGGTATATTTTATATTTCTATCAGATAAGACTTTTTGCAGCTCCCCACTTTCACCTTCATGACCATGTAAAGCAATAAAAACCATATCAAAGTTACCTAACGAGATTTTTTTAAAATCAGCATATTCAATCAAGGTGCTATTTATACCCATTTTTGAGAGACCATTAAAAATACCTTCCCCGCTCTCAATGGAAACCTCTCTTTCAGCTGAACTGCCTCCGTAAATAATTGCTATATTTTTTATGCTTTCCATTTATCTGTAATTAAGTCACATACCCCTGCAATGCTACCTGCGCCCTGGGTAATAAATATATCGAAATTCAAATAATTTTTTTCAATAAAATTATTAACATCTTGATGGTTTTTAACCAAATAACAATTCTTATGTCCCATCTGCTTGAGAGATTGCACTATTGCATCTGAATTGATTCCTTTTATAGGCTTCTCGCTGGCAGGATATATATCAAGCATAACTAATGCTTTGGTCTTTTTAAGAACATTTAAAAATTCATCAAATAGTTGCGCTGTTCTTGAAAACCTATGTGGCTGGAAAATGACACAAACTCTCTTAGATGGAAATTCTTGCTTTACTGCATTTAAATTAGATAAAACCTCAATTGGGTGGTGACCATAATCATCAATTAAAAGAATATCAGAGCCATTAATATTTAAATTGTGTTTTTCGTATCTTCTTCCAACACCTGAAAAGTTTTTAAGGCCTTTCTTTATTGTATTAATTGGAATCCCTTCTTCAATGCTCAGTACTGCAGCCGCAGCAGCGTTGTATATATTATGCTTACCCGGTGAAGAAATGCTAAAGGTATATTTTTTATTTTTATAATTATTAAAGATAGAGAAATTTTGAAAACCTTTACTATAGTCACCTTGTTGTATCTGAAAATCAGAAGATTTTGAGAAACCAAATTTAATCTGTTTTCTTGAAATTCTTTTTGAAATTTTCTTGATGTTTTTATCATCATTATTGATAACTATATATCCAAAAAATGGCACATTATCTAAGAATGTTACAAAAGCATCTAATAGTTTTTCAAAATTGTTCTCATAATGGACTAGATGATCATCATCAATATTTGTAACCACAGCTGCATTGGGATGCAAATGAATAAATGAGCCGTCACTTTCATCTGCTTCTGCGATAAGATATTTTCCACTTCCTAAATCAGAATTAAGATCAGAGCTAAGAACTTTTCCGCCCACAACATAA
Source organism: uncultured Gammaproteobacteria bacterium (assembly GCA_964417685.1). GTDB lineage: Bacteria > Pseudomonadota > Gammaproteobacteria > Magnimaribacterales > D2472 > CAJQGY01. The sequence goes on along the minus strand of CAYQIT010000002.1, from coordinate 151,054 downwards.
GTAGGGCTTAGATTGCCCTCACTAAAGATTTTTGCAAGCATGCTTGTTGTAGTTGTTTTCCCATGACTGCCAGCAATTGCAATACTATCGTAACCTCTCATAATGCTTCCCAACATTTCGGCTCTTGGAATCACAGTGATACCAAGCTTAATAGCATTTATTAACTCAGGGTTATTCTTATTAATTGCAGATGAGAGTACTATAAGATCTTTGTTAATAACATTTGCTCCAGCATGCCCTTTAAAGACTGTTGCGCCCTCCTTCTTTAACTTTAATAAATCTGATGAAATAGACAAATCAGACCCTGAAACTTTGTAGCCTTTTTGAAGCAATACCCTTGCTATGCCAATCATGCCAGCACCACCAATACCAACAAAATGAATTTTTCTAATCTTTTTAAATGGCTCCATATTCTTTTAAGATGTTATTAAGTATAAATTTTGTTGCATTTTTGTGACTTGAATTGGTTTGCTTTTGCCAATTTAGATAAGTTTTTTGACTAATAATCTTCTTTAATTTTTCATTAAGTTTATCTATACCATCGGCTTCCTCATGTATGACCCCCATTTTAATATCTAAAATATGTTTTGCATTAAGATATTGATGGTTATCAATGGAGATAGGCAAAGGAATCATAAGCATGCCTTTAGAAAGCGATGAGACCTCCGATATTGTTAATGCACCTGATCTTGAAATAACAAAATCTGCCCATTCAATTTCAAGACTTGGATCCTTATAAAATTCTGATACGCTAAAATCAATATTAGTTTTAGAGTATAAATTTTGTACTTCATTGAAGTTGCCGTTTCCACACTGATGTTTGATTTGTACTAAATCTTCAACATCTTCAAAGCTTTTTGGAAAAGTTTCATTGAAATATTTTGCCCCTTGACTGCCGCCTGTGATGTAAATCCTAATTTTATTGGTGTCTCGGTCTTTCTCTTGAGCCTTGTTAATGTTAAAAGATGTTCTTATTGGATTTCCTGAGATTAAACTTCGTTTAATATTGCCTGTTATAGGGAAGGCAAGGAAATTAATTGTTGCAAATTTAGAAAGTAATTTATTAGCTGAACCCATTACCGAATTTTGTTCGTGCGTGAAGACCTTCGTACGTGCAAGCCAACCAGCTAAGCCTACTGGCACAGTAATAAATCCACCAAAAGTTATAATACATTTAATGTTGTTTCTTTTTATTATGAAATAAACTTTGAAAATATTAAATACTGTATCTTTCAAAGACAAAATTTTATTTAAAGGTGATTTGCCTCTGAAACCATCTATTTTTAGCGGTATATAGTTAAATGACAAACCCTCTAAAGCGTTTTTCTCAATTTTTGAACCAGTTCCAATAAAAAAGATATTACATTCCTTTGATGCAAATTCTTTTGCCACTTCTATTGCTGGGAACACATGGCCTCCAGTCTTTGCGGCTGAAATTATTATATTCATAAACTACTATGATAGTTTGTTTTCGTTATTAATTCTAAGAACTATAGCAACTAATGACATCATTATAATTATGCTTGTTCCTCCATAACTAATGAATGGCAATGTCAGTCCTTTTGTTGGTAAAAGTCCAATATTTACAGATATATTAAATAGCGTTTGAGAGGCAAAAAGTATCGTTGTGCCAAAGCACACCAAGCCTTGAAAAACTTTATTTAATTTCATACAAGAAAGAGCAACATTGAGCATTCCTATAAACAAAACCACATAAACAGCAATCAAGAATATACCCCCAATCACCCCAAGCTCCTCTACCAATACTGCAAAAATAAAATCTGTGTGCGCCTCAGGAAGAAAAAAATTCTTTTGAAAACTATTACCAAGCCCAAGGCCAAGAAAACCACCTTGGCCAATACTTATGAGTGAATTTGCTAACTGGTATCCACTTCCTAAAACAACATCAGGATCAAATGGATCCATATATGCCATCATCCTAGCTATCCTCATTGGCGAAGAAGTGATTGCTGCAAAACCAAGCATAGCAATTAAAATAGTCAAAAGTGAAAATTGAAAAAAAGATATCCCAGCGTAGAACAGAATAGCAACTACAACCAAACAGATTATTGCTGTAGATCCTAAATCAGGCTGAGATAGGATTAAAAGTGAAATTATAGAAAGAAGGGCTAGAGGCTTTAAAAAATTTCTTAATGAATGAAGTTCTGAAGTTCGCCGCAAACAATAACCAGAGATATAGATAATGAGGCTAAACTTACATATCTCAGATGGCTGTATGCCAATTGATCCAACTCTTATCCATCTTATACTTCCATTTACAGATGTGCCAATATCAGGAACAAAAAGCAATACAAGCAACAATATACTTATAAGTATCAATAACCAGTCAATTTTAAGTAAAAAGTTAGATGGGATAATAAGAAAAAAAACCATAGCAAGAAATCCCATAGAAACAAATATTAATTGTTTTGAGATATAAAAAAATGGATCATTGTAATTTGCTTCCGCTATAAAAACACTCGCTGATGAAATCATTATCAAACCAATTAAAATAAGAATTGAAAATGGAATAACTATCAGTAAATTATTTCGAAAAATTTCATTCATTTTTTTAAGTTGTATATCAGATTGTTAAAATCATCGCCCCTTTCCTCAAAATTCTTGTAATCTAGTCCGCTTGGAAAACCGGGTGAAAATAAGATATTAGAAAAGATAGACTTGTTTTGTAAATATTCCAATAAGAGGTTTGCATCATCAAATAAGTTTTTATTTGGATGTGAGATACAAGCATCGATTTGCTTTGCATGATTGCCATAAATTAATATTTTTGCAGGTCCAGATATTTCTAATTTTGGAAAATTTTCTTTCTTGGGATCACCGCAACATATCAAAATATAATCATCTTGAAAAAACATATTGGCATTGCTAATTGCATATTTTAAGGATGAGGTATTTGTTGATTTGGAATCGTTAATTATATTTTTAGAAATAAATTGATATCTATATGGTAGATTTTTTAACTTTGTTTTTTTACATTTTCTTTTTGTAATCCATTCAAATAACAAATATGGGTCATTTTCTTGACTTGATTTATTGGCAGAGAGGATTCTTTCTTTTGCAGCTTTGTATGATAAAAAATCCTTATGATAATCTAAGTGATCAGGTTCTATATTCAACAACACTCCAAAATCTAATTTATTTTTTTTCATTTTATGCAATTGGAAACTAGAGAGTTCAATTATTGAATATTCATTGCCGTTATTGATGTCATCCAGAACCGGATTTCCAAAATTGCCAATTAAATTAACTCCAAACTCCTGTTTAAGTAATTGAGCTAAATGGAAGCAAGTTGTACTTTTCCCATTGGTACCCGTAATTCCAATTTTAATAGAATTATCTTCCTCAAAAAAAATATCAATATCTGTTAAAACTTTGTTTGATGCTTGCAAATGATCAAATTCATCTGCATTAATACCTGGACTACAAAGAATATTTTTATAATTATTTAGATCAAGTTTTATACTATATTCTGGAATGTTTTGATCGAAGATATCGTAGGCTACTTTCTTTTTTTTTAAGTATCGTTCAAAAGACTTTCCTGTAATTCCATATCCATAAATTAAGGATTTCATTTCCAGATATCACCTTAATTTTAAAGTAGCTAATGCTACAAGAATCAAGACAAGAGTAATTATCCAGAACCTCACAATTATTTTAGGTTCAGGCCATCCCTTAAGTTCAAAATGATGATGAATTGGTGCCATCAAGAAAACTCTTTTACCTCTAGTTTTGAATGAAATTACCTGTATCGCAACACTTAAAGTCTCGATAACAAATACACCTGCCATAATTGCAAATACCAATTCATGCCTTAATATAACTGCCATTATTCCTAAAATTGCACCAAGTGTTAATGAGCCAACGTCTCCCATAAATACTTGAGCTGGATATGTGTTATACCAAAGAAAGCCAATACCTGATCCAATTAACGCACCACAAAAAACAATTAACTCTCCTGATAAAGGCAAATGAGGCAGATATAGGTAATCTGCAATGATCTGATTACCCATACTATAAGCTATAAGCCCTAATGCACCAGCAATAAGCACAGATGGCAAAATGGCTAAACCATCTAAACCGTCTGTAAGATTTACAGCATTTGAAGAACCGATTAAAACAAACGTACCAATAAATATAAATAATAAAGTTCCCATTGGGATTATAAAATTCTTAAAAAATGGAACAATAAATGAAATCTCGGCGACTTGGTCATGCGAAAAAAATAGGTAAGATATTATTGATATCGACACAACAAGTTGCATGAGTATCTTTTGTTTAGATGTCAGCCCGTCCGAACTTTTATTTTTAATCTTGAGAAAATCATCTAAGAAACCTATAAAAGCAAAAGAAATTGTAGTGACGAGGACTACCCAAATATACCTGTTGCTTAGGTCTGCCCAAAGAAGGGTTGAAATTAACATAGACGAAATTATTAAAATGCCTCCCATGGTTGGAGTGCCTGTTTTTTTGTAGTGGGATTTAGGCCCTTCGTTTCGAACATATTGCTCAAACTGCATCGATTTAAGTTTATTTATAAACAAAGGACCAAATACTATAGTGATTAATAACGCTGTTACGGTTCCACCAAGAGTTCTAACCGTTAAATATCTTAAAACATCAAAGCCAGGATCAACGCTTACAAGAACAGATCCAAGATATTCAAACATTTATAAACCTTTCCATCTTCATGCCCCTTGAGCCTTTGAGTAAAACTATATCGTTAGATTTTACATTGTTATTAATAAAATCTTTTAATTCTTTTTCACATTCAAAGAAAAAGCCATTTTCCCCAAATTCATTTGCTGAATGCTTAGTATGATCTCCAATAGCCAAAATAATGTCTATGCCTTTATCTGAGGCATACTTCCCTATCTGTTTGTGATAACTGCTGCTCTGCTTTCCAAGCTCTAGCATATCTCCCATAATAAATAACTTTCTTTCTTTATATTTTGATAAAAGCTCTAAGCTTTTCTTAACCGAGTCAGGATTTGCATTGTAAGAATCATCAATAAGCATAGAATTATTTATCCAATCAAGCTTCCTCTGTCTTGAAGTATGTCTATCAACTAATGATATTTTCTTTTGAAAATATTTATTATTCTTTTGAGTTAGAAAATTTACTATGTATGCTGCAAGGATATTTTCAATATTATGCATCCCCATTAAATCAGTTTTGATATCTAAATCTACATCATAATTTTTTGATACTATTGAAAAAATCATGCCGGCGCTAGATTCTTTTATATTTTTTGCAATAAAGTCAGCATTCTTATGTGCGCTAAATGTTATAACCTTTATATCACTTCTAATTTTTTTCCAGTAACTAAGATGCTTTTCATTATTTGCAGGTACTATTAAATATCCCCCTTTTGTAATGTTTGGTATCAATTCAGACTTTACTTTTAATACACCCTCAGTATTTTGTAGATTTTCTAGATGAGAATGGCCAATATTAGTAATTATTCCGATGCTAGGTTTAAGTATTGAACTTAAATAATTGATATCTTTGAATTTAGCAGCACCCATTTCAATAACCAGGTTCTTTGCCTGCGCCCTAGCATTCATAATGCTTAACGGCATTCCAATTTCATTATTAAAATTTTTTATAGTTCCTGATGAATTGAAAAGTGTTTTTGTAATAATTTTAGTAGTTGTAGTCTTTCCATTACTTCCTGTAATACCAATCCTGTTGTTTGAAAATGAATTAATAATACTTTTGGAGATTTTTCTCAAAGCTTTAATAGTGTCGGGTGTATAAATGATTTTTTTATTATTTTCAGCAAGCTTCTTTCTATTAGATAAGATTAAGCTTGCTCCTTTATTTAAAGCCTCATCAATGAATTCATTGCCATCGGAACTTTCACCCTTTAAGCATATAAAAAATGAAGATTTTTTTACCTTCCTAGAATCAAATGTAATATTTGATATTGGATCTGGATAAGATTCGCTTTTTATACCGAGATGATGCCTAATATCATTAGTATTACTTATAAATTTCATTCACAACCTCTTCATCGCTAAAATAGAACCTTTCTCCATTCTCTTCTTGCGTCTCTTCATGACCCTTACCTAAAATTAGAAGGCATTTGTCTTTTGTTAATAACTTGCAGCCTTGAATAATTGCTTTCTTTCTATCTTTGATAATTTTAATATTTGTGGAACTATGTCCATTCATAGCATCATCCACAATAGATTCAAAGCATTCACTTCTATTATTGTCAGATGTGAATATAACAGTTTCAGAATATTTTAATGCTGTCTTTAACATTAATGGCCTTTTTTCTTTATCCCTGTCACCACCACAACCAAATAAGGTAATAATGCCTTTAAATTGTTCATTTATCGGCTTTAGGATATTTTTAAAACTATCAGGATTATGTGCATAGTCGATGATGATATTATCTTTAATATCCTCAACAATCTGTAATCTGCCTTTCGGTAATTTAATAGAATCTAAGCTCAGCTTTGATAAATCTTTATCTTGATAAAGTCTATGAATTGATAAAAAAGCATAAATAAAGTTTTGAATATTAAATTCTGGAAATAATTTTTGCGAAAAATTAAATAAGTCTGAATTTATTCTTAAAGAAAATTTAGACTGCTTCATATTACATTCTTCAATATGTAAAAAACAATCATCATTAGAGCCATAGCTATCAAGAAATTTTAGTGAGTCTAGATTATGATTGGTATGATTTATAATGACTTTTTTTAATAAATTGTTAACGAAAGTTGATCCAGATTTTGTTATATCAATGATTTTTAACTTCGACTTTATATAGCTCTCTTCTGTTAGATGATAGTCGAGATGATCCTTAGTTATATTCATAATTGATGAGACATCTAATTGGATTCCTTTTAATCTATTTTGATCGAGAGCATGAGAGGAAACCTCTAAACATATATGATTAGTTCTGCTCTGATCTAAAGTCGATAAAAAATTAAAAATCTCAAATACACCTGGGGTTGTATTTTTAGACTCTATAAAATTATTTATGCTGTTATTTAGAAACCCTAAAGTTCCTATGTATGATGATGATAAATTCATAGAAATAAGAATTTGGTGACAGAAATAAGCAGCTGAGGTCTTTCCATTTGTTCCTGTAAATCCAATAAACTTAAATTTATCTAAATCAATTTGATAGTATTCGCATAAAAATGGTAGTAGCTTTTCAGTCAAATCCTCAACAAAAAAAACATTATTGTGACCACATGCATAATCCTTGTTGTTATGAATAATAAGCATTGGGTCTTTAGATATAACTTCATCTATATAGGATGTACCATGTCTGTTAACGCCATCTAGAGCAAAAAATATAGAGTCTTTTTTAACATCTTTAGAAAAATTTGTAATTGCTGAAATTTTTCTAGTCGGGATAAAATCTATATTCAAAATAGACATTAATTTTTTTATCATATCAATAACCCAAATAATTAAGAGTACTATCAGCAATTTTTGCAAATATAGGAGCTGCAACAGCTCCACCTGAATATGAATTTAGACTCGGGTTGTCTATAGAAACCATTATTGTTAAAGATTTTTCATTAGCTGGAGCTATGCCCACAAATGATGCTCTATAAGAATCATCTTTATATCCGGTCACTGAAACCTTATGCACGGTTGAAGTTTTTCCTCCAGTATCAAAATTTTTTAAGCCAGCTAATTTTCCAGTTCCATATTCAACAACTGCCTCTAAAGATTGCAAAATATAATCTGCTGACTCTTTTGAAATAACTTGCTGGGATATAACTGGCTCATCTTTTATGATTACAAAATCTTTTAATATTCCGCCATTTGCAAAAACAGAATATGCGCTTGCTAATTGATATGGGCTAACTTCGAAGCCATAGCCATATCCCAACGCTGCAAGCTCCCTATCACTCACGCTATCTTTAAAATTGAAATACCCCAATGATGATGATGGAAAATTAATTGAAATAGGCTTTGAAAATCCAAAATTAATATAATTTTTTTTAATGCTGTCATATCCTGTTTTTAGAGCAACTTTTGTTGCTCCAACTTGACTAGAATAGGCAATAATATCCATAGGTTTCAATGATTGGTGGTTTTTAGGATCTGAGATAATTTTATTTTCAATCTCGAATCGTTGGGGAGTATAAATTTCTTCGTCCAAATCTATAACTTCTTCATCAATTGCAAAAGATAGAAGAATTGGTTTTATTGCAGAACCAAATTCATACGCATCAACTAATGCTCTATTCTTTTGTATAGATCTCATTGGGTCATTCGGGTTATATGATGGGTAGCTTGCAATTGCTAATATTTCACCCTCTTTATTATCCAGAACTATAACGCTTCCTGACTTTGCATTATTATTTTTTACAGCTTCAGCCAGATATTTGTATGCATAAAATTGAATAGTTGAATCAATAGTTAAAATGATATCTTTACCTGGAACTCTATTAATTACCTCGATGGGTTTTGAAATAATTTCTTGTTTAGCATTTTTATATAATTTCTCTCTACCATTGATCCCATCTAATAAAAAGTTGTAACTCATCTCTAAGCCTTCTTGAGCGCCATCTTTTCCATAAAAACCAACCAATGGAGCTATCTGGTCTCCAAGAGGATAATGCCTACTATGTCTAACTTCTACTTCGAGCCTATTTAAATTTAATTCCTTTAAAGCAATATGTTCTGTTGGAGTAATATTCTTTTTAAGCAAAGTCTTTTTCTTAAAAAGAAAATTTTTATCAAAATTAAGTTCATTATCCAAAACAACATTTACTTTTTTGAGCTCATTTTTTGTTAATCCACTCAATGCATATAAATCATAATTAACTATAGAGATTGCTAGAGGAAAATTATTTCTATCATAAATACCACCTCTAACTGATTTAATCTCTCTGTATTTTATATAACGTTTTTTACCTTCATTTTGTAAAAAAACCCCATCTGAAATGCTCAATAAAACCAGTTTAGTTACTACACTTATGATGGCTAGTGACAATGCAGCGCATACCAGCAAAAGTCTTATATTTATGTATTTATTTGCCTTCTTCATTATTCGTAATTGTTATTGGTTTCTTTTTTAACATACCAAGAACTTCTTTAGATTGTTTTTCAATAATTGCAATCGAATTTTCTGAGTGGTATTGGGTGACCAACTTCAAATTATGATCTTTGAATTTATTATATTCAACTTGGAGGTTTTCATTATTTTGATGAAGTTTGGCAACCTCCCATGAAAGTTTAATATTTTCAAAAGATAAAAAAGTTATGAAAAAAATGAGTAGGAAAATAACAAAAGTTTTTGAATTTAAACTCATAATTTCTTAAATACCCTCATAATCGCACTTCTGGATCTTGAATTTATATTAATCTCATCTGTGCTAGGCCTTATTTTTTTTGCAATACATTTAAATTTCTCATCTTCGATAGTATTTATTGGTATATCTTTTGGAAACTCTAATTTATTTGGCTTAAAAAAATTTTTTACAAGATTATCTTCAAGTGAATGAAAGGATATGACGACTATTCGGCCATCTTTTTTTAAGATTTTCATTGCCTGATTGAGAGACTGATTAATTTCATTTAACTCATCATTTATAAAAATTCTAAAAGCTTGGAATGACTTAGTTGCAGGATGAATTTTTTTATTCTTATCTGGATAACAATCTTTTATTAAATCTGCTAAATCAAATGTTGTTAATATTTTTTGTTTTTCTCTATATTCTAAAATTTTCCTTGTAATTAACTTTCCATGCTTCTCGTCACCATATTCGTATAGAACTTTAAGTATCTCATCATGGGATGCATTATTAATCCAATCATAAAGTGGCTTACCTTTTGTATTGTTGAAACGCATATCTAAAGGGCCATTATTTATAAAACTAAAGCCTCTATCACCATCATCAAAATGCGTTGAACAAGTACCTAGATCATACAAAATACCATCTACTGAATTCTCTTTGAAATAACTTTCAAGTTTGTTAAATGAAGAGTTAATTGCTGTGAATTGACTGCTATTAATCTGTTTTGCATCTGCTATTGCTTCTGGGTCTTTATCAAATGCAGTAAGAGTTCCGCTAGCGGTTATTTCGTCTAATATTTTTTGAGAATGGCCGCCTCTACCATATGTACAGTCAATGTAATTGCCATCTTTGTTAGAAATTAAATATCTTAGCGATTCTTCCAGAAGGACTGGAAAGTGAAGCATTTTAATCTACTTGCTTTCTCATAAAAGTAGGCACATCGAGGAAGTTAATTTCCTCTGCAGACGATGTGCCAACTTTTTGACTGGGTTGTTTTTCTCTATTTAGACCAACAGGATTTAATTTAATAGAAGGCTGATTATCAATTGCTAATGAAGGCCCTCTTTGATCAACTCCTGTAGCTACAATTGTGACCAAGAGGTCTTCTTCTACTGTCTCGTCATAAACTAAACCGTAAATGATATTAGCTTCTTCACTACAAATTTCATCAACAATATCTGCAACATCTGTTTGATCATTAAGTGTTGGCTCTTTTGCAGTAATATTTACTAAGACGCCTCTAGCATTTTTAAGATTAATATCTTCTAAGAGTTCGCTTTTTACTGCTTGAGTTGCAGCTTCAATCGCTCTATCTTTTCCGCTAGATCTTCCAGTACCCATCATTGCAATTCCTTTTTCAGACATTACGGTTTTAACATCAGCAAAGTCAACATTAATATGACCTTTTTTCATGATAATGTCAGATATTCCCTGCACAGCTCCTTTTAAGACATCATCAGCTTTTGCAAAAGCTTCTTGCATAGGAGTATTTCCGCCCAGAATTTCATATAGTTTTTGATTTGGTATTGTTATGAGGCTATCTACTTCTTCAACAAGAGATGCCAGGCCTTTTTCTGCAGCAGACATTCTCCTTTTACCTTCAAATTTGAATGGTTTCGTTACAACAGCAACTGTTAAAGCTCCCATTTCTTTTGCGATTGACGCAATAACTGGAGCAGCTCCTGTTCCTGTACCTCCGCCCATTCCTGCAGTTATAAATATCATATCTGCGCCACTAAGAAGCTCTTCTATAGCACCTCTATCGCTCTCAGCTGCTTTTCTTCCTATATCTGGATCTGCACCTGCGCCTAAACCTTTTGTTAAACCGTTGCCAAGTTTAAGAGAAATTGCTCCATTGGCTTCTGAAAGTGCTTGGGTATCTGTGTTGGCACAAATAAAATCAACACCTTCAATATTATGATTAATCATATGGATTACAGCATTCCCGCCTGCTCCTCCGACACCAACAACTTTTATTTTAGCGTTTTCTATTTCTTGACCAATTACTTCCCAATTCATAATAATCCCCTTTTAAAATGACATAGATTTAATTGTTTCTGGTAAAACAATATCTAAGATTTCAGTAGAAAGTGGTCCACCATTTTGTCGTGAAGACCAATTCTCATGCTCCCAAATTTCAAATTTATTTCCCATGCCAACAAGACACAATTTATTTTTCTCATTAATCTCTGCATACTCTCTGAGCTCAGTTGGGATATTTACCAACATCCTCCCAGATGGATCAAATTCATTTACACTAGCATTTCCTAATATGGTCCATTGTATTTTTCTCACTACCGGATCAAGGCTTTGCAGGGACTCTAAATGGTGAGAAATTTGTTGCCATTGAGAACCAAAATAAACTTTTAAAGATGGATACTGTGGATCTCTTGTTATAGAGATTATCTTTTCGTTTGTTTTTTCTAAGTAGTTTCTATATTTAGCAGGTATCGCTATTCTTCCCTTTGCATCTATTGAAACTGTGTTAAATCCGTACATGTTAAAAAGTATATAGCATAATTTACACACTTTAAACATTTTTTTTCACACTTTTACACACTTATAAAAGAAAGAGTTGGTCTATAAGCCGGATTCTGTAATCAACGATCATCTATCTTGACGTTATGTTGCCATAACGCTCTAGCAACCTACCCAAATCCCAGGCGAGCAACCTGATAGGATTTCTATTTGGTTTTGCTTCAGGTTGGGGTTTACAAAGCCTCAAATGTCTCCATTTAAGCGGTGAGCTCTTACCCCACCATTTCACCCTTACCAATAAAAATTGGCGGTATATTTTCTGTTGCACTTTCCGTAAGCTTGCGCTTCCCAGGAGTTACCTGGCACCTTGCTCTGTGAAGTCCGGACTTTCCTCTGCAAATACAGCGATCGTTCGACCAACTCAAGATAATTATAATATCAATAAAATTATTTATAAATCTAATAATTGTTTATAAATTTCTCTTTTAGATTCTCTTGAGACTAACGATAATAACTTTGCAGCATCTTTAGGGGGCAGCTTATCTAAAAAAGCTTTCATTATTGATTCGTCTATTTCAAAACCCCTGCTAGGATCTGAAAATCTTAATACCAAAACCATCTCACCTTTGAGAGTTAATTTATTTAATTTTATAAGTTCCGCAAGCTCTGTTGAGCTGCCTCTAATGACTTCTTCATGTATTTTTGTCATTTCTCTACAAATAGCCATATCAATACCCTGAGGATATAAATTATTCAGAATAGATATTGTATTTTCTATCCTTTTAGCAGTTTCAAATAATATTGTTGTATGTTGGGTTTTACCGATTGATTCTAGAAAATTGTGCTTAGGCTTACCTTTTTTTGGAATAAATCCTAAAAACAGGAAGCTAGATGGAGGCATGCCTGACAATAGCAAAGCATTAGTTACGCTTGATGGTCCTGGTAATGCCGTGTAGCTAATTTCGTTTTTTATACATTGAGTTAGCAAATAATAGCCGGGATCAGAGATTGCAGGAGTTCCTGCATCTGAAACTATAACTACATCGCTTTTATCTTTTAATATTGAAAGAATCTTAGGCGTAATATCTTTTTCATTGTGCTCATGAAAAGATTGAACTTTCTTTTTAATATCCAAAAAATCTAAAAGCTTCTTGGTATTTCTAGTATCTTCAGCAAATATATAATTTGTATTTTTTAGAAGATCAATTGATCTAAGTGATATATCATTTAGGTTACCAATTGGCGTTGCGATAAAATATAACATTATTAATAAATTATGAAACGTAGCTTAACATTTCTTTGGATTATACTTTTTCTTTCAAGTTGCGTTAATAACAATGCTTCATCCTTATATATAAATGGCGATAAGCTCGATCCAATTGATATTGATGTGGAGCTTGATGATAGCATTCGAACTGACCTATCAAAAGTAATACAAAAATCTTTGTCGTATAAATCTCTCACAAATGAGGAAAAATCATTATTAATTAATTATCTACACACTTTGGATGGAAATTTAAAGAAAAAAGTTCTAGCCTCTATAAATAATTCTAAAAAAATTTATAGCAAAGACTCTATCAGGTATTTTTTTAATACTAATGATAAGAATAAAGACTTATTAATTAAATTATCATTAGAACGCACGCAAAGATCAGATCTTATCTTTAATGAAAATGGTGTTTATGTCGATCAAGATCTGCTAAATAAACCTGTAGGTAATTTCTGTAACTCATATTCAAATGATCAACGCCAATATTTAGAAAAGATTATTTTTCAAAGCCAAACCGGCTCTGAGGATGAAGTCCTTGTTATCTTTGGAGATGAATATGAAAATTATGTAAATGGTTTAAAAAAATTCTATCCTGAAGCTTCATACTCTAGAGTAAATAACAAAATGTATGATGACCTAATTTCAAAATCACTTGGAATTTATGAAAGCAAAAATAGAAAATCTAAGTTGCAAAGATTAGATTTGAATTCAGAAATAAAATTTACTCCAAGAAAAAAACAAGACATCAAAAAAATATACGTAATTCTTGAATATGAGGATGCTAAAACATTGATACCAATATTAAAAAATTATGTTTTAGATTTTCCTATTTTCGCAAGCACAGATATGCTTTATAAGATTGGTGATCCAAAGAAAATTATTGACTACGAAGGTGTATATTTACCGCTTTCAAATGTGACAATTAATAATCTAATGTTAAAAGATTTCAAAAATATTAATGTAGAAGAGATTTTTGATAAATATATCTTAGGCGAACTTCTTATGCAGGAAAGATTATATGCATCTGGAATCTCAAGGGCTGAAGTCAGTTCAGACCTATCAATTATTAATTATGATCAATACGAATGCAATGAAAGAGAATTTATCTTAGGTAAAGTTGCAAGTAACTAGCCTTACTCTTCTTCTTTTAAATCCCTCTCAAGTGACGAAAGACTATCTAAGAATCCAGGTCTTTCAAATACTTTTTTCTGATAATCAAGCAAAGGTTTTAGATGTCTATTGACTGGAAGCTTAATACCTATGGATGGAAGTCTCCAAAGAATTGGTGCGAGACAGCAATCTACTAGAGTAAATTCATCGCTCATGAAAAATTTAAATTCTTTAAAAGTCGGGGCAATGGAAGAGATTTCGTGAAGAAGTTCCTCTCTTAACTTCATTGATTCCTTTTCGGAAAGCTTGGCCTCTATTAAAGTATCAAGGATAGGACACCATTCTTTATCAATTCTTAACATTAGAGTTCTGCTATTAGCTCTTGTAACTGGGTAGACCGGGAGTAATGGAGGGTGTGGAAACCTTTCGTCAAGATATTCCATCATAACGGATGGGTCATGTAAGGCTAGATCTCTATCTACAAGAATTGGTAGTTTGTGATAAGGGTTTATTGACAAAATTTCATCAGGAGTGTCTTCTAAAGAAGATTCTCTAATTTCTGCTGTAATATCTTTTTCAGCAAGAACTATTCTTACTCTTTGACTATAGTGATCATCTCTGTCTGAATATAAAATCATAATTTTCCCCTAATTAACTTCTAGTGATAGTCCTTTTGATACTCTCTATATAAAAGAGATGATAGTGCTGTAAAAATCACAAAGAAAAATATAACATACCATCCAATTCTTTCTCGTTCAGCTTTCGCTGGCTCACCAACATAAACTAAAAAATTGGTTAAATCATAGATAAGAATATCAAACTCATCCTTTGATAAAGACCCTTCACCTTCAGCTACTTTTAAATAACCGCAATTTTCTTTTGTGATTGTATTTCCAGCTTCATCTCTTTTCTCACCGCCATTTTTTCCAATAACGGGAACATCCTTACAAACTAACTTTTGACTACCCTGAAGGTCAACCAAGACATTTGGCATCGCTGTCCCAGGATAAACTAAATTGTTTACTCCATATTGCTTAGATGAATCTTCATAATATGCTCTAAGGTATGTATATACCCAATTATCGCCTTTAGATCTTGTGACAAGTGTAAGATCTGGTGGTGCTACTCCGAACCAGTCTGCAGAATCATCTTTTGACATGGCTCCTTTCATAAGGTCTCCAGCTTTAATGGTATTATCAAAAACTAAGTTATCAAAGAAAAGTTCTTCAGGAATTTTTAGATCAGTTGCTACCCTTCCCCATCTTGAGTACTGAAGTGAATGACAGCCATAGCAATAATTTAAGTAGGTGGATGCACCTCTCTGAAGAGATTCAATATCATTTAATGAATAATTAAACTCGTCACAGTCTCCATAATCCTTGCAAGGACCGCCTTCAGCAGCATCTATATTCATAGTAAATATTGTTAAAAATACAATGCATGAAAAACACTTGAGTTTCATATTCATAGACGGTTAGGTACCTCTTTTGTAGTTTCAAATTTTGTGTAAATTGGCATCAAAAGAAAATATGCAAAATATAAAACGGTACAGATTAAACTTACTATCTTTCTTACCTCAGTAACGCCGACAGTTCCAAGATAACCAAGTGTTATAAAGCTAATTGCAAACATCGCTAATGCAATCTTGCTATAAATACCTTTATATCTTATTGAGGCAACTTTGCTTCTATCTAACCATGGAACAACAAAAAATATTGCAACAGCAGAGCCCATTACTAAGAGCCCACCTAAAGGATCTGGAACAGCTCTAAGCATTGTGTAGTATGGAGCATAATACCAAACAGGCGCAATATGTTCAGGGGTTACAAGAGGATTAGCTTCTTCAAAATTGGCCATTTCAATAAAGTAGCCTCCGCCCTCTGGGAAAAAGAACATAATTATTGCAAATACTGTCATAAAGACCCCAATGCCAACAAGCGCATTTAAAACTTTATAAGGGAAAAATGGGACGCTATCTAAAGGTATTCCATCGTCATCTAAATGCTCTTCGATATCAACTCCTTCTGGATTACCAGCACCGACCTCATGTAGCGCAACTAGATGAAGAAAAACAAGAGCTATTAGAACCAAAGGTAGTGCAACAACATGAAGAGCAAAAAATCTTGAGACCGTTATACCAGATATATAGTAATCACCTCTGACCCATAGTTCTAATGATTCTCCAACGTAAGGTATAGCACCAAATAGGGAAATGATAACTTGGGCTCCCCAATAAGACATTTGACCATAAGGTAAAACATATCCCAAAAAGCCTTCAGCCATCATAGCTAAGTAAATAGTACAACCAAATATCCACACCAACTCTCTTGGTTTTTGATAGGAGCCATATAGTAAACCTCTAAACATGTGCAGATAAACTACAGCAAAAAATAAAGAGGCGCCTGTGGTATGCATGTATCTTATGACCCAACCATAATCAACATCTCGCATTATGTATTCAATCGAAGCAAATGCGCCTTCTTCTGTATTCTCGTAAGGCATAATCAACCATATACCTGAAACAATTTGAATAATTAATGCAACTGAGGCAAGAGCACCAAACAGGTACCAGAAATTAACTTTTTTAGGAACAGGATGTTTTGATAAATGTCTTTCAAAAGTATTAACGATTGGTAATCTATGATTTACCCAGTTAAAAATATTTGAAAAGATTTGATTCATTTATGCAACTCCTTTGTCTTCACCTATTGTCAAAATATCTCCATCAAAGAAATGAGGAGGTACGATTAAATTAGTTGGGGCTGGGACGCCTTTATAGACTCTTCCAACCATATCAAACATTGATCCATGGCAGGGGCAAAAGAAACCTCCAGACCATGACGCATCCCAAGCCTTTGGCTCTACTTCAGGGTAGTATTTCGGTGAGCAGCCAAGGTGCGTACAAACGCCTGTGAGAACAGAGTATTCATTGCTTTGGCTTCTAGTTGGTGATAAATTTTTGTAAGGTTCTTCAATTGCATCAGAATTTGGATCAGCCAATTTTGGAACTGATAGCCCAAGGTTGCCTAAACTTTCTTTAGTGTGCCTTAAAACAAACACAGGTTGTTTTCTCCATGCAACTTGTATTTGCTGGCCATACCTCATTTTAGATACGTCTATTTTTACTGAGGCACCTGATGCTTTTGCTTTTGCACTTGGATTCCATGCAGCAATAAATGGTGTTGCAGCAAATGGGATTCCTGATAGACCTACAGCACTAGTAAGCCCTATTAAAACTTTTCTTCTTGTCTTGTCTTTTTCTTGCATAAGCTTGTGGGTAGCTATGTGATTTAAATATTAAAAACGCCGAGATTATAACATTAATAATCTTGGTAAACTTAATAAAAAATTATCGTTTTGAAAACTGTTTGCTCTTTCTTGCCTTTACAAGACCAGGCTTCTTCCTTTCGACTCTTCTTGAGTCTCTAGTAAGAAGGCCAGCTTTTTTAAGCTGCCCTCTTAGCTCTTCATCAAATGATATTAAAGCTCTTGAAATACCATGCCTAATAGCACCAGCTTGCCCAAAGTTTCCACCACCCTGAACTTTAATGTTTAAATTAACCTTTTCAGATAAATTAGTAAGTTCAAGTGGTTGTAAAACTAACATCTGTGCGACCTTTCTTCCAAAATATACATCAAGCGCTCTATCGTTAACACTTATTTCACCATTGCCTTTGGTTAAATAAACTCTTGCTGATGATGTTTTTCTTCTTCCTGTTGCGTAATGAACTTCAGATGTCATATTGTTGGATTCCACTCTATAGGTTGTTGTGATTCATGGCTATGCTCTGATCCTGAGAAAACTTTTAATTTTTTGATCATAGATTTACCTAGTTTGTTTTTTGGGAGCATTCCTTTGACTGCATCCTCAATAATTCTTTCAGGATTTTTTTCCATAACTTCTCTAAAAGTTTTGGTTTTTAATCCGCCTGGATATAAAGAATGTTTGTAATATTTTTTATCGTTAAATTTATTACCAGTTACTTTTATATTTTCTGCGTTAATGACGATAACATAGTCACCACCATCAGTGTGAGGAGTAAAAGTAGGTTTATCTTTTCCTCTAATTCTATCAGCTACTTTGGTTGCTAATCTGCCCAAAACTTTGTCTGATGCATCTATGACATACCATTGTCTTTGGACTTCTTCTTTTTTTAGTGCGAATGTTTTCATATACAAATAATAATAAGATGCGAATATTAATGTTTAAGGGCAAAATTAGCAATAATTTAATGCATTTAAATTAATTTTTTTTATTTGATAAATACTCATCAGTTCCCATTTCTATTAATCTGCTTTCACACCTCTCCCATAGCAGCGACATCGTCTCACCTTTATATATATCTTCAGGCCTAATCCCCTCATAAAAAAAACTGATATTGACTTTATTAATATAAGCAATATCTATAAACGCTATAAAACGTCTAATCAGATCAGAATTAGAGTCATCAAGAATTGAAAAGTCATTTATAAATATCCACTTGTATTTATTGCATATTTCTTCAAAATCATTCGCTCCAGTTGGTTGACTAAAATAGTTTTTAAATGAGACCCATAAAAAATCATGATTTTCTGCAATACATTTAAAACTTCTCTCATTTACTTCAAAAAAAGTATTAAGATTTTCTTCTATATTAAAATTAAGTTTTATTATTGATCTTATTTGTTTATCAGAGTCAGAGCCATGGCCCTCTTTAGTTATTTCATAGATATTTTTTAACCTATAATCATGCTCACCCTTAAGCTCAAAAACTTCAACCCTTTCTTGCATGAATTGCATAACTTCTATGAATTTTTCTCTTTGAAGTCCATTCTTATACAAATCATTAGGATGAGCATTTGATGATAAAAATAAATAAACACCTTTATCTATAAATGCTTTGATGATATTTGAAAGGATCATGGCATCGGCAACATCTTCAACCTGAAACTCATCAATTAATAAAACATCATATTTTGAGTAAAAATAATTATTAACCTTATCTAGTGGATTCTTTGAGCCCCTATAATCTTTTAGTTTTGAATGAATTAATCGCATGAGATCAAGATAATGAAACTCAGCTTTCCTTAAATTTAATTGCTTATATAGACTTCTTAAGATAACTGTCTTTCCTCTTCCAACTTTACCCCACAAATATATGCCGCTTGTTGAAGAAGCCCTTTTTGGCAAAACTAGACGTGAAAGCAAATTTTTTTTGCTTGGCTGAATTTTTATAGCTCTATGAATAAAATCAAGCTGTGGAATATCTGGTTCAATGCCTTGGTTTTTAAGGTCATCAATGATATTTTTGTCAACTAGCATTATAAATTATGAAAAATTATCTATCTTTATTTCTTTTAGCGATCTTAATAATAGGTTTGTTTGTATTTACAATCAATGGAAACGGTAAATTTGTAAATGCATCAAAAAAAGCTACGCCATCAGTGGTGAGTTTGTGGGGTTACAATAACTCACAATTAAGATCCTCACCAAATACTTTGGGCTCTGGTGTAATATTCTCGAAAGATGGCTATATAGTAACGAATTATCATGTAATCAATAAGGCTAGGAATATAATTATTAAGATTAATGATTATGAAGTTAATGCAAATGTTATAGGTTTTGATAAAAATTCTGATATAGCTATTTTAAAAATTGACACTCAATTAGATTTGGAGCCAATCTCAATTGGAAGCAGTGATAATCTTCGTGTAGGTGATGAGGTTCTTGCAATTGGAAATCCTTACGGAATAGGAATTTCAGTTACAAGTGGAATAATAAGTGCAACAGGCAGAGAATATGGAAATCCCTATCTCAACCTCATACAAACCGATGCTGCCATAAATCCAGGTAATTCAGGAGGAGCTCTGATAAATACAGAAGGAAACTTGATTGGAATTAATACTAAAATTTATTCTAAGACTGGAGCATATCAGGGGCTTGGTTTTGCAATACCCTCAGAAAAAATTGTTCAAATTGCATCTGAAATAATAAAATTTGGCAAAGTCAGAAAAGCGTGGATTGGCAATTTTCGTGTAACATCATCTCAATTATTGATAGACAATAGCATATATAAGTCTCTAAAGATTTTAGAGATAGAAGAAAACAAGGGTATTTATGAGAAGGGTCTTCGATCTGATCATCACATTGTTGAGGTGAATGGCTTGCAAGCATCCTGGAAAAACTTAACCCAATCTATAAAAATGGCATCTCCAGGAGACTTTATAAATATAAAATATTTTGATGGAAAAAAATTAGTCGCAGTCGATATTGAAGTAAAAGCTAGATAAATTAATTTGGTAATCTTGTGATGTTAGCGCCTAAATAATTCAATTTCTCTTCTATCCTCTCATACCCTCTGTCAATATGATAAATTCTATCAACAACAGTTTCGCCCATAGCACATAATCCAGCCAATATAAGGCTTGCTGAAGCTCTTAAGTCTGTTGCCATTACAGGTGCTCCTGAAAGTTTATTGACACCTGTAATATTAGCAGTATTTCCGGATACAAGGATGTCGCAACCCATCCTATTTAGCTCCTGGACATGCATAAACCTATTCTCAAATACAGTTTCATTTATAATAGACCTACCTTCTGCTATAGCATTTAATACAGAAAATTGTGCTTGCATATCAGTTGGAAAACCTGGAAATGGCGCGGTTGTAATATCAACTGGCATAGGCCTATCATCCATTTTAAGAAATATTGAATCTTCAGATGTTTTAATTTTTGCACCTGTATCACGCAACCTATTTATAACATTTGTTAGTCTATTTGCTGCGATCCCAGTTATCTCAACATCACCCTGAGTAACAGCAGCTGCTACAAGGTATGTGCCTGCTTCAATTCTATCAGCGGGTATGTCATATGATGTTCCATTCAAGCGCTCAACGCCATTGATAACAATCTCATTTGAACCAGCCCCGGTTATATCTGCTCCCATAGCATTTAATAAATCTGCTAAATCTTCGATCTCAGGCTCCATTGCAACATTAGTAAGTCTTGTTTGGCCCTCAGCTAATGTAGCTGCCATCATTATATTTTCAGTGCCAGTAACAGTAACTCCTTCAAATTTAATATTTGCACCCTTTAATCTTCCGGCAGTTGCTTCTATATATCCATTTTCTAAATTTATTGATGCCCCTAATTGCTCTAATGCGTCTAGATGATAATTAACTGGCCTTGAACCAATAGCACAACCTCCTGGTAAAGCGATTTTGGCTTTTCCAAATTTTGCAACCAAAGGACCTAATACCAAAATGGAAGCTCGCATAGTTTTTACTAATTCATACCTAGCTTCGGTATCATGCATATCTGAAGATGAGATAATAAAGTTCATGCTTTCATCTAAAGTTATGTTTGCTCCCATTGAACCCAATAACTCAAACATAGTTGTTATATCTTGAAGGTAAGGTAAATTTTTTAAAGTAATATCTTTATCAGATAGAATTGTTGCGGCAATCATTGGTAATGCCGCATTCTTTGCACCGCTACAATTTATTTTTCCTGAGAGCTTGTTGCCTCCCCTAATTAGTAATTTTTCCATTATTCTTTTGAATGTGTCTCTAAACTGAGAGCATGAAGCTCGCCAGATTCAAAATTATCTCTTAATAGATTTAAGATCATACGATGCTGTTGAATGATTGGCACTCCTGAAAATTGATTTGAAGTAACTGATAGCTTTAAATTGCAATCATCTCCTACAAAAGCAATATCTGCATCTTTAATTTCATCAATAATTATTTTTTTTAAAATATCTTTATCCATCTATTCCAGCATTCCCCGCATCAGAAACCCAATTCTTAATAGTCAGTGTCACATTTTCATCATGTTCATCAGCAAGAGCCCTGAATTGATTTCTAAACGTAAGACCTAGATTAACCCCATTAATTATTATATTTATAATAGCCCAGCCATTTTCTGTTTTTCTGAGTTTGTAAAGTATAGGATAAATGCTATCACCTGTATTTAACTCTTGTTTAACTTCAATACTTTTAGGAGCTTTTTCACTATCGTATTCTACAAAAATAGTTTCAATAACTTGGTCTTCCCATTGAGCTAATGTTTCAGCATAGGTATCAAGAAGAGAGTCTTTAAAGATTTCAATAAACTCAACTCTTTCATCTTTTGTTGCTTTAAAATAATATTTCTTACCCATCACAGATGCTGCTATAAGCCTAAAATCAATCATTGGTTCAAAGATTTCTTTAATTTTATCTTCAAATAAATCTCTATCATTAGCAAACAATTGCTTATTTTTTTTAAGAGTTTCAACCATTAATTGGGCATTTGTATCAATATAGATATATGGATTTTCCTCTGCATTTGTTTCGAAAGAACAAAGTACAAAAAAAATTGAGAAGAAATAATTTTTATGATTGGACAACATTGATTTATTATAACAGTTGATAAAATTAAAATGCGGCCTTATGAAAAAATATAACTTTCTGCAATCAGCAAAAAATACATTTCAAATAGAAGCGAAAGCTGTCTCTGATTTGTCAAATCAACTTGATTCAAATTTTGAGAAACTTTGTTTAAGTGCGCTTGAAAGTAAAGGTAAGTTAGTCATTATGGGTATTGGAAAATCTGGCCATATTGGACAAAAAATAGCAGCAACCTTATCAAGCACAGGAACAAAATCAGTATTCATCCACCCAACAGAGGCAGCCCATGGGGATATGGGTCTTATTGATAAGGAAGATATAGTTATATTGATCTCAAATTCTGGAGAGACTGATGAAATAATCAATATTATGCCTTCGATTAAAAGACTATCTAAATTAATTGTTTCTATATCAAGCAATCAAATGTCTACAATGGCAAAAGGTTCTGATATACCTATAGTCGTAAAGTCAGAGGAAGCCTGTCCACTAGATCTTGCCCCAACATCATCCACAACAGCTGCCTTGGCATTTGGAGATGCTCTCGCAATTGCTTTGCTTGAAGCAAAGGGTTTTACCAAAGATGATTTTGCTAGTTCGCACCCAGCTGGAAAATTGGGTAAAAAGCTTATAACTCGAGTTTCTGATCTGATGCATAAGGGAGATGACTTGCCAAAAGTTTCCAAAGGCACTCTTTTGACTAATGCTTTGTTAGAAATGACTGAAAAAAAGCTTGGTGTAACTTTGGTTAATAATGGCAATAATATAATAGGTATATTCTCAGACGGTGATTTAAGAAGGTGTATTAATAATTCTACCAATATAGATACAACATATATTGAAGAGGTGATGACAAAAAACTTTATCAAAATAAATAGTGATGTGTTAGCAATAGATGCAGCAAAATTAATGGAAGAAAATAAAATTTTCGTACTTGCTGTTGAGAGCAATGATGATGAAATTATTGGGATACTATCAATGCATGATTTGATACAGGCAAGGATAATATAACTATATGATAAAAAAAATTTTATCATTATTTCTGGCTTGTTCTCTTTATGCAGGTGAACCAGATGATCTGGTTATAAATTCAGACAAGGTAAATATTGCTAATAATGAAAATAAAGTAATCTTCAGCGAAAACATATCTATTGATTCAGGGATGGTCTTGATAAACGCAAACAAGGCTATATATGACAATGATACAAAAATTATTGAAATAACTGGAAATCCTTCTTCATTAAAATCACTTGATAATAAAAAAGATTTCTATGGCAGCGCGTCAAAAATTGTTTTCTATAATAATGAAAAGGTTCACCTTATTGGAAATGCAAAAATGAAATACGATAATATGACAATCTCATCTGAGAAAATAATATTTAGTCCCAGCTCAGGTTTTATAGAATCAAATTGATTATGTTAAAAGTTAAGAATATTTCTAAAAGCATAAATAATAAAAAAATCATAAATGATATTAGTTTTTCAATTAGCGCTGGAAATATATACGGATTGCTTGGCCCAAATGGGGCTGGAAAAACCACGACGTTTTATACTATAGCTGGTTTGATTAAATCTGATAAAGGTAAGATTTTTCTTGGTAATGATGATCTAACAAAGCTTCCAATGCATGAGAGGTCAAAATTAGGCATAAAATATTTACCTCAAGAGCCATCTATTTTTCTTGATCTAACTGTGAAAGAGAATCTCCTTGGTCTTGCAGAACTTTCCTATAATTCAGAGCAAGAAATTAAAAACTTTTTGGATAAATCAATTGAAGATTTTGGTCTTCAAGATATTCTTGAATCTAAAGGAAGACAATTATCTGGAGGTCAGAGAAGGAAAGTCGAGATAGCAAGAACACTTGCAGCTGATCCAAAAATTATTCTCTTAGATGAACCATTTGCAGGCATTGATCCAATAGCAATTGAAGAAATTCAGAAGATATTAAAACTAGTTGCTCAAAGCGATGTGGGTATTCTAATAACTGATCACAATGTGAGGGAAGCTTTAGATATATGCTTTGAATCAATTGTAATAAATCAAGGCAAAGTAATAGCAAATGGCACAAAAGAAGATTTAATTACAAATGAGCTTGTAAAAAAAGTTTATATCGGAAAGATGTATAGTTAATTCTTATGGCGATTTCTCTTAGCAAAGAACAGAAACAGTCTCAAAAAATATCAATCACCCCACAATTACGTAAATCAATTGAATTGTTGCATCTATCTAGATTCGAATTAGTTCAAAAAATTGAGAGAGAGATTGAATCAAACCCTTTTTTAGAGAAGAATGACTATGAACTAGATATTTCAAATCAAACATCTATTGATGATTTTGATTTTGATTTTGCAGCATCTGAAAGTCTTAAGTCATCTTTGTTGAATCAAATTAATGATTTAAATTTATCTACAAGCGATTATGAGATTTCAGAATCAATTGTGAATTCTATTGATGAAACCGGAAGATTGGCTGATGGATTGTCAGAAATTGAGGAATTCCTAGATTATAAGTATACATATAAAACTATTGAGAATAATTTGATTAATATTATTCATGAGCTTTCCCCGTCTGGGGTTGGATTTAGAGATTTTAAGGAGTGTATATTTCTTCAAATAAAAAAAAGCAACATAAGCGATATTGAATTAGAAATTGCTAATAAGATTCTCTATGAGATTTCTTCTGATGATTTGGATGAATGTTTCAACACTCTAGTTTATTCTGGTTATGATGATAGAGATGTCAAAAAAACAATCCAAGTTATAAGAAACTGTGATTTAAGTCCTGGCTTAAATTACGAAGAAACTAATTACATATACCCAGACTTAAAAATTACACTTGAGTCAAATGATAAAATTTCAACTCAATTTGTGACTGATAACTTTCCATCAATAGTTTTAGATGAAAATTTTGTAAAAGAAACTCAAAAAGCTCTTAAGAAAGATCCTAATGAAGGCCTTTCAAAAAATATTGAAGAAGCAAAATGGTTGGTATCATCAATCAGAAGAAGAAATGAAACTGTGTTAAGGGTTGGTGAGATGATTTGTAAGAGGCAGATTGATTTTTTAGGGAATAATCCACTCAAAGTTTCTCCACTAACAAACAAAGATATATCAGATGAACTTGGCGTTCACCCATCCACCATATCTCGAATTATCAAATCAAAATATATTGATACTCCAAAGGGAATAATACCCCTTAAGTCATTTCTTGCATCTTCAGTTTCTAAAACCAGGATGGTCACTCCTCTCCAGCTCATGGACCAAATAAAAAAAATTATTGATGAAGAAAAAAATCCCCTTAGCGATCAAAAAATTGTTCAAATGTTAAATTTGCGAGGATTTGGATTGGCAAGAAGAACAATTACTAAATACAGAAAACAATTAAACATACCCTCCTCAAGAAATAGATAAACTTCAAACTTAATAGGTTAAACTTGATATATGAGTTCAATTGATCTTAATAATCTTCAAAAAATACTAGATGTAAAAGATAAAGAGCTTTCACTTAATCAAATAAAAACAATCTTAAAGGACATGCCTCATTCTGAAATAGCGCATGTATTAGAATCTTCTCCCCCAGATCAAAGAAAGTTATTATTTTCTCTGCTTGAAACAAGTGAAGAAGGCGATGTTTTGGCTGATGTTGGAGAAGAAATTCAGCAGGACTTAATCTCAGGCATTTCAAATGAAGAATTATCAGAGGCTGTCAAAGAGCTTGAGTTAGACGAAGTTGTAGATATTCTTCAGAACCTCCCAGAAGAGAGGATGCAATCCATACTTTCAAAAATGTCTTTGAGAGACAGAAATAGAATCGAAGAAGGATTAGTTTACCCTGATGATACCGCTGGGGGATTATTAAATACCGATGTCTTAAGTGTTAGGCCCGATCATACTGTTGAGGTTGTTACCAGATATCTTAGAGAGCAAAAAGAATTACCTGAAAATACTGATAAAATTTTTGTTGTATCCAAAGATGATAAATATCTTGGGGAGATTTTAATAAATAAAATAATTACATCCGAGGTATCTGAAAGGGTTGAAAATTTAATTTCACCTAAAGTAGATCCAATACTTGTAACAGAATCAGACAGAGATGTTGCAACCATCTTTGAAAGAAATAATCTCATATCAGCCGCAGTTGTTAATAACAATGGAGAACTTCTTGGAAGAATAACTATTGATGATGTTGTTGATGTAATTTTGGAGGATGCAGATCAAAACTTTTTAGGCATGGCTGGTGTTGCAGAAGATACTTTTGCACCTCCAGGAAGAGCCGCAAAAAGTAGGGTATTTTGGCTAAGTATGAACCTTTTAACAGCTTTTATTGCATCCATGTCTATAAATATATTTCAAGATACCTTGGATAAGGTTGTATATCTAGCCGTATTGATGCCCATAGTTGCAAGCATGGGTGGGGTTGCAGCCACTCAAACTCTAACAATAGTCTTAAGAGGACTAACTCTTGAGCAAATAAATGATACAAATATAAAATGGCTCTTTAAAAGAGAACTTGCTGTATCTATTTTAAATGGAATAGTTCTTTCAATATTAGTTGGTTTTGTAACATATATTTGGTTTCAAAACTCTCTCATTTCTATCTTAATATCCTGTGCCTTGATAATAAATTTAATAAGCTCTGTTTTTGCAGGTGTAATTGTTCCACTAGTATTAAGAAAGCTCAATCAAGACCCAGCAATTGCTGGGTCTGTTGTTGTTACAACTGTAACTGATGTTATTGGGTTTCTATCTTTCTTAGGTTTGGCAACAATTTTCTTAATTTAATCTATTTAAGACAGGGTCTTCGATAGTACCATCTATCTTAAAAGTTATTGATGAAGCTGCATCAATGTTCTCCTCAAACAAATCTTGAAATACAAGGGTTCCAGCTACTGCAGGTATTCCTCCAAGTATTGCAGCATACCAAGGAAGATTTTCAGAAACTTTAATTCGCATAGACATATCTAGATTCAAATCACTGAGGTATCCATCATTATTTTTTACTATTTCCCCCACCCAAAGCATCTTAGCTTCATCAGTTTCTATAGAGATTGGATTTGATATTAAACCTCTTTTAGTACTAAAAATAATGTCCCCAGAAGCTCTAGTTAAAAATAAGGAGTCTCTAGATGATGGCCTATTTGAGTCTATATTTTTTATAATTGCATCTAAATTAAGAATTTTTAAAGCATTCAAAAAAGCAGAGCTAGAAATATCATTTTCTACGGTGAAATCTTTTGTTAAGAATTTAACTTTGCCTTCGAGATTGATAAGATCTTCGATACTATTCCATTGAATACTAAGCTCTGTGTTTAAGAAGTCAAAATCATAATTAAGCGAATCTTTTATAAATTTTGAGCTGCCATCTATTTCAAAAGAACCTTTAATTTTATATAGGTCATCTGAAGTAGAATAACTAACAAATGCATTTTCTCCTGAATCAAGTGGATAAATATTAATGTAATCGCTTGTGATATTTATATCTTCTATGGTTATCAAGCTTTTGTTTCTTAAAACGTAGAAATCTATACTTTCAAAGTTTTCTCCAGCAATTGATATTTCGCTTCCTTGTATTCGCATATTTATAAGTGATGAGTCATTAATGTTAGATGTAACTTGACTAGTTCGTGAAATAAAATTTAAATTTTCTATGGTTGTTTTATTAAGGACAACCTTTGAGAAACCAGTATTATCAACTATTAGCTCACCATTTAAATCACTGCCTTTAAAATTGCCAAATAATCCACTTTTTTTAAAATTTAAGTTAATAAATTGATCAACAAAAGAGTTATTAAGCATTTTAAATTCTTTTGCTCGCAATGAAATGGTCTTAACAAAAGATTCGCCTTCTGCAGTTGCATCAAACCTGACAGATGAAAAATCAAAAAGATCAAGATCAAGATATATGTGAAACCCATCTTTTTCTTTAATATTCCCTCCATAATCACCAAAGATAAAATACCCCTCTTCTCCAGCATGGCCTATGTATGCTTTGAATAATTCATTAGAAATCTCATAAGTCGGGTCTACAAGACTTGGAATCTTGATTGATGTAAATAAAGGCTTTCCTAAAGGCTTGGAGATTTCATCTATTGTTGAAAATATATAAGTTTCTTGAAGATCAGTATTTAAAGTTAATGTTAATTTCTGCTCAGGTGTAATTTTAAAGCTTGTTTCAAATGACTCTTTTCCAGAGAGGCTAAAATATGGATTAGGATTGATTAACTTTTCCATATCAATGTTAAAAGAAGAAATTAACTCAAGACCTTTATTTCTTATATATAAGACAGAGCCATTAATATCTTGAATTGCATCCTGTAATGGTAAGCTGGATGAAAAAGAACCGTATAAGCCACCATTAAGATCCGAGTATAGACTTGAATTTATAGCACTAACTAAATACCCAGAATTAAATGTTAAGTTAGAATTAAAAATATCAATTTTATAAAATGTCTTATTTTTAACTGGGTCAGATGGATCAATTGAACCTCTGCTTAAAATGCTCGTTTTTATGTCAGCATACTTAAAATCTGAGCTCTTTATTATTCCAAGTTTATCCAAGTCTTCAGCAAATAAATTATGCGTTCCTT
This sequence comes from uncultured Gammaproteobacteria bacterium, assembly GCA_964417685.1. GTDB lineage: Bacteria > Pseudomonadota > Gammaproteobacteria > Magnimaribacterales > D2472 > CAJQGY01. The sequence goes on along the minus strand of CAYQIT010000002.1, from coordinate 121,947 downwards.
TATAAAAAATTTTATTATTTTTGTTGATCAAGACATCAAGTTTGGAGAAGTTAATATCATTAATATTTCCATTGTTTAATTGAATTGAATTATTGCCACCAAGAGACTCTATTGAAAATTTAGAGGAGATTAAATTAAGTTGATTTGTTTTTATTTTAAGATCATGGCCATTTATTAATGAGTATTCATAGTCATTTGATTTTAGGTCATCACTATCTCTTAAATTAATAGCTTTATAGCCAACGAGATGAAATCTCTTAAAAAATAAGTTTTTATTTAATATAAGATTGAATAAATCAAACTTAACTGCGATTTCTTCTATTTTTATCTGCTGAGCATCACTTGAAATAGAAATATCTTTTGCAAAAATGCTTGGGGTAGTAAATAAATTATCAATTTGAATAAATTCAGATGAAATCTCATAAGAATCAATAAAAAGCTTATCTATAATTAATAATCCTGTTTGTGGCTTTGATGTTAAAAGAACCGAAATAGTTATTAACAATATTGCTATAAATGATAAAAGAATAGAAATTGTTAAGAATATTTTTAAAGATATCCTTTTTATAATGCTCATTTTCTAAAGCCTCCTATTTCTAAAAAAAATAGGTCTATAAACCCTTATTACTGAAAGTATAAAGCTTAAAATCGAGTTAGTTACGAATGAAACAAAAAGTATCAGATAAGAATAATTACTTATATTAATAAATAAATGAGTAAGTCCGATATAAACCGTTGCTATTATTCCAAAAAATATTGAAATCTGTAGATATGAAAACAACCTGAATACATATTTATAACTATTTATGATGTAAGTAGTAATTAAATAAACTAAAGCATTTAGACCAATATAGCTTCCACTGATCAAGTCAACAAAAATACCAATAAAAAAGGAGGCTGTTGCTGAGAATGCAATATTACTTTTGTATACAAAGTATGAGTATATTAAGAATGATAAGGGAACAATAATTAAGAAATTAACAAGAAAGTTGTTTATGTATGCCTCTAGGTTTATTCCAATGACTATATAAAATAAAATTTTTGTTAGGCTCTCTTGGTTCACTGACTCACCATGATTGCAAAAAAGTTATGCTCAAGAGGGTTTGCATGGAGTTTAAATCTCACTTCCCTTTGAATTTCATTGAGCTCTCTAATCTCTATAACTTTGCCTAAATGAATTCCTACTGGAAAAATACCTCCTAAGCCGGATGAGTAAAAGTCTTGTCCCACCTCAAGAGGATCTTCCCAAATAAGTTTGCTATATAAGCAAGTTACAATTAAAGGTTTTCCAGATCCCTTAGCATTACAATAAAAGTCTTTTGAGACTATTGGAATATAATGTCTCGAATTGGATAGAAGCATTACCTCTTGTATGTTATTTAAGTCGCTTATGACTTGGCCAAGTATGCCGCTTTCACTTATTACGGGACGCTGAATAAGATTATCTTCTGGTTTTGAAATAGTTCTGATTGACATTTTATGATCATCGCAACAGAAATAATTTTGAGAATCAAAACTTACTAACTTCGAGAATATTGCTTTGTTTAAGCTATCTTCTTTTTCGATAAAGTTCTCTAGTTGGTCTTCCTCTAGAAAAAACCCTTCGTTATTAGAAATAATAAATTTTGAAATGTATTCTTTATTAAGTTGATCTCTTAGTTCATTATTTTCTTTTTTTAAAATTGATTTTGATTTTAGATTACTTGGTATGGATGTTAAGGGATCTAAAAAGTAATCAGTAACAATAAATTTTGAAGTTAATATGGTTGAATTATAAAAATTTTTTGGCTTTGAGAATGTATTAAATTTAAAATCAAGATAAATGAAAAATGAAGCTATAAAAATATAAATAGCGTATGAAAAAATTGAAGTATTAGGCGTATTCATCGCCATCTAATTATTCTGATGAAAGAAGATCTATATTATATTTATCCATTATTTCTAGAGCCTGACCTCCCCCCCTGGCAACACAGGTTAGCGGATCTTCAGCAACTATCACAGGTATCCCAGTTGAATTTGAGATAAGCTTATCTAAATCTCTCATTAAAGCGCCGCCACCTGTCAAAACAATTCCTCTTTCAGCAATATCAGCTGCAAGTTCCGGAGGTGATAATTCAAGTGCATTTCTTATAGCTCTAACAATTCCATATAAAGGATCTTTCATTGCATCAAAGGCTTGCTCGCTATTGACTGTAAATGTTTCAGGAATGCCCTCTGCTAAATTTCTTCCTGTAATAGACATTTCTTTTTTTTCGGATTCAGGAGTTGCGCAACCAATAGTATATTTAATTTTTTCAGATGTAGATTCACCAATAACACACCCGTAATTTCTTCTAATCCATGAGGTGATAGACTCGTCCATTTTATCTCCGCCTATTTTTACGGATTCAGCATAAACAACACCATTCAAAGATAAGATTGCAATTTCAGATGTTCCCCCACCAATATCTACAACCATGTTTCCACTTGCCTCTTCTACAGGCAACCCAGCACCTATTGCAGCAGCCATTGGCTCTTCAATAAGCTTGACGTCCCTGGCACCTGCTCCCAAGACTGACTCCCTGATAGCACGTCTTTCAACTTGAGTTGATCTGCACGGAACACATACCAAAACTCTTGGGCTTGGCTTGATAAATCTTTGTTCATGAACCTTTGCAATAAAATGTTGTAACATTTTCTCAGTAACCTGAAAGTCAGCAATAACACCCTCAGATAAAGGTCGAATAGCTTTTATATTTCCTGGAGTTCTTCCAAGCATTTTTTTTGCTTCTGTCCCAACGGCAACAACAGTTTTTTGACCTCTTGACTCTCTAATCGCAACTACAGAAGGTTCATTTAAAACTATTCCAACATCTTTTGTGTATATTAATGTGTTAGCAGTTCCAAGATCTATAGAAAGATCGTTAGAGAAGTACCCTCTTATAGTTTTAAAAATATTGAAATCCACGTTTTTCCTTAAAAAAATAATGTTAATAATACTCTAGTTGAGTTAATATTCAGCATCTAAATAATATAATATCCTATATATGGACAAGAAAACAGTTTCAACTATATCTTACCTATCAAGATTAAAATTAGACGAAGATAATCAAGATAAAATCACCTCAGATCTTGAAAATATAATCAAATTTGTTGATCAACTTAATGATGCTAATGTTAATGATATAGAACCATTAACCAGCCCCCTTGAAAAAGTAGCCAAAACTAGGGCTGATGCTGTTACGGCTGAAAACAGAAAAGAAGAATTTTTAGAAAGAGCACCAAAATCAAATGAAGACTATTTCCTAGTGCCAAGAGTTGTAGAATGAGTATTCGTTATAAAACTATCAAAGAATTAAGCGAAATGCTTAAAAATAACGATATTTCTCATCCTGAGATAATTCAAGAAACATTTTCTTTGATTGAAGAAAATAAAAATTTAAATTCCTTTGTTACTTTAAATAAAGAAAATGCAATTTTAAAAGCAGAAAACATAAACAAAGAATCTCATTCTTTATTAAATGGAATCCCAATTGCTCAAAAAGATCTATTTTGCACTAAAGATTTAAGAACAACTTGCGGGTCAAATATGTTATCAAATTTTATCCCTCCTTATTCTGCAACAGTAATAGAAAACCTTGAAAAAGCAGGCTGTATTTCTGTTGGTAAAACGAATATGGACGAATTTGCTATGGGATCTTCAAATGAAACTAGTTACTTTGGTAATGTACTAAATCCATGGGGCCATAACTTAGTTCCGGGAGGAAGTTCAGGAGGATCTGCTGCTGCAGTTGCTGCTGGTATTGTTCCTGCAGCGACAGGTACTGATACTGGTGGCTCTATCAGGCAACCGGCTTCTTTATGCGGTATTTCTGGTTTAAAGCCAACCTATGGAAGAATATCAAGATGGGGGATGATTGCTTTTGCTTCAAGCCTTGATCAAGCTGGACCAATGGCAAGAACTGCTGAAGATTGCGCAATAATGCTTAATCACATGTGTTCACATGACCCAAAGGATACAACTTCATTAGATGAAAATATCCCTGACTTTACCTCCACTATTAACGATTCTATAAAAGGGACCAAAATCGGAATTGTAAAAGAATTTGATTTATCAAAATTAGATAAAGATGTTGTTAAGGTTTTTGAAGAATCTATTAAGCAATACGAATCCATGGGGGCTGAATTTGTTGAGGTATCTTTACCTAATATATCTTTATCTGTTCCAACATATTATGTTGTTGCTCCAGCAGAATGCTCATCAAATTTATCAAGATTTGATGGAGTTAAGTTTGGGAAAAGATCACAGTTAGCATCAAACTTAGAAGAGTTGTATATTCATACAAGATCTGAAGGTTTTGGAGATGAGGTCAAACGAAGAATCCTGATTGGTTCATATGTTTTATCAGCTGGTTTTTATGACGCCTATTATAAAAAAGCCCAACAAGTGCGAAGACTTATCAAAAATGACTTTGATAGTGCCTTTAAACAAGTTGATGTGATTATGTCACCAACAACTAGAGGCGCTGCATTTGAGGCTGGGTCAAAAGGCAGTGATCCAATTCAAATGTACCTTGAGGATTTGTTTACAATTCCTGCAAATTTAGCAGGCTTGCCAGCCCTATCTATACCCAATGGAATGATTGAATCAAAACCTATTGGCTTGCAACTAATAGGTAATTATTTGGATGAGCAAAAAATTCTTCAAGTTGCGCATAACTTCCAAAAGTCATCTAACTGGCATTTAAAAACACCAACTGGGGACATATCATGACTTGGGAAACTGTGATTGGTCTTGAAATACATGTACAGCTATCTACAAAGTCTAAGCTTTTTTCTGGAGGCTCAACTGGCTTTGGTGCCGAACCAAATACGCACGTAGATTTAATTGATATGGGTTTGCCTGGTGTATTGCCTGTTGCTAACAGAGATGCATTCCATAAAGCTATTAGATTTGGTCTCGCTACAAATGCAGAAATTAATCAAACCTCATCATTTGATAGAAAAAATTATTTTTATCCTGATTTACCTAAAGGATATCAGATTACCCAGATGGCAATGCCTATTGTTGGTAAAGGTACAATAAAAATAGAAACTGAAGATGGTGAAAAAATTATCAACATTACAAGGGCTCACCTTGAAGAAGATGCAGGCAAATCGATTCATGATCTTTTTGAAGGAGAAACTGGGGTTGATCTTAATAGAGCGGGCACACCCCTTCTTGAAATAGTTTCAGAACCTGAAATATCTAATGCTAAAGAAGCAGTAGCATATTTCAAAGCAATAAGACAAATCGTAACTTTCCTTGATATATGCGATGGAAATATGGCACAGGGATCCATGAGATGTGATGTAAATGTCTCTGTAAGAAAAGAAGGTGACACAGAACTTGGTACCAGGGCTGAAATAAAAAACATCAATTCATTTAAGTTTATTGAAAAAGCTATAAACCACGAGATTGCAAGACAAATTAAACTAATAGAAGCTGGAAATTCTGTTGTTCAAGAAACAAGGTTATATGACAGTGTAAAAAATGAAACTAGATCTATGAGATCTAAAGAAGAAGCAAATGACTATAGATATTTCCCATGTCCAGACCTTTTGCCAGTTGTTATATCAGATGATGAGCTTAATGAAATAAAAAGCAACTTGTCGGAGCTTCCTGAACAAAAAATTAAAAGGTATATATCTCAAATCAATCTAGATGAGTCTGAGGCAAGAATTATTGCTGCATCAAAAACAATGGCTAATATATTTGAAGAGGCTTGTGAAAAAACTAACGATTCTAAATTAGTTGCTAAATGGCTGGTTGGTGATGTAAGTGCATTGCTTAATAAAGATAATATTGATATTGATGAATCAAATCTCTCTTCCTCCAACTTTGCAAAATTAATAGAAAGGATCACAGATAATACGATATCAGGAAAAATTGCTAAATCTGTATTAGAAGAAATTTGGGGCTCAGGTGATGATGTTGATACTATTATTAAGAGCAAGGGCCTCGTTCAAATTCAAGATGAAACAGTTCTTGTAAAAATTGCTCAAAGTATTATTGATAATAACCCAAATCAGGTTGCGGCCTATAAAGGCGGTAAGGACAAGTTATTTGGTTTCTTTGTTGGGCAGGTTATGAAAGAAACCCAAGGCAAAGCTAACCCTAAGAGTGTCAATGAAATTCTTAAGAAGCTATTAAGCTGAAACCTTTTTAGAGCACGTACATAGAAAGGGTTTCTGCAATATAGGCTGGCTTTTCAACTCCTTTAATTTCCATAGTAACTTTTGTTTTTGCTAAAAACTGTCCTGGGTTTTTTTCAGTAATATCCAAACATTCCATTCTTATTCTTACCTCAGAATCAACAGGAACTGGGCTTAAGAATCTAACTTTATCTAAACCATAGTTTAAACCCATCTTCATTCCTTCAATTACTAAACCCATTCCTTGAGAAAATGGAATTCCAGCACATAATGAAAGTGATAAAAAGCCATGTGCAATAGTAGACCCAAATATTGGGTTTGCTTGTTCAGGATCGACGTGAATAAACTGATTATCGAGAGTAGCTTCAGCAAATTTATTAATTTGCTCTTGATCAATTTTGATCCAATCTGATAAACCCGTTTCAGTTCCAATTACAGATTCAATTTCTGAAGGTTTGACTACTTTTAACATATTAATTCTCCATATATAGATTTTCGTACTTATCTCTTAATTCATATTTTAATAGCTTTCCGGTAGCTCCATGCGGAAGCTCATCTACAAATACAACCTCATCAGGCAACCACCATTTAGCAACTTTGTCTGTTAGGAAATCAATAACATCATCTTTAGTTAAAGAATTTCCATTTGTAACTATTACCATAAGAGGTCTTTCATCCCACTTAGGATGAGGCAATCCGACCACACAAGCCTCTGCAACATCTGGATGGCTAACAGCAGCATTTTCTAGGTCAATGGAGCTAATCCATTCGCCACCAGTTTTAATAACATCTTTTGCTCTATCAACTATTGTCATATAACCATCTTCATCAATAGTTGAAATATCTCCGGTATCAAACCATCCGTTTGCATCTATGGCATCTTTTTCAGCTTTAAAATACCTTTTAACAACCCATGGTCCACGTATTAATAGATGCCCTTGAGACTCCCCATCATGAGGAAGGTCATTTCCTGAATCATCAACAATTTTCAACTCTACGCCATAACATGCTCTTCCCTGCTTTAATTGCAGGTTATACATTTCTTCTTTTGGCATTGATTTCATTTCAGGTGTTACTAGGTTTGTGGTGCCTAATGGGCTAGTCTCTGTCATACCCCAGCCTTGAATTACATCAATATCATGAGTTTCATGAAGGTCTTTAAGCAAAGATAATGATAAAGCTGAACCACCTATAACAGTCTTTTTGATTGATTTGAGTAATAAATTTTCAGACTTACAGTAACCCAGTAAACCCATCCAAACTGTAGGAACTCCAAAAGCAAATGTTACATTTTCTGAATCGATTAAATCATATAATGGCTTTCCTTCCATTTGCATTCCAGGCATTACAATCTTTAATCCTACAAGTGGTGCATAGAAAGGTATGCTCCATGCATTTACGTGAAACATTGGAACAACCATCAAGATTACATCGCTAGAATTTACATCTAAAGATGATATTGCAGTAAGCGCATGCAGTGTATTAGATTTATGAGAATATAAGACGCCTTTTGGATTTCCAGTTGTGCCAGAGGTATAACATAATCCACAAGCAGCATCTTCATCAATCTGCGGCCATATAAAATTTTCATCACCATCTTCGATAAATTCCTCATAAGAGATTACATTCTCAAGTGAGCTACTTGGAACTTCATCTTTATCACATAAAACTACAAATTCTTTAACATTAGATATTTGATCCTTTATAGCTTCCAATAAAGGAATAAAAGGTGACTCCACAAATATAATCTTATCCTCTGCATGATTGATTACGTATACAAGCTGCTCAGGATGAAGTCTAAAATTTAATGTATGCATTACTGCACCAATACCTGATACACCAAAGTATGCTTCAAGGTGTCTATATGAATTTAGGGCCAGTGTTGCAAGAACATCTCCTTCTTTATAACCCTTTTTTAGCAAAGATGAGCCAAGCTTTCTTGATCTAATACATACCTCAGCATAGTTTGTTTTGTGAACTTCTCCAGATATAAGTCTTGAAACAACCTCAACTTTTGGTGAATTTACTTTAGCATGCTCAATGATTTGAGCTACATTTGGTCCCCAGGATTGCATATTACCTTTCATGTTTCCCCCTCTATGAAATTATGAAATATATATATTCATATAGTATAGATAGATAAGGAAAAAGATAAAGAGCAATTATTTTGAAGCAATACTTATTCTTACGTGACCATGGTAGTCAGTTATAGTATTTTCAGGTTTAAGTAAGTTATTGCAGAATATGTTGTTTACTTCATCGGCTTGATCATATCCATGCTCCATAACTATCTTGCCCCCATCTTTTAAAATAAGATAAGCATCTTTGCAGATTAAGTCTATGTCATTGAGTCCATTTTTTTCTGCAATGAGTGCGGTAATTGGCTCGTGTTTTAAATCATTTAGATGAGGATCATGCTTTTTAATATATGGCGGATTACAAACAATGTAATCAACGGAGTTTTCTTTTATTGCTGATCCCCAACTCATCTGAATTGGAGTGATATTGTGACACTTATGCTTTTTGATATTGCTAACTGCTACAGATAAAGGGTCCATGAATTTATCTGATATGAAAATATCAAAATTATTATCTATGTAAGCCAAAGAAATACCAATACAACCTGAGCCAGTTCCCGCATCAAGAATCACTTTGTTACCAAAAATATTTTCTTCAATAAAATAATTTACCATGAGCTCAGTCTCAGGCCTTGGTATTAGAACTCTATTATCTACAAAGAACTCTCTACCATAAAATGAAGAGGATCCAATAATATAGTCATTTGGAATATTATCTTTTTTTAATTTAAAAAAGCTTTCTATTTGATTGAGTACAAAATTATCTACTGGAACGCTCTCATTCATATATAACTTTCTTGTATCAAGATTAAGTTTATATTTAAGGAAATGCATTAATCCATTAAAAGCATCATCAGACCCACGCAGTCTCTTAGATACATCTTCTTTTAAGCTCTTAAGGTTTATATACAATTATTCTTCTTCAAGTTTAGAAAGCATAGCAAGCTGATTTTCTGCTAACAAAGCATCGCAAATGGACTTTATGTCACCATCCATAATCTGATCTAGATTGTGCTGTGTTAATTTTATTCTATGATCGGTCATGCGACCTTGAGGGAAATTGTATGTCCTGATTTTTTCACTACGATCTCCTGTCCCAACAAGTATTTTTCTCTCACTGGCTATGCTTTCTTGCTGTGAATCAATTTCTTGTTGTTTTAATTTTGCAGCAAGCAATGATAGTGCCTTTTCCTTGTTTTTATGTTGAGATCTTCCATCCTGACATTCAACAACCAGCCCAGTTGGAATATGTGTTAATCTCACAGCAGAGTCTGTTTTATTTACATGTTGCCCTCCAGCTCCAGATGCTCTGAAGGTATCAACCCGTAAGTCATTTTTATCAATGTGAATATCTTGCACCTCTTCTACCTCAGGCAATATAGCAACTGTGCATGTTGAAGTATGAACTCTTCCTTGTGATTCTGTCTCAGGCACTCTTTGAACTCTATGCACTCCTGATTCAAATTTTAATACTTTAAAGACTCCTTTCCCCTCGAGCTTTGCAATAACTTCTTTTAGTCCTCCTTGCTCTGCCACCCTAATATTAATTTCTTCAAGAGCCCAACCCTCTCTTTCTGATAAACGAGAATACATTCTATAAAGATCACCTGCAAAAATAGCAGCTTCGTCACCACCAGCTCCAGCTCTAATTTCTAAGAATGCAGATCCGTCATCTGCGGTATCTTTTGGCAATAACATCAATTTTAAATCTTGCTCAATAAGCTCTGGTTTATTTGCAGCGGCTGCGATTTCTTCTTCAGCAAGCTCGACCATATCTTTATCATCTGAGCTTAGTAGCTCTCTAGCCTCTTTTAACGTTTCATCTAATTGAATGTATTCTTCATACTTAGTGACAATGGGGCTGATTTCAGAAAACTCTTTATTTAATGCAGTATAGTTTTCAATATCATTAACCACCTCAGGTGTAGCAAGCATTTCTTGAATCTCAATTAATCTATCCTGAAGTTTGTCTAATTTGACAATCATAGATTCATGCATCGAAATACCTCTTCACCATGGAATTAACAATATGCCTATCAACAAGATTAATTTTCTTAATTGATTCAAGTGAATCATTGTAGAAAGCATTATTTTTTAGAATATTTATTATTAGATCTTTGTGATTATTTTCTATTTGGAAAGATGCCAATTCCTCATCAGACAAACTATCTAGTAAGTTAATAATTTCTCTATTTAGAGAGGATTTAAAGCTTACATCTTTTAATTCGAGCATAACAGCTTGAGTCTCTCGAACAATCATATTTAGAGCTTTTTCAGCTTCTATTTTTCTTTGACCAAGATTATCTTGAGTAATTTTTTCAATATCATCAATACTATATAAGTAAACTCTTTCAATATCTTTAACCTCTTCTTCAATATTTCTAGGTACTGCCAGGTCAATTAATAGCAGCGGTTTGGCGCCTCTTTTTGATAGAGAGTTCTCGATTGCACCCTTTCCTATTATTGGAAGTTCAGTTGCAGAAGAAGCAATTACTATATCGACATCTTCAAGTGATGAATGAAGATTTGATAATGGAGAAGAAAGAATTTTATAGGAATCAGAAATATTTATCTCTTTAACACTTCTATTAACTGATTTAATATTTTTTATGCCTTTGTTATAAAGATTTTTGATAACGTCTTGCGCAAGGGACCCAGCACCAAGGACAAGAATTTTTTGTTCTGACGGATTTTCAAATATATTTTTAATAAGCTTGAGTGAAAGACCACTTATAGATAAAGGATTGACTCCTATTTTGGTATAAGTTCTAACTTTCCTTACTATTTCTACGGCTTTATCTGTATATTTAATTAGTTCAAATCCCATGACACCAATTTTCTTTGAAATTTGTATGGCATTTTTATACTGACCAAATATTTCTTGCTCACCAAGAACTTGTGAATCAAGACCTGAAGCTACTTTACACATATGCACAAAAGCATCCTCACCTTGAAGAAAGTAAAACTGGCTCTTGCTTATATTATCTAAATCCAGCAATTTACTAGATTCCTCAAAAAAGCTATTTACTATATCCATATCTCCAAAAAGATATAGCTCACTCCTGTTGCAGGTTGATAAGCCAAAAATTGAGGTAATTTGGCCTTCAAATCTCTCTTTTATTAAGCTATTTAATAAATGTTGGTTAGACTCATTTATAATAAATCTTTCTCTTTCAGAAACATTAGAGGTTCTGTGATTTATGCCAAATAGTTGTAATTCCATTTATAAAATTAAAGTTTTTAATATATTGCTTGTTTTATTTATGCTGAGTTCATGTATTGCTAACCAGCCTATTGTCAAAGAAGATCTTACTTATAAAGGTAAATTCTCTTTTACTACAACAGAAACAAGTTCTGCATTTAATGCCCAAATAACTGAAAAACATAAAAAGTTAATTATACAGGTTAGTAGGCCATTTTTTGGCAATGTAGCCAATTTAAGTATTTATCAAAATGGAAGAATAGAGTCTTCAAAGCAGCTAACGATTGATCTTGAGCTATCCGCTCTGGAAAGTAGAAAACTTTATTCCTGGTTTAAGGGTTGTTTACAAAGAGAAAAAATAGATAAAAATGGTAAATATTTATTCTTAAAAGAAAATAGTTATAGATTAGTATGCAGTAATACAAAGTCAAAAATTTATTTTGAACTTAAAAGTAGTAATTTTGAATTATCAGGTTTTGTTTATTAAAAATGATTGAAGTTAAATCGCCAGCCAAGATTAATCTATATTTAAATATTATTTCTAAACTTGATAATGGATATCATGAAATTGAATCAGCATTTCAAATTATTGATCTTTGTGATGTTATTAGATTCTATCCAAACTCAAATGGAATATGCTTAAATTCAAATGAAGATATAAAGCTTGAAGAAAATATTATTTTTAAAGCAGCACATTCTTTAAACTTATTTACTAATCAAAATAATTCAATACAAATAGAACTTGATAAAAAAATTCCTTTGGGAGCAGGCCTTGGAGGAGGAAGTTCTAATGCAGCCTCAACATTGATTGCTCTTAATAAAATTTGGGATTTGAATTTAAAAAAAAGTGAGTTATTGAAATTAGGCCAAAAATTAGGCTCAGATGTACCATTTTTTATTAATGGTAAAAATGCGTATGTCGGCGGTATTGGTGAAAAGATAGAAGAAAAAGAGTCAATTGATGAAAAAGTAATTCTTATTTATCCAAAAATTCATTGTTCATCAGCTTATATGTACAAAAAATTTGATGATTCTACCAATAACGAACTTGAAGATAATTCTCAGAATTCATTTTGGGGTGTTTACAGAGACATATTTCCTGAGATTAATGATTTTTACATCAATAATATTAATGATGTTGAAATTTGCCTTTCAGGAAGTGGCTCTTGTATGTTTATTAAGTATAAGAACGTTGAGGAATTAGAAAAAATTTTAAAAATAATTCCTCCAAGATGGAGATTCTTTTTGACTAAACCATTACAATATACGCCCATTTCAAAGGAATTTAATAGTTTTGGGGTGTAGCCAAGCGGTAAGGCAACGGGTTTTGATCCCGTCATGCGTAGGTTCGAATCCTACCACCCCAGCCATTTAGGGTAAGCTTATGAATGTAAAAAAACTTGACCTATTTACTGGAACAGCAAATCCAGAATTAGCTAATGAAGTTGCATCAATACTAGGCACAATTATAGCGCCTGCTGATGTCGGCTACTTCTCTGATGGTGAGATTAAAGTTCAAATTGAAGACAATGTTCGTGGCCATGATACTTTTATTATTCAGTCAACATGTGCGCCAAGTAACAAAAACTTAATGGAGCTTATGTTACTTGCTGATGCATTAAAGAGGTCATCTGCATCAAAAATTACAGCTATAGTTCCATATTATGGATATGCTAGACAAGATAGAAGGGTTAGGTCTGCTAGGGTTCCAATAAGCGCTAAAGTTGTTGCTGATATGTTTTATAGTGTTGGCATCGATAGAGTTTTAACCATCGATCTTCACTCTGAAACCATACAGGGTTTCTTCGATATGCCTGCAGATAATATTTATGCAACAAAATTAATGGTTGATGATATTAAAGACAATAATGAAAGAAATGAAATTGTTGTTGTCTCCCCAGATGTTGGGGGTGTTGTTCGTTCAAGAGCTTTGGCAAAACTACTAGATGATACTGACTTGGCTATCATTGATAAAAGAAGAGCTGCTGCTAATCAGTCTGAAGTAATGAATATTATTGGTGATATTGAAGGTAAAGTCTGTATTGTTCCAGACGATATTATTGATACAGCCGGAACACTTTGCAATGCAGCAAATGCATTAAAAGAAAAAGGAGCTAAAGCTGTTAAAGCTTATATCACACATCCTGTTTTATCTGGACCTGCAATTGAAAGACTAGAAAACTCATCAATTGATGAGTTAGTTGTAACAAATTCGATCCCATTGTCCCACGAAGCACAAAAATGCAGTAAAATACGCGTCATTTCGCTAGCATCTACTATTGCAGAAAGCATTAAGAGATTGAGTCGTGATGAATCATTAAGTGAAATTTTTATATAAGAGGATATTATGAGTGAGCAAATAATTTTAAATGCTGATCCTAGAGAGAGAACTGGGTCTAACAAAGCACGCGTTATTAGAAATATTGATGGCATGGTGCCTGCAATTATCTATGGTGATGAAAAGGATTCATTAAATATCAAACTTAGGTTAAATGAATTAACGAAAGCCTCTCAAAACGAACTTTTTTATACTCAGGTTCTTATTATCAAATCGGGTGAAGAAGAAGAAAAAGTTGTTCTAAAAGAATTACAAAGAGATCCTGCCAAAGGTAAATTCCTTCATGCTGACTTTCAGAGAGTTTCAAGAAAAACAAAACTTAAAGTAGTTATACCTGTTAACTTTGTCAATGAGGAAGATTGTGAAGGTATCAAAAATGAAGGTGGTGTAATTTCTAAATCAATTAGAGAAATTGAAATTTTATGCTCAGCAGGAAATATTCCAGAATCAATTGATGTAGATGTAATTGATCTTCCTCTAGGTGGATCTATTAGACTAACAGAGCTAAATCTTCCAGAAGGAAGTGAGATTCCTGGCCTTGATGAAACTACAGATCAGATGATTGTTTCTATTAATACTCCTAAAGCAGTAGTCGAAGAAGAGCCTATTATTGATGATCAAGCCGAAGGTGAAGCTGAAGAAGCTGCTTCTGAAGATGATGGCGAAGATTCATCAAGCGAAGATGCAGACGAAGGCTCTGAAGAAGCATAAAGTAAAATAAAATGTTCGATCTATGCTTTATAGGGCTTGGAAATCCAGGTACAAAGTATGATCAAACTAAACATAACATTGGAAAAGACTGGTTAGTTGCCCTTTCTCAAGAACTTAATCTTACCTTTGAGCCTAAGAAAAAATTTGAATCATCAATAGCCTCATCTCATGAAGGAAGAGTTCTCTGGGTTGTGCCAGATAATTATGTTAATAATTCAGGATCAACTGTTAAGAAGATAATTAAAAATAATAATCTTGATATGAAAAACATTATAGTTCTTCATGATGATTTGGATCTTAACCCTGGTGATGTTCGCCTTAAAATTGATGGTGGTCATGGAGGCCATAACGGCCTTAAAGATATTTTTCAAAAAACAGGATCAAAAGAATTTATAAGAATAAGAATCGGCATTGGCCATCCTGGAATGAAATCTGAAGTTAATAAATGGGTTCTGAGTAAATTTAACCCAGCTGATAAAGAATGCTTAAAAAGAAGTTATAGCAAGCTACTAGGCACTTTTACTAAAATCTGTAATAAAGAATTTGCAGAAGCTCAGAAATACCTTCATACAGACTAACATGGGATTTAAGTGTGGAATTATTGGGCTACCAAATGTTGGAAAGTCTACCCTATTTAATGCACTGACTAATTCGTCAATTCCTGCTGAAAATTTCCCATTTTGTACTATCGAGCCAAATGTTGGTAAGGTTCAACTTCCTGATAATCGATTGGCGGAAATACAAAAAATTGTTTCATCTGAAAAAATTGTCCCTGCAACATTAGATTTAGTTGATATTGCTGGATTAGTTAAAGGAGCATCTAAGGGAGAGGGTCTTGGCAATGCATTTCTATCCAATATAAGAGAAATGAATGCTCTGGCTCATGTGGTGAGGTGCTTCGAAGACAAAAATATTACTCATGTAGATGGTGAAATTAATCCCGTTAAAGATGCAGAGATTATTAACCTTGAATTAATATTGGCTGATTTAGAATCAGTTTCTAAAAGAATATTAAAATGCGAAAAGCTTCTTAAGACTAATGACAAAAAAAATAAAGAACAATATGAATTGCTTATTGAAATTAAAAAAGATCTTGAATCTGGTAACTTAATAGATATAAATAAATTTTCTAATGAAGATAAAAAAATTGTTAATCAATTTCAACTATTAAGCACCAAACCTATATTTTACATTGCAAACATATCTGAGGATGGAACTTCAGATGAGCAATTATCAATACTACAAAAGTTTGCCACTGAATCAAACACAACTGTAATCCCGGCATCAATTAAAATTGAACAAGAAATAGCATCTCTTGAAAATGAGGAAAGAATTGAGTACTTAGAACTTATGGGCATGGATGAACCTGTATTAAATAAAATTATTTTTAAAGGTTATCAAATTCTAGGATTAGAAACATATTTCACAGCAGGCCCTAGTGAGTTGAGGGCATGGACTATACAAAAGGATTCTTTAGCACCAAAGGCAGCTGGTGTTATACACACTGACTTTGAGAAAGGTTTTATTAAGGCTGAGGTTATATCTTATTCTGATTATATTGAATGTAAGGGCGAGCAAGGTTCAAGGGAAAAGGGTAAATTAAGATTAGAGGGTAAAGATTACATTGTTAAAGATGGAGATATTATCCACTTTAAATTTAATGTTTAGATTTAAATTATATTGACTATAGATTAGATATAATTATGATTCAATCTACACTTGGCTATGTAGCTCAGATGGTTAGAGCACAGCACTCATAACGCTGGGGTCGGTGGTTCAATTCCACCCATAGCCACCATTTTATTATTAGAAAACAGGATTAAGAATTTTATCTTGGTCGATAAAACTTATTAATTTATAGAGATTAGTCTTTTTTAAAGTAGCTAAGAATTATTATTAAAGATACTAAAGCAAGAAGAGCATCTTCTCCTAGCATATTTAATATATTTGAAACGTTATTATAAACATCGCCTACAAATGGAGTATCTACACCAAAGATTATTCCAAGAAGAAGAGATACTACAACAAGTGGTATCAATAACTTGGTGATCTTGTTTAGAAATGTTGTGAGGCTTGCTATTGTTACTTTAAAGTTCATTTTTTTATATCCTTCAAGTTTAGGAAGGGCTTACGCCCTTCCTAATTGGATTCTTAAGTAATTACTTAAGTAGGCTCATTAGAACTGCTAGTACTAGAAGTCCTACAACTCCACCATTAGCAAGATCGCTAACTAATGAAGTTATATTTCCAATAACATCAAGACCTAACATATCACCAAAAGCTAAGCTTCCAACAATTCCTAGACCTAAAATACCAGTTATAACAGTAGTTAGATTACTAACTAAGTCGCCTATCATTCTCCATGCATTATCCATAATATTTCCCCCCTATAGGTTTTTTTATGTTTTGCAGATTATATAAAACCACAAATAGGGATTACTGGCAAATATTATTAAATAAAAAATTCTCAAAATTTGACTTTTGAGAATTTATATTTTAACGAGATTATTTATTCTGATTTTTCTTCAGGATCAGCGGATTCTTTAGGTTTTTTTTCTTCGAGAGCTTTAACTGAAAGCTTCATTTTTCCTCTATCAAAACCTATAAGTTTAACTTTTACTTCATCACCTTCTGAGTATACAGCTGAAACACTTTCTGTTCTCTCGTGAGAAATTTCAGATATATGCAATAAACCATCTTTACCAGGAAGAATATTAACAAAGGCACCAAAATCAACAATCTTTACAACCTTTCCGTTGTAAACTTTGTTGAGCTCTGGTTCTTCAAGAATGCCCTCAATAATAGCTAAGCATTCCTTCATTGAGGTTTGATCCTGGCCAAAGACAGAAACGGTACCATCATCACTTACATCAACTGTAGCACCAGTTTCTTCTTGCATACCTTTGATAACTGCTCCGCCTTTTCCGATGATTTCCTTAATTTTATCTTTATCAACCATAAAAGTTTTCATTGCAGGAGCATTTTCTGAAAGCTCTTTAGGAGATGAAATTGTTTCATTCATAATTCCTAAGATATGATCAATGGCAACTTTAGCTTTTGTTAAGGCAGTATCCATTATTGCTTCATTAATACCTTGGATCTTGATGTCCATTTGCAATGCTGTAATACCATTCTTAGTTCCAGCAACTTTGAAATCCATATCTCCTAAATGATCTTCATCACCTAGTATGTCAGTAAGAACAGCAAAATCGTCTCCCTCTTTAATTAAGCCCATCGCAATGCCCGCAACAGGATTAGAAATAGGAACTCCAGCATCCATAAGAGAAAGAGAAGTACCACAAACAGAAGCCATTGAGCTTGACCCATTTGATTCAGTTATTTCTGATACAACCCTCATTGTGTATCCAAATTCTTCAACATCAGGCAATACAGCCTTTATTGCTCTTTTTGCTAAATTTCCATGTCCAATTTCTCTTCTCTTTGGACCCATAGGCATACCAATTTCTCCAACACTATAAGCTGGGAAATTGTAATGAAGCATAAAATTATCTGTGCTTTGGCCTTCAATAGATTCAATTCTTTGCGCATCTCTTGATGAGCCAAGTGTTGCAACAACCATAGCTTGTGTTTCACCCCTAGTAAATAAAGATGATCCATGAGTGCTAGGAAGAATATCTGTTTCTACGTATATAGGCCTTACTGTATCTCTATCTCGACCATCTATTCTAGGCTGGTTGCTTAGGATATTTTTTCTAACGATATCTTTCTCAAGATTTTTAAAAGCTCCAAGCACTTTACCAATCTGAATGTCATCAGCGTCAGGATAAGATTCAACAATACTGTTCTTAATTTCCCCTATGGCAGATGTTCTTTCTTTTTTGTCTTTAATAGTAAAAGCATTAGAAATTTTATCAGTAAATTTTTCTGCTAATTCAGCTGCATATACTGGGCTTTCTTCATCTTCTTGCAGAACCCAATCTTCCTTACCTGCTTTTTCTTTCAATTCTTTGCATGCATCTACAACAGCCTGCATTTCTTGATGACCAAATAATACGGCTCCAAGCATAAGGTCTTCATTAAGTTCTTTTGCTTCTGATTCAACCATGAGAACTGCTTCTTCAGTTCCAGCTACGACCATATCAAGGAATGATTCTTCCAATTCAGCAAAAGATGGATTAAGCACGTAATTGCCATCAATAAAACCAACTCTAGCTGCGCCCATTGGACCGTCAAATGGAACACCAGCTACACATAAGGCCGCTGAAGCGCCAATCATTGCAGCTATATCTGGATTTTGATCCTTACCTGATGATAAAACTGTACAAAAAACCTGTACTTCATTTTTAAAACTCTCAGCGAATAAAGGCCTAATAGGTCTATCTATAAGCCTTGATGTAAGTGTTTCTCTTTCAGTAGGCCTAGCCTCTCTTTTAAAAAAGCCTCCAGGTATAGCGCCTGTTGCGTAAAACTTTTCTTGATAAAAAACCGCTAGAGGGAAGAAATCCTTAGCTGGATCTGCATCTTTTTTAGCTACAACTGTTGTGAGAACAACTAAATCATCTATTGTTACTACTACTGCTGCTGTTGCTTGCCTTGCTACTTTATTTGTTTCTAATTTTACTAATTTATTTCCGTACTTGAATTCTACCGTTGTAGACTCTAATTTATTATTTTCCACGTTTTTCCTTTTTCTTATTACCCTCTAAGTTTAAGCTCTTTAATAATATTTGCGTAACTTTCTGGGTTTTTTCTTTTTAAATAAGCCAGCAATTTTCTTCTCAGATTAACCATCCTAATTAATCCAGTTCTGGAATGATGATCTTTCTTGTGTTCTTTAAAGTGACTTTGTAATTTATTTATGTTTTCAGTTAATAGAGCAATTTGAACTTCTGGGGATCCAGTGTCGTTATCGCTTTTTTTGAATTTTTCAACTATTTGTTCTTTTTCTTTAGCTATTAATGCCATTATTAAATTCCTCGATGCACATGTTAAAAAGAATGCTGCCTTGTGCAACTAAAGCAAGCCGGTGTACTTTAAACCTTATTCGATCATTAAACAAGCTGTTTAAGCTTTAGAATAGAGTCGTGAACTTCGCCAAGTCCTAAGAAAATACTCTCATCACTATATATTTTATAAATAGCATCTGAATGCTTCTGATTTTTGATTTTTACTCCATTTAAAAAAAATCTTGTTTCATCAGAACTTAGACTAATATCTAAAAAATTTGGAAATGCGCTTTCAATTGACAGAATTGAATCTTCATTGAGCTGTTCAATTGTAAAAGCATCTTTGATATTAAAAATTCCTTGCTCAATTCTTTCTAAACCAGAAAGATGACCCCCTACTCCAAGTATTTTTCCAAGATCTCTAGCAATTGATCTTATATATGTTCCTTTTGAGCAATAAATTTCACAAATACAAATATTATTTTTAAATGCGAAATTTTTAATAGTATAAATGTTGATTTCTCTTGGTGGTTTAGATATTGGCTTACCTTCTCTAGCATACTTGTATAGTGGTTTTCCTTTATACTTCAACGCAGAGTAGCTG
The DNA here is from genome assembly GCA_964417685.1 of uncultured Gammaproteobacteria bacterium. Taxonomy (GTDB): domain Bacteria; phylum Pseudomonadota; class Gammaproteobacteria; order Magnimaribacterales; family D2472; genus CAJQGY01. The sequence continues at coordinate 101,933 of CAYQIT010000002.1, read as the reverse complement.
GGTGGGACCTGCATAAACTTTCCGATAAATGTCTCGAGTGCTATTTCAACCTCTTTAGCGCAAACTTTTTTTGAAGATTCTGCAATTATTTCACCCGTTGCGTCATCTGTATCAGTAGATGCGCCAAGAGTAATTTCTGCCTTATAGGTTTTATCACTTTCAAGAAAGTAAGATGAAAACTTAGTCCCTCTATTAATCCCTAACACAAGAACACCATGTGCCATTGGGTCTAATGTACCAAGATGACCTGCCTTCCTTATCTTAAGTTTTCTTTTTGCTTCTTGAAGAGCGGTATTAGAACTAATACCCTTCTTTTTAATTAAATTTATAAAGCCATTCATTTATAAATTATAAATCTTGAAGAAGCCTTTCAATATTTTCAGAATACTCAATACTTTCATCAAATCTAAAATTTATAATGGGAACCCTTCTAATTTTCATTGTTTTAGCAAGTCTAGATCTAACCATTCCAGAAAATTTTTTTAAAATACTTTTATCTAAGCTGCTCTCAGCTTTTAAAATAGACTGTCCTATTATTGAATAATATACAGTTGCTATACCAATATCATCAGATACCTTCACGGCATTAATATTTAAATTTTTTAGTCTTGGGTCCTTGGTTTCTCGATTGATAATTAGAGAGATCTCTTTTTTTAGCTCGTCTGCAATTTTCTCTGCTCTTAAAGAACTCATATAAAATTAGATAGTCTGAGCTTCCTCTTTTCTATCAAAGACTTCAATTTTATCTTTTGGTCTAATATCTTTGTAGTTTTTTATACCCATGCCACATTCACTACCGTTTTTAACTTCAGATACATCATCTTTAAATCTTCTAAGTGAATTAAGCTCACCTTCAAAAATAACTATATCATCTCTTAAAACTCTAACTGGTTTATTACGGTTCACAGAACCTTCAACAACCATACATCCAGCAACTTGACCAAATTTTGGAGAATTGAAGACTTCCAATACCTCGGCAGTTCCAATAATTTCTTCTTTGATTATTGGATCAAGCAATCCGCTCATCCTTGCCTTAACATCATCAAGAAGCTCATAAATAATACTGTGATAATTTAGAGGTATAGACTCCTCTTCTGCAATTTTCTTAGCAGTGTTATCTGCTCTTACATTAAAACCTAATATAATTGCGTCTGTTGCAAGTGCAAGATTTACATCTGACTCTGAAATTCCCCCAACACCGCTAGCAACAATCTTAACTTTGGCTAAGTCATTAGCTAAATCATTAAGTGCTGCAATAATTGCCTCACATGTTCCGCCAACATCAGTCTTAATAATTATGTTAAGAACCTTTTTGGCATCCTGCCCAAAAGATTCAAATAAATTTCCTACCGATTCATCTTTTTGCTTTAGTAATTTTCTTTCCTTTTCTTTATCTATCCTAAACTCAACAATTTCTCTTGCTTGTTTTTCATTTTTAACTACTTGAAAAACATCACCAGCATTAGGAACGCTATTTAAACCCAAAACCTCAACAGCTGCAGATGGGCCTACACTTTTTTCTTTTGATCCTTCGCCTGAAGTGATGCTCTTAATTTTACCAATTGCATTTCCTGCAGCAATTAGATCCCCTACTTTCATAGTTCCATTCTGAACAAGAAGAGTAGCCACAGAGCCCTTGAACTTATCAAGCTCTGATTCAATAACAACACCTTGAGCCGGGCCATCATAAGAAGCCTTTAATTCTAAAAGTTCAGCCTCTAATAGAAGGGATTCTAATAACTTATCAACACCGTCACCTTTAAGCGCAGAAACAGGTATCATCTGAATGTTTCCACCCCAATCTTCAGGCACTAATTCTTTAGCAGCCAAATCACCTTTTACTTTTTCAGCATCTGCACCAGTTAAATCCATTTTATTAATAGCCACCACAATTGAGACTCCTGCAGCTTTCGCATGATTTATTGCCTCTTCAGTTTGCGGCTTAATACCATCATTAGCTGCAACAACTAATATAACTATGTCAGTCGTATTTGCACCTCTTGCTCTCATTGATGAAAAAGCAGCATGCCCTGGTGTATCTATAAATGTAATATTTCCTTTTGAAGTCTCAACCTGATATGCACCTATATGCTGAGTAATACCTCCAGCCTCACCGTCAACCACTTTTGTTTTTCTTATGTAATCTAATAATGTTGTCTTACCATGATCAACATGCCCCATTACAGTAACAACTGGTGATCTTGATGATGGCTCATCTTTATACTCTATTAAATTAGCAAAATTCTCTTCAACATCTTCCTCTTCAATAGCAACACCAATATGGCCTATTTCTTCAACCACAAGAATTGCTGTTTCCTGATCAATAATGTCATTAATTGTTGCAGGTACTCCAAGAGACATGAGATTTTTGACTACAATACCACCTTTGACTGCCATTAGCTTACCTAACTCGCCTACCTGTATTGAAGATGGAATTTGAATCTCTTTTTGAATAAATTCTGCAGGTGCTTCAAATTGATGGTCACCTTCGGATTGAAACTTGCCTTCTCTTCTCTTGTAAGCATTTACAGCGGATGAAAGTTGGTCTTTAACATTTACTTTTTTTGCAGGCCTTTCAGCGGTTTTGGTTGCTGCTCTGAATTTTTCTTTTTTCTTTTGTTCATCTTGTTTTAATCTAGCTGCTTCTTTAAGTTGCTCTTCTCTTTTCTTTTGTTGCTCTTTTAATTGCTCAGAGGCTGCAGCTCTTTTTGCTTCAATATTGTCAGAGTAACTCTTAATTGGTTGAGTTTCAGAGGTAGTCTTGTTTTTTGAGGTAACAGTTATATTTCCAGAAGGAGTAACTGATTTTGCTGCTGCAGCTTTGCTACCTTTTAGAGATTTGAGCAGCGCCTGCTTATCAGCAGGAGTGATTTCATCAGAGCTGCTTGAATGTTTTAATCCAGCATTCTGCATTCTTTCTAAAAGAGCAGAATCAGAAATTTTTAATACTTTTGCAAATTGTTTTACTGTTAAAGCCAAAATAAATCCTTTTTTATTTAAACCAATCTTCTCTTGCTTTCATAATGGCTGCTGAACCTAGATCATCACTAATTTCAATGATGTCTTGGAGTTCATCAACTGATAATTCAGCAAAATCATCTTTATTTTTAATACCTTTGTTTGTAAGCATCTGGATATTCTCTTCACTAAGACCAAGATCACCAAATGAATCCAAATTTTCTTCTTCTTCTGTTATGGCACCCATTGCTTCCATAAGCGCAGCATCCTCAGCAGAGCTTTTAATTCTTTCAATTTCATCAGGATTATCAACAAAAGCTTCTAGAACACTATTATCAACGTAAGCAACATCATCAAATGAAGCTAAACCAACTGCAATAATTTTTTCTGCAATACTTTCATCAATTGAAAGGCTATCGATTAATTTAACCATAAATTCAGTTTCATCAACTTTGACTTTAGCTTCTGCCTCCTCGCTACTAATAATATTTAGCTCCCAGCCAACCAACTGAGATGCTAAACGAATATTCTGTCCTCTAGAACCAATAGCTAATGCTAGATTATCTTGATTTACAGCTATCTCCATTGACCTTGAGTCTTCATCAACAACAATTGAATCAACCTTTGCAGGAACTAATGCATTTATTACAAGTTGAGCAGGATTATCATCATAAATAACAATATCAATTCTCTCATTTCCTAACTCTGATGATACAGCTTGAACTCTAGAGCCTCTCATTCCAACACAGGCCCCAACAGGATCAATCCTTCCATCATTTGTTTTAACAGCTATCTTTGATCTTGATCCAGGTTCTCTTGATACGCCTCTTATTTCTATAATATCCTCGTTAATTTCAGGAACCTCAATACTAAAGAGTTCAGTAACCATCTCTTTGCAAACTCTATCAAGCATAAGCTGAGGCCCTCTGCCTTCAACTTCTTGAATTTTTAGAATTGCTCTAATGCGATCATTTATTTTATAAATTTCACCAGGCATCAGCCTATCTCTTGGCAAAATAGCCTCAGCTTCATTAGATATATCCACAATAATATTGTCTCTTGTTACTCTTTTTACAGAGCCGCTTACTAGAGCATTATCCTTTGATTTAAACTGAGCAACTACCTTCTCTCTTTCAGCTTCTCTAACTTTTTGAAGCATTACTTGGCGTGCAGCTTGTGTTTCTATTCTTCCGAATTTTATACTCTCAACAGGTTTAGAAAATATTTCTCCAATTTCTAACCCTGCCTCCTCTGAAGTCACATGAGTTTCTTTGTGAAAATAAATATCCTCTGGATCAGCAACAATCCAGCTTCTGTGAGTGGTGTATTCACCAGTATCTCTATCAATACTAACACTAAGCTCGGCATCTTCATGAAAATGCCTCTGAGAAGCTGATGCTAATGCAACCTCAACTGCATTAAAAATAACTTCTTTAGTAAGGCCCTTCTCATTAGAAACTGAGTCAACTACCATTAAAATTTCATTACTTTGCATGTTCACTTTCCTTCATAATTTTTTCAAAATTTGGTTCTAATTTACAAAACTCTATTTCATTAAACTCTAATTTGTACTCAAGATTAGATGTTTCAATTCTTAAAAAGTCATCTTTACACTCCGCAAGATGCCCATTTATATTTTTAATTCCATCAAGTGGTTCTCTTAACTTTATTTTAAATTCTTCACCAACATATTCCTTAAGTTGCTCATAATAGAAAAATCTTCTATCAATTCCCGGAGTTGAAACTTCTAAAATAAAATCATCTCCTAATATTGATTCAAGCTCAGCTTCATAATTTAAATCCTTTGAAACTAATTCACAATCATCAATTCCAGCACCAGCATCTGATTCAATATAAACTCTCAAAGTTGGTCTTTTTCTACCTCTTAAGATTTCAATGCCCCATAGATAGCACTCATGTCTATTAATTACAGGCTTAACAATGTTTTCTATGTCGTCTTTATTCATCTTATAAATAAAAAAAGGGCATATGCCCCACAAAAAAAATAATATATATGTGGTAGCGGGGGCTGGATTTGAACCAACGACCTTCGGGTTATGAGCCCGACGAGCTACCAGGCTGCTCCACCCCGCATCGCACCGAAGGTGAAGTTTAAATAAAGGTACCACCATTGGTCAAGTTATATATCTATTAATATTAAAAGATATATTGTTATAATTTGCGCTCAGCCGAAGTGGTGGAATTGGTAGACACGCTAGCTTGAGGGGTTAGTGAGTGAAAACTCGTGCGGGTTCAAGTCCCGCTTTCGGCACCAACTTTCTTTAAATTAAACAGTTTAAATGCTTTTAATCTACTCTTCAGGAATAGATTCAGGTACTCCCTCTTCAATTGCTTCTTCAATTAATGTTGAATCAAAAACTTCTGAGGTGTTGTCAGTTTTATATAAGTAAGCTAAAAATAAAGTAAGAATTAACCATATAGCAGCTAAAACAGATGTAAGTTTGCCAAGAAAATTTGCTGGGCCTAAAGCACCGAACATTGAATTAGAAGAACCTCCACCGAAAGCTGAACCTAAGTCAGAGCCCTTGCCCTGTTGAAGCAGAACTAGTGCAACTATAGCTATAGCCAATACCACACATAAAATTTGTACAATGGTTATCATTTTTATTTTATCCTGTTAAATTCATTTACAATTTCTGCAAAGTGCTTTCCATCCAAAGACGCTCCACCAACAAGTGCCCCATCAATATTTTCACAACTGAAAAAGGCTGCTGCATTCTCAGAATTAACACTACCTCCATATAATACTTTAGGAAGGTAATTATTTGCAGTTGTGGATTGTACAACATCTTTTATATATTGGTTAGTTTCATTGACTTGAATTGAAGTTGGAGTTTTACCGGTACCAATTGCCCAAATTGGCTCGTATGCAATTAGAGTATTATTTAATATCTTATTTTTTAAAACACTGGTGATCTGTTCATTCAGAACATTTAATGTTTTTCCATACTCCATCTCTTCAAGCGTCTCACCTATACAAAGAACTTGCATAATATTATTGGACTCTAAGCATCTAAATTTTTCTTCTATTGTTTTATTATCCTCATTGAACAAAGATCTTCTTTCAGAGTGTCCAATAATTGCATATTTACACTTAAGATCTAAAAGCATAGAAGCAGATATTGCACCAGTTCTAGCTCCAGTACTATGATCAACATCCTGAGACCCTATAAGAATGGAATCTATATCATTTGAAAATAAAATATTCTTCAGCTGATCTATATACAAATACGGAGGAGATATGCCAATGTTTGAATCTATAGTTTTGATATTTGTTTTAAAGTCTTTAATCCAGACTTTAAACATTTTGCTAGATCCATTGGATTTAAAATTTGCAATTATCACTTTGAAATTATGTTTTTGATTGAATCAATTTTGAGATATCTTTGGCGTATTTTGTTGCTGTTTTTTCATCAGGAGCCTCAACCATAACTCTTATCTTATTCTCTGTTCCGGAAGGCCTAACAAGGACTCTATCTACAGTGATATCTGATTGAGCTTCATTTATTGCTGATTGGATAGAAGCATCGTTTATAATATCTTTGTTATTAACAGACACCGCAATGTTTGCTTGGGGTCTTTTGCTGTAATTTAATAATACTTCTTTAGGAGATTTTTCTAATATTAATAATGAAGATATTACTTTAAGTGCTGCAACGGTACCATCACCGGTGCTGACTAGATCTTTGCTGATGATATGCCCAGAAGTTTCACCACCAAGCAACCAGCCTTTTTCACTTAATTTTTGACTAACATACTTATCACCAACATCAGCTCTTAAGAATTTATATCCAAGCTTTTTAAGCCCATCTTCCAAACCAAAATTACTCATTTTTGTTCCTACTACTCCTGCCCAAGGTCCTGTTCTGTTGGGGTTTGCGAAAGCCATTATATAAAGCAAATCATCACCATCAAGCAACTCCCCTTCACTATCGACAAGAACAACCCTATCTCCATCTCCATCTAATGCAACTCCGTAATCTGCTCTATGTTTTATAACTTCATTTTGAAGTAGCTCTGGATGTGTTGAACCACAGCCTTCATTGATATTAAATCCATTTGGTTGGACCCCAATAGTTATAACTTCAGCTCCTAGTTCTCTAAAAATAGAGGGGCTGACTTTATAACAAGCGCCATGTGCACAATCTAATACAATCCGTAATTTTGAAAAGTTTATATTTGTTGGGACAGTTGATTTACAAAATTCTATATATCTAGCTCCAGATTCGTCAAATCTCGCTGCTTTACCGATAGATGAAGTCTCTACCATTTGCATATCACTAGATAGTATTTTTTCAATCTTTTTCTCAATATCTTTGGAAAGCTTTTCGCCGTTTGGCATAAAAATCTTTATGCCATTATCAAGAAAGTCATTATGTGATGCGCTAATAACCAAACCAAATGCATCTCTTAGTGACCTAGTAAGATATGCAACCCCTGGAGTAGGGATTGGGCCCAAAAGTTTTACATCAATTCCAGCTGAAATGAAGCCAGCTTGAAGTGCAGATTCAAGCATATACCCAGACACTCTTGTGTCTTTTCCGATCATTACAGTCTTCCACCCCAGCTCTCTTGCAACCGTCCCAGTGGCATAACCTATTTTAAGACATGCTTCTGGTGTTATAAGGGTTTCGACTGGCCCTCTGATGCCATCCGTACCAAATTTTAGGTTCATAGCTTGATTATAACTCTTTAGCTGGACCTTTTATTGTAGATTCTTTTTTTTCTTTATTTTTAGGCTCATCATCAGACCAGCCCTTTGGCTCCCTTGGTTCGGCTCCAGCCATAATATCATCAATTTGATCGGCATCTATGGTTTCATATTTTAAAAGAGCGTCTGCCATCCTATTAAGTTTATCTAAATTGCTTTTTAATATTTCATCAGCTTTTTCATAACATGAATCGATTATATATTTGATTTCCATATCTATAAGCTTAGATGTATCGTCACTAATAACCTGAGATGGTGAAGAAGCAGATCTACCAAGAAATGGACTTCCTTCATCCTCACCATACTTCAGAGGACCAAGCTTTTCAGATAAGCCCCACTTTGTGACCATATTGGTAGCTATGTTAGTAGCAACTTCTATATCATTTGAAGCCCCAGTTGTTATACCTTTATCTCCATTGATAATATTTTCAGCAATTCTTCCACCAAATAGTGCAGATATTCTACTTAATAAGTATTCTTTACTTTGCATATATGTGTCTTCTTCTGGAAGAAACATCGTTACCCCTAAAGCTCTTCCTCTTGGAATAATTGTCACTTTGTATACTGGATCATGCTTGGGAGATAGCCTGCCAACAATTGCGTGACCTGCTTCATGATATGCTGTAATTCTCTTTTGCTCTTCACTCAAGATCATGGACTTTCTTTCGGCACCCATCATAATTTTATCTTTTGCAAGATCAAGATGACTTTGATCAATCTTTTTATCTGAATATCTAGCAGCAAAAAGTGCAGCTTCATTAATCAAATTTGCTAAATCAGCACCAGAAAAACCTGGTGTTCCCCTAGCAATTACCAATGGATCAACATCACCACTAATTGGAACCTTGCGCATATGAACTTTTAAGATTGCTTCTCTTCCTCTGATATCAGGGAGATCAACTACAACCTGTCTATCAAATCTGCCAGGCCTTAATAAGGCTGGATCGAGAACATCTGGTCTATTAGTAGCAGCTATGACAATTACGCCATCATTACCTTCAAATCCGTCCATCTCAACTAACAACTGATTAAGAGTTTGCTCTCTTTCATCATGTCCTCCACCTAAACCTGCTCCACGATGTCTTCCAACTGCGTCAATTTCATCAATAAAAACTATACATGGAGATTGTTTTTTTGCTTGTTCAAACATATCTCTTACTCTTGAAGCGCCAACGCCAACAAACATCTCAACAAAATCAGATCCTGAAATGGTAAAGAAAGGGACTTTAGCTTCTCCTGCCACAGCTCTAGCTAGCAAAGTTTTACCAGTACCTGGAGGCCCTACCATAAGTACACCTCTTGGGATTTTTCCACCTAATTTTTGAAATTTAGTTGGGTCTCTTAAAAAATCTACAAGTTCTTGGACATCTTGTTTTGCCTCTTCGCATCCAGCAACATCTTTGAAATTAGTTTTTACTTTGCCGCCCTCCATGAGCTTAGCTTTACTTTTTCCAAATGACATTGGCCCACCTTTACCAGACATGCCACCTTGCATCTGTCTCATGAAAAAGAAAAATATAGCTAACAATAAGATAATTGGAAAAGCTCCTACAAGAAGCTGAGACCAAATAGACGGTTGTTCTATTTTTTCAAATACAGCAATTACTCCATTATCTTCAATAGCTCTATCAACTGCCTCATCTTTTTTAAATATAGGGTGAGTTGTTTCAAATTTTGATCCGTCTAACCTGTCACCAATAATGGTCATTTGATCACCCTTATAGACAACTTTAGCAATTCTATCTGAAAGAATTTCTTCTTTAAATTGGCTATAGCTAATTTGCTCTCTTACATTAGAATTTTCAATATTATTAAAAACAAATATTAAAAAAGATCCCAATATTACCCAAACAAATAAATTTCTAAATACGCTATTCATCATTTTTTCTTTGCTCCATACAAATAAATTTCTGCCGATTGTTTCTTAGATGCGGCAGGCTTGAAGGTTTGGACAATACTAAAGAGCTTTTCCATTTCCTTCCTAAAACCCTTTAAATTATTGTTTTGAAAGGTTTTTATAATAAATTTACCATTGTTATTATCTGTATATTTATGAGCTGCTTTAAGAGTAAGAAGATTTAACTCATAGATATTTTCAATATCAACTGCATTTATACCTGTAATGTTTGGGGCTATATCTGAAATTACAAGATTAAATTTTTCTTTTAATGAATTTATTTCAGGTATGTCATCAATTGATTCGATGTTATTTTGAAAGAACGAAACTCCTTCTATATCATCCATTTGTAATATATCTATAGCAAAAATTTTAGAATTTGGAAGTTTGGATTTTAGGTAATGAGACCAACCGCCTGGAGCAGAACCAATATCAAGGATTTTATGAGCAGAGTTAAAAGAATTTGTTTTTGAGAGAATCTCTTCTAATTTATATACTGCTCTTGTTTTGTAACCTTCCTGTTTAGCTTTTAAAGCCCATTTATCTGCATGCATTACAAATGCTGAACAGAAATGACTTCATAGTTTAAAATCTTAGATGGTGTAGTAATTGTAATCTCATCATCTACGTTTTTACCTATTAAACCTTTGGCTATTGGAGTATCGATAGAAATTTTTCCTTCGTCTGGATCAGATTCAAGATTACCAACAATTTTATATGTAATCTCCTCATCCTTATCTACATCATAAAGCGTTACTGTAGAACCAAAAACAACTCTTCCTGTTTCAGGAATGCTTAAGACATCAATTACCTGAGCACTGGCTAATGCGCTTTCAATCTCATTAATTTTTGATTCAATAAGCCCTTGAAGTTCTTTTGCAGCATGATATTCAGCATTTTCTTTGAGATCTCCATGAGCCCTTGCCTCAGCAATAGCCTCTGAAATCTTTGGTCTTTGAACAAACTTCAAGTCAGCAAGTCTTTCTTTAATAGCTATTTCGCCTTCTTTTGTTATAGGAGTAGTACTCATAAAAAGTATTATAGCAAGATAATAAAAAACTAATTAATTTCTTGGAGAGGTCTATACATCCAGTCTTCTTGATTAGTTTTTAAAGCTTCCATTACAGCAAAAGCTCCGAACATAGTTGTAGTACAAAAAGTTTTACTACGAAGAGCAGATTGTCTTATTGATGATGAGTCTTCTATTGATTGTTTACCTTCTGTGGTATTGATAACTAAATCAATTTCATTATTTAAAAGATAGTCAACAGTATGAGGCCTTCCTTCATTAACTTTATTAATCCTCTTAACCTCATGGCCTAGTTTTTTTATATAGTCAGCAGTTCCTCCAGTCGCCACTATTTTAAAGTTATTATCAATAACAAGCGGGACGAGATCATTAAGATATTTTTTATCTGAGTCTTTAACACTAATAAAAACTTGACCCCCAATTGGAATAGTCTTATTAGCTCCCCTTTGAGCTTTTGCATAGGCTTCACCAAAATTTCTACCTATCCCCATAACTTCTCCAGTTGATTTCATTTCAGGACCAAGAATAGGATCAACTAATGGAAATTTATCAAAAGGCAGGACTGCTTCCTTTACAAAAAATAAGCCTTCTGGAAGGTCAGCAGAAAATTTTTGCTCTTTTAAAGATTTTCCAATCATTGCTTTTGATGCGGCCTTTACAAGTGAATGGCCAATTGCTTTTGAGATAAAGGGAACCGTTCTGGATGCTCTAGGATTTACTTCGATTATAAATATATCATTATCTTTAATAGCAAACTGAATGTTCATTAGCCCTACAACATTTAATTCTTTTGCTATATTTTTTGCTTGGTTGCTAATACCCTCTTGGATTTCTCCGCTAAGACTATAAGGAGGCAGGGAGCAACCCGAGTCACCTGAATGTATTCCAGCTTGTTCTATATGTTGAAGAATTCCACCAACTTCTATAGAAGTTCCATCAGAAACAACATCAACATCAACCTCTATTGCGTCAGTAAGATATCGGTCTAAAAGGACAGGCTTGCTATTTGAGACTTCAACAGCATCACTTAAATATGAATCTAATTCTTTGACGTTATGAACAAGCTGCATTGCTCTTCCTCCAAGCACATATGAAGGTCTAACAACTAACGGGAAACCAATTGCCTCAGATGCTTCTAATGCTTCTGGTTTATTTTTGACAGTAGCATTTTTTGGTTGAGTGAGCTTGAGTTTCTCAATTAATGCCTGGAATCTTTCTCTATCCTCAGATCTGTCAATTGCATCAACATCAGTCCCTAATATTTTAATACCTCTTTCAGCAAGAGTGTCTGCAAGCTTTAAAGGAGTTTGTCCTCCAAATTGAATAATGACTCCATCTGGAGATTCTATGTCGATTATATCTAATATTTTTTCAGATGTTATAGGCTCAAAATAAAGCCTATTTGATACATCAAAATCAGTAGAAACTGTCTCAGGATTACAATTAACCATTATCGATTCATAGCCTTCTTCTTGCATTGCTAATGAAGCATGAACACAGCAATAATCAAATTCGATTCCTTGGCCAATTCTATTTGGACCGCTTCCTAGAACCATAATTTTTTTCTTTTTAGTCGGTTTGCTTTCACATACCTCTCCGTATGAAGAATACATATAACATGTAGAGGTGGCAAACTCAGCAGCGCACGTGTCCACCCTTTTAAAAGCAGGATAAATATCCAAAGATTTTCTTATTTCTCTTACTTTATTTTCTGAATTATTAGTTAAATAACCTAATCTTGAATCAGAAAAGCCTTTAGATTTTAAGTTTAAAAATTCTTCTTTTGAGATTAATGAAATATCACTATCAATCAAAGATTTTTCTATGTTTACTATTTCATCAATCTGATCAAGGAACCAGTAATCAATTTTAGTAAGCTCATAAATCTTTTCTTTACTCCAACCTTTTCTAAGTGCATCTGTAACATAAAATATTCTTCCAGGCCCAGGAAATGATAATTGATATTTTAATTCATCTTCAACATTTGGGCTCTCAATATCCATAATAGAATTAAATCCATCTAAATCTTCTTCCATACTGCAAATAGCTTTTTGCATAGACTCTTGAAAGTTCCCACCCATTGCCATTACTTCTCCAACAGATTTCATTTGAGTGGTTAACCTTGAATCAGCTTGAGGGAATTTTTCAAATGCAAATTTAGGAATTTTTGTGACAATGTAATCAATGCTTGGCTCGAATGATGCAGGTGTTAAGCCTCCTGTAATATCATTTTTAAGTTCATCTAAGGTGTATCCAACAGACAAGAGCGCTGCAACTTTTGCAATCGGGAACCCAGTTGCCTTCGATGCTAATGCTGAGGATCTGCTAACTCTAGGGTTCATTTCAATCACAACCATTTTTCCATTTTTTGGATTTACGGCAAATTGCACATTGGAGCCGCCTGTTTCAACACCAATTTCTCTTAAGATTTTAAAAGAGGCATTTCTCATGATTTGATACTCTTTATCAGTAAGAGTTTGAGCGGGTGCGATAGTTATTGAATCGCCTGTATGAACCCCCATAGGGTCAAGGTTTTCTATTGAACAAATGATTATACAATTGTCATTACAATCTCTAACAACCTCCATCTCATACTCTTTCCAACCAATTAGAGACTCATCTATTAAAAGCTCAGTAGTTGGCGAGAGCTCAAGACCTTTCTCGCAAATCTTTTCAAACTCTTCAATATTGTATGCAATTCCACCACCAGTCCCGCCCATAGTAAAAGAAGGCCTAATAATGCATGGAAAACCAATTTTAGCCTGAACATTTAAGGCATCTTCCATTGAATGAGCAATACCAGAATTTGGTGTTTCTATGCCAATGCCTTTCATAGTTTTATCAAATAACTCTCTATCCTCAGCTTTATCTATAGCTTCTTTATTAGCCCCTATTAAAATCACGCCATGTTTCTCAAGAATACCCTCTCTTGCAAGGGATAAAGCTGTATTTAAAGCTGTTTGACCTCCCATTGTTGGAAGAATTGCATCCGGTTTTTCTTTCTCTATTATTTTTTCTACTGATTCCCAATGAATTGGTTCAATATAAGTTGCATCAGCCATTAAAGGATCAGTCATTATGGTTGCTGGGTTTGAATTGACCAATATCACCCTAAAGCCCTCTTCTTTAAGAGCTTTACACGCCTGGGCTCCAGAATAATCAAACTCACATGCTTGACCAATAATTATTGGTCCAGCACCAATAATTAATATTGATGAAATATCCTTACGTCTTGGCATATGTTTCTACCATCATTTTGAATTTATTAAAAAGCATTTGAATTTCTTGCGGTCCTGGACTTGCTTCTGGGTGACCCTGGAAACTAAAGGCCGGGGCATCAGTAAGCTCTATACCTTGAAGCGAATTATCAAATAGTGATAAATGCGTTGTTTTTATATTTTTTGGTAATGAGTCTATATCTACTGCAAAACCATGATTTTGGCTAGTGATATATACTTCACCTGAGTCAATATCTTGAACAGGGTGATTGGCTCCATGATGGCCAAATTTCATTTTGTATGTTTTAGCGCCTGCGGCTATAGATAAGAGTTGGTGCCCAAGACATATACCAAAAATAGGAATGCCTGCTTTGAGAAATAGCTTTATATTCTCAATAGCGTATTCACAAGGCTCAGGATCTCCAGGACCATTTGATAAAAAAATGCCATTTGGTGATTTCTTCATAACATCCTCAAAAGAGGTCTTGGCATTAACAACGTCAACCCTTCCAACTGACTCTGTTAAAAGTCTAAGGATATTTTTCTTAATCCCAAAATCATAAGCAACAATATTTAAATTTTTATCAGTCTCAGAATATTTAGGCCATGTTCCCTCTATCCATCCATAATCATCTTGTGTGGTTACTTCTTTAGCTAAATCCATACCTTTCAAACCGCCAAAGTCTTTCGCACTTTGAATGGCTTTTTCAGGAGTAATCTCTTCAAGCGAGGCTATGCAGCACCCCATGGATCCGTTTTCTCTTATATGTGATGTTAGATTTCTAGTATCAATACCAGAGATAGCAATTGATTTATTTTTAATAAGGAAGTCTTCAAGCGATTCTGAACTTCTCCAATTAGACGGTCTTGAACAAAAATTTTTAACTACTATTCCGCTAGCATGAATTTTTTCAGATTCAAAGTCTTCAACATTTATTCCAGTATTACCAATATGAGGATGGGTAAAAGTAATTATTTGTTTTTTATATGAGGGGTCGGTAATTATTTCTTGATATCCGGTCATCGAAGTATTGAATACGACTTCTCCGACATGTATGGTTTTAGTTCCATAGCCATTACCATAAAAAATAGTTCCATCTTCAAGTGCCAATATTGATTTAAAAGGCACTATAATAGCCCTCTGACATGATTATGAGAAAAAGTGAAAAAGAATCTATGAAGAGATTTTTCGGATTTTAATGGGCTAAAATTATAAGCTAGCATTAAAATTGTACTTTATAGATTAACTAACTTTATGTCTATGTTTTTGTGAAAAAAAAATGAGAATTTCAATAAAAAATAAAGAAGATATTAAAAAAATGCGCATAGCTGGGAAACTTGCAGCTGAAGTGCTTGAGATAATAACCCCTCATGTTGTTCCAGGTGTATCCACCGGCGAGCTTGACGATATTTGCTACGATTACATAACCCAGGTTCAAAAATCAATTCCAGCAAATGTCGGTTACAGAGGCTATGAAAAAACTATTTGCTCAAGTGTTAACCAGGTTATATGTCATGGCATACCAAGCAAAGATAAAATCTTAAAGAATGGTGATATATTAAATATAGATGTAACTGTTTTAAAAGATGGTTGGCATGGGGATACATCTAAGATGTTTTTAGTAGGCAAATGTCAGCCTCATAATGAAAGATTAGTAAGGGTTACACAAGAATGTCTATATAAAGCCATAGAAATTGTTAAACCTGGAACTTATTTAGGTGATATTGGTCATGTAATACAAAAGCATGCTGAAGATAATTATTATTCAGTTGTAGAAGACTATTGTGGTCATGGAATTGGCACCGTGTACCATGAGGAACCTCAAGTTCTTCACTATGGTGTTCCCAATACTGGCATTCAATTAAAAGAAGGCATGTGCTTTACGATTGAGCCTATGATTAATCAAGGTTCAAAATATACTAAGTCTCTGGGTGATGGTTGGACGGTTGAGACAAAAGATGGAAGGAATTCTGCTCAGTGGGAGCACACCCTTGCAGTAACAAGCAGCGGTGTTGAAGTGCTAACCAAAAGATCTGAAGAAGATCTATGAATGAAAAAATATCTGATTTAAACATTAAATTCTGGGACGATTTTCCATCGTTATACAGCAAAAACAAAGGCACTAATTCTTACTTATATAAAACATCAAATGAAATTGAAAAAATTATTATTAAGATGTTTAAGGCTTATGACTTGGAAAAAGAATATTCAATTTTTGCAATTGGCGGCTTTGGTAAAAAAGAGATGTTCCCTTCATCGGATATAGATATATCCATTATTAAAAATAATAGAAATATAAAAAAAGAGGCTGACCTGGAAAAATTTATTGCAAATTTATGGGATCTTGGATGGAAAATTGGTTGTTCTGTTAGGTCATTATCTGAATTAAAAAATATATTAAAAAAAGATGCAAAAGAACTAACGTCATACTTTAGCTTAAGACCATTGATATCAAATAAAAATATTGAAGCAAGAGTTAACAAAATTACCCAAGGTGCTTGGAATAAAAATGCATACTTTAAGGCAAAGATTATTGAGCAACAAGAAAGGTATTATTCATTTGATTCTTCTGCTTTCAACCTTGAACCAGATCTTAAGGAATCTCCTGGAACAATGAGAGATTTCCAAAATGCTGAGTGGATTTTAAATTATTGTTTGGGTCTAGATTGTGAAGAAAAAATTAAAGCTTCTGAGATATTCCATTCTAGTTATTTTGAGGCAAGAAAATCCTACGAATTTATAAAAACAATAAGGTACGCAACAAACTTAGTAACTAAAAATAAAAATAGGTTAAATTTTGAGTCTCAGATTGATATAGCTAAGAAAGCAATAAAGAAGGAATTGAGTGAAAAAGATAAGGTCGAAGCATTGATGCAGAAATTTTTCTACCAAGTGCAAACAATTACAAGTTTCAATCAATTAGTTGAACAGGTGTACGCAGAAAGCAGAATTATTGGAATCAAGAAAAAGAAAGGTAATTTTTTTTATAAAGGCAATCAAATTGGTATATTGGAAACCGACATTAAAAATAATAAAGAGATTCTACTAGATATATTTATTGAATTAGGAAAAAATAATAAGGTAACCCAAATTCACTCTGAATCAATAAATACTCTTAAAGACTCTAGTTCTTTAATTGATAATGAATTCAGGTCTTGCCCTTCTAATTCGAGTAAGTTTCTTGAAATTTTAAGATCAAAATATCATCTATCATCGATTTTAAAGCTAATGAAAATGACGGGTATATTACAAAAATACATTCCTGAATTTGAAGAAGTGATAGGCCAAATGCAGTTTGACCTATTTCATATATACACCGTTGATGAGCACACATTAAAAGTAGTAAGAAACATGCGTCAGATGAAGATTAAGGAGTCTAAAGAATTTTTACTAGAGAATGAATTAATAAAAAGAATACCAAAAGTAGAGCTTTTATATATCGCTGGTCTTTTTCACGATTTAGGAAAAGGTAAAGGTGGAAACCACTCTGAAATTGGAGCAAAGACAAGCATGGATTTTGCAAAAAGATTGGGTTTATCAGTTGCAGATTCTGAGCTCATCTCATGGCTGGTACTTAATCATTTAAAAATGTCATCTATATCTCAAAGAAAGGATATAAGTGACCCTAAAACAATTAATGAATTTGCAGAAATCGTGCTTAATACAGAGAGATTAGATTATTTATACCTCCTCACAATTAATGATATAAGATCGACTAATCCAAAATTATGGAACGCATGGAAGCATGGTCTTTTAAGAGATCTATTTTTATCAACCAGATCATATTTAAATAAAGAACCTGTAAAAACTTCTAAAGAGATTTCATCTGATAGAAAGAACTCTATATATAAATTACTAGACGGTAATGAACTCACATATCTCAAAAGTATATGGAAAAACTTTGATGATTCTTACTTTAATAAGCACTCCTCTGATAGCTTAAAATGGCAGAGCGATCTGGTTTTGTCTAAGCCTCATAATGAGATAAAAGTTGCATGCAGAAAATGCTTTGATAACTTCCTCGAGATTTTTATTAAAGTAGATAACTCTGATGGTCTGTTTTTAAAAATAGTAAAAATTCTTGATAGTGTGGGACTAGAAATTGTTGATGCAAGTATATATACAAGCAAGGATAGTTTAATGGCTATGAATACCTTTGTGACAAAATTTCATTCTCATGACAACCCGTTACTGAAAAGTGAAATAGTAGATATCAAAAACAAAATTATCAATAACTTTAAAAACTTCACTCCATCTAAGCGAGTTAGGAAAAAACTTGGAAATAAAGCTTTCAAAAATAAAGTCAAAATAAGTAATATTGAGGACACAAATAATAAAAAAAATCATTTAACGATTGAGGCATTTGACTCTCCTGGCATATTAATAAAAATTGCTGAAATCTTTTATAAAAATAATGTTTCAATCCAATCAGCTAGAATTAACACCCTTGGTGAAAAAGTTGAGGATACCTTTGAAATAAAAGATATTACAATCTCAAGTGTTTTTATAAAGAAAATTGAAAAAATATCTAATGCTTTGGAGGAAATTATATAATTATGTCTTTATGCACTTTATAATCAACGCATGAAAATTAAGGCAAAGGGTTTTGGATCTCTTTCAAGAAGTGGAATGCTTCTCGATGTGCATTTCTATTCAATAAAATCTGATAGGTTTGATTTTCATTTAGAAATTAATAAACCTGAAAATAAAAAAATAATAGAGATTGAATGGGATGAAGGCGAACTCCAAGGACCTATTAAATCTACTGAATCTGCATATCTAAAGTTACATTTAATATCACATAAGTTCTTTAAGCCAAATACGCTTAACTTAGATGGTTTGTTTGAAAATTTACCTAATGTTGCTTGGACTAATGTTGGCCCAATTGCAATTGAAGATATCGATGCTGCAATTACAAACTCAAAGTTAAATTCAGATAACCCCATATACATTCGTTCTTTAGATAAATTTCCAGCATTAACTGACTATATTGTTCCAAAGAATGTAAGAATTGCTGATGCAAGCAGAGTTAGACTTGGAGCCTATCTTTCAGAAGGAACAACAGTTATGCATGAAGGTTTCGTAAATTTTAATGCTGGCACCTTGGGCAATGCAATGATTGAAGGCAGAATCTCAGCCGGTGTGGTTGTTGGAAATAATTCTGATCTTGGAGGCGGTTGCAGCACAATGGGCACCCTTTCTGGTGGCAATGATGTAAAGATTTCTCTTGGAGAGAATTGTCTACTTGGTGCAAACTCGGGTCTTGGAATACCATTGGGTGACAATTGTACAGTTGAGGCTGGTTTATATGTTACTTCTGGCTCAAAAATTGAATATGAAGGAAATGTGGTTAAGGGAATTGATCTAGCTTTCAAAAATGATCTCTTATTTTTAAGGCACTCTCAAAATGGAAAAGTAATTGCCAAACCAAACAATAATAAAATTAATTTAAACCAAACTCTGCATAAAAATGATTGATTTTCTTAAACAGCTTATCCAAATTGAGTCCATTTCTCCAAGAGACATGGGCTGTTTTGACTTAATAGAAGAAAGGCTAAATAAATTAAATTTCAATTGCGAAAGGATCAATTACCTAAATGTCGAAAATCTTTATGCAACATATGGAGAAAAAGGAAAGCTATTTTGTTTCTTAGGCCATACAGATGTTGTGCCTACTGGACCAGTGGAAAACTGGAAATATCCCCCCTTCTCAGGTCACATTGAAGATGGAATGATGTATGGCAGAGGAACAGCAGATATGAAAGGCTCTATTGCAGCATTTCTTGATAGTGTCGAAGAGTTCCTTGCAGAAAATAGTAATCCAAACTACAGAATATCAATATTGCTAACCAGCAATGAAGAAGGAAATGCATGCGATGGCTTTATTGATAGGATTGTTGATGACATGATAGAAAAAGCTGATGAGATTGATTATTGTCTTGTTGGAGAGCCTACTTCAAATGAGAGATTGGGAGATAGCATAAGAGTTGGGAGAAGAGGATCGCTAAGTGGCGAACTTAGAGTTAAAGGCAAACAAGGTCATATTGCCTATCCGGAAAATGTTATAAATCCAATATTTCTATCTAGTGACCTGATAGTAAAATTGAAGAATCAAGTTTGGGACAATGGCAATGCTATTTTTCAACCTACAAGCTTTCAGATCTCAAATATTTCCTCTGGCACAGGCGCGAAAAATGTTGTTCCTGGTCATCTAGATATGATTTTCAATTTTAGATTCTCTACAGAGTCTACTGAAGGCTCTTTAAGAAAAGAATTTGAATCAATAATAGATAGTCTAGATTTTGATTATGAGATTGAATGGAATTTAAGTGGGCTGCCCTACTTAACTACCGAAAATACACTTAAAGACATTGTTGTAAATTCCATAAAAAAAGAAGCTGGGATTGATGCAGATAAAAATGCAAAAGGCGGTACATCTGATGGCAGATTCATTGCAAAAATGAAGACTGAGATAATTGAGCTTGGACCTCTTAATAAGACAATACACCAAATAGATGAGTGTGTGAGTATAGCTGATCTGGTGTTGCTAAAAAATATATACCTAGATCTGCTAAAAGAGTTGAACTGAATTAGCGAAACTTTAAAATCTTTCATATTTAGTTTATATTCGGGCAATGGATATTGTTAAAAAACCTGAGTACAGAGCTATTCTAGATGTTGTAAAGAACCATATAACTGATCTAGCGTATCCTACGATATTTTTATCATTTATTAGTGTAGCTGCAATAATTTTTCTACAAATTCTATACCTAGATAACTATCTTCCGTATTGGTTGCATTTAATTTTAACGAGCTATCTACTTTATTTAATATATACTCCTTTTCATGAGGCAACGCATGGAAATATTTCTTCAAAATATAAATGGTTAAACAGATTATTTGGCTCTATATCAGCATTTTTCTATTTACATAGCTTTACACAGCATAAATGGAGTCATTTGACACACCATAAGTATGCAAATGACCCGATTCTCGATCCTGATGGTTTAATACAAGGCAAAAATTTGTTCACTACAATAATTAAATCATTTTTTTTATCACTAACAAAAGATCTTATTTATTTTCAAAGAAAAGAAGTAAAAAATGCACCAGGTACTAAAAAAGTCATATACATTGGTATTCTAGAGAGCATTATTCCTATAGTATTTATTATTTTTTTAACTAGCGCTTTGTCGCTTCCATGGCATCATTTTATTTTAAGTTATGTGCTGCCTTTATTATTCGCTACTATCATACTAGGAGTCTTTTTTGACTACTTAGTGCATAGGCCACATAAGAGCACAGAAAGGTTTGGCGATACTAATGTAATAAGAACTAAAAGCAAACTTGACGATGTTATGACTTACATATGGGTATATCAGAATTACCATGGTATGCATCATCTATTTCCAAAATTACCTTTTTATAATTATAAAAAGGTTTTTGTTGAATCTGAAAAAGAACTAGAGTCTCTGGGTCTTCCAATAATTACACTCGGAAAAGATTAGATATTAATTTATGCCGTGCATTCCTTTCTTTAGTAAAGGTGATGCTAGTGCTAAAACAATACCAACCGCTAAAGCAATAAGACCAACATTTGTATAAACATCAATGAATGCCGATTTTTGCTCTATAGAGAAAGTAGAGCTTGCGCCTTCAATACCGTCGCTAGCTGTTGCTCTAGCTATTAATCCGGCGACAAAATTGCCTGCTGCAGATGCACAGAACCACATACCCATCATCATACCTACAATTCTCTGAGGAGATAGCTTTGTAACTGATGATAAACCTACTGGAGATAAACATAATTCACCAATAGTGTGAAGAAGATAAATAAGCATTATCCATATGACTCCGGTTTGAATGCCATTGCTATTATTCATTCCATAAACAAGAACTAAAAAACCTAAACCAACAAACATAATGCCAATTGCAAACTTTAATGGGGTTGAGGGTTCAATATTTCTTTTTGATAATGCTAGCCACATGAATGCAAAGAATGGAGCCAGTGTAAATATAAAGAAGGCATTTAAGGATTGAAACATTGAAGCAGGCACTACCCATCCCATAATAGTCCTATCTACACCCCTGTCTGTAAGAATATTTAAAGAGGATCCTGCTTGTTCAAAAAGAGCCCAAAATATTAAAGAAAATAAAATTAGTATTCCAACAACAAGCAACCTATCTCTTTCTTCAGCAGAGCATTTGAACAATGCATAAAACAACCAAAAAGCAACGCAAATTGCTCCGAAACCACCCAACAAATTACCAACTACTTCTTGATTTTGGATAAGCAACCATGAGAAAAGCACCATGAGAATTCCACTTATATATGCCCAGTTCTCATAAGTGATATTAAATTTCTTTTCTTGGTATAGGTTTGATGTGGGCTCAGCATGGCCTTCCAAATAATCTTGACCCCATAAAAAAATTACTAAACCAATTAACATACCAATTCCTGCAGCGCCAAATCCATATGACCAACCATAAGTTTCGCCTAAATATCCACATAGCAAAGAAGCTGTAAAAGCACCTATGTTTATGCCCATATAAAATATAGTGAAACCAGGGTCTCTTCTTGGATCACCTTCAGCATACAAGGCACCAACCATTGTTGAGATATTAGGTTTTAGAAAACCAACTCCAGAAATAATTAAAGCTAGAGAAAGATAAAAAATCTGAACATTACTCTCAAAAGCCATTCCTGTATGACCAAGTACAAGCAAAATAGCTCCAAATGTGACTGCTTTTCTTGAACCAAGTATCCTATCGGCAAGCATTCCACCAAAAACAGGCATGATATATACCAATGAAGTGTATGCACCATAAATTATATAACTTTGAGCATCTGAAAAATTCCAATGTTTCGTCAAATAAAGAATAAGCAGGGCTCTCATTCCATAATATGAAAAACGCTCCCACATTTCTGTTGCAAAGCAAACGAATAACCCCTTTGGATGTCCTAAAAACTCTGAAGTTGTGTGCATAATTGTATTTTATTTATATTGTTTTAAAGTACTATACCAAAATGAATAACAATTCACAGTTTGTATCTCCTGTTAAAAGATTGGCTGCAACAATTTATGATTTTTTTCTATTATTGGGAGTTTGGTTTGGATGTGGTTCAATAGCATTATGGTTAAATGATGGCGAAATCCTTCACCCTGCCATAGGCGCATTTATAGTCTTAGCGAGCGCTTGGGGATTCTACTCATTCTTTTGGATTAAAGGCGGAAGAACTTTGGGGATGGCGGCTTGGAATATTAAGATTCGTTCATCAACTGAAAAGAGCATCAATCTTATACAAACGACCAAAAGATTTATAATCAATATATTTATAGTCTTTACTCTAGGGCTTCCGCTTCTACAAATTTATTTTTCAAAGGATAAAAGGGCGCTTAATGATAGACTTTCTGGAACAGAGCTTACGCTAAGCTAATTTTCTATACATAAAAATTGAAATTATAAAGAGAGCACAGGATGGAATAAGCATTCCAATCAAAACATTTTGATTGAATGAGATTGCAATACTTGTTGAAAGATCTTGAAGGATTTGAAATATGAATGCACCTACAACTGAAAGAACAATTTTTGATCCAGAAGAAGACTCCCTCAGGGAACCAAATATAAAATATCCAAAAAATATAATTAAACTTAATATTGAAATTGGCTTTAGGATAAATTGATAGTAATGTTTTTCAAGGTGTGATTTATAAATCTTGTCCTTCCCGCCTACCTCTCCTGAAAGATAGTTTATTAAAGTAGACTTGTCCCTCATATTCATTCTTTCAATATCCCTTAAGCTCGAAGAAATAATCAAGGGTAAGTCAAAATTCTTATTAATCTTTTCATTTTGTATAGAGGTATTTTCATTACTAATGAGCACATTCACTGATTTATCAAATGTGATGTTGTTATCATTTATTAAAGCTGACTTTGCAACAATAGAGAAAACTACTTTGTTATTAGTTACCTCAAAATATTGAACATCAAAAATCCTATTATTAATTTTAGTTCCAAAATTTAAATAGCTATTTTTGTCCTTAAGCCAAGTTAATTCATTATCTTTAGTTGATGTATTTGATATCAAAAGCGCTTTGGAGGTGGATGACTTATTAGATAAATCTTTTAAGGCCAATTCATGACTTGTTAAAAAAAAGATTGAGAGAATCAATGAACCAAGCGAACTTAAAACAACAATTTTAAATGGAGATATTCCGCTTGATCTTAGTACATTAAGATTACCCTCCTCTTGTGATAAGCCCATTGATATCATAAAACCCAACAAACAAGAACCTTCTAAAAAAACAAAAGCTCTCTCTGGCGCAGATAAAAAAGAAAACTTTAGAGCCTCTATGAAATTATAAGAGGATGAAATATCCTCTAATTCACTTATTAGATTAAATAAAAAGTCTATAAATATAAAAATTAAAAATATAAAAAACGATATGCTAAGCGTTCGTTTAATTAGGTATCTAAAATAGATATTCATTTATAAAATAACCCCCATCAAGATCATATATAAGATGAGTAAAATTATTAAAAGCGATTGAAAGCTTAAAATGCCTCTGCTGGGTATGAGCATAAAGTATTTGTCTCTTAAAAATAAAACTAAAGCAAATAGACCAAAAACTAAATGAATTAAGCCGAGATTAAAATTTGTATTTATGTTTTGGGATACATAATCTTTCCCAAGCAATAGCAAACTAAAGTATAGAATATATATAAACATTCCTGGCAAAATAACAGAAAGCCTTCCCTTTCTGGGTTCTACTTTTCCTAAATAAACCGCCATGAACATCAATATAAAAATAGCCATTGAAAAAGATAGGCTCCACTGAAATTCTGAACTTAAGGTTGTATTTTGATTATTAAAATAATCCCCTAAAACTTGATCGGAGGTACTACTTTGTTCATTAATTTTGAAATTAAAAATTCCAAAGGTTGAGAATACCTTCCCATCTTCTGAGAATAAATTAGAATTCATGGTTCCTTTTTTAAAAGACAAGTCATATTCTTCATCAAGCTTGTTAATACTTAAGGATGAAGAAGATATTAATAACGAATCTTCATTAAGTTGATTAAAAAAAGTAACGTTACTTAAGTTTAAGCCTTCTCTACTTTCAGAAGTTATAAAACTTGAACTGTTTTTAAGAGTGTATATTTCTCCAGGCTCTAAGGATAAAATTTGCTCTTCAAATGTATCTATTTTTAATAGATCGTTAGAAATTTCCTTGCCTGACGGAGCAAGATAAAAACTAAGTAAAAATGCAACTAATGCAAAAATTAATGCCTGAGGAAAAATAAATTTTGCTAGATTAATTGGAGCTATGCCAGAAGAAAAATAAGCATAAATTTCTCTATCTGCATAAAGCCTACTAACTGTAATCAAAATACCAAGGAAAAATGATAATGGTATTAATAAAGATATAAAGTCTGGAAACCTCAGTAGTACAGCATAGAAAATTATACTAGGGTCTAAATTGCCTTCTGATGCCTGTTCAAAATATGAAACAAACCTAGATCCAACAACTAATAAAAAAAATATTGAAAGAATGGCTGTAGTAGATTTAAATACTTCCAAATTGAAACTTTTTGAAAGAATATTATTTTTAAACATGCCTTGAGAACTATGATGCATTACAATATTTATCTTATCAGCAAATACTATAAATAGGAGAGCTTAAATGGCATATAAAATCTTAAACAATATATTAGTCAAAGATAGTGCAAGCAGTGACTTGGCTTCATTAAAAACTTCAATGCTTGTTATTACAATCGACAAGAATACAAAAAAAGATAAAAGCTTTAAAGCTCTAGATAAAGCAGCAAAAGGTTTTTTAAGTAGCACTGTGGCTTCGCATTTAAATGATGAAGGCTCATCTATTTCATTGCCAAGCATAGATGGAATTAATGCTGAGAATATCTTGTTGGTGAAATCTTGGGATGCAAAAACTCCAATACATAAATGGTTGGGTTCTATAAAAAGCATTACAAAACAAGCAAACAAGTTGAAGGCTAAAGATATCTCATTCGTAATAAATTCGTCTTACCCAATTAACAAAGATGTTTTTTGGATGATCGAAAGTGTTTCAAAAACAATTGAATCAAATGCATATATATTTACTGAAACAAAAAATAAAACAGTAAAAAAACCAACACTTAAAAAATTAGTGTTGTTTGTATCTGATATGAATCCTTCAGATTTAAGAAAAGCAAAATCATCTGCAAAAAAAGGATTTGCTATTGGCGAAGGTGTAAATACAGCAAAATACTTAGGAGATCTTCCAGCTAACCATGCAACCCCTAAAATTATTGAGAAGAAAGTAAAAGCAATGACTAAGGATTTTCCAAATTTAAAAGTGAAATCATTCAATGAGAAAGATCTTGCTAAAATGGGCATGGGATCATATTTAAGTGTTGCTAAAGGAAGTGATGAGCCTCCAAGAATGATGGTAATAGAATATAAAGGTGCAAAAGCATCTGAGAAACCAATTGCTCTAGTTGGAAAAGGAATCACCTTTGATACAGGTGGTGTTTCATTAAAGCCGCCACAGGGAATGGATGAGATGAAATGGGATATGTGTGGAGCGGCAACTGTTTTTGGAGTAATGTCGACACTTGCTAGATTGAATGCCAATGTTAATGTAGTTGGTATTATGGCTTGTGCTGAAAATATGTGCTCTGCTAAAGCCACAAAACCAGGTGATGTAGTAACATCTATGTCTGGTCAAACAATTGAAATTCTAAATACAGATGCTGAAGGAAGGTTAGTGCTATGCGATGCTCTAACTTATGTAGGAAGATATAAACCTAAATATGTTATTGACATGGCAACCCTAACAGGAGCTGTGGTAATTGCTCTGGGAAGGCATGCTAGTGGAGTAATGGCTAATGATCAGCATCTAGCAGATATGATCATTGCTGCTGGAGAAGAATCTGGTGATAGAGCTTGGCAGCTGCCCCTATGGGATGAGCATCAATCATGCACAAAAACTGACTATGCTGATCTGGCTAATATTGGAGGCGGAAGAGAAGCTGGAACAATTCATGCTGCAGCATTTTTATCAAAATTTACTAATGACTATAAATGGGCTCATATTGATATAGCTGCAACTGCTTCATACAGCAACCCTGTAAAAGAAGGTACTGGAAGACCTGTTCCTTTAATTAGTGAGCTTTTGTTAAGTAAAAAAATATAGAAATTCTGCACGAAGTATCATTATGGATAAGAAGTATTACCCTATTGAAATAGAGGAAAAGTGGGCAAAAGTTTGGTCTGAAAGAAGTATAAATAATTCAGATGCTAATGAATCCTTTGCTCAAGTAATACCACCTCCAAATGTTACTGGAACACTTCATATGGGTCATAGCTTTCAATATGCCATCATGGATTTCTATACAAGATATAACCATATGTCAGGCAAAGACTCATATTGGCAAGTAGGTGCCGACCATGCTGGGATAGCTACCCAAATGGTCGTTGAGAATAATTTAGCAAGAGATGGTATTTCTAGGAAGGATCTTGGTAGAGAGAAGTTTATTGAGGAGACTTGGAAATGGAAAGAGTTTTCTGAAGAAAAGATAACTTCTCAAATTAAAAGACTTGGCTGCTCGGTAGATTGGGATAAATATCGGTTTACTGCAGATGAGGGGTTTGATAAAGCAGTAATAAAGGCCTTTGTCGACTTGCATAAGAAGAAGAAAATTTACAGAGGCTATAGGCTGGTTAATTGGGATCCTTCACTAAAGACTGCTGTATCTGATTTAGAAGTTGTAAGGCAAGAAAAAAAAGGTTTGCTATGGCATATAAAATATCCAATTGAGGGTTTAGATGAATATGTTGAGATTGCTACAACAAGACCTGAGACGATGTTTGGAGATATGGCGATAGCGGTAAATCCTAATGATGAGAGATATAAATCTATTGTTGGTAAATATGTAAAACTGCCATTTGTTGGCAGAAAAATACCTATTATTGCAGATGATTATGTAGATATGGAATTTGGAACTGGGTGTCTTAAAATTACTCCGGGACATGATTTTAATGACTATGAAATTGGTAAGAAATACTCACTACATGAGCTTGATGGAATAGTTCATACCTCAGATAAACAAGAAGACTTTGTTCCAATTAGTATTTTTAATGATAATGCTTGGAGTAATGAAAATGTCCCAGAACCATTTACTAACCTTGATAGATTTAAAGTAAGAAAACTGGTCATTCAAGAATTACAAAATATTGATTTATTAGTTAAAGAAGAGCCACACGATATAAGCGTTCCTCGTGGAGAAAGATCAAATATAGTTATAGAACCTAAGCTAAGCTATCAATGGTATGTAAAGACATCTGAAATGGCAGCAAGAGCTAATGATGCAGTCAATAATGGAGAGATAAAGTTTCATCCAAGCAATTGGGATAAAACCTACTTTAATTGGATGAATAACATCGAAGATTGGTGCATTAGTAGACAGATTTGGTGGGGGCATAGAATACCTGCTTGGTATGACAACGATGGAAATGTCTATGTTGGTGAAGATGAGGCTGATGTAAGAGAAATATACAATCTTGGAGAGCTTGAGCTTCGTCAAGATGAAGATGTTTTAGATACTTGGTTTTCATCAAGCCTATGGCCTTTTGCTTCTCTTGGATGGCCTGAAAAAACTGATGATTTTAAAAAGCATTTCCCTACCTCTCTTCTAGTAACTGGCTTTGATATTATTTTCTTCTGGGTAGCGCGAATGATGATGATGAGCTTAGAGTTTACTGATCAGATACCTTTTAAAGATGTATATGTGACTGGTCTGATAAGAGATGAAAATGGTCAAAAGATGTCTAAATCAAAAGGGAATATTATTGATCCATTGGATTTAATTTATGGAATTACACAAGAAGATCTTGTTGAAAAAAGAACCAGCAATCTTATGCAAGAAAGCATAGCTGAAAAAATCACCAAAAAGACAAGAAAGCAGTTTCCTAATGGTATTGATTCATATGGATCAGATGCGCTAAGAATGACATTTTATTCACTGGCAACACATACAAAAGACATTAGTTTTGAGCTAGGAAGATTGAAAGGTTATAGAAATTTTTGTACTAAAATTTGGAATGCAGCAAGATTTATTAATGGCTATCCTGAAAGTAATGAAGTTTTTGAGGTAGCCAATGATAGTGATGCTAAGATTTTAGAAGATTTTGAGAAAACAAAAGTTAAAATTGCTAAGAATATTTCAGACTACAGACTTGATTATGCTATTAATGAAATATATGAGTTTTTTTGGGGAAAATTTTGTGACGTATACATTGAAGAATGCAAGAAAACTGGGGAGACAAAAAATCTTAGGCCTCTGCTGAAAGAAATACTAGTTATGATGCATCCATTCGCTCCCTTTATAACCGAAGAGATACATAGCTTACTTTTTGGTAAAACAATTATTTAGTAGTCTAATTTCCAGGAATAAACATCTGGATGTGATCAATATTATCTTCTAAATAGACATCACCCCTAGAAGTAAATCCTAAATCAATATAAAAATGCTCTAATCGATGCTGTGCTGAGATAATAATTTCATTTTTGGGATATTCTTTTCTTAAAAGCTCCACCCCCTCAATAGTTATCTTTTTGCCAATACCAAGACCTCTAGAGTTCATTTCTGTTACTATTCTTCCCAAAGAAGAGCCCTCATATTTTATTCCAGGCCTAAAAGCCCTTAGATACCCAATCAAATCATTTCCTCTGTACGCCAACAAATGAAGAGCATCTTGATCAGAATAATCAGCGTCTGTATAAGGACAATTTTGCTCTAATACAAATACTTTTTGACGCAAATGCAATATTGCATACAACTCATCGTTGGATAAATCTATATACTTTTTCCATAAAAGTTTAATTTCTTTTGTATCTGTCATGCATTTCAACCATAAACTAATTTATTTATCTTACATCTATTTAGATATAACTATTTGCTTACTATATAAAAATTAGAGATTAAGTAGAGAAATTACAATTAATAACTTAAAATCTTCATTCTATTAAAGGTAGCCTATGGATAAAATAACCGACTTTGTTGTAAAAGATATTAATTTAGTTGATATAGATCTTTCTATCTATGATGGAAAAACTCTTCTGATAGTGAATGTTGCTAGTGAATGTGGTCTTACATTTCATTATGAGGGTTTGCAAGAACTTTATAACGAATATAATTCTCAAGGGCTAGAAATATTAGCTTTTCCATGTAATCAATTTGGGGCTCAAGAGCCTGGAACTAATGATGAAATTAAATCTTTCTGCACTGAAAAGTACAATGTAACCTTCCCTATTTTTAACAAAATTGATGTGAATGGTCCAAATGAAGATCCTTTATATACTTTTTTAAAAAATATTAGCTCGGAAGGATCTGATGTAAAAGATATTGAATGGAATTTCACAAAATTCCTCTTTAATAAAAACTCTGAGCTATATAAAAGATATGACCCTAGAGTAGAGCCATCTAATCTGGTGGCAGATATACAATCAATTCTATAAATTAGATTCTATGAAAAACATACATGATATAACTGTGAAAGATGCAGGGCTGAATGAAATTAGCCTTGGAGATTATAAAGGTAAAACTCTATTAATAGTGAATGTGGCTAGTTACTGTGGATTGACTTATCAATATGAAGGCCTACAAAATTTATATGATAAATTTAAAAATGATAATTTTGAAATACTTGCCTTTCCATGCAACCAGTTTAAAGCACAAGAACCTGGAACTAATGATGAAATTAAATTTTTCTGTACTGAAAAGTACAATGTAACCTTCCCTATTTTTAATAAAATTGATGTGAATGGTCCAAATGAAGATCCTTTGTTTACCTTCTTAAAAAGTTCTAAGCGTGGATTCTTGGGCTATAAGCCAATAGAGTGGAATTTTGCAAAATTTCTTATAAATGGTGATGGTGATGTGATCAAAAGATACTTACCTTCAACTAAACCTAACAAGATTGAAAAAAAGATTGCCAAACTACTTGCTTAGAGTTTTTGACATCAAAAGAGCATCTTCTTTTTTCTCCCCGGTGTAATAGTTTTCTCTTATTGCATCCTTCTTGAAACCAAACTTCTCATAAAAAAAAATTGCATTGGTGTTACTTATTCTTACTTCAAGATAAATATCTGAAATGCTCATTACTTTGCATTGTTCAATTATAGAATTAAGCAACAAAGCTCCGGCACCTTGTTTTTGAAATTTTTCAGCGACAGCTATATTTAAGAGATGTGCCTCTGGTTTTATAGGTGAGTAGATTGCAAATCCTGCTATCTCTTTTTTATGAAGACAAATTAAGCCAAAATGTCCAACTTCAAAAGAAGATTTAAAATTTTTGTATGTCCATGGTGTTGGATTAGTTTGCTTTTCAATTTCATATGACTCTTGTAGATGCTCTTCTGCTAGGGCTGTAACTTTGAACATTCAAAGATTGAGCAAGGCCTTAATAGAATTCCATAGATGCTTCTTATTTTCTGGATTAGATACTAACTCATCAATATCAAATGAATCTATGATAGGTATTTTTGCAGTGATCTTTATTTCGTTATTTGTTAAATTAATAATTAATTTAGAGCTTGAATCAATTATGTCATCTAACTCATTTTTATTATCGAATAAAATAGATTGACCAGAAGACTCCCCATTTGTGAGAGTTGTTGAGTTCATTATTGCTAAAATTAATTTTTTTTGATCAATATCATATTCTTTAAAATCTTTTTTTAAAAAAACAGATACTTTATCAATTTTATAAATGTAGATTGAATTAATAATTGATTTATTTGCGCTAGATCTTGAAGAAAATCTTGTAATACCAAGCTCTTTTAATATAAGGTTAGTTTTTAAAGATGCAGTAATCATATATAAATAAATATTAACATCTACTTTAAAGAAAATGGACAATCCATATAAGAAATATAAGCCTTTTAAATCGATTAGTTTAGATGATCGAAAATGGCCATCAAATACAATTAAAGAAGCTCCGCTGTGGTGCTCTGTTGATCTCCGAGACGGAAATCAAGCTCTTATTGAACCAATGGGGTCCGAAAGAAAAAACAGGATGTTTGAGCTACTATGCAGTATCGGATTTAAGGAGATTGAAGTTGGTTTTCCATCTGCATCTCAAACTGATTTTGATTTTGTAAGAAGTCTTATAGAAGATAAAAAAATACCATCCGATGTAAATATTCAAGTCCTAACTCAATCAAGAAATGAATTAATTGAAAGAACGTTTGAATCGCTTAAGGGTGCTAAACAGGCAATTGTGCATTTTTATAACTCAACATCTACCCTGCAAAGACGAGTAGTTTTTAATCAAGATAAAGAAGGTATTAAAAAAATTGCTTTAGATGGTGCAAATAAAATTAAGAATCTAGCTCTTGCAAACCCTGAAACTGATTGGAGTTTTGAATACTCTCCAGAGAGCTTTACTGGAACAGAATTAGAATATGCAGCTGAAGTTTGCGATGAGGTTGTAGAGATTCTTAAAGATATTTCGAAAAATAAAATTATTATAAATCTTCCTGCAACTGTAGAGATGTCATCTGCAAATATATATGGCGATCAGATTGAGTGGATGAATAGAAATTTAAAAAATAGAGATAGCATATGTTTGAGTCTTCATCCCCATAATGACAGAGGCACTGCGGTAGCAGCCGCAGAGTTTGGTGTAATGGCTGGTGCTGATCGAATTGAGGGCACTTTATTTGGTAATGGGGAAAGGACAGGAAATGTTGATTTGGTTACCTTAGCCCTGAATATGCTTACCCAAGGTATTGACCCAAATCTAGATTTTTCAAATATAAATGCTGTTATGCGAGAAGTTGAATACTGCAATCAACTTCCTGTTCATCCTAGGCATCCATATGCAGGTGATCTAGTATTTACTGCTTTCTCTGGATCACATCAAGATGCAATTAAAAAAGGATTCAAAGCAATGAAACAATCCAATCAATATGAATGGGAGGTTCCATATTTACCAATTGATCCTGCAGATCTTGGCCGGAGTTATGAGGCAGTTGTAAGAATTAATTCTCAATCAGGTAAAGGTGGAGTTGCATTCTTGCTTGAAAAAGATCACGGGGTCTCATTACCGCGAAGATTACAAATCAGCATGAGTCAAAAAATTCAAAAACTTGCAGATGAATCTGGAAGAGAAATAAAAACACCTGAGATTTGGGCAATTTTTGAGAAAGAGTTTCTTCAACCCAAAAGTGGTTTTGCATACATTGATCACTCATCAACTACGAACGGAAAAGAACATAATTTATCTATAAGCATGATGGTTGAGAATAAGAAATTAGATATTCAAGGTAAAGGAAATGGTCCAATCGATTCATTTATTAATGCTCTATCAAGCAATCTGGATATTGATTTAAAAATTGCTGATTATAATCAATCTGCTATTTCATCAGGTTCAGATGCAAAAGCTGCTGCCTATATAGAAGTTGAAAGTGGAGATAGAACAAGTTGGGGTGTAGGTATACATTCAAATACAACCAGGGCATCCTTTGAAGCAATAATAGTTGCCCTTAGCAAAAACCTTAATCGAAATTAGGCTCTCTTTTTTCAAAGAAGGCTTTAACAGCTTCAATATTTTCTTTGCTTCCAGTTAATCCGTTTTGGATATCTCCTTCCTGACTATAAGTCTCCCAATAAGTTTTAGTTATTGAGTCTCTCATTAATTTTTTTGTATTAATTAACGACTGAGGAGATCTCTTGGAAATTTTAATCGCCCAATCTAAAGTCTCTTTTTCTAAATCTTCAGAATTAACAACTTTATTTGCAATACCATACTTAAGACATTCTTCTGAATATATCTTTTTAGCTTCGATTGCATACTCATAAGCTTTCGAATAACCAAGATATTTAGGCAGTGTCCACGAAAGACCACCATCAGGAACAAGAGCAATATTGCTAAATACTGACATAATATATGCATTATTTGACATTATTCTAAGGTCGCATGCCATAGCTAAAGCAGCGCCAATGCCTGCAGCTGGTCCATTAATAGAAGCAATTACTGGCTTTTCCATCTCATTAATGTCTTTAAAAAAAGGCTTGAAGCCTCTTTCAAGCGCATCTTTTGATCCATTCCAACTTTTTGACCTATCATTTAAATCTGCACCAGCCGAAAAACCTTTACCAGCGCCTGTAATGATTACAACTCTAGAATTAGAGTCATTACTTACCTTACTTGTGGCCTTATGAAGATCTATCATTAATTCTTCATTAAATGCATTCAATACCTCTGGCCTATTAAGTTTTATTAATGAAACTCTTTCATGTTCTATTAGCTCTAATGTTTTGTAGCTCATCGCTAATACCCCCCTTTTTTTTAATTATCCATTTTCTTGGATACTAATCATTTTATTATAGTATGTAATTGATCCGCCAACCTGCTCCCCATCAGACCTTGTCCAGCTAACTATGCTTCTTGGGCCAGGATTAGAATCAATAAATGTTTTTAATATCTCTTCCATTACTTTCTGACTTGGCATGGCTATATTTTTTTCCTTAATGGAGAACCTCAATATTTCTTTAATAACCTCCCTTTCTAGAGATTTTAATTTTTTAAGATCAATTTCACCCAGTAAAAATTCGGAATAATTTGATTTAAATAAATCTTTATAGATATCGAGCTTATTTTTAATTAGATTTGAAGTTTTGCTGATTCTTGATGAGGGCTCGACCCATCTCTCATTGGCTAATGGCAAAATTTTATTTCTAATATAATTCCTATCCTGATCATCAGAAAAATTTGTTTTATCTTCTATATAACTTATACCATTTTTATCTGCATAAGATTGAAGATGTTTTTTGCTTAAAGATAGTAATGGTCTAATTAAATGGCCTTTCCCTAATTCTCTTGTTTCAGCTGGTCCAATTAAACCATCAATACCCGTGCCCCTAAATAACCTTAAAAGAATAGTCTCAGCTGTGTCATCTTGATGATGTGCAGTCAAAATTTGTTCAGAATCTTCAAGTATATTTGTAAAAATTTCATATCTTTTATTTCTTGCAGCTGATTCGATACCTCCGCCCTTCGCTAAAATTTGTGTAGATATAATCTTTAAAGGAATATTTATTGAATTGCATACTGCTTTACAGTGATCTTCCCAAATTTCGCTCTCTTTATTAATGTTGTGATTTACATGAATAGCCTCAATCAATAAACTATTTTTAATAGATAGTTTATAAAAAATATCTAGAAGAACAGATGAGTCTAAGCCGCCACTGTATGCGATATAAATTTTTTCTGTTGGATTAATATTATTTAAGACAAAAGAATAATCTCTCATCCTATGAACCGATCTTTAGCAGCCTTTGGTATCTCCTTTCAATCAACTTATCAATAGACAACTTTTGAAGACTCTTTAGGTTTTTAAGTAATGAGTTTTTAATAGACTCTGAAACTTCATCATAATTTCTATGAGCTCCACCAAGAGGTTCGCTAATAATTTCGTCAACGATACTAATTTTTTTTAATTCTTTGGCAGATACTTTCATTGATTCTGCAGCTTTTTCAGCCTCATCAGATGATCTCCAGATTATAGAGGCACATGCTTCTGGAGATGCAACAGAATATGTAGCATATTCCAACATAGATAAATGGTCTCCAACACTAATAGCAAGAGCTCCTCCAGATCCACCTTCTCCAGTAACTACAACCATGATTGGTGTTTTTAATTCAGACATTATGGCTAGATTTTGTGCAATTGCTTCACTCTGCCCCCTCTCTTCACCTTCAATTCCAGGATAAGCTCCTGCAGTATCAATAAATGTAATTACTGGTAAAGCGAATTGTTCCGCTAAGTTCATTAGCCTTTTGGCTTTTCTATAACCTTCAGGCTGAGGCATACCAAAATTCCTTCTAACTTTTTCTTCAGTATCTCTACCTTTTTCATGCCCAATTATCATTACTGGAATGCCATCAAGATATGCCATTCCTCCAACTATTGATTGATCATCAGCGAATTGCCTGTCGCCATGCAGCTCATCAAAGTCACTAAAAATTCTCTTAATGAAATCTAATGTATGAGGTCTTTGAGGATGTCTAGCAACCTGAACCGTCTGCCAAATGGATAACTTGGAATAAGTTTTTTTGATTAGCTCCTCTCTTTCTTTCTCTAAAGACTCAGCTTGAAGTTTTATTGTTGGGTCTCCAAGATCAGCAGATCTCAATGCACTTATTTTTTCAGAAACTTCTTGAATTGACTTTTCAAAAGCAAGAAATTTTTGATCGCTCTCAAGAAAGGTTTGAGTATTTGGTGTTATATTATTTTTATCAGGATCATTCATAACTATTTTTTAAAATTTAAGGAATCAATACCAAAAATATCTATTAACTTAGATAACTTATCTAAATCTGGAACAAAGTTATACTTGTTACCTAGCTCTATTATAGCTTCTGATTCATCAGTTATAACTTTAATATTGATTTTACATCCAAGTGCATTAATCCAAAAATCATCATCAATACTTGAAATAATTTTAGAAAGTTCATCAAGATCTCTTATTTTGGATAAAGATAGATCTATCTCTATTGTTTTTAACTTTTTACTTAGCTCTTCATCAACCAATTTAATATCTTTTACCCGCATTCTAAAAGATGAAATGCCCATTTCTTTAGAGCGATAATCATCTATTTCTATGGCGCCTTTAAGAACTAATATAGCCCCTTCTTTAAGAATTTTATGACAGTTTTCCAAAACATCACTTGCAATTACTCCATCCATCGTGCCTGTGCCGTCATCAAAATTTACAAAAGTTAATGGCTTTCCAGATCTATCCCTTATCTGCCTCACAGAGTTAATTAAGCCAACAATAGATCCTTTTTTGCTATCTATGTTTAAGTTTCCTATCAAGGATGACCTTAATACATCTATTTGTTTTTTTATTGCATTTACTGGATGGCCCGACAGATAATAACCTAAAGATTTTTTCTCAAGCGATAGCTGTTCGCTAAGGGATAACTCTTTAAAATCTTTATATTTTGCATATGGATCAAAATCTTGTTCGATGTTTGCAAATAAATCACCTGATTTCTGCTCATTACTATTTAACTTATTTGAACCATCTCTCAACATATCTACAACACTTGCTATAGCTATTGTTCTTGATGGAGCGATCTTGTCAAAAGCTCCTGATTGAGCAAGCGCTTCAAGAGATTTTTTCCCACCAAGTTTAATGTCAACTTTTTTTGAAAAGTCCCATAAATCTTTAAATTTATTAGTTTCTCTAATTTTGCATACATGTTTTATAAAAGAGTCTGCAACCCCCTTGATTGCTCCAAGCCCATACTCTATTTGATTGCTTTTGTTGACAATAAATCGCTTACTGCTAGATAAAATATTTGGATTTAAAACATCAATATTCATTCTTTTGCATTCTTGGGTAAGGGCATAAATTTTATCTGTATTACCTAGCTCTGTAGACAGGACAGCAGCCATGAAATGTTCTGGATAGTATGTTTTTAAATAAGCTGTTTGATATGAAATTAGAGCATATGCGGCAGAGTGAGATTTATTAAATCCATACCCTGCAAACTTTTCAATTAGATCAAAAATCCTTTCAGCTACAGCAGGTTTGATGTTATTTTTTTCACAACCTTCTTTAAAGTACTTTCTTTGCTGCTCCATTTCCTCAACTTTCTTTTTACCCATGGCTCTTCTTAAGATATCTGCCTCGCCTAAAGAAAAATTCGCCAAGACTCTAGCGGCTTCCATAACTTGCTCTTGATATAAAATCACGCCATAGGTTTCTGAAAGTACAGGTTCTAAAAGCTCGTGGGGGTAAGTAACAGGGGTCTTTCCATGTTTTCTATCTACAAACTGATCATGCATACCTGAGTCAAGTGGCCCCGGCCTATAGAGAGCTAGCAAAGCTACTATTTCTTCAAACTTAGTTGGCTGTAATCTTTTTATAAGATCCCTCATCCCCGATGATTCTAGCTGGAAAACTGCCATAGTCTTACCTGAGCTTAATAATTCAAAAACTTTAGGGTCGTTTAAAGGAATCTTGTTAAGATCAATTTCTTTTTTTGAATTGGAAGAGTTAATTGATTTTAAAGCTCGATCAATAACTGTTAGTGTTCTAAGGCCTAAGAAATCAAACTTAACTAAACCTATTTTTTCAACATCATCTTTATCAAATTGCGTCATAACTGATTGAGATTGACGGTCATTGTAGACTGGGCAGAAATCAGAGATACTGCCAGGTGCTATTACAACTCCTCCAGCATGCTTTCCTACATTCCTTGCAATTCCTTCAAGCTTATAGGATAAATCAACAACCTCTCTAACCTCAGAATCATTCTTTATAGTTTGTTCAAATATAGGCTGCTCTTTTCTAGCTTTATCTAATGTCATCCCAGGAGCAAAGGGAATCATTTTTGAAATTCTATCGCCTAAAGCATATGGCCTTCCAAGAGCCCTAGCAACATCCCTAACAACCGCCCTTGCTGCCATAGTCCCAAATGTTGCAATTTGTGAGACGGCTCCAGAACCATACTTATTACTAACATAATCTATAACCTTGTCCCTTTTTTCCATACAAAAGTCAATATCAAAATCAGGCATAGAGAGTCTTTCTGGATTTAAAAATCTTTCAAATAAAAGCCCATGCTCAATTGGATCCAGTGCAGTGATGCCTATAGCAAAAGCTACCAAAGAACCAGCGCCTGATCCCCTTCCAGGACCAACAGGAACTTCATTATTTTTTGACCATTCAATAAAGTCATAAACAATTAAAAAGTAACTAGAAAACCCCATTGTCTTTATTTGATCAAGCTCATAATCTAATCTTTTTAAATATTCATTTTGAACAGATTCATCTAAATCATTTATAAATTGTTTTAAGTTCTTTGTTGCAAGTTCTTTTAAAAATGAATCAAAGTTATGCTCATTAGGAACTGGATACTCTGGTAAAAAATATTCTTTGGTGTCTATGGAAACATTACATCTTTTTGCAATTTCATTTGTATTAGACAGAACTTCTTCAAAATCCCCAAATAACTCATGCATTTCATCAGAAGATTTAAAATATTGCTCTGAGGAAAATACTTTCTCTCTATTAGGATCATCGAGCGTTCTACCTGTATTAATACATACCTTTGTTTCATGAATGTCATAATCATCCCTATGAGCAAACATCACATCATTAGTAGCTATCACTGGAATGCTCCTTGACGCTGCAATAGGTAAAATTTTTCTTATATAGTCTATTTCGTTTAATCTTTTGGTGTTTTGTATTTCTAAGACAAAATCATCACCAAAATTCTTCATAAAACTCTCCAGTTTTAAATCTAAATCTTGAACTCTTTCATTCCTAACAAGCTCAAAAATATGACTAGACCTCCCACCTGATATAACAATCAAATCGTCTTTAAGCTCGCAAAGATCTTTGAATGAAATAATAGGCGAAGAAAAATTATAGTTATTATGTGCCTTGGAAATAATCTTCATCAGACTTCTGTGACCCTTATTGCTTTTAGCGAGACATAAAAGCTCATATGGCATGTCATCTCCATCAAATATTACTTTGATTGATGAACCTGAAATTGGTTTTATGCCAGCAGCCTCACATTTATTAAAGAACTTAACTAAGCCAAACATATTTAAATTATCAGTTAAGGCGACTGACGGTGTAGAGTATTCTTTTGCTTTATCTACAATTTGATCAATTGTCAGCAATCCATGAGTGATACTAAACTCAGATGAAACTCTAAGATGAGAGAAAGGTGAACTCATTTATCGCTCTACCCCCTTAAATGATCTTCTATGTATCTTGGATGCACCATACTTACTTAACATTTCTTTGTGCAATTTTGTTGGATAGCCTTTGTGTTTTGCTAAGCCATAATGGGGATACTTTTTATCTAAATTCAACATTAAATTATCTCTATATACCTTTGCTATTATTGAAGCGGCACTTATTTCTTCAACTAGAGAATCTCCCCCAATTATCGCTTCTTTATCAAATTTTATATCTGGTAAATAAAGACCATCAACTAAAACTTTGCTCGGCTTAATACTCAGATTTAGTATAGCTCTTTTCATTGCTAATAAAGATGCATTATGAATATTTACTTCATCAATTTCTATAGGTGAGACAATACCATATGCAAAATATGAGTTTTCTAAAATTAGCTTACTTAAATTATCTCTTTTAATTTTGGAGAGTTTCTTTGAGTCATCTAAACCTGCAATATTTTTTTTTAAAATAACTGCTGCTGCTATTACTGGTCCAGCCAAACAACCTCTTCCGACTTCATCGACTCCAGCAATTAAACTCTTCAATTTAGATTGAGAATCTTTGATGCAGTTTCTGCAAGGCCATCACCTTTTAAAGCTAATTTAAGTTCATAAGACAAGTCTTCAAAGTGATGAGAATGCATAACATCAAAAATTAAATTACCGGTGCATTTAGCCTGGAGTAGTTCAGGATATGCTTCTTTTTTTAGCAAGAGATTTGGAAGACCAATAAATTCAACTTTAAGCATACTGGAGATTATGCTGAAGTTTATTTGATTTGTTTTGTAGCATATTACTGGTCCTGCATTTAATAATGCTGCTTCAAGCGATGCAGTACCTGAAGTAATAACTGATTTTTTCGATAGTGACAAAAAATCTTTTGTGGCATCCTTTTTAACTAAGAATGGCATATTTATTTTTGATAAATGATTTTCGATATTAAGTTTTGCTGCGTCATCAGCTACAGGTATCAAAAAAAATGTGTTTTCATCTGACTCTATTTGTAGCTTCATAAAATCAATGTATGTCGGCATCATATGATTTATTTCTGATTCTCTACTTCCAGGAAGAATAGCAATAAAGTTCATCCTAGGATCGAGGGAATATTCTCCTATTATTTGCTCATCATCTTTAGAGTGAATATCAGCAAGGGGGTGACCAAGATGCGAACTGCTATGTTCCTTACTAGTATAAAACTTATGCTCAAAGTCAAATAAACAAACAGTATGATCAATAAATTTCTTTATATTTTTAATTCTACCCTGTCTCCAACCCCACACA
The DNA here is from genome assembly GCA_964417685.1 of uncultured Gammaproteobacteria bacterium. Taxonomy (GTDB): domain Bacteria; phylum Pseudomonadota; class Gammaproteobacteria; order Magnimaribacterales; family D2472; genus CAJQGY01. Next base: position 61,038 of record CAYQIT010000002.1, on the reverse strand, counting down.
GAAGGACTAACTAATTGAATATTCTTGCAAATATCTTGCTTTTTAAGCGCTTTATGAATTCCTATATTAAAGTCGGGTGAATCAATTCCTATAAATATATCTATTTTATTTTCAGTGAAGGTTTTGATAAGCTTTTTTCTATTGGATGTTAATTGCCTATAGTTCAATAAAGGCTCTATAAGACCCATGATTTGCAGATGTTTAAAATCAAACATTGATTCTAAGCCATGAGATTCTATTTTAGGTCCACCGACTCCAAATAGCTTAATTTCTCTTGATTTGGACAATTCTTCGATAAGCTGGGATCCTAAAATATCTCCAGAATGTTCTCCAGCAACAATACCAATCTTTAATATATCTTTAGCTAAGGTCACTTACCTAGTGATGCCTCTTGAAGATATCTTTATAGACTCTATTAATATCGACAAGTACTCATTTGAATGTTTTTGTTGAAGTTCTTCTAGTTTAAAAAGAGCCTCATCAAGCTTTAGTGATTTACGATAAATTAGTTTGTATGCTTTTTTTAAGAGAGATACCACTTCGTCATTAATATCATTTCTTGATAATCCTACTGAGTTAAGGCCTATCACCCTTGCAGGATTGGAAGCAACTTTTACAAAAGCAGGCACATCCATTGTTACTGAAGTGCTCATTCCGGTAAAGGAATAATCACCAATATTACAAAATTGATGAATTGCAGTATAGCCTCCAATAGTTACAAAACTACCCACCTTTACATGACCAGCAAGAGCAGCATTATTTGCAAATACATTGTGGTCACCTATTACACAGTCATGTGCTATGTGAGCATAGGCCATTATTAAATTATTGTTTCCAATGCTAGTAATACCCTTATCCTGAATAGTGCCTCTATGGACAGTTACACCTTCTCTAAAGGTATTGTTGCTACCTACAATCAATTGGGTCTTTTCTCCTTTAAATTTTTTGTCAGGAGTATCTTCTCCAATGCTTGAGAATTGAAAAAAAATATTTTCTGGACCAATAGAGGTAGGCCCTTTAATAACAACATGTGAATGAAGTATGCAATTCGGTCCAATTTCTACATCTTCTCCAATAATACAAAATGGGCCAACTGAAGAAGTCTCGTCTATCTTTGCATTAGGATGGATAACTGCTGTCTCATGTATTGTCATTATACTGGTGTGTCCGCACACATAATTGTTGCTGAGCAAGCTAATTCATCATTAACTTCCGCTCTAACATCAAATTTCCATATACCCCTCTTTACATTAACGACTTTGCTAAAGAGATGCAATGTATCTCCAGGTCTAACTCTTTTCCTGAATCTAACATTATCAACGCCTGCAAAAACATACAATGATCCTTCTTGAGGGGTTTTATCCATTGTCTTGAAACCTAATATGCCTGAGGCTTGAGCTAGCGCTTCAATGATTATTACTCCAGGCATAATTGGATTTCCTGGGAAATGTCCTCTTAAGTAATCTTCCTCCGGAAGAACTTTTTTTATAGCATGTATTGAATTTCCAAGATCAATTTCTATGACCTCATCAATAAACAAGAACGGCTCTCTATGTGGAAGATATTTTAGAACTTCTGCGGTGGCGGATGACATGGGTTTATTTCCTTCTTTTAATGAATATTGATGATTTTGCCCAGTCTTTTGGGTTTTGTGCCGGCATTATACCTATATATTCTCCACCCTCAGAAATATTTTTTGTAATAAGTGTATGTGCTCCTACAGATACATTATCAGTAATAGCAAGATGACCCAATACACCTGACAATCCCCCCATTCTAAAATTTTCTCCGATTACAGTTGAACCAGCAATAGCGCAACATGCTGCTATAGCTGAGTTTTTACCCAGATCAACATTATGAGCAATATGAATCTGATTATCTAATTTAACTCCATCACGAATAATTGTGTCATCAAGGGCGCCTCTATCTATTGTGCACCCTGCTCCAATCTCTACATTATCTCCAATTACGAGATTGCCAAGTTGCTCTATTTTTACATAACCATTTTTTGTTGGAGCATAACCAAACCCATCAGATCCTAAAACAGTGCCAGGAAATATATTGCAATTTGATCCAAGCTTAACATTACAAACCAAAGATGCATTTGGCTGTACGCATGAATTATCACCAATGACACAATTAGGCCCAATGTACACATTTGCACCGATGAATACATTATTTCCTATCTTTGCATCTGAAGACACGATTGCTGTTGAATGAATTCCATTGTTATTTGGATCATTGTAAAAAGGGCTAAAAAGTTTAGAGGCCAAAGCATAGGAAAGATATGGATCTTCAGTGACTAAAAAATTTTTTTTGTCATCCTCTTCAACGAAATCTTGATGAACAATAAATGCTTTAGCTTCAGAGGTTTTTATGTATTTAGAATATTTTTTATTTGATAAAAAGGTTAGAGAAGTCTTATTAGAGTTCTGTATAGTTGAAAGGTTATCGACGATAGCTTTGCCATCGCCGATTAATTTAGCATTTATGAGTTTTGATAACTCTAATAAAGTAAAACCTTGGTGAGCAGTCACTACTCAGTTGTAGCGGTCTCAGTAGCTTGAACATCAAGCATAGAAGTAACATCATCAGTCAAATCTATTGCTGGGTCACTAAAAAGTAGAGCTTCATTTTTTGCCAATAAAACTGAGATTTGTTTTGCAGCTATAAGTTCACCGATTATTTTTTGCATAGCTGGACCATTTTCAGCAAAAACTCTTTGCGCAGTTTCTTCCTGTGCAGCTTGGATTTTTCCAGCTAAAAATTCTAGATCTTTACCTTTTTCTTGAATGTCTCTTTGAATTTCTGCAATTTCAGCCTGAGATAAAGTCTCTGCGTCTTTTTGTAAATTCTCTGCCATAGACTGTCTTTCAGCCTGGATTGATCTTGCTTCTTCTAAGTTTGCAGCATAATCAGCATCTTCTTCAAGAGCTTTAAATGCATCTTGAGCAGCTTGAGTTGACAGAACCGCAGTTCTCATATCAATAACGGCTACTCCGTCAGCTGAAAAGACAGGAAAAGATAACATCAAAGCTGTTAAAGCGATTAAGTTAATTTTAAGTTTATTGTTCATGTTTACCCCTCATTGGAATCTTATATTTTATATTAAAACTATTGAAAAATACTCAATTAAAAAACATTTCCTACAGTAAATTGGAATTCTTCAGTTCTTTCTTGTGGACCTGCGTTAGTTGGTTTTGAAATTGCAAAACTCATAGGGCCAAAGCCAGTGATCCAAGTCACGCCAACACCATATGAGTATCTTAACTCTCCAAGATCTGGTTTATAGCAGTTGTACTGATATTCTTTACAATTATCCGAGAAAACATTACCGAAATCGAAAAAGAAAGCTGATCTCATAGACCTTTGATCTTCAATGAATGGCAACCTAAAAATTAGCTGGAGGCTTCCTTCCACCTTTACATTACCACCTATTGGAGCGTCATAATAACGAGATGTAGTGTTTGCATATGGATTTTCATATGGAGCATCTGCTTCACCATCTCCATCCGTATCAATTAAATTCGGGCACGTTCCTTCAGCATAATTAAATTCGTAGCATGGTGCTTGTGTGCTCCTTGGCCCTAATGTGTTTGATTCAAAACCCCTCAAAGATCTTGGGCCACCTGCATAGAAATTCTGAAAGAATGGTGTTTCTTCAGAGTCACCATATGCATCCATATAACCAAGCTCTCCAGAGAAACCAAAAACTAAATTACCAAATCCAAGAGGTTGATATGTTTTTTGTTGAATGCTGGCTCTGTAATAGTTGAGGTCACTAAATGGCAGTGTTGTCATGAGACTAACACTTGTTGAGGATCCATCGGTTGGAAATAGCCCTCTATTTAGCGTTACTCTTGACCATACAAAATTAGCACTAACGGTATCAAATACATTGCCCTCAGATGCAACAAAATCATAAATCTCCCTGGCGGGAAGAGTACCTATACTAATATCTGTTTTATCATATGTTAAATTGAAGCCAAGTCTCTGTGTATCTGATATTGGGTACCCATATTGAACACCCAGCCCTTCTGAATTTGTAAGATAATTAGCAACATTATATTCGCCATAATCAGTTTCGCGAAAATATAGGTTGTAACCAACACTCACTCCATCAACAGTTGCATAAGGATCCATAAAAGCAAAATTGTACATCTCGCTATAAATATTCTTGTTAATACCAAGGCTCAAAGTATTGCCAGTACCCATAAAATTTTGTTCTTGTAGATTAAATCCAAGCTGAAGACCAAAATCACTATATCCAACATTACCACCAATTGAACCAGTGCTTTCTTCCTCTACAGAATAAACGACATCAATTTGATCATCAGTTAATGGGACTGGGATAGTTTCCACACTAACCTCTTTAAAGAATCCAAGTCTCTCTAAACGAATTTTACCTGCTTCAATGTTGTCATCAGAGGTCCATGCCCCTTCAAATTGTCGCATCTCTCTTCTAAGAACATAATCTTGAGTAATCTCATTGCCAGTAAAGAGGATTTTTCTAGTATAGGTTCTCTTTCCTGGGATAATGTTATAAGTTAAGTCTACTGTTTTATTATCATCATCCGTTTCCGGAACGCCGCTAACTTCTGCAAAAGCATAACCCTGATTACCGAGGATTTTTTTAAAATAATCTTCAATCGCTGTTATTTGACCTTGAGAGTATATTTCGCCCTCTTGCGAGGATGTTATTGGCAAGTACGCTTCTTCATCAAAGGGTATATCTCCAATTACATTTACCTCAGAAATAGTGTATTGATCTCCTTCAAAAACATTAAAATCAATGAAAATGGATTTTTTATCTCTAGACAAACTTATTTGAGACGACTCAATTGAAAATTTTAAATAACCCCTATCTAAATAGAATGATTCAAGGGTTTCTATGTCACCTTGAAGCTTTTCTTTAGAATATTGGTTGTCATTTCTGATAAAACTAAAAAATGATCCTTCAGATAATTCAAACCCTTCTAAAAGATCTTCTGTTGAAAAAACTTCATTTCCAATAATGTTGATTTTTTTTATCGCAGCACTTTCGCCTTCATCAACTTCAATAGAAATTTCAATTGTATTTCTGGCTTTCAAGCTCTCTTGAATATCTACGTTGGCTCCATACCTTCCATTTGATGAGTATGATCGTACAAGCTCTGATTTAACTTTTTCAAGGGTTGATCTTTTATATACTTCTCCTTCTTTTACACCAACGCCATCAAGACTTTCCATCAGCTGCTCTGTTTTTAAAGCCTTGTTACCAGAAATATCTATGCCGGAAATCGATGGTCTTTCTGCTACGGTAATAACCAATGTATTCCCATCTTTTCCTATTTGAATATCGTCAAATTGCTCGGTAGAAAAAAGAGATTTCACAATGTCTCTTGATTTTCTAGCATCTATCTTATCTCCAACACTTATAGGTATTACATTAAAAATACTTCCAGTAGATACTCTTTGTAATCCTATTATTCTTATATCGCTTACTAAAAACTCATCAAAAGCAGACAAATTAATTGTTAGCATGAGGGCAAAAAATAATTTTTTTAAGTTAGACATAATTTACTATTTAAATGTACCTAGAAATATCATTAAAAACTGCAAAAATCATAAGCATCCCAACCATAATTGCCCCTACAGTGAAAACATAACTTTCGACTTTTTCAGGCAGTGGTTTCCCCCTTACAGCCTCAATTCCTAGCAAAACTAATTGACCTCCATCAAGAACTGGCAATGGTAATAAATTAAGAACTCCTAAACTAATACTTAATAACGCCATTAAATATAAAAAGGGTATTACGCCTGCTTTAGCAGTATCCCCAGCCATCTGAGCAATACCAATTGGCCCAGAGAGGTTTTCGGCCCCCATATTACCTGTAAGCATTTTTCCAATAAATTGAAGAGTTTTTAGACTTAGATTATAAGTTTCATATGCTCCTTTGGCTAAAGAACTTAAAAACCCCCTTGAAGTACCAAACTGAACGCCAAGAGAACCGATTAGCTGACCTTCTGCATCTTCTATAGAGCTAAGCTGAATCTGTTTAAAAATTGATTCGCCATCTCTTTCAACGGTCAGATTTATAAGTCCTCCAGGTTTATCTTTAATCAGATTGTTTATGTCTTGGATATAATTAATTTTGTTGGAATCTATGTTAGTTATCAAATCACCACTTCTAATTCCTGCAATATAAGCAGGACTATCTGTTGAAACTTTTCCAATAATTGCAAGATTCTTATATTCCAATTCAATTCCCAAAGATGAAATTGGGTCTTTTTGCAGCTCTGAGGTACCAAGAAAATCATTTACAAATACAAACGAGTTATATTCGTTACCACTTTCTCTGTTCTTTAAAGTAATTTCAATCTCACCTGAGTATCCAGCATATGAAAGAAGCTCTAAAGGAATATCTTTTGGATCAGATATAGCTTGAGAATTAATCCCTATTATTTCATCGCCTTCAACAATTACATTAGAAGATTGGAATTCAATTTCACTGGAAATTGTTTTTACTGTAGCTACATTATTAGGATTAATTGTGTTCATAAAGACAATACTGAAAACAAGTATTGCAAGAATAAAATTAGCAAGAGGGCCTGCAAACATAATTGACGCTCTTTGCCACTTGGGCTTTGAATCAAAAGTATTCTTTAATTGCTCAGGCGTTAATTCATTTTTTATTTCTGGCTCTACTTCTATCAATTTATCAGTAATCATTGATACATAACCGCCTAGAGGCAATGCAGAAAGAGCAAACTCAGTTCCATGTTTATCTTTCTTCTTATAAATTATTGGCCCCATTCCTAGCGAGAATGTTTGAACATGCACTTTACACATTCTTGCAACAATGAAATGTCCATATTCGTGAATTGTTACCAAGATGCCTATAAGCACCAAGAAAGAAGATATATATATTAAAGTTGACATAAATAAGTTATTTTAAGGTAGTGATTCTATCACCTTCTTAGCCTGTATGCGTGTTTCTTTATCCATTTCATAAATTGATTCAAGATCAATATTGTTTGACATAGATTTAGTGTCAAAAGTTCTTTCTATAACTGAATAAATATCAGAAAACTTTATCTCTTCTTTCAAAAATGAAGCCACAGCAACCTCATTGGCAGCATTAAAAATTGTTCCAAGCAACCCTCCATCACTACAGACAGTTCTTGCCATTTCCTCAAGAAAAATTCTATCATCAGGAAAAGGTAAAAAATCTAGTCTCATTCCACTAAAATCTAACGGCTTAAATTTAAAAGGGACTTTTCTGTCGAAAGATAATGCATTTGCTATAGGAACTCTCATATCTGGGTTGCTCATCTGAGAAATGCTTGAGCCATCTTTGAAAGTAACAATTGAATGAATGATACTTTGAGGGTGAACAATTAAACTAAATTTTGACTCATCTAGATTAAAAAGATATTTTGCCTCAATTAACTCGAGACACTTATTTACAAGTGTCGCCGAATCAATAGATATTTTAGATCCCATTGACCAATTGGGATGTGCTAAAGCCTGTTTTATGGATACCGTTGACAGCTCATCAAGCGAATGATTGAGAAAAGGCCCTCCGGAAGCAGTAATAACAATATCAGAAATATCATTAGAATCTGTGCATGACAATAAACACTGATGAATAGCATTATGTTCACTATCTATCGGAATGATTTGTGTTTTATGCTCTTTTGCAAGGGGTATTAAGAGATCACCGGCAACAACGATACTTTCTTTATTTGCAAGTAATATTCTTTTACCAGTTTTTGCAGCTAATATAGTTGCTTCAAGGCCAGCAAAACCTGAGATTGCCGATATTATAATATCTACATTATCTATGGTTAATAGTTTCTCTAAGTCATTTGATCCAGAAAGAATTTCAAACGATGTTTTTGACATATCTTTAATAGCAGTTTTTGAGTCTTCTATGTTGGTATAGACAAAATCAGGTGCGTGTTCTTCAATAATTTCTATAGCTCTTGCAGAATTGCTATGAAAAGACATGCCTATTAACCTAAAACTATCCCTATTTTCTTCAATAACCTTTAGAGTGCTTTCGCCAACACTTCCGGTGCACCCTAGTATTAAAATATTTTTCATGTGTATAGCAATATAATTAGGAAAATCAGTACTGGAAATGATGATAGATGAGAGTCAATTCTATCTAATAGACCTCCATGGCCAGGGAGAATATTACCAGTATCCTTAATTCCAGATTTTCTTTTTAAGAAACTAAAAAAGTAATCTCCAACAAATGCAAAAAACGACCCGATAACAAGAACAATAATGAATGTTGCAGGAATCTCAAATATATAATAAATACCAGCACCAAAAAGAAAACACCCCCCAAGGCCTCCTAAGAAACCTTCTAAGGATTTATTTGGACTAATATCTTGAAATAATGGGGTATTTCCTATTGAGGATCCCACCAAATATGCAGAACTATCAGATATTGCTGAATTAATAATTAATATAAAAAATAAAATGAAATTTGAAAATACAAAAATGTCGGTTACTTTCACTAGATAGAGTGAACAAGAATAAAATGACAAGAGGGTTAGAAACCTTATATAAATATTATCAAAACTAACTAAAGATAGCTTGGAGGTTTTACCTAAAACTAGATATATGCTAAAGACCAACCAAAATAAAACTGAAATCAGGATTGTTAATTGGATTAGATTTACTGAAGCAAAAAGATAACTAAAAAGTAATATCAGAAATAGTACTTTACCAAATAGAATTTGATTATTAGAGTTATTTAGCCACTCTGTATTTGATGCATATAAAAGCAAAAATACAGACGTAAGAAGAATATATGTATTTTCAAAGTAAACAATTCCAACAATTGGGAGTGTTAACAATACTGCAGTAATGCTTCTAGTTAAAAAATTTGATTTAAATTCTTTTTCCAAAACGTCTACTCACTTTTTTAAATTTAGTTATTAATTCTTGATATTTCTGTTTTGAAAAATCTGGCCAATATTCATTGGTAAACATTATCTCAGAATAAGCTATTTGGTATAAAAGGAAATTGCTGACTCTATTGTCTCCGCCCGTTCTTATTAATAGATCAATCTCGCTTTCGGGAACTAATGATTTTTTCAGAATATAATCATGATTGATTTCATCAATTGAAATTATATTATTCTGAATATCTTTTGAAGCTTTTTTAACTATATTTAATATATCTTGTTGTCCGCCATAACCCAACGCTATATTTAGTCTCAAGTTAGATTTTTCAAATTTTGTAGACTTTTGAGCAAATTCTATTCTTTCTAAAATATTTTTTCCAAATTTATCCAGCTCACCAAAGAAACTTAAAGATACCTCTTGCTCAATTAGATCCGGAACTTGATCATCAATAGCTTTTAATATTAGTTTTTTAATTGAATTTATTTCTTGTGGTGGCCTGCCCCAGTTTTCAGAACTAAAGGCATATAATGTAAGAGACTCTATACCTTGATTTATAGATTCTTCAACAATATCCTTTACAACTGCAACTCCTTTTTCATGACCCCTGCTGACCTGAAGTGCATTTGATTTCGCCCATCTACCATTACCATCCATAATAATAGCAACATTTTTAAGTTGGTTAGATTGGCTTAGTTTAAGGGTTTTAGCCATAAGGCTTATTATATTTCTAAAAGGTCTGCTTCTTTTGCCTTTAACTCTTCATCAACAAGTGAAATATATTTATCTGTTTCTTTTTGAACTCTATCTTCAATTCTTCTGAGGTCATCCTCTGAAATGTCTCCATTATTCTGCTCTTCTTTTGCAGATGTATTTGAATCTCTTCGAATATTCCTTATTGATATTCTTGCATTCTCTGCCTCCGACCTAGCTTGCTTTATGTAATCTTGTCTTGTTTCTTCGGTCAATGAAGGCATAGTAACTCTTATCAAATCACTAGATGTGCTTGGATTAAGGCCAAGGTTAGAATTAAGAATGGCTTTCTCAACTTCAGGAATTAAGCTTTTATCCCACGGAGAAATTACTAATGATCTTCCCTCTTCAACACTAATATTAGCAGCCTGATTAAGAGGGGTTGGGTTGCCATAGTAATCAATTTTAACATCATCTAATAAAGCAGGATTTGCTCTCCCTGTTCGAATCTTGTTGAAAGCTGAAGAAAGCGAACTAAGAGATTTCTCCATTCGCTTAGAAGTGTTATTTATTAATTCTTCCATATTAAGATATAAGTGTACCTATATTTTCGCCACAAATGATATTTTTTAAAGCTTCATCTGCATTTACATTAAAAACCTTCATTGGTAACTGATGGTCTCTAGCTAAAGTAAGAGCTGTAGCATCCATTACTTTTAAGTTTTTAGTAATAGCATCATCAAAAGTTAATTTATCAAATAAAACTGCATTTTCATTTAATTCTGGATCAGAATCGTAAACACCATCTACTCTAGTAGCTTTAAGCATTATTTCAGACTGAGTTTCAATAGCTCTAAGACATCCAGCGGTATCAGTTGTAAAAAATGGATTTCCTGTTCCTGCGGTAAAAATAACAACAAAACCATCATTAAGTAATTGGATTGCTAGCCTTCTGTCATAGTGCTCAACTATTCCGGGCATAGCAATTGCTGACATTACTCTTGTTTTAATTCCAGCTCTTTCCAAAGCATCTCTAAAAGCTATACCGTTCATGACTGTAGCCAACATACCCATATGATCGCCAGCTACTCTATCCATTCCAGCTTTATTAAGCTTTTCACCTCTAAATAAATTGCCGCCGCCAATTACAACTCCAATTTGGGCACCTAGTTTTATACACGTTTTTACTGAATCTGCCATTTGATCCAATATAGCTGGATCAATACCATGCTCATCTTGACCAGCAACAGACTCCCCGCTAAATTTCACGAGAACTCTTTTGTAAATTAATTCAGACATCGAATTATTTTAACTGTTCTGCAACCTCATCAGCAAAATTTTTAGTCTCTACTTCTATACCCTCTCCAACTTTTAGTCTTGAATAGGCTTGGATTGTTGCATTATTGCTATTGAGTAATGCTTCAATGGTTGTGTCAGGATCTTTAACAAAGGCTTGAGAAACTAGAGAAACCTCTGATAAAAATCTCTTTAATTTACCTTCTACCATCTTATCCATGATTTCTTGAGGTTTTCCTGATTCTTTGGCTTGTGTTAGATAAATTGCTTTCTCTCTTTCCAAGACATCTTGATCAATTTGATCAGAAGATAAGCAAATTGGATTAGTTGCAGCAACATGCATGGCAATATCCTTTGCAAGGTCATCATTACCACCATCTAAAACAACAACAGTAGCAAGTTTTGAGTCAGAGTGAATGTACAAACCTGTATTTAAATTGTTTGAATAGGTTAAAGTCTCTAATCTTCTTACTTGAATATTCTCACCAATTGCTTGCACTAAGGCTTTTCTTTTAGATTCAATTTCTGATTCATGTAAAACAGTGATGTCCTCTACTTTATTTGATGTTATGAAATCAGCAACTTCATTGGTGAATTCAATAAACTTAGAATCTTTTGCAGCAAAGTCAGTTTCAGAATTAATTTCTACGATCGTGGAGTATTCATCTCCAATATAAGCTTTTAGCACTCCATCTGCTGCCACTCTTGACGCTTTCTTTTCTGCTTTCAAAGCACTATTTGATCTTAATAAATCTAATGCATTATCAAGATTACCCTCACACTCCACGAGAGCTTTCTTACAATCCATCATAGCAACACCAGACATATCTCTAAGTTGCTTTACTAAGGCTGCTGTAATTTCCATCTTAATTTTCCTCTTTATTTTCTTCTTCAGTTTCGATTAATTCTGCATCACTCTCAACCTCATTAGTTTTAACTTCTGTTTCTTCAACATTTTCACTAGAAGTTTCTGAGACTTCTTTGGCTTCTTCCTTAACTTCTTCTATATTCTCAACAACTTCTTCAGTTTTGACTTCGTCTTTTTTTGCTTTTTGAATTATTGGAGTGCTAGATTCAGATTTTGCTACAAAGCCCTTAGAAGATTCGAGACCTCTCTCACACGCATCTGCGATAATCTTAGTGATTAATCTAATAGATCTTATAGCATCATCATTTCCAGGTATAACAGTATCTATTCCATCTGGATTAGAGTTGGTATCAACAAGAGCCATTACTGGGATGCCCATTTTTTTTGCCTCTAATACTGCAATTTTTTCGTATTTAACATCAATGACAAAAATTGCATCTGGAAGGCCTTTCATATCCTTAATACCACCAACGCTTGCTTGGAGTTTTACATATTCTTTTTGAATCTCAACAGCCTCTTTTTTGATTAGCTTTTCAATTCTTCCTGAAGAAATCATTTCTTCAATATCCTGTAACCTTCTAATTGATCCTCTAATTGTTTTCCAATTAGTAAGTGTTCCACCAAGCCATCTTTTATCTACATATGGCAAATCAAGCCTAGATGCCTCTTCTTTGATAGTTTTACTTGCAGATCTCTTTGTTCCTACGAATAAAATTTTGTTACCTTTAGAACAAATGTCTTCTGCCTTAGAAGCAGCTGCACTCAAATGTTCTTGTGTTAACTCAAGATCTATAATGTTGATTTTTTTTCTAGTATCAAAAATATACTTATCCATTTTTGGATTCCAGAATCTTTTTTGATGACCAAAATGGACTCCTGCATGAAGCAGGTCTTTTATTGAAACAACGCTCATTTTCATTCTCCTTAGGGTTAAATTCTCCAACCTTTGTATTGCCAACTCATTGAGCACCCAAGCAATATCTTTGTAAGGTCTTCGTGATTAAAGTTCGAGTATTTTATATAAGTTATTGTTGATTTAAAAGGAAATTATCATTTAATTTTAAATTGACTCTAAATTATATAATCCTGGATTTTTATTGATAATTTTCTTAGCGGCCCGCAATGCCCCATCTGCAAATATCAGTCTAGATAATGCCTTATGTTTTAAAGTTACATGATTTTCGTTACTTTTAAAATCTACCTCATGTATGCCAAAGAAATCGCCTTCTCTGAAAGACTTAATTTCTATTGACTCAATAAATTTATTTTTATCTTTTTCTTCTATAAAATTTTTTAACTCTATAGCTGTGCCAGAAGGTGCATCAACTTTATTAACATGGTGATAATCATTTATAGTGCATATAGTTGAGCTATTTAAATCTTTGATAATTTTCTTAATTCCTTTTTTTAAATTAGATATCCCTTGACTCATATTAAAAGATAAAAGAATTGGGGAAAATTTTGCAGCCTCCTCAATTACTCCTAGTTGTTGCTCATTAAATCCGGTAGTTCCAATAATTAATGGAGTTAAAATTTTCTTATTTTTACGTTCTAGTATTAGATTGATACATGAATCTGGTCTAGAGAAATCTATAATACAGTCATGCTCATCAGATAAATCCTTATCAAGCAAATTAAAATCATTGGTTTCTGAAATAATACTTTTAACAGCGACCCCCATTCTTCCAGAAGCTCCGTTTAAGTAGAGGTTAATCATTTAAATTTGATGAAATTTTATTGAACGAGTCTGTCCCTGGGTAATTATTTTCATCGAGGCTAGATGTGAACTGACTAAGAAGCTTTAGTTGTTTTCTATTTAAGCTAGATGGAGTTTCTACTATTACCCTGTATAGAATATCTCCTCTTCTGCTATCTCTTACTATGGATGCACCTTTATTTCTTATTCTAAATACTTTACCTGTCTGGGTTTGAGCAGGAATTTTGAGAGATATAAAATTTTCAAGTGTTGGGACTTTAATAGAGCCGCCAACAATTGAAGTTTCGAATGATATGGGAACATCAATATATAAATCTCTTCCATCTCTTTGAAAAATTGGGTTTTCAGCAATTCTTATTGCTACATATAAGTCTCCTGACCGACCGCCTTTTTTCCACTCACCCTCACCACTTAGTCTAACTTTGTCTCCATTATCAACACCTGATGGAATGTTTACTGATAAGGTTTTGTTATCTTTTATTGCTCCAACACCTCTACATGTTTTGCATTTATTTTTAATAACCTGCCCGGTCCCTGAGCAAACTGAACAAGTTTGTTGAACCGAAAAAAATCCTTGTTGCATTCTTACTTGCCCAGCGCCATTACAATTCGTGCAAGTGCTTGGGCTAGAGCCTTTTGCTGCACCACTTCCATTACAATCAGGACATTCTCTATGAGAAGGAATTTTTATTTTCTTTTGAACTCCTAGGACTGCTTCTTTCAGAGTTAATTCAATATTGTATTGAAGATCCTGACCTCTTTGCGGTCTTCTAGAAGATGATCTAGTTCCAAAAACATCTCCAAAGATATCACCAAAAATATCTCCGACATTTATATCATTAAAATTAGGTCCGCCACCGCCCATTCCATCAACACCAGAATGGCCAAATTGATCATATGCTGATTTTTTTTGAGAATCTGATAAAACATCATATGCCTCAGCAGCTTCTTTAAATTTTTCTGCTGCTTCAGGATTATCAGGATTTCTATCAGGATGAAATTTCATAGCTTTCTTTTTGAAAGCTTTTTTTAACTCTGGACCTGAGGTGCCCTTAGAGACTCCTAAGACTTCATAGTAGTCTCTTTTGGACATAAGTTATTTGTCTTCTTCTTTAACTTCTTCGAATTCTGCGTCAACGGTATTATCACCCGCCTCATCTGATGAAGCATCTCCTTCTGAATCTGATGCAGTCGCACCTTCATCTGGCGTATAAAGCTTTTGTGTAAGTGGTGTTAAAACATCATTGAGTTCTTTTGTTGATGTTTCAATAGACTCAACATTTTCACTCTTAATGGCTTCTTCCAATGACTTAACAGCGTTTTCTACCTGGTCTTTTTCTTCATCAGTCAATTTATCGCCTGATTCTGAAATTGTTTTCCTTGTAGCATGAACCAACATGTCTGCATTATTTTTAGTCTTTACTAATTCTTCAAATTTCTTATCATCTTCGGCATTAGCTTCTGCATCCTTGACCATTTTCTCAATATCTTCATCTGATAAGCCACTTGACGCTTTGATAACAATTGATTGCTCTTTTCCAGTATTCTTATCTTTTGCTGATACATTTAAAATTCCATTAGCGTCTAAATCAAATGAAACTTCTATCTGAGGTGTGCCTCTTTGTGCAGGCGGTATATCAGTTAAGTTAAATTGACCAAGGGATTTATTTTGTGATGCTTGTGTTCTTTCACCTTGAATAACATGCACTGTAACAGCCGTTTGGTTGTCTTCAGCAGTAGAAAAAGTCTGTGATTTTTGAGTTGGGATTGTTGTATTCTTCTCAATAAGAGGAGTTGAAACGCCGCCAAGAGTTTCAATTCCAAGAGTGAGTGGTGTCACGTCCAAAAGAAGAACATCTGTTGTATCTCCAGATAAAACAGACCCTTGAATTGCAGCTCCAACAGCTACAGCTTCATCAGGGTTTAAATCTTTTCTTGCTTCTTTGCCAAAAAATTCTGCAACTTTCTTTTGCACCAACGGCATTCTAGTTTGTCCGCCAACTAGCAAAATCTCAGATATTTCAGATTTTTCTATCTTTGCATCTGTTAAAGCTAATTTTAATGGCTCTAAACTTTTATCGACCAAATCTTCAACCAAAGACTCTAATTTTGCTCTAGTGATCTTGTGGACAAAATGTTTTGGGCCAGAACTGTCTGCGGTAATATAGGGAAGATTAACTTCAGTCTGATCAGATGATGATAGTTCAATTTTCGCTTTTTCAGCAGCTTCTTTTAGTCTCTGCAAGGCAAGAGGATCACTTTTCAAGTCAAATCCAGATTCTTGTTTAAACTGATCAACAAAATAATCTATTAGCCTTAGATCAAAATCTTCACCTCCTAAGAACGTATCTCCATTTGTTGAAAGTACCTCAAACTGATGCTCTCCATCGACATCAGATATTTCGATGATTGATATATCGAATGTTCCCCCACCAAGATCATATACAGCAACAGTAGAATCACCCTTATGCTTATCTAAACCATAAGCTAATGCTGCAGCTGTCGGTTCGTTTATAATTCTTTTGACATCAAGGCCAGCTATTTTTCCAGCGTCTTTTGTTGCCTGTCTCTGTGCATCATTAAAATATGCTGGAACTGTAATCACAGCTTCTTTTACATCATGGCCTAAATAATCTTCAGCTGTTTTCTTCATTTTTTTCAATACTTCAGCAGCTACTTGAGGTGGAGCTAATTTTTTATTAGATGCTTCAACCCAAGCATCGCCATTATCAGCTTTTATAATTTTATAAGGCACCATGTCAGCATCTTTTTTGACAACATTATCATCAAATGTTCTACCAATAAGCCTTTTAATAGCATATAAGGTGTTTTCAGGATTTGTTACTGATTGTCTTTTAGCTGGCATTCCAACAAGAACTTCGTCTTGATCTGTATATGCAATAACTGATGGAGTTGTTCTCCCTCCCTCAGCATTTTCAATAACTTTCTGTTGTTGGCCCTCTATTACAGCAACACAACTATTTGTGGTTCCTAGATCAATTCCAATAATTTTTGACATAATTTACCTCTATTTTTTAATTCTTAATTACCGTCACTCTGGCCGGTCTTAAAATTCTATTATGGAGCTCCCAACCCCTTTGAAATATTTCTCCCACCAAGCCATCATCTTTGCCCTCATCAGGAACAACTGAAACTGCCTCATGTTTTTCTGGATTAAATTGTTCATTTTCAGGATAAATAGGTCTCATTCCAAATTTATCAAGAGCAGATTCAAAAGATTTTAAAGTTAATTCGATCCCTTCTTTATCTTCCTTTGATGCATCGTCAGATAACTTTTCTAAAGCATGTTCTAAATTATCAACCACTGGAAGAAGTTCATTTAGAAGCCTCTCAACACCATATTTATGAGCCTTATCAACCTCGGAGGAAGTTCTTTTTATGGCATTATCAAGATCAGCAGTTGCTCTAAGCAATAATTTTTCAAGATTATCTTTTTTTTCAAGAAGCTCTTCATAGCTATCTGTTTCGATAGTTTCATTAACATCAGTTTGCTCTTCGACTAATGAATCTGTAGCTTCTTCTTTAGTTTCTTTTGACATAATTTACCCTCTATACGATGTATATATGGGTACAAATTATTAGTTCAAGAGTATTTTTAGATTTATGATTCTAATTTTTTGACGTATAAAACCATATTATGGTCAACGATTTCAAAGCCATGATCTTTGGCAATTTCAGACTGTCTTCTCTCAATAACCTCATCATGAAACTCATAAATCTTTCCTGTTTCAATACAAACCATATGGTCATGATGTTCATCAGAAACGATTTCATAGACAGCATGCCCTTCTTCAAAGTTATGCTTTATCACAATGCCAGCAGACTCAAACTGAGTTAATACTCTATAAATTGTAGCTAAGCCAACATCTTCATCTAAAATAATTAATTCCTTATAAATATCTTCAGCACTGAGGTGACCCTTAGATTCTAGAACTTCAAGGATTTTAATTCTTGGTAAAGTCGCTTTAAGTCCGGCTTTTTGTAATTCTTTATTCTTTTTTGGCATTTTTTTCTATTTCTAATGTCTAATTAATGATTAGATAAGACTTAAACATTTTTACAAAGTATAATCCATCTTGCACATGAAACAACTCAATACAAAATTATTTTTTACTGTACTAATGATTGCAGTTACATCATCGTGTACTTTTTTTGAGCCATATAAAGTTCCAATAATGCAAGGGAATATATTTGAAGAAAAGGAAATAAATAAACTTGAGAAGGGAATGACAAAAACTCAAGTAGATTTCTTGTTTGGTAAAGCAGTAATTATGGATCCATTCCATAAAAATAATAGATGGGATTATTTTAATTCTGTAACCATTGGGGAGGTAAAGATAACTGAGCAAAAGTTATCAATTTTTTTTAATGAAGAGGGTCTAGTTGATAGCTGGATTTTAGAAAGGCCATCTAAAGAAAACTAAATATTTTTTCTCCTTCTCTCTTTTGGATCTTGTTTTAAAAATCTGTAAATCTCAACTCTTTCCCCCTCTTTTAACCTATATTTTTCTGGGGTAGGTCTAAATTCTCCATCCAGCAGTTCGCTATTAACTCCTATTTTGTAATCTTTTGGAAATGCTGAAGAGAGCTTTTTAACCAGATCAACTTCTAATAATTGGGATGCTGTGGTACCAGACGCAACCTCAAGTTCATAGAGATAAGTTTCTTTGCTATTAGAGTATGAAAAAAATACTTTCATGATAATTTTGCAATAAATGATTCAATGATTGTTTCAGATAATTTGTTAATTAATGAGTCAGGTGTTACTGCATTTATAAGGAAAGGTAACGTAAAGACTGCATTAAAAGAAATTTCTGTTTTTTTTTCTTTTTCAATAAGACTCCAGCAACCTTTGAAGCTTTCAAAAGGCCCTCTAATTTGCTCAATTTCAAGCTTGAAATCAGATTGCTTATTTTTTGATTCAATTAAATAACTCTTGCCAAACATCTCAAACTCAAGCTGTCCAACTTGAATATCTCCTTCTTCAGATATAACTCTTGAATCAATGCAGCCAGGAATAAAGTTCTTGTAGTTTTCATATGTAGAAATTATTTCAAATGCTCTATCTATTGGCTCTGAAATCTTTCTTGCATAAGAAATACTTCTCGCCATTTAAATTGGAAAAAATTGAAAAAATATAACAAGAGCAACCCCTGTTGGAGCAATGAACTTTACAAAGAATAACCACAAATTAAATAAAATTGGATTAATTCTTCCTATCTCATCTTTAATAATAGATTTTGACATAAACCAACCAACGAAAATTGCAATGAACATTCCTCCCACAGGGAGAAGTATCTGGTTGGTGATAAACTCTATAGAATCTAAAAAATTTCTATCAGATATAAATGTTAGATCAGACCAAATATTAAAACTAAGAGCGGACCCAATTCCCAATACCCATGCAACAGAAGATATCAAAGCTGCAGACTTTCTTCTTGACAGAATATCTTCTTCAGAAAGATAGGCTACTCCAGGTTCAAGCAAAGAAATAGAGGAGCTTAGCGCAGCAATAGAAAGTAGTATAAAAAATAGTGGCCCAATAATATAGCCAAACTGCATTTGATTAAATGCAGATAACATAGATACGAAAACAAGACCAGGACCGCTATTTGGCTCTAAATTAAATGCAAATATAATAGGGAATATAGCTATACCTGCAATTATTGCTACCATGGTATCAAGTGATGCTACTGAAGTTGAATTACTAAAAATATCTTGATCTTTAGCCATATAAGCTCCGTAAGCCATAATAGAACCCATTCCCAATCCTAAACTAAAAAATGCTTGTCCCATTGCTTGTAATAAGGTGTCGGAGGTAACGATTGAGAAGTCAGGAGCAAATAGAAAGTTCATTGCTTGACTAAAATCACCGTTAACCATTGCATAAATAACCATGAATATCATCAAGAAACCAAGCATAGGCATTAAAATTTTTACCATTTTTCCAATACCGTCTTTAATTCCTGCAGATACAATCAAGGCGGTTAAAACCATAAAAAGTGTATGCCAAAACATTAGATTTACAGGAGATGATATTACGCTACCAAATTGATCAGTTGAGCTTATGTCTCCTAATGAACTTGCAGAAATAAAAATATAATTTAAACATATACCAGCTATAACACTATAAAAAGATAAGATAAGAATTCCAGCAAGAATTCCACTCCATCCAACAAACCTCCAAAGAGGAGTTCTGTTTGAATTAATTGCCATCTTCCTCATTGCATTAACTGGGCTATTTCCAGCCCTTCTTCCAATAACAACCTCACTTATCATAATTGGAAGCCCTATTATCAAAATACACGTAAGATAAATTAAAACGAAGGCGCCTCCCCCATTTGTTCCAGCCTTGTAGGGAAAGCCCCAAATATTACCTAGGCCAACGGCCGATCCACTGGCAGCTAATATAAAAGTCCATTTACCTATCCATGAACCATGCGATTTAAGTTGTTTTTCTAATTCCATAATGTTTTTAAGTTATAGGGTTACTGTAAGGGTTTATCCAATATGCAAATGATATCAAAAAACTAATTGATACTAATAAAGATAACATCTTTCTAAATTTTTTATAATCATCATTCTTTTCCTTAAAATCATGTGATGATTTTTCAAAACGATAAAACAATTGAAAGACGATCATTGAGGCTATAAGTGCAAAAAATATTAATTCAAAAAAGACCATAAAAATAATTGCAATACCTATTAGGCTAAAGACTATACCCATAGATAAATTAAATTTTTGATGGGGTTGATTATCTTCCCACCCCCAAGTCATACCTGAAAGAAAACTTAAAACTGCTCCTCCATATAATAATTGACACTTAATTGAAATTTCAGCATAGGTCCAACCAAATACCCATGGGATAATGGAAAATATGGCAAATGGTATAAAGCCCAAATGGCCATATGTTGATTTTAAGTTATTGATATCCAATTTTTTATTATCTTTTAGTTGCACATGATGTATCAAAAGACATAATAATGATATGTCTAAAGATAATTCCAATTTAATTGTAAGGAATAAAACTGCAACAAGAAACTATAAACTTGGCGAATCTTTTCAAGCTGGAATTGTGCTTGAGGGCTGGGAGGTAAAATCATTAAGAGAAAAAAAAGTAGATGTTAAGAATAGTTACGTTACTTTTAAAAAGAATGAAGCATGGCTTATAGGTATAAAAATTGACCCTCCTTCATCTTTAAAAAATTTTGATGTAGATCCCCTTAGGACAAGAAAATTATTATTGAACAAAAAAGAAATAGCTCAACTACAAAAGCTTAAAGGTGAAAAGAGTCTTACAATTATTATGACTAATATGTATTGGAAAAATAATCATGTTAAGTGCGATATTGCTACTGGTAAAGGTAAGAAACTAGTAGATCAAAGACAAGATATTAAAAAAAGAGACTGGGAAAGAAGCCAAGGCAGGATTCTTAAAAATTCATCAAAAACGAATAGATAATGTATAATTCTCTACCCCATGGGGGCGAACAGGGTTCGACATTTCTACTGGACTCCGAAGCGCATGCCAAGATTGTGGTAATTCTTGTAAAACATACTACAAAAAATTTAGTTGCAAATAACGACAACTACGCTTTAGCAGCTTAATGCTAACCGATGCAAGAATTGACTATGGTTTGAAGCATCGGCAAAACACATAGTCTAGCCAAGCTGTGTTGCTTGGACACAGTTTGGTTAAACTTAATCAAGCTCGCTTTTTCACCCTGCTCCTCGGGTCGATAAAGTTAAAAAGCCAATTGGGTGAGCTATGCATGTAGAAGTTAGGCTGAAGGATTAATGGACGCGGGTTCAATTCCCGCCGCCTCCACCATGTTGCAAAGACTCTATCAATAATATATCTTTAACTCGAAATTAATTTAAAAAATAATTATGAATCTCAATAATTTATATATATCACTCTTGGTGGTTCTATTTTCTACTAACATTAATGCTGATGGCAATCATAGTCATTTTAACTGTTATTCAACTGATCCTGACGTAGGTGACTCTGCGTTATGGGCTGGAGAAGCTATTGAACTATTTTCCCAGAATAAATATGCAGAATCTATTAAGGTTGTTGATGCATGTTTCAATGTTTTTGCAACGGAAGCTGTAATCATGCAAAAAGAACTCGATGCAAACAAAGTTAAGTATCCTCCAGTTGGAAGAGTAACCAGAAACGAGAAAGAAAAAATTCACAAGAATTGGGCTGTAAATGATGTTTCAATGGCTCTTTGGGCCAAAGCAGTTGCTCACGAGAAACTGGGTGAAATTGAGCTAGCAAAGAAAGCTTATTCACAATGTATATTTCTTGCGCATGGAAGAGCTTGGGATCCTAAAGGATGGTTTTGGAATCCTGCTGGAGATTGCATAAATAAAGCTAGAAAACTCATGGAATAAATTATTTACATTTATATAGACATATACTGCTTAGATCATTAAACTACGCATTCTTTTTAAATATATAGAATTATGGCGAACTCAAAACAAGCAAGTAAAAGAGCTAAACAAAATGCTCAAACTTATAAGTTAAGACATGCACAAAGGTCTGTGGTGAGAACTGCAGTAAAAGCAGTCAGAGCTTCTATTGAAGCTAATGATTCTGTAAAAGCTAAAGAACTGCTTGTTAAGGCGGAAAAAGTACTTGACTCATCAGCATCAAAAAAAGTAATACACAAAAATGCTGCAGCAAGAACTAAAAGCAGACTGACAAAAGCTATTAAGAACCTAGGCTAGAGATCCTCTTTACTTCTCACTATCACCTCTTCTAAAGACTTCAGAAGAATTTCTGTACCTGCTCCTGTTGCGGCTGAGATAAAGAATATATCTTTTTTACTTATTTTGAGCTGGTTCTGAATATTATTAGATATACCTTCTATTTCTTCATCGTTGATAAGGTCAATTTTATTACATACTATCCATGAAACCTTTTGAGTTAGGTCTTCTTTATAGAGGCTTAGCTCCTTTTTTAATAGTTCGATTTGCTGAATATGATTATTTTCTTCTGTTGAAAATAAATCTACAAATATTAGCAACAACCCAGTTCTTGAGATATGTTGGAGAAATTTAATGCCCAGCCCAGCCCCTTCTGATGCGCCTTCAATTAGTCCTGGTATGTCAGCTATTACAAAACTAGAGTCGTTACCTCTAATAGTACCAAGGTGAGGTCTTAAGGTTGTGAACGGATAGCTTCCAATTTTTGGTTTTGCAGATGAAACCTTATTTAAAAAGGTTGATTTTCCTGCATTAGGAAATCCAACCAAGCCAACATCTGCTAAAGACTTAAGTTCAAGTCTTATTGATCTTATTTCTCCTTCAAAACCCAAAGTAAACTTTCTTGGCGCTTGATTTGTACTTGACTTAAATCTAGCATTTCCTTGACCGCCGTCACCGCCCACAGCAACAGTGTAAGAAACATCATCATCACAACAATCTAACAATTGCTCATTGGACAAATCATCATAAATAACTGTACCCTTTGGCACGTCTATAACAAGATCCTCTGCTGCAGCACCTGATTTATTTTTACCTGAACCAGGTCTACCATTTTTAGCTATAAAAACTTTTTTGTTTTGAAAATCAATTAGAGTATTTTTATTTTTATTGACTTGAAAAATAATGTCTCCACCCTTTCCGCCGTCACCTCCATCTGGTCCACCAAATGGTATGTATTTCTCTCTTCTGAAACTAGACGCACCAGCTCCTCCATTTCCAGCCCTTACTTCGAGAAAGGCCTCGTCAATGAAGTTCATGATTTAGGTTTTTATACAGGAATAACGTTGGCTGTTTTTCTGCTTTTAGGTCCTTTGTAAGTAAATTGCACAGTTCCAGCAGTTTTTGCAAAAAGTGTGTCGTCTTTACCAATGCCAACATTAATTCCAGGATGAGTATTGGTTCCTCTTTGGCGTATAAGAATCTCTCCAGCTTTAACTGTTTGTCCACCAAATCTTTTTACGCCAAGTCTTTTGGCGTTGGAATCTCTTCCGTTCTTACTTGAACCACCTGCTTTCTTATGTGCCATTATTTACTCTCTATCTTAATATCTTTAATTTCAATTTGTGAATGTTTTGCTCTATGTCCAAGTTTTCTCATACTATGCTTTCTTCTTCTGAATCTAAGTATGGATAGTTTCTCAGATTTAACAATGTCCACAACCTCTGCGGTCACTTTAACATTGGAGAGATAAGGCTGACCTATCTCAACTTTGTCACCATCAACATATAAAAGAACATTATCAAATGTTACCTTTGAACCTGGTTCTTCTTTTAACAAATCTACAGGCAATTTCATGCCTTTTTCAATTTTGTGTTGTTTTCCGCCTGTTTCTATTACTGCATACATATTAATATCTCTAAAGGTGGCAAAATATACGCTTTAATGAAGAATTTATCAATACTTATGTATAATTTTGCTTTAATTAATTTTAAAGAGGGTTTTTCAAATCATTAATATAAATAAAGAACTATCTAAGGTAAAAAGTCTTCTTAAAAATGAGATTATTGAAGAGGAAATTATATCTGAGTTGTATGATTATATTTTTCAATCAAATGGCAAACAAGTTAGAGCAAAACTATCGTTAATTACCTCATCAATAGATAAAAGAAAAGCTAATAAAAGACTTAAGCTTGCATCCGTTATAGAGCTTCTTCATACAGCAACTTTGGTTCATGATGATGTGGTTGACTCGTCTCAAACTAGGAGAGGTGCAGCGTCTGTTAATAACATATGGACTAATTCGCACAGTGTACTTATAGGTGATTACATCTACTCAAAAGCATTTATGTTAATGGTTGAATTAAATGATATGAGAATCCTAAAAGAGCTTTCTAATGCAACGAATGAAATTTCAAAAGGAGAGCTAATCCAGTTAGATGGTATAAATAATATTAATATATCTTTAGAAAATCTCTTAAAGATAAGCTACTTTAAGACAGGAAGACTATTCGAAGCAGCAGCAAGATCAGGCGCCATCTTGGCTAATGGAGATGCTTCATATATAAAAAATTCAACCAATTTTTCAAAAAATTTAGGGATATTATTTCAAATAAAGGATGATTTGCTCGATTATAAGATTGAAAGCTCGTCAGGCAAACCTAATTTTCAAGACATAAAAGAAAAAAAGATTACTTACCCATTTTACTTTGCTTATAAAAATGCAAATAAAGCTCAAGAAAAACTTCTTAAGGGCTTTTTAAAAAAAGATTTTATAGATAACAACAAGCTTTATTCTTTAATCTCAGACCTTGGCGGTATTAAGTCCACCCATGAGCTTGCGATGAATTATTTTCATTCAGCAGAAAAATCAGCACATCGAATTAAAATTAAAACTGTAAGAGATGAGATGTTAAACTTGTTAAGTAATTCTATTAATAGAGATAAGTGATGTTTGTTCCTCAAAACCAATACTCAAAACAAGACTTAATTGATTGTGGCAATGGTAAATTATTTAATGAAGGAGATGGAAGGCTTCCTTCAGATAACATGCTTATGTTTGATTCAATTAAATTGATCAATGATGACCAAGGTGAGTTTAATAAAGGCAAAATAATTGCCGAATTAAATATAAGCCCTGAACTATGGTTTTTTGATTGTCATTTCAAGGAAGATCCTGTTATGCCTGGTTGTCTTGGATTGGATGCTATGTGGCAGCTACTGGGCTTTTTTCTTTTATGGTCTGGATTGTCTGGAGTTGGTCGAGCCTTAGGTGCAGAAAAAGTTAAGTTTTTTGGGCAAGTCTTACCAACTTCTAAAATAGTAAGATATGAGTTAGATATAAAAAGGATTATTAACAGAGGTGCAGTTCTTGGCCTGGCTCATGGAAAAATGTATGTTGATGATAGAGAAGTTTATTCTGCTGAAAATCTTAAAGTGGGATTATTTAAAGATACAAGTAATTTTTAATTATGAAAAAAGTTGTAGTAACAGGAATTGGAATAAAGTCATGTATAGGCCATTCATATAAAGATGTCCTGCATAGTTTGCAAAATGGAAAGTCTGGGATAGTAAAGAATCAGACATATGCAGATATGAACTTTAGGAGCCAGATATCTGGAAGTATTGATATTGATCTTAAAGAAGTTATTGATAGGAAACTTTTAAGATTCATGGGAGAAGCCCCAGCATATGCTTATCTAGCAGCGCTAGATGCTATTGATATGTCAGGTCTTAGTGATGAGATGCTATCAAATCCTAGAGTTGGGATTGTTGCAGGATCTGGTGGTGCGTCAACAAAAGCTCAAGTTGTTACAGCAGATATAACAAGGGATAAAGGCCCAAAAAGGATTGGCCCCTATGCAGTAACAAAAACTATGGGGAGTACAGTAGCAGCTATATTGGGAACAGCCTTAAAACTTCAAGGAGTGAACTATTCAATTTCATCTGCTTGCTCAACAAGCGCGCACTGCATTGGTCACGGAGCAGACTTAATAAAATCTGGTCAACAAGATATTGTCCTTGTTGGAGGTGGAGAAGACGAGCACTGGAGTTCTTCATGTATGTTTGATGCAATGGGCGCCCTTTCATCAAACTTCAATGATAATCCCTCTGCTGCATCAAGGGCTTTTGATATTGATAGGGATGGATTTGTTATATCAGGAGGTGCTGGTATTCTTGTCTTAGAAGACGAGGATCATGCAAAAAATAGAGGTGCTAATATAATTGCAGAATTATCTGGGTATTTTGCTAACTCAGATGGGTACGATATGGTCGCCCCGTCTGGAGAGGGAGCAGAAAGATGCATGAGAGGTGCTCTGACAACATCAAAAAAATCTGTTGATTATATTAATGCACATGGTACTAGCACACCTGTAGGTGACTTAGCTGAACTCAATGCAATAAAAAAGGTCTTTGAAAATAATATTCCAACTATTAGCTCTACAAAGTCTATGACTGGTCATTCTTTGGGTGCAACAGGAGTTCAAGAAGCAATTTATACAATAATGATGATCAATGAAAACTTTATAGCTCCATCGATTAATATCGGCAACTTGGTTGATGAGGCTAATGGCTTGGATATAAATCAAGAAACTAGAGAGCAAAAAATTTCCTGCGCAATGAGTAACTCATTCGGGTTTGGTGGAACAAATGCAACTTTGATTTTTTCAGAATATTAAACTAAAAATAAGTTTTTAAAGTGTCCTCGTTATAAGGTTTAATATCATCTAATCTACCCTGCTCCATTTTTAGAGCCCATTCATGATCTGCTAGTAATGCTCGACCGACTGCTACTAAATCGTATTTACCATCATTTATATCTTCAATAACTTTTTTAATATTTGATGGTTTGGCTGGAGCAGTCATATCTATAAAATCTGAATCAAGACCTACACTACCAACACTTATTGTGGGAAGTTTTGAGATTTTCTTTGTCCAATAAGCAAGATTATGATCTGACTTCTTGAATTCTGGCTCCCAATACCTTCTCATGCTCGAGTGAATGTAGTCTAAACCTGAATTAGTTGGTCCTTTCAGCATTTCAGCTAACTCTTTATCATTATTTGCTAAGCGTGCCTTGTAGTCTTGTTGCTTCCATTGTGAAAATCGAAAACCAACAATAAAATCATCACTAACATTTGATCTAATTGCCTCAACAATTTCTGTAGCTAATCTTGCCCTGTTTTCTATTGAGCCTCCATAGTCATCATCCCTGATATTTGTTCCCTCCCATAAAAAGTTATCAATTAAATAACCATGAGCACCATGAATTTCAATGCCATCAAAGCCAATCTCTTCACAACGCTTTGCATCAGCAGCATAAGCATCAATTGTTTGATTTATATCATCAATTGTCATTGGATGAGCTACATTCTTACCTGGGCGAGTTAATCCTGATGCTGTATGACCTGGCACATCAGGATTTGGCCCCATGCCTGGCTTTCTGAATCCGCCACAATGCCATAATTGTCCTACAACTGCTCCACCGGTATTTTTTATTCCACTAACCACCTCTTTCCAACCAGCAATTGCTTTCTTGCTATCCAGCCTAGGTACATTAGGGTATGCACTTGAAGCAGCATGGCTAATTTCTATTCCTTCAGTAATAATCAAACCAACGTTAGCTCTGGCTCTTCTTTGATAATAATCAACAACGTCTTTTGTTGGGACGCCTCCTGGTGACATACTTCGAGTCATGGGCGCCATTACAATTCTATTTCTAAGAGTTGTATTTTTTAACTTGTATTCATTAAATAACATTTCAGTCCTCTTTTCTAAATTGTGATTCGTCCCATGGAAAAATATTTGGAATATCTTTTGAAACTAGGTTTTTAAAGCTAGGATTCCTCTTCTCCAAAAATGAAATCACTCCTTCAGCAGCATCTTCAGATAAACCTCTTGCTTCAATGACTTTTGAATCGATTTTATGAGCATCTTCAGGAGTTGACCTCGATGATAATGACCACATCATTTGTCTAGTTAGCGCAATTGATACCGGGGACGAGGTTTTAATAAATTTTGTTGCTACTTTTATAGCATCTTTTATTAAATCCTCTGTAGAGGAAATATAGGAAATAAGCCCACTTGCAAATGCATCATCTGAACTAATCAGCTCTCCAGAATATGACCATTCTAAGGCTTTGGATATGCCAACTATTTTAGGCAAAAACCAGCTGGAGCATGCATCAGGAGCAATCCCTCTTTTAGCAAATGGAAATGAGAAAGCAGCATTGTTAGATGCTATTCGAATATCAGCTGCCAATTGGAGAGTTGCTCCAACACCTACAGCCGGTCCATTGCAAGCTGCAATAATAGGCTTTAGGCTTCTATACATCCTAAGAGTTAAAATTCCTCCAGAATCTCTATTAAAATCCTCATCATACTTACCTGTATTATCAAATTCGCTTTTAAAAGTATTTTTACCAGAGGATAGATCAGCTCCTGCACAGAATGCCCTTCCTGATCCTGTTATTATGATAGCTTTTATGGAATCGCTTTGGTCACAATGATCAAATACCTTTAATAAATCAAAAAGCATTGATTGATTAAAAGCATTAAGTTTTTTTGGCCTATTTAAGGTTATTAATGCTATGGAATCTTTCTCTTCAAAGAGAATGGTATCAAACTTCAACTAGGTTAAATCCTAAAAAGGAATATCGTCATCTGTTAGGCCTGATCCAGAATCACCTTCAGATGGAAATGGTGATTCAGTCTGATTATTGCTTGACATCCCTGCATCGTTTTGCGATCTAGATCCAAGCATTGTTAATTCATTACCAACGATTTCAGTTGTCCATCTATCAGCTCCATTCTTGTCCTGCCATTTTCTAGTTTGAAGCTTTCCTTCTACGTAAACACTTGAACCTTTATCAAGATACTTTTCAACAATTTCTGCTAGCTTTCCAAAAAATACGACCCTATGCCATTCTGTTTTATCTCTCATCTCACCACTCTCTTTATCCTTCCAGGATTCAGTAGTAGCTATTGAAAGATTAGCAACTGCGGATTGAGTCGCCGTATATCTCATTTCTGGTTTCTGACCCAAATTTCCAACTAAAATAACTTTATTTACGCCTCTACTCATAATTACCTCTTATAATGATCTATGAAGTTTAACTCAAAATAATTTTTTCATCACGGATTATTTCTTTCTTATGGACAATATTTACATCAAAGGTGCTCGAACACATAATTTGAAAAATATAAGCCTTGAGATACCTAGAAATAAAATAATAGTTATTACTGGACTTTCTGGTTCAGGAAAGTCTTCTCTTGCTTTTGACACTCTATATGCCGAAGGTCAAAGAAGATATGTTGAGTCCTTATCAACATATGCAAGACAGTTTCTGTCAATGATGGAAAAACCAGATGTTGATCAAATTGAAGGCCTATCACCAGCTATATCAATTGAACAAAAGGCAACATCTCATAATCCAAGATCAACAGTTGGAACTGTTACTGAAATTTATGATTATCTAAGACTATTATATGCACGAATAGGTATTCCTACTTGCCCTGACCACAATGAAGAGCTTGCTGCAAAGACTGTTACGGAAATATGTAATGATATCTTTGAAATGAAAGAGGGCTCAAAGTTAATAGTGTTAGCTCCAGTGATTAGAGGTAAGAAAGGAGAACATCATGCTGTTTATGAAGATTTAAGAAAGGCTGGGTACGTAAGAGTAAAAGTCGATGGTGAAGTTTACCCAATTGAGGAATTTCCTGAATTAGAAAAAAACAAGAAGCATGATATTGCTGCAGTCATTGATAGAATAATTTTAAAAAAAACTGATGAAACCAGATCAAGACTTTCTGAATCAATTGAGACTTCACTCTTGTTATCTGATGGTCTTGTAGAAGTTGAAGAAATAAATTCAAACAAAGAAATAAAATTATTTTCATCAAACTTTTCATGCTCGCAGTGTGGTTATAGCATCCCAGAGTTGGAACCAAGAATGTTTTCATTTAATAACCCATATGGGGCATGTGAAAAATGTGATGGTCTTGGAGTAATCCAATATTTTAATGAGAAAAGATTAATTCAGGATGAAGAAGTATCTATAAGTAATGGTGCTATAAAAGGATGGACTAGACGAAATAGATTTTATTTTTACCAACTAAAATGCTTAGCTGCTCATTATAACTTTAGCCTTACCACTCTATGGAAAGATTATCCAAATGAGATAAAAGAAATTATATTATGGGGTTCAAAAGATAAAGTTGACTTCTCTCATAGGTTTAGGAGTGGAAGTAGAATTGTTAGAAAGCACAAGTTTGAAGGTATTATTCCCAGCACTGAAAGAAGGTTTAAAGAAACTGATTCTGAATACATAAGAGAGGAACTATCAAAACTTATGTCTAAAAGTGCATGTAATGTTTGCAATGGCTCAAGATTAAATAAAATAGCTAGAAATGTTTTTATAAATGATACAGCTATAGGTTCAATCACTTCTCTTAGAATCAATGATGCGTTGGCATTCATTGAGAATATGAAGTTAGATGGATCTGAGCTCAAAATTGCTGAGAAAATATTAAAAGAGATAACTGACAGGTTAACTTTCTTGGAGGATGTTGGTCTTAGTTATCTAACACTAGAGAGAAGTGCTGAGAGCCTCTCTGGAGGTGAAGCACAAAGAATAAGGTTGGCTTCACAAATTGGATCTGGTCTTGTTGGTGTTACTTACGTCCTTGATGAGCCATCGATTGGATTGCACCAAAGAGATAATGAAAAATTAATAAAAACTCTCAACAACCTAAAAAATTTAGGTAATACAGTCATTGTTGTAGAACATGATGAAGAGGCTATTAGATGTGCTGACCATATTATAGATATTGGACCAGGTGCTGGTAAGCATGGCGGAGAAATCTGCGCAGAGGGAGCTTTAGAAGAAATTCTAAATAATAAAAATTCTATAACTGCAAAATATCTTTCTGGTGAAAAACAAATTTCAATTCCAAGCATTCGAAAGAAACCATCTGATAAGTTCATTCACATTATCAAATCTCAAGAAAATAATCTAAAAAATGTTTCAGCTCAAATACCTGTTGGGCTTTTTACTTGTATTACTGGGGTTTCCGGTTCGGGCAAATCATCATTAATAAACCAAACTCTCCTTCCATTAAGTTCATTTATTTTAAATAAATCAAAGCTGACTAAGGAAGTTAAATGCCAAAAGATTGATGGATTGGAGAATCTAGACAAAGTAATCAACATTGATCAGTCTCCTATTGGAAGAACTCCTAGATCTAATCCAGCAACATACACAGGACTATTTTCTCATATTAGAGATCTACTATCACAAACCGTTGAGGCTAGATCAAGAGGTTATAAACCTGGTAGGTTTAGTTTTAATGTAAAAGGTGGAAGATGTGAAGCTTGCCAAGGGGATGGCATGACTAAAGTAGAAATGCATTTTTTAGCTGATGTGTATGTTATGTGTGATGTATGTAATGGGCATAGATACAATGAACAAACCTTAGAGGTTAAATTCAAGGATAAAAATATAAGTGATATTTTGAATATGACAGTAGAAGAAGCCTTAGCTTTTTTTGACGCTCATCCTGCTATAAAAAATAAACTAGTTACTTTAAATGACGTTGGTTTAGGCTATATTACGCTTGGTCAGTCGGCCATAACTCTCTCGGGAGGAGAAGCGCAGAGAATAAAACTTGCAAAAGAACTTTCTAAAAGAAGCACAGGCAAAACCCTCTTTATACTTGACGAGCCTACAACAGGTCTTCATTTTGCAGATATAGAGTTATTGATGAATGTATTGAAAAGATTAAAAGATCAAGGAAATACCATTGTTGTCATTGAACACAATTTAGATGTCATCAAAACAGCTGATTGGATAATTGACCTTGGGCCGGAAGGAGGAAGCGAAGGTGGAACTATTGTTGCAAGTGGGACTCCAGAGGATGTGGCAAACAAAAAAGGTTCCTATACAGGAACCTTTCTAAAACAAATCTTAAGTTAAGCTGCTGAGTTTTCTTCAGTTTCTGGGGTATCTTGATCAGCATTACCAAGGTCTCTGTCAACAAGTTCGATATATGCCATATCAGCCTTATCACCAGGCCTAAAACCAGCTTTAATTATTCTTGTGTAACCGCCATTTCTATCTTTTGAATTAACAGCAACAGTAGAGAATAGTTTTCCCACAGCTGAGTCTGAACGAAGTTTATTAAAAGCCAGTCTTCTATTTGCAACACTATCTACTTTTGCAAGAGTAATTAGTGGCTCAATAAATCTTCTAAGCTCTTTTGCTTTTGGCAGAGTTGTTCTAATAATATCTTGCTCAATAAGTGCTATCGAAAGATTTTTAAATAGAGCCTTTCTATGCGATGAATTTCTATTTAGTTTTCTTCCTGCTTTTCTATGTCTCATCTTTTTTTATCCTAATGGTGGCCAATTTTCAACTGTCATGCCTAATGATAAGTTCTTTGATGCTAATACATCTTTGATTTCGTTAAGCGATTTTTTTCCAAAATTAGGGGTTTTCAAAAGGTCAAATTCTGATCTATGTATTAAATCTCCAATTAAAAATATGCTCTCAGCTTTCAGACAGTTGGTAGAACGTACTGTTAGCTCAAGCTCTTCAATTGATCTGAGTAGCAATGGATCAAAATCATTTTGATCTTTTTTAGCTTCCTGCTCTGCAATTGCATCTAAATCAACAAATGCGCTAAGCTGTTGTTGGAATATAGTAGCTGCATGCTCGATAGCCATTTTTGGATCAAGGGTTCCATCCGTTTCAAGCTCAATTAATAGCTTGTCTAAGTCAGTTCTTTTTTCAAATCTTGCATTATCAACATTATACGAAATTCTTTTAACAGGGCTGTAAGAAGCATCTACTTTTAAACCACCAACCACTCTATCTTCATCGTCTCGAAGGTCTGCTGGCTCATAACCTCTCCCTGTTTTAACGGTTAAAGTCATTTTTAAGTTTACTTTGTCAATTATTGATGCAACGTGAAAGTCTTGATCCACAAGTTCAACATTGCCTGGCACTTCAAATGATGATGCAAGCACATCGCATGGACCTGTTACATCAAGCACAATTTCTGCAGTGTCGCCTTCAATCACTTTAACAGGCATATCTTTGATATTTAGAAGAATATCAATAACATCTTCTCTAACACCTTCAATAGTGCTGTATTCATGAGTAATACCATCAATAACAACATCTGTAACTGCTGCTCCAGGCATAGATGATAATAAAATCCTTCTAAGCGCATTGCCAAGAGTGTGGCCGAAACCTCTCTCTAAAGGTTCAAGTGTGACCTTGGATAAAGTTGGTGAAATGTCATCAACTTGAATTTCTGTTGGGACTAGTAAATCTATTACTGATGTTTGCATAATTTTATCCGCCTTTATTTCTTATTTTGAGTAAAGCTCAATAATAAGATTTTCGTTAATTTCTGTTCCTAAATCTGCTCTATCTGGAGCTGATTTAAATACCCCTTTTAAATTTTTATCATCAACTTCAACCCAATCACACTCTTCACGTGAAGCTGCTATTTTTAATGCAGAAGCGATTCTAAGATGTGATTTTTTTCTCTCTCTTACTTCAATTTCATCGCCATCTTGAACCTGATAAGAAGGTATATTTACAACCTGTCCGTTAACCTTAAATGCTTTATGAGAAACCATTTGCCTAGCTTCTGCTCTAGTACATCCAAAGCCCATTCTATAAACAACATTATCAAGCCTTTTTTCAAGCAAAGATAATAGGTTTTCACCTGTATTTCCTTTTTGAGATGCTGCTTTTTTATAGTAATTTCTAAATTGCTTCTCTAAAACTCCATACATTCTTCTAACTTTTTGTTTTTCTCTTAGCTGTAAACCGTAATCAGACAACCTTCCTCTTCTAGCACCCTGAGCTCCAGGAGGCGAGTCCATGTTACATTTTGATTCAATTGCTCTTACTCCACTTTTAAGGAAAAGATCAGTCCCTTCTCTTCTTGAAAGTCTTAGTGATGGTCCTCTATATCTAGCCATTTACTTCTCCGTTAAACTCTTCTTTTCTTAGATGGTCTACACCCATTATGTGGTAATGGGGTGACGTCAGTTATACTTTTAATTTTTAATCCACATGCATTTAAAGACCTAATAGCAGACTCTCTTCCCCCGCCAGGACCTTTAACTTTTACATCCAAATTAATCATTCCAAACTCTTTTGCAGTATTTCCAGCCTTTTCAGCAGCTATCTGTGCAGCAAAAGGTGTGCTTTTTCTTGAGCCTTTAAAACCTGAGCCTCCAGATGTTGCCCAGCAAACAGTATTACCCTGCTTGTCAGTTATGGTTACAATTGTATTGTTGAAAGAAGAGTGAATATGCGCCACTCCATCAGTAACAATCTTTTTGGATTTTTTTCCTTTTACTGCCATCTTTATTAACCTCTCATTGGTTTTTTAGCGCCTTTTCTAGTTCTGGCATTTGTTTTAGTTCTCTGACCTCTTGTTGGGAGTTTTCTTCTGTGTCTTACTCCTCTATATGACTTGAGATCCATTAATCTTTTTATATTAGTGCTTATCTCTCTTCTTAGATCGCCTTCTACATTTATTTTAGCAACTGAAACCCTAATTAACTCAATCTCATCTTCAGTAAGGTCAGATATTTTTCTTGTATAGTCAATCTTTAGCTCTTTACATATCGTCTGAGCAGTAGTTCTGCCAATTCCAAATATATGTGTAAGAGAAATCTCTACATGTTTGTTTTCAGGAATATTAACTCCAGCTATCCTTGCCATATCTTATCCTTGTCTCTGTTTGTGTTTTTTGTCTGTTTTACAGATAACAAATAGAACGCCATTTCTTCGAACTATTTTGCAATTTCTGCAGATTTTTTTTACTGATGCTTTAACTTTCATATTATCTTTTGTAGTTTTTTAAATTTGCTTTTTTCATTAGTGATGCATATTGTCCTGACATCAAATGAGATTGAACTTGAGCCATAAAATCCATCAATACAACAACAATAATTAAGACTGAGGTTCCACCAAAGTAGAAAGAAACACCTGCAAAATTAATTAAGGCTAATGGAAGCAAGCATATAAGTGTTAAATATATTGCTCCGAAGACAGTTAATCTTGCAAGCACAGCATCAATATAATTTGCTGTTTGCTCACCAGGCCTAATACCAGCTATATATGCTCCAGATCTTTTTAGATTGTCTGACACTTCTTTTGTATTAAAAGTTAATGCTAACCATATAAAACAAAAAGAAATTATAAGCGTTGCAAAAACTAATATATATAGAGGCTGTCCAGGGTTTAAAGCTAAAGAGATGCTTTGCAAAAAACCAAGTGACTCGCTTTGACCAAACCATGTTGACAAAGATGCTGGAAATAATAGAAATGTGCTCGCGAAAATTGCAGGTATAACTCCTGCCATATTAACTTTAAAAGGTAGATGGCTTGATTGAGCCTGCATCATTCTTCTGCCCTGTTGGCGCTGGGCATAATTTACAGTGATCCTTCTCTGACCTCTTTCGATGAATACTACAATTGCAATTACAATCATTGCCAATAGACCAATTCCAATAAGTAGAAGTATATTTAAATCCCCTTGCCTCGCTTGCTCAAGAGATTGGCCAATAGCCCCTGGTATACCTGTTAAAATGCTTGTAGCAATAATTATAGAAATTCCATTTCCTATACCCCTCTCAGAGACCTGCTCTCCTAACCACATTAAAAATACTGTTCCAGCTACTACTGAGAACACTGCGGAAACAAAGAAAGAGGTACCAGGTGTAAAGGCTAGTCCACTGGATGAAAGTGTCACAGCTAAAGCAGAAGCTTGAATAAATGCAAGAATGACTGTGCCATACCTTGTATATTGTGTGATTTTATTTCTTCCTGCTTGTCCGTCCTTTTTTAACTCTATTAAGTAAGGAATAGAGTTTGAGAATAATTGCATAATAATTGCAGCTGATATGTATGGGATAACATTAAGTGCAAAAACACTCATTCTCTCTAAGGCTCCGCCTGAGAACATATTAAACATATCTAAAATAGTTCCTTGGTTCTGCTCAAAAAGTTGAGCTAATCGATCTGGGTCTATTCCAGGTATCGGTATATGTGAACCAATTCTATAGACAATAATTGCCATGAAGACAAATCGTAGTCTTTTCCAAAGATCACTCATTCCTGCACCTTGCTCAGCCATGATTATTCCTTAATGGATCCTCCAGCTTTTTCAATTGATGCTTTTGCGCCCTTTGTTACCTTAATACCCTCTACAGACATTTTTGATGTAACTTCAAAATCTCCATAGATTTTTACTTTCTTAATAGACTTTCCTATAACTTTTTTTTCTTTTAAAGTCTCTATAGTTACCTTTTCCATACCATTAATTAATTTAAGATTAATATCCTTAAGGTGATTATTTGTTCTTGAAGAGAAACCAAATTTAGGTAATCTTTGTTGAAGAGGCATTTGCCCACCCTCAAAACCGCGCCTAACATTTCCTCCTGATCTTGATTTTTGACCTTTATGACCTCTACCAGCTGTTTTTCCAGTACCAGATCCAATACCTCTTCCAACTCTCTTTTTGTCCTTAGATGTTGCTACATCGGATATAGTATTGAGGGCTAAATTATTATCTGTTTCGCTCATTTTATTATTCCTGAATTTCAATCATATCTGAAATTTTATTAATCATTCCTCTGTTGCTTGGAGTATCAATAATAGTTACTGTTTGATTTAATTTTTTAAACCCAAGCCCTTTGATGCAAAGCTTATGGGACTTCATTCTCCCAATTCCGCTTTTAACTAGCTTTATATTTATTGTTTTATCTTTGCTCATGATACTTGCTCTACTTTAATTCCTCTTCTGCTAGCAACTGTTTCCGGTGATTCCATAGCACTCAAAGCATTAATAGTTGCTCTTACTACATTAACTGGATTGGTTGAACCGTAGCACTTTGCTAAAACATTTTGCACTCCTGCAAGCTCTAGAACTGCTCTCATGGCACCACCAGCAATAATACCTGTACCCTCTGATGCAGGTTGCATATATACATTAGCTGAGCCATGCTTTGCCTTGATTGGATACCATATCGTAGTGTTATTAAGCTCTACCTCAACCATGCTTCTTCGTGCATTTTCCATGGCTTTTTGAATAGCAATTGGGACTTCTTTAGCCTTACCTCTTCCAAAGCCAACTCTTCCATTGCCATCACCAACTACAGTCAGAGCAGTAAATCCAAATATTCTTCCACCTTTAACAACTTTGGCTACCCTATTAACTTGAACTAACTTTTCTTCAAGAGCATCTTGTTGCTGATTGTTTATATTATTTCTATTATCTTTCATTGTATTTATTAAAACTCCAAGCCTGCGTCTCTCGCTGAATCAGCAAGTGCTTTTATTCGGCCATGATATTTGTAACCAGATCTATCAAAAACTACTTTTTTAACTCCGCTCTCTAATGCTCGTTCAGCCACTTTCTTACCTACGGCAGCTGCAGCTTTAACATTATTAGATTTTTCTTCGATTTCCTTTTCAACTGTTGATGCAGATGCAATAACTGTAGAGCCTAAGCTATCAAAAACTTGAGCATAAAAATGCTGTGAGGACCTATATACAGTAAGACGAGGTGTTTCTTGATGTCTTATGTTCATCCTAGTTTTCTTTGCTCTTCTGAGCCTAGAAATATTTTTAACACTCATTATGCGCCTCCAGCAGCTTTCTTAGCTTCTTTTCTTCTAATATTTTCATCTGCATATTTAACCCCTTTACCTTTATATGGCTCAGGAGGTCTAAATGCCCTAATTTCTGCAGCAGCTTGACCAAGAACTTGTTTATTAAAGCTCTTTAAAACAACTTCTGTTTGTGATGGTGTTTCAACCGATACTTCTTCAGGTAATTGATATTTAACAGGATGTGAAAAGCCTAAAGTTAGTTCGAGCAGTTTTCCTGACGCCTTTGCTCTATATCCAACTCCTTTAAGCTCAAGCTTTTTCTCAAATCCATCAGAAACACCAATAACCATATTATTAATTAATGCTCTAGATGTTCCTGCAAGTGCAGTAGATTGTTTAGATGACTCATCATATTTTACTGATGCAATATTATCTTGGATGTCCAAAGAAATTGATTCTGATAATTCAAACGACATCTCACCAAGCTTGCCTTTGACATTAACTAAGTTTGACTCAACATTTAGAGTAACTCCATCTGGTATAGTAATTGGATTTTTAGCAACTCTTGACATTTAAAATACCTCACACAAAATTTCGCCGCCAATATTCTTAGACTTAGCATCTCTGTCTGTCATCAAGCCTTGATTAGTTGATACTATGTATGATCCAAGACCATTTTTAACTTGTTTAAGATCTGAGGCAGCTGAATACTTTCTTAAGCTGGGCTTGCTAGTTCTTATAAGATCTTGAATAACTGGCTTTTCATTAAAGTATTTTAAAGTGATTTTTATAGCTGGCTTTCCATCGCTTTCGACTTTCTCACAGCCCTTGAGATAACCCTCACTAACTAAAACATCTACCAACTGATGTTTGAGTTTTGAGTAGGGAGCATGCACGTCTTTCTTACCACGCATTAATCCGTTACGTATTCTTGTTAAACAATCTGAAATAGGATCTTGAAAACTCATAATTTTACCAACTTGATTTAACTAAACCTGGAATATCTCCTCTCATAGCTGCTTCTCTAAGCTTAATTCTGCTAAGCCCAAATTTTCTATATACAGCATGAGGTCTTCCAGTAACCTGACATCTTCTAACAACTCTTGAGGGACTAGCATTCCTAGGAAGTTTTTGAA
The DNA here is from genome assembly GCA_964417685.1 of uncultured Gammaproteobacteria bacterium. Lineage (GTDB taxonomy): Bacteria > Pseudomonadota > Gammaproteobacteria > Magnimaribacterales > D2472 > CAJQGY01. Next base: position 22,328 of record CAYQIT010000002.1, on the reverse strand, counting down.
ACTTCTTATATGCCTCATATCTCTCTTCGCTCGGCAAACTGAGATCAGAAAATATTGCTTTAAGTTCTGCTCTTTTTGCAGCATATTTCGCAACAGTTTTTATTCTTTTATGCTCTCTTGCAATCATTGATTTCTTTGCCATAAATTTATACCTATTTTTTAAATGGAAACTCTAAAGCTTCTAGTAGCGCCTTAGCATGTTCTTTGTTTGTTGCAGATGTATTAATACAAACATCCATACCTCTAATATTGTCAATATTGTCGTAATTAATCTCTGGAAAGATAATCTGTTCTTTAATTCCAAAATTATAATTACCCTGCCCATCAAATGATTTTGAATTTAGGCCTCTAAAATCTCTTTCTCTTGGAATTGCTATATTAATTAGCCTTTCCATAAATTCATACATTTTGTCACCCCTAAGAGTAACTTTGCAGCCCAAAGGCCAACCTTCTCTTATCTTAAAACTTGCTACTGATTTTCTTGCTTTTGTTACCACAGGTTTTTGTCCAGCAATAGCAGTTAAATTTTGCACAGCAGATTCAAGATGTTTTTTATCATTGGCAGCCTCTCCAACTCCCATGTTAATTACAACTTTAGTAAGCTTGGGTACGGCCATGACATTTTGTATTCCAAGCTTTTCTTGTAATGCTGGAACAAGGTCTTTTTTGTATGTTTCTTTTAAATTTGACATTATTTAATCTCTTTATTATTTGATTTGAATAATCTAATTTTTTTACCTTCTTTATCAACTGAATAAGCAATCTTATCTTTTAACTTAGTTTTAGAGTTCCAGATTGCTAAATTAGACAAATCAATGGAAGATTCTTGCTCAACAATTCCTCCAGTGACACCCATTTCAGGATTTGGCTTGGTATGTTTTTTAACCATATTTACACCTGTAACAATCCCTTTATTTTTAGATTTGAGTATCTTTCTTAAAGTTCCTGTTTTACCAACATCTCTTCCGGCTAATACAACAACCTCATCACCAGTTCTTAATTTAGTAGTAATATTTGTCATTTTTATAGTACCTCAGGGGCAAGTGACAATATTTTCATGTGCTTGCCATCTCTTAATTCTCTTGTAACAGGCCCAAACACCCTCGTTCCAATTGGAGCTTTCTGATTATTAATAAGAACAGCTGCGTTTTCATCAAATTTTATTAAAGAGCCATCTTTTCTTCTAACGCCTTTTTTTGTTCTTACAATTAGCGCATCAACAACCTGTCCTTTTTTAACTTTTCCAGTCGGGATAGCTTCTCTAACAGCAACTTTTATTACGTCGCCGATATTTGCGTATCTTCTTTTTGAACCGCCAAGAACCTTTATACACATGACGCTTCTAGCACCGCTGTTATCAGCGATTTTTAAAAGTGATTGCATTTGTATCATTATTCACTCTCCTCAACTTCAGCAACTTTTGCAGTTTCAGATTTATCAGCCTGATTATCATTAACAAGAATCCATGTTTTGGTTTTAGAAAAAGGCTTACATTCTTTAACGGTGACAACATCACCTATTGATGCATTATTTTCTTCGTCATGAGCATGGACTTTAGTTGATCTTTTAATAATCTTTCCATACAAGGGATGCTTAACTTTTCTTTCAATCTGAACAGTGATTGTCTTATCAGCTTTGTTACTGGTAACAACTCCTGTCAAGATTCTTGGATTAGAATTTTCCATTATTTTTCATCCTTTAATTTATTAGCATTAATCAATGTTTTAATCCTAGCTATTTTCTTTTTTACGTCTCCAAGCTGACTTGTCTCATTCAATTGACCAGTTTTATGTTTGATTTTCAGCGTAAACTGATCTTCTCTAGCAACCATGAGCTCAGCTTCTAATTCTTTAGAGCTTTTGTTTTTTAATTCAGCAAATTCTTTATTCATTTATACGTCCTTGCTTATGAAATGGGTTTTAACTGGAAGCTTAGCTGATGCAAGCTTGAAAGCTTCTCTAGCTAATTCTTCAGAAACTCCGGCCATTTCAAACATCACTTTTCCAGGCTGAACTAAAGCAACCCAGTATTCGACATTTCCTTTACCCTTACCCATTCTTACTTCTAAAGGCTTTTTGGTTATTGGTTTGTCTGGAAAGATTCTTATCCAAATATTACCGCCCCTTTTAATATGTCTTGTCATTGCTCTTCTGGCTGCTTCAATTTGTCTAGCAGTAATTCTTCCTCTGCCAGAAGCCACCAAACCAAATCTTCCAAAAGCAACAGTATTACCATTTTGTGCAAGGCCTCTATTTCTGCCTTTATGCATTTTCCTAAATTTTGTTTGTTTTGGCTGTAACATAATGCTTAATTTCCTTGATCAACTTTATATGGATCTTCAGTGGTCTCACCCTTGAATACCCAAACCTTCACACCAATTATTCCGTAAGTAGTCAATGCTTCAGCTGTTCCATAATCTATATCAGCTCTTAAGGTATGCAGTGGCACCCTTCCCTCTCTGTACCATTCGGTTCTTGCAATTTCTGCACCATTTAATCTTCCAGATACTTCAACTCTTACACCTTTAGCACTTTGCCTCAGAGCGCTTTGTACTGTTCTCTTCATTGCCCTTCTAAACATTACCCTTCTTTCTAATTGCTGAGCTATTCCTTCAGCAAGAATAGTTGCATCTAGGTCAGGTTTTTTTACCTCTTTAATGTTTATTTGAGCTGGTTTCTTGACAATTTTTTCAACAGCTTTCTTTAAATTTTCTATCTCCTCACCACGCTTACCAATAATGATTCCTGGTCTAGATGTAAAAATTGAAACAACAAAATTTTCTGCAGATCTTTCTAATTCAATTTTGCTTATTGATGAATTCTTAAGTTTTACCTTAAAGTATTCTCTTACTTTAAGATCTTGAATTAAGTTCTCAGAAAAAGCCTTTCCTTTTGCATACCAATTAGCATTTTGCTTTTTACTGGTACCTAATCTAAAGCCAGTTGGATTTACTTTTTGTCCCATTATTTACTACCCTCGGATAAAATAATTTCTATGTGGCATGTTGGTTTAATAATCCTATCAGCTCTGCCTCTAGCTCTTGGTTTCATTCTTTTAAGTCTCATGCCTTGATTTACGATAATTGATTTAACTGATAATAAGTCTATGTCTGCTTTATCATTATGCTCAGCATTAGCAATAGCAGACTCTAGAAGCTTTTTAATTACAGCTGCGCCTTTCTGTTTGTTAAAGCCTAAAAAATCCATAGCATCTTGGACTGATTTACCTCTAATTGCGTCAGCAACAAGCCCAGCTTTTTGGGGCGATAGTCTTGTTCCTTTTAAATAAGCTCTTGTTTCCATTATTTAGCCTTCCTGTCACCTGAGTGCATTTTGAATGTACGAGTAAGAGAAAATTCACCAAGCTTATGACCTACCATATCCTCATTGACATATACAGGAACATGTTGTCTTCCGTTATGAACAGCAATAGTTAATCCAACCATAGATGGATTAATCATAGATCTTCTTGACCAAGTTTTAATTGGCCTCTTGTCATTTGATGCAACTGCTGCTTCAACCTTTTTTTCAAGGGATAAATCTATAAATGGACCTTTTTTTAGTGATCTTGGCATTTTACTTTCTACTTCCTCTTCTTCTAATAATTAAATCGTCAGTTCTTTGATTTTTTCTAGTCTTGTAACCCTTAGTAGGAACACCCCAAGGCGTTGATGGATGTCTTCCACCTGATGTTCTACCTTCACCACCACCATGTGGATGGTCAACAGGGTTCATAGCAACACCTCTGACAGTTGGTCTAACACCTCTCCATCTTTTAGCTCCAGCTTTACCAAGTGACTTAAGATTATTTTCCTGGTTTGATACAACTCCTAATGTTGCCCTACATTCCCAAAGAACCTTTCTTGTTTCACCTGATTGAAGTCTTAAAGTTGCATATATACCCTCTTTTGCGATCAGTCTGGCTGAAGTGCCAGCACTTCTTGCAAGCTGCGCCCCTTTCAGTGGTTTAAGTTCCACACAATGAACATTGGTTCCGAGAGGTATGTCTTTTAATTTCATTGAATTGCCGACTTTGATTTCACACTTCTCAGCAGAAATAACTTCATCGCCAACATTTAACTTAGATGGGGCAATAATATATCTTCTTTCGCCGTCTTTATACTTAAGGAGAGCTATGTGAGCAGATCTATTTGGATCATATTCTAATCTCTCTACAGTAGCTGGAATATCTAATTTATTTCTCTTAAAGTCTATAATTCTGTAATGTTGTTTGTGGCCGCCACCTTGATGCCTTACGGTAATTCGGCCATTATTATTTCTTCCACCATTTTTTGATTTAGGCTGAATTAAAGATTTGAGTGGTTTCCCTTTATATAAGTCAGTTTTGACGGATATTACGCCCCGTCTTCCTGGACTTGTAGGTTTTGCTTTTATTACTGGCATGATTAATTAATACCCTCAAGTTGTATTTCAGAATCTTTTCCAAGAGTTACAAAAGCTTTTTTATAATTTGATCTCTTGTAAATTCCCGTTCTATTTCTTTTCTTTTTACCCTTTACTATTGAAGTAGTAACTTTTAGAACTTCAACTTTAAAAAGTTTTTCTACGGCTTGTTTGATCTCTCTTTTATTTGCTGAAAGATCTACTTTAAAAACAAATTGCTTAAGCTCTTCACCTAATCGAGAAGATTTTTCAGTAACTATTGGGGCTTGAATCAATGTGTATAATTTTTCGTTATGCATCTACCCACTCCTCAATTTGTTTAAATGCTTCGGCAGTTACTGCTACTTTTTGAGCCTTGAGCAAAATAACTGGATTGATCTCTCTCACAGTTATTACATCTACATTTGGAATATTTCTTACAGATAAAAATAGATTGATGTCTATCTCATCAGTAATAATTAGGACCTTACTTAATGAAAATTCACTCAAAAATTTTGCTATTTCTTTTGTTTTTGGTTTGTCTAAAACAGGATTTTCGATAGCAACGAGTTTCTCTTGTCTAAGTAACTCAGAAAATATAGATCTTATAGCAGCTCTATACATTTTCTTATTGATCTTCTTGCTATAGTCTCTTGGTCTAGAAGCAAAGGCTACACCACCACCTCTCCAAAGTGGACTTCTGATAGTACCTGCTCTAGCTCTTCCTGTTCCCTTTTGTCTATAAGGTTTTTTACCGCCACCTCTAACATCAGATCTAGTCTTTTGTTGAGAAGTTCCCTGTCTTGAACCAGCCATGTAGCTTACAACAGCCTGATGAACAAGAGATTCATTAAAGTCTCTTCCAAAAGCAGAATCAGATATATCTATGTTCTGTTTTTTTGTTGTTGATAATAAGTCTATTTTCATGATCTTTTTAGCGAAGGTTTAATTTTTAGGTCTGCACCATTGAAGCCTGGAACTGCTCCTTTAATATAAATGATGTTATTCTCAATATCTAAATCAACTATTTTTAAGTTCTGAACAGTTTTTTGCACATTACCCATATGGCCTGACATCTTTTTACCTTTCCAGACTCTTCCTGGGGTTTGACATTGACCAATTGAGCCGTGAGCTCTATGAGATAGTGAGTTACCATGAGTAGCGTCTTGCATAGCAAAGTTATGTCTTTTAATGACCCCGGCATAACCTTTACCTTTCGATGTTCCTGTAACATCAACATATTGACCAACTTTGAACATATCAGCTGTTAAATGTTTACCAACAGCATATTCTTCAGCCTGATCTGAATCACACCTAAATTCTGCAAGAATACCTGGATTTAGATTAACCTTTTTGAAGAACTCGCTCTTTGATTTATTTACGTTATTTGATTTCTTTGTCTTTGAAACAACTAATGATGAATAACCATCTTTTTCTGTTGTTTTGATATCAGCTACAAAATTACCGCAAACAGATACTGCGGTAACAGGAACAGATTCTCCATCTTCAAGAAAAAGACGAGACATTCCAGATTTATTTCCTATTAAGCCTAAACTCAATTTTCTCTCCTATATACGGGGCTTATAACCCTCTATGGCCGCATTCGCGTTATAAATGAATTAGCCTAAGCTTATTTGAACGTCCACCCCTGAAGATAGATCTAATTTCATTAAAGCATCAACTGTTTTATCAGTTGGTTTGACTATATCCATAAGTCTTTTATAAGTAACAATCTCATATTGATCTCTTGCATCTTTATCTTTATGAGGAGATTTCAAGATTGTTGTTTTCTCCTTTTTAACAGGTAATGGAATAGGCCCATTAATAACAGCTCCAGTTTTTTTTACTGTTTCTACTATTAATTTAGCTGAAGCATCAATCAGTCTATAATCGAAAGCCTTAAGCCTTATTCTTATTGATTGGTTCTCCATTTTTTTCCTTTAAATTAATACCTATAAAAATTTTCTTTCACATTAAGCAAATCGCAAAATGTGGCGTATTCTAAGCTTCTAATTACCCAACTGTCAATATAAATGAAGCAGTTTTATTTTATATATTTTTAAGAGGTTTTTAGTTGCTCAGCTATATTACTTGGGACCTCACCGTACTTAGTAAATTCCATAGTAAAAGTTGCCCTACCTTGGGTTGCTGATCTTAAATCAGTTGCATATCCAAACATTTCTGCAAGAGGAACTTCAGATGAAACTTCTTTACCAGAAGTAATGTCATCCATACCTAATATTATTCCCCTTCTTCTATTGAGATCACCTACAACATCACCCATATGCTCTTCAGGTGTTACAACTACAACTTTCATTACTGGCTCAAGCAAAGCAGGCTTTGCTTTGTTAGCGCCTTCCTTTAAAGCCATTGAACCCGCAATCTTGAATGCCATTTCATTAGAATCAACATCATGAAAAGATCCATCATATAGTGTAGCTCTCAGAGCTAACAATGGATAACCTGCAATAACTCCATTTTGCATTTGTTCTTGAATGCCTTTATTTACAGCAGGTATATATTCTTTTGGAATTACTCCACCTACAATCTTGTCTACAAATTCGTATTCATCGTCTAAGCCTAATGGTTCAAGCTTTAACCAAACATGACCATACTGTCCTTTACCACCACTTTGACGAACAAATTTACCCTCAACTTCAACTGTTTCTTTAATAGTTTCTCTGTATGCCACTTGTGGCTTACCAATATTAGCCTCCACAGAAAATTCTCTTCTCATTCTATCAACCAGAACGTCTAAGTGGAGCTCTCCCATTCCAGATATGATGGTTTGACCAGACTCTTCATCGCTTGCTACTCTAAATGAAGGATCTTCTTGAGCTAACTTTCCAAGCGCAAGTGACATTTTTTCTTGATCTGGTTTTGATTTAGGCTCAACTGCTACAGATATGACAGGTTCAGGAAAATCCATTCTTTCTAATACTATTGGGCTATTAGAATCTGATAAGGTATCACCAGTGGTAATATCTTTTAGTCCAATACATGCAGCAATATCCCCCGCTCTTACTTCTTTGATTTCTTCTCTGTTATTTGAATGCATTTGAACCATTCGCCCAACTCTTTCTTTTTTAGATTTAGTTGAATTGATTACAGCATCACCAACTGACAACACGCCTGAATAGACTCTAATAAAAGTCAAAGTTCCAACAAATGGATCTGTTGCGATTTTAAAAGCAAGTGCTGAAAAGGGCTCATCATCGGAAGATTTTCTTGAATCTTCTTCTTCGTCTTCTTGAGAGTTGTTTGGTATTACACCTTTAATAGCTTTGACTTCATCAGGCGCAGGCAAATATTCAACTACTGCATCAAGCATAGCTTGGACACCTTTATTCTTAAAAGCAGATCCGCATAAACCAACAATAACCTCATTTGCTAAAGACCTGATCCTTAAACCTTCTTTTATTTGCTCTACTGATAAATCACCGCTCTCAAGATAAGCATCCATAAGTTCTTCATTTGCTTCAGCAGCAGCTTCAAGCATTTCTTCTCTTAATTGTGTGCATTTATCTAGGAGATCTTCTGGAATTTCTTTGGAGTCGAAAGTTAAACCTTGATCTTCTTCATTCCAGTATATTGCTCTCATATTTATTAGATCAACAACACCTTTGAAGTCATCTTCAGCACCAATGTTATATTGAATTGGAACAATATTTGCTTGTAGCCTGTCTTTAATTTGTTGAACAACTCTCTCAAAGTTTGCACCAGCTCTATCCATTTTGTTAACAAATACCACTCTTGGGACTTCATACCTATTAGCCTGTCTCCAAACAGTTTCTGATTGCGGCTCAACTCCAGATGTCCCACAAAATACTACAACTGCGCCATCTAACACCCTCAATGATCTTTCTACCTCAATTGTAAAATCAACGTGGCCTGGAGTATCAATAATGTTTATTCTATGCTGAGGAAATTGTTGCTCCATACCACTCCAAAAACATGTAGTTGCAGCAGATGTAATGGTAATACCTCTTTCTTGCTCTTGTTCCATCCAGTCCATGGTGGCAGCGCCATCGTGAACTTCACCGATTTTGTGAGATAATCCTGTATAAAATAGAACTCTTTCTGTAGTTGTAGTTTTACCCGCGTCTACGTGAGCACATATACCAACATTACGATATTTATTTAAAACAATTTGTCTAGCCATAGTAATTAAATTTAAATTATCTGATTAAAACCTGAAATGAGAGAAGGCTTTGTTAGCTTCTGCCATTTTATGAACTTCTTCTTTCTTTCGAACAGCAGAACCTTTCTTTTGAGATGCGTCTTGCAATTCTCCAGCAAGCCTTAAATGCATAGACTTTTCGCTTCTCTTTCTAGCGGCATCAACAATCCACCTCATAGCAAGAGCCTGTCTTCTTGATGGTCTTATTTCAATAGGCACCTGATAATTAGCTCCACCAACTCTTCGCGATTTAACCTCTACAACTGGACTGACTTCGCTTAGTGCTTTTGAAAATATCTCAAGAGGATCTTCTTTTGTTGTTTTAGTGATTTGATCGAATGCACCATAAACAATTTTCTCTGCTGTCGATTTTTTACCATCTTTCATTAGGTTGTTCATGAATTTAGCTAAAACAATATCCTTGTATTTAGGATCTGGTAAAACTTTTCTTTTCTCGGGACTTCTTCTTCTTGGCATAATTATTTACCTTTTTTTGCTCCATATTTGGATCTACGTTGTTTTCTTCCAGCAACCCCTGAAGTATCTAAAGTACCTCTGACGGTATGATATCTAACCCCAGGCAAGTCTTTAACTCTTCCGCCTCTTATAAGAACAAGGGAGTGTTCTTGTAAATTATGACCTTCACCACCAATGTATGAAGTAACTTCAAAACCACTAGTTAGTCTCACCCTGCAAACTTTACGCAATGCAGAGTTAGGTTTCTTAGGAGTTGTTGTATAGACACGTGTACATACACCTCTTCTTTGCGGGCAAGCTTTAAGCGCTGGCACATCTGTTTTTCTAGTTTTTGGTTTTCTAGATTTTTTAACTAATTGATTTACTGTAGCCATAATATATATTTTTAGTTTAGGTCGCGATTTTATAGAGCAGATTGATCGCGGTCAACATTATTCCTCATTTTCTTGCAGTTCCTGTCTCAATGCTGCCTCAATATCATCTGCTGATAATGTTTGCTCATCAAGATCGTACTGTTTTTTATTTCTTAGTTTGTCATGGAATTCCATACCTGTACCAGCTGGTATAAGTCTTCCAACAACCACATTTTCCTTTAGACCTCTCAGATGATCTTTTTTACCTGTTACAGCTGCTTCAGTTAAGACTCTAGTTGTTTCCTGGAAGGATGCTGCAGATATGAACGAGTTAGTTGCAAGAGATGCTTTAGTAATCCCTAATAATACTCTTTCAAACTGAGCAGGTGTTTTACCTGCTGCTAAGACTCTTTCATTTTCTTCTTTAAGCTCAGCATAGTCAACCTGATCGCCTTGGATAAATTTAGTATCTTCACCATCTATAATTAAAGCTTTTCTCAACATCTGCCTTAATATAGTTTCTATATGCTTATCATTTATAGAAACTCCCTGAAGTCTGTACACGTCCTGAATTTCATTAACAATAAAGTTTGTTAATTCAGGAATACCTTTTAGTCTTAAAATATCATGTGGACTTAATGGGCCATCAGAAATGATATCCCCTTTAGAGATTCTTTCTCCTTCAAAAACTGAAAGGGTTCTATGTTTAGGTATCAACATTTCAACATTGTGAGCTTTTTTAGTTGCGCCTTCAGGAGTAATAACTAGTCTAACTTTACCTTTTGTTTCTTTTCCAAAAGAAATTATTCCGGTCTCTTCAGATAATACTGCTGCATCCTTTGGTTTTCTAGCCTCAAATAGATCAGCAACCCTTGGCAGACCACCTGTGATGTCTTTTGTTTTTGATGCTACCAATGGAATTCTAGCTAATACCTCACCAGCTGTTAGCTTTTGTCCATCTTTGAGGTTTACTAAAGCATTTGCTGGAAGAGTGTATGTTGCAGGAGCTTTAAAATCTCCTATCAGAACTGTTTTTCCTTTCGAGTCAACAATTGAAATTGAAGGAACAAGCTCTTTACCGGCAGACGGCCTTTCTGATGTTTCAATAACCTCTATACTGCTCAATCCTGTCAATTCATCAGTTTGAGATCTTACAGTTACACCATCTTCTATATCTGAAAACTTAATTTTACCAGATGTCTCAGATACGATTGGTCTTGTATACGGATCCCATGAAGCAATTTTTGTTCCTTGATCCAGCGCTGCTTTATCAGAAACTTCAAGAGTAGCACCATAAGGAACCTTATATTGCTCAACAATTCTTCCCTGTGTGTCTTCCATAGTACACATAGCATTTCTTGAAACAACTACTTGCAGCTTATCTTTGTTAGTTACAGTCTTAATGTCATCAGAAAAATTAACAACGCCAGCATTCTTATTAAAAATAGCATTATCTTCAGATGAGCTTGAAGCTGCACCACCAATATGGAAAGTACGCATGGTAAGCTGAGTTCCAGGCTCTCCGATAGATTGTGCAGCCACAACACCAACTGCCTCTCCTCTATGAACCAAATGACCTCTTGCTAAATCACGACCGTAACACTTTGAGCATACTCCAATAGAAGCCTCACATGTCATGGGTGATCTAACTTTTAAAGATGATAAATTCAACGATTCAATTTGTGATACCGCATCTTCATCTAGCATAGTCCCTTCAGCAAAAAGTAGATTTCCATCAGCGTCATTGATTGGCTCTGCAATAACTCTACCTAGAATTCTGTCAGTCAATGCTTGAATGATCTCACCACCATCAATTATTGATGTAACAATAATAGAGTCTGAAGTTCCACAGTCATCAATATTAATAACTGAGTCCATAGAAACATCACAAAGCCTTCTTGTTAAATAACCTGAGTTTGCGGTTTTAAGCGCTGTATCAGCCAAACCTTTTCTAGCTCCGTGTGTAGATATGAAGTATTGAAGTACTGAAAGACCTTCTCTGAAATTTGCAGTTATAGGTGTTTCAATAATTGAACCATCAGGTTTTGACATTAAACCCCTCATTCCGGAGAGCTGTCTGATCTGTGCAGGAGATCCCCTAGCTCCAGAGTCTGCATAAATGTATACAGAATTGAATGAGGATTGTTCAACCTTTTCTCCATCAGGAGAAGTAGCTTGCTCAGTACTAATTTTTTCCATCATTGCTTTTGCAACCTGTTCATTAGCTCTTGACCAAATATCGATGACCTTGTTGTACCTTTCACCTCTAGTTACAAGACCAGAATCAAATTGCTTTTCAATAGCCTTAACTTCTTTCTCAGAAGACTCAATAATTCCTGCTTTTTCTTCAGGAATAACAAAATCATTTACTCCAATAGATGAGCCTGATCTAGTTGAGAAATCAAATCCTAAGTACATTAACTGATCGGCAAAAATTACAGTTTTCTTAAGGCCAGCTTTCCTATATGAGATATCAACAAGTTTTGAAATTAGTTTCTTATTAAGAACTTTATTTATATTTTCAAAACCAACTTCCTTAGGAGTAATTCTCCATATAATAATTCTTCCAACAGTTGTATCTTCAATTGAAGAGTTGCCCTCAGCATCTTTGATTCTTACTTTAACTGCAGAGTGGACTGAAAGTGTTTCTGTTTCGTATGCTCTTAACACTTCATCTGGATTACTAAAGACTCTTCCATTACCAATAGCATTAGCGTTTTCCCTGGTCATATAATACAAACCAAGAACAACATCTTGGGTTGGATTAATAATTGGTGATCCGTCAGCTGGTGATAAAATATTATTTGTTGACATCATTAGGGCTCTAGCTTCGAGTTGAGCTTCAAGAGTCAATGGAACGTGCACAGCCATTTGGTCACCATCGAAATCAGCATTAAAAGCCACACAGACTAGAGGGTGAAGCTGAATTGCCTTACCTTCAATCAGCTTTGGTTCAAATGCTTGTAAACCTAATCTATGAAGTGTTGGGGCTCTATTTAACATTACTGGATGTTCTCTAATAACATCTTCTAACACTTCCCAAACTTCTGGAGTTTCTCTTTCAACTAATTTTTTAGCTGCCTTGATTGTTGTGGCAAGCTCTCTTCTCTCTAATTCGCCATAAACAAATGGTTTGAATAGCTCCAAAGCCATCTTTTTAGGTAGTCCACATTGATGCAGCTTAAGTGTAGGGCCGGATACAATCACAGATCTTCCAGAGTAATCCACACGCTTACCAAGAAGGTTTTGTCTAAATCTTCCACCCTTACCTTTAATCATATCAGCAAGTGATTTAAGTGGTCTTTTGTTAGTACCAGTAATTACCCTTCCTCTTCTTCCATTATCTAGAAGAGCATCTACAGACTCTTGAAGCATTCTTTTCTCGTTTCTTACGATAATTTCGGGTGCACTTAGCTCAAGCAATCTCTTAAGCCTATTGTTTCTATTAATAACTCTTCTGTATAAGTCATTAAGATCAGATGTTGCAAATCTTCCGCCCTCAAGAGGAACTAATGGCCTTAAGTCTGGTGGTAGTACAGGAAGAACATTCATTATCATCCACTCAGGTCTATTGCCTGAGTCTTTGAAAGCCTCTAACAGCTTTAACCTTTTAGATAGTTTTTTTAGTTTAGTTTCAGAGTTAGTTTGAGGGATTTCTTCTCTAATAATTCTTATTTCATCATCTATGTCCAACTCTTCCAATAAAACCTGAACAGCTTCAGCACCCATTCCAGCTGAAAATTCATCACCAAACTCTTCATATTTTTCTACCCACTCTTCTTCTGTAAGAATTTGGCCTTTTTCTAGTTCAGTTAATCCAGGATCTGTAACTATATAACTCTCAAAATATAAAACTCTCTCTATCTCTCTAAGAGTAACGTTAAGCAAGAGCCCAATTCTTGATGGTAAAGATTTTAAAAACCAAATGTGTGCCACTGGAGCAGCAAGGTCAATATGACCCATTCTTTCTCTTCTAACTTTAGCAAGAGTTACTTCCACTCCACATTTTTCACAGACAACACCTCTGTGCTTCATTCTCTTATACTTGCCACAAATACATTCGTAATCTTTTATTGGCCCAAATATCTTTGCACAAAATAATCCGTCTCTTTCTGGTTTGAAAGTCCTGTAATTAATAGTTTCAGGTTTTTTTACTTCTCCAAATGACCAAGATTTTATAACTTGAGGTGAAGCAAGACCTGCAGATATAGTAGTAAAATCATCTTGACCAGTTTTTAATAAGTTTAATAAGTCTCTCAATTTTATCTCCTAGTTTTCTGAATCTAATTCAATATTAATGCCGAGTGATTTAATCTCTTTACTGAGAACATTAAATGATTCTGGTATGTTTGCATCCATCTCAAATGAACCATCAACAATGTTTTTATACATTTTTGTTCTTCCTGAAACATCATCTGATTTGACTGTAAGCATTTCTTGAAGTGTGTATGAGGCTCCATAAGCTTCTAATGCCCAAACCTCCATTTCTCCAAATCTTTGTCCACCAAATTGAGCTTTTCCTCCAAGAGGTTGCTGGGTTACAAGACTGTATGATCCTGTAGACCTTGCATGCATTTTGTCATCAACTAAATGGTTCAACTTAATCATATACATATATCCAACGGTTACTGGTCTTTCAAATTTAGTTCCAGTTCTACCATCGTATAAAGTAAATTGTCCTGATTCAGGAAGATTGGCTAATTTCAGAAGATCTTTAACTTCTGATTCCTTTGCACCATCAAATACTGGAGTTGCTATCGGAAGACCATCTCTTAAGTTATTAGCTAACTCAACTATTTCTGTGTTATTAAATGCATCTAAATCTTCTTTATTAGCAGCATTTTTGTTATATAGTTTTTCAAGATAAGTTTTAAGTTCAGCTGGTTTTGCATTTTCCTTAATCATTGAGTCTATTTGCTTACCAATACCTTTAGCAGCTGATCCCATATGAGTTTCTAGAATTTGACCAACATTCATTCGAGATGGTACACCAAGTGGATTTAGACAAATATCTACTGGATCACCATTTTCATCATATGGCATATCTTCTACTGGCATGATCTCAGAAATAACACCTTTGTTACCATGACGACCAGCCATTTTATCACCAGGCTGTATTCTTCTTTTAATAGCTAAATATACTTTTACTATTTTTATAACGCCTGGAGCTAAATCATGACCTCGTATGATTTTTTCTCTCTTTTCTTCAAATCTTTCTTTAATTCCTTTGACATATTGTTTAAAGGTTTGCTCAGTTTGCTCAATTGATGTATTAAGGTTCTCATTGTCTGTTCTTACAGCAAATAACTCACTTAAAGGCAATTCAGAAAGAAGATCTAATGTTATCTTTGTACCTTTTTTAAGACCAGCTCCTTTAACAACTTGCGCACCTTTAAGAAGGTCGCATACTCTAGATCTTGTTGCCTCTTCAACAACTGCAGCCTCATCATCAGCATCTTTTTTAGATTGATCTAAATGGTCTTGCTCAATAGCTTGAGTTCTCTCGTCTTTTTCAACACCATCTCTAGTAAATACCTCAACACCTATCACAGTCCCTTTTGAACTAGATCTTTGTGATGTATCTTTAACATCTGATGCCTTTTCACCAAAAATAGCTCTCAGTAGTTTTTCCTCTGGAGAAAGTTGAGTCTCTCCTTTAGGAGTTATTTTTCCTACAAGAATGTCGCCTGGTTCAACCTCTGCACCAACATATACTATTCCACAATCATCTAACTTATTTAAAGAGCCTTCTCCAACATTTGGTATATCTGCGGTAATTTCTTCTGATCCTAATTTTGTATCACGAGCAACACAAACTATTTCTTGGATATGAATTGAAGTGAATCTATCTTCTCTTGCTACCTTCTCAGATATCAGGATGGAGTCTTCGAAGTTATATCCATTCCAAGGCATAAAAGCAATTCTTATATTTTGACCTAAAGCTAACTCTCCATTGTCAATTGAAGGACCATCAGCAAGAACATCTCCTTTTTTGACTGAATCTCCAACCTTAACAATTGGCCTCTGATTTATACATGTGTTTTGATTAGAACGTGTGTACTTAATTAAGTTATAAATATCTGCAGCAGAATCTGCTTTTTTGTCCGTAACTCTTACAACTATTCGAGATGCATCGACACTTTCAACAACTCCTTTATTTTTTGCAACAACACACACACCTGAATCTCTTGCAACAACTGACTCAAGACCAGTTCCAACTAAAGGCTTCTCTGCTCTGAGAACAGGAACTGCCTGACGTTGCATATTTGAACCCATTAACGCCCTGTTTGCATCATCGTGCTCTAAGAATGGAATTAATGAAGCGGCAATAGATACAACTTGTTGAGGAGATACATCCATTAAATCAACCCTGTCAGGTGACATCAACTCAAATTCACTGGCATGTCTTACAGCAACAAGATCATCTACAAATTTATTGTTTTTATCTAAAGCAACATTGGCCTGCGCTATAACATGCTCACCTTCATCAATTGCAGAAAGATAAATAATCTCGTCAGTTACTTTGCCATTTGTTACTTTTCTGTATGGTGTTTCAATAAAACCATATTGATTAGTTCTAGAATAAGAAGCAAAAGAGTTTATTAAACCGATATTTGGTCCTTCAGGAGTTTCAATAGGACATACTCTGCCGTAATGAGTAGGATGAACATCTCTAACCTCAAAGCCAGCTCTTTCTCTTGTTAAGCCTCCAGGCCCTAAAGCAGAAACTCTTCTCTTATGAGTAATCTCAGAAAGAGGGTTATTTTGGTCCATGAATTGTGATAGCTGACTTGAGCCAAAGAATTCTTTGATGGCAGCAGTCACAGGTTTTGCATTAATAAGGTCTTGTGGACCAAGCTCATCTGCTTCAGCCATGCTCAACCTTTCTCTTACAGCTCTCTCTACTCTAATTAAACCAACTCTAAATTGATTAGCTGTCATTTCTCCAACAGATCTAACTCTTCTGTTACCAAGATGATCAATATCATCAACAATATCATGTCCATCTCTGATGTTCACGATACCTTTCATCACTTCAATAATGTCTTCTTTGTCTAAGATATTGGGATTATCTTTAGAAGATTCTAACTTTAACCTTCTATTAAATTTCATTCGACCAACTTCAGAAAGATCATATCTTTCTTGGTTAAAGAATAAGTTCTCAAATAATGTCTCAGCTGAATCCTTAGTTGGAGGCTCGCCAGGTCTCATCATTCTATAAATTTCTACAAGCGCTTCTAATCTATTTGATGTTGGATCAACTCGTAAAGTATCTGATATGTATGAACCTTTATCTAATTCGTTAATAAATAAGCAATGGACTTCTGAAATGCTATTTTCTCTGAGTAATTCAATAACTTCATTGGAGATCTCTGTATTAGCCTCAACGAGCACTTCACCAGTATCTTGATTGATAATATCTTTTGAAGTAATTTTTCCAACTAGGTATTCATCATCCAGTTTGATTTCGCTGATTTTAGAAGTTGACAGTTCTCTGATGTGTCTAGCTGTAATTCTTTTACCTGCAGGTACATAAACTTTGTTTCTGACTTTAATATCAACGGATAGAGTTTCACCTCTTAATCTTTCAGGGATAAGAGTTAACTTCACCGCATCTTTTTCAAGAGTATAAATATCTTCATCATAAAACTCATTTAGAATTTCTTGCGTGCTCATATCTAATGCACGCAACATAATAGTCGCTGGTATTTTCCTTCTTCTATCAATCCTTGAGAATAAGATATCCTTAGGATCAAATTCAAAATCTAACCAAGAACCTCTGTAAGGAATCACCCTAGCTGAATATAAAACTTTTCCTGAAGAGTGGGTTTTGCCCTTGTCATGATCATAGAAAACTCCAGGAGATCTATGAAGCTGAGAAACCACAACTCTTTCTGTGCCATTAACAACAAAAGAAGCATCCGGAGTCATTAATGGAACCTCTCCCATAAAGACTTCACCTTCTTTAATATCTTTTACTTCTTTAAAATTTGTTTCTCTATCATAAATAACTAGTTTTACTTTAATTCTAAGCGGGGCTGAATAAGATAAACCTTGAATTAAGCATTCCTGAACGTCATATACTGGCTTACCTAATTCATAAGAAACATATTCAAGAGCAGCATTTCCAGAAACACTTTTAATAGGGAATAAAGATTTGAAAACTTCCTCTAAACCCTGATTATTTCTTGAGTCTGGCGCCACATCAGCTTGCAAAAATTCAGAATAAGAATTTGTTTGAGTTTCAACAAGGTTTGGTAAGTCCATAACTTTTGCAAAAGTACCAAAGTTTTTCCTTATTCTTTTCTTTTCTGTATAGCTGTATGACATAAATGCGCCCTATAAAATATATTTATTAATTTAATGTTTACTTAAGTTCTGCTGTAGCTCCTGCTTCAGTTAATTGCTTAACAATCTCTTCAGCATCGTCTTTGCTTGCGCCTTCTTTAACAGTAGATGGAGCACCATCAACCATGTCTTTTGCCTCTTTAAGACCAAGGCCAGTAATAGCTCTAACTGCTTTAATTACTTGGACCTTTTGATCTCCAGCTGCACTTAACACAACATCAAATTCATCCTTTTCTTCAGCTGCATCAGCCTCACCGCCACCTGCTGCTGCTGGTGCTGCTGCTACAGCTGCTGCTGCAGTAACACCAAATTTTTCTTCGATATCTGAAATTAGTTCAACTAATTCCATTACTGACATTTCTTCAATTGCCTTTAAAATATCTTCTTTAGTAGTTGCCATTTTTTTTCTCCTTATAATTAGGCTGTCGCCTTTTTCTTGTCATTAACTGCTGTTAATACTCTAGCTAGCTTGCTTGGAACTTCGTTTAATAAAGTTGCAAACTTACCAACTGGAGCTTGTAATACTGATGCAACCAAGCCAAGAGCTTCTTCTCTTGATGGTAGTTTTGCCAAGATATCAATCTGAGCACCATCGAGAAGCTGTCCCTCAACAACCAAAGCTTTCACTTCAAGGTTGTCGAAATTCTTAGCATAGGTCTTCAGCAGCTTAGCCGCTGCACCTGGCTCTTCAAATGAAAAAGCAAATAATGATGGCCCAACCAAAGCCTCGTCGGAACATCCAAAATCAGTACCTTCAAAAGCTAATTTAGCCAATGAATTTTTGATAATTTGGATATGTATTCCAGCTTGGGTAGCATTTTTTCTAACCTCTGAGAGCTCAGAAACCTTCATACCTCTGGCATCAGAAATAACTAATGATGATGCTTTGGAAGCAACTTCTTTAACCTCTGATACTATTCTTTCTTTTTCACTTTTTGTTAACGCCACAGCAATTTCTCCTGTTTAAGCCTTACGGCTATTCGGCGACAAACTGCATAATTACAATTTGAACACCACCTACGTAGGAAATTAAGTCTTTCGACACCTACGGTCTTTGACGGCTGCGAATAATCGCAACTATCTAAAGCTATATAAATAGCTTTAAAACTTATACCAACTCCGAAGAGTTAACTTTTACACCTGGACCCATAGTGCTACTTAAAGCAATACTGCCAATGAAGACACCTTTTGCGGATGCAGGTTTTAATTTTTTTAATTCACTAATTAATGCGGAAGCATTACTTATAATCTTGTCATCATCAAATGATACTTTTCCTATGCTTCCATGAATAATTCCATTTTTATCTGTTCTAAATCTAACTTGTCCAGCTTTTGCATTACTAACAGCAGAAGCCACATCATCAGTAACAGTTCCAGTTTTGGGGTTTGGCATAAGACCCTTTGGTCCAAGCACTTGCCCGAGCTTTCCAACAACTCTCATTGCGCTGCTTGCAGCAACAACTACATCTACGACAAGATTTTCTTTTGTAAACTTTTCAGCTAAATCATCCATTCCAATATGTTCAGCACCCGCCTCTTTTGCAGCTTCAGCTTGGTCTCCATCTGCAAATACGGCTACAGTGACTTGCTTTCCTAAACTATTCGGAAGGGTTACAGCTCCACGAACGTTTTGATCAGATTTGTTTGGATCAACACCAAGTCTTATTGATATATCAACTGATTCTTCAAATTTTTCAGACTTAACGGACTTAATTAATTCCATAGCCTCAGAAATAGAATATGTTTTAGTTGTATCTAAATTTTCTGAGATAAGTTTTTGTTTTTTAGTTAATTTGCTCACAGCTCTACATCTACTCCCATGCTTCTAGCGGTGCCGGCAATGATCAACACTGCGGCATCTATATCGTTTGAATTAAGATCAGGTTCTTTAGCATTTGCTATATCTTCCAATTGTGATCTTGTTAATTTTCCAACTTTTTCTCTATTAGGCTCTCCACTTCCTTTTGGAATTCCTAACGCTTTTCTTATTAAAACTGCGGCAGGAGGTGTTTTAACAACAAATGTAAATGACTTATCTTCATATACTGTAATAACAACAGGAAGAGGAAGTCCCTTCTCAGCACTTTGGGTTTCTGCGTTAAAAGCATTACAGAAATCCATAATGTTAACACCAACCTGACCAAGGGCTGGACCAACTGGAGGGCTTGGATTAGCTGCTCCTGCAGGGATTTGTAATTTCAAAATATTTGCTACTTTCTTTGCCTTTGCCATTATGTTTTCTCAATTTGAATAAAATCTAGCTCAACCGGAGTTGCTCTACCTAAAATTTGAACAGAAACTTTTACGATATTCCTTTCATAATCAACATACTCAACAACACCATTAAAGTCATTGAAAGGACCATCACAAACTCGAATAACCTCACCAGGTTCGTAAATCGTTTTTGGTGCAGGTGCGTCCTCTCCAACTTCTATTCTGTTTATAATGTTATTAACATCTTCTTCAGATATAGGAAGAGGTCTGTCTTTTGTGCCGCCTACAAAACCGGAAACCCTTGGTGTTGACTGGACTAATTGCCATGAATCATCTTCTAACAACATTTGAATAAGAATGTAGCCAGGGAAAAATTTTCTTTCTGTTGTTTTTTTTGCGCCACCTTTTAGTTCAACAATCTGTTCAGTTGGTATTAAAATTTCTCCAAATTTCTCACCAAGATTATTAAGCTCTATTTTTTCTTCTAGAGCCGTCTTAACTTTTTGCTCATAGCCTGAATAAGCTTGTATTACATACCAATCCATAACTTATCCTAGTACCAACTTAGTTAAATAGCTTAGAAGTGCCTCTAAGCCCCAAAAGAATAAACAAAGAACAATTATTGAAATAAAAACTACTAAAAATGTTTGAGTAGTTTCAACTCGAGTGGGCCATACTACTTTGCGAATTTCTGTTCTAGACTCTCTCATGAGTTTGATAGAATTAGATCCAAAGTTTGTAGTTGCAAGAACAATTAGCCCAATAATAAATAAAAACACCACGCCGAGAACTTTATAAAGAAATGCAACTTCAACGAAATAGCTATTTCCAACAATAGCAACTGTAAAAATAGCTAAAGAAACTAGCCATTTAATAGTATCTAGTGTTTTTGAAGCTGTTCCTTTACTCATAAAATTCCCTTTTCACCAGTAATATTTAATTGGCAGGCCAGGAGGGTCTCGAACCCCCAACCCCCGGTTTTGGAGACCGGTGCTCTACCAATTGAGCTACTGGCCTAAAACATATTTTCATATTATCAAAGACAAGTAAGCCGAGGCTTAAAAGCCTCGGCTTTATTCATCAATTTTTTCTATTCAATAATTTTTGCTACTACACCAGCACCAACAGTTCTTCCACCTTCTCTAATCGCAAACTTAAGACCTTCGTCCATTGCAATAGGAGCAATAAGTGTTACTACCATCTTGATATTGTCGCCCGGCATAACCATTTCGACTCCATCAGGTAATTCACATGCACCAGTAACATCAGTTGTTCTGAAATAGAACTGTGGTCTGTAGTTACTAAAGAATGGTGTATGTCTTCCGCCTTCTTCTTTGCTTAAGACATATATTTCTGCTTCAAATTTTGTATGAGGTGAAATAGAGCCTGGCTTGGCTAGAACCTGCCCTCTTTCTACTTCTTCTCTATCAATACCTCTTAAAAGGATTCCACAGTTTTCTCCTGCTCTTCCTTCATCAAGTGATTTTCTGAACATCTCAACACCAGTACAAGTTGTTTGAGTTGTATCTTTAATACCAACAATCTCTAATGCATCACCAGTGTTAACAATACCTGTCTCAATTCTTCCTGTTACAACAGTTCCTCTACCAGAAATAGTGAACACATCTTCAATTGGCATTAGGAAAGCTCCGTCTACTGGTCTCTCAGGCTCTGGTACATATGTATCAAGAGTTTCGATTAGTTTAGTTACAGCTGGAACGCCTATGTCAGATGTATCACCCTCTAAAGCTTTTAATGCACTGCCCACGATAATTGGCGTATCATCACCTGGGAAATCATATTCGTTTAAAAGATCTCTAATTTCCATCTCTACAAGCTCTTGTAGCTCTGGATCATCAACTTGGTCAGCTTTGTTCATGAATACAACGATGTAAGGAACACCAACCTGTCTTGCTAATAAGATATGCTCTCTTGTTTGAGGCATTGGGCCATCTGCAGCACTTACAACAAGAATAGCTCCGTCCATTTGAGCCGCTCCTGTGATCATGTTTTTAACATAGTCAGCGTGACCAGGACAGTCAACGTGTGCATAGTGACGAGCTGTTGACACATACTCTACGTGAGAAGTAGCAATTGTAATTCCTCTTTCTCTTTCTTCTGGAGCATTGTCAATATTTGAAAAGTCTACAGCATCTCCACCATAAACTTCAGCAGCAACTTTTGTTAAAGCAGCTGTTAATGTAGTTTTACCATGGTCAACGTGACCAACTGTCCCAACGTTAACGTGGGGTAAGGTTCTTTCGAATTTTTCTCTAGCCATTTTATACGCCTCTCTGAAATTAATAATTTTTAATAAAAATGGAGCTCATAACCGGACTTGAACCGGTGACCTCTTACTTACCAAGCAAGTGC
>CAYQIT010000001.1:0-236357 GCA_964417685.1 uncultured Gammaproteobacteria bacterium | reverse complement strand
GTCAATCCTTCTTAAAGTTGGAGATAAGGCAGAAACAGGGATGCCATTTCTTGAAGTAGAAGCCATTTCCATGACTCATTCTTCTCAAAAAGAAAAAGATAAACAAACTAAGCCAGATGTATCAAAAAAAGAAACTCAAGCTAATAATAAGCCAAAAAAATCTCAACCATACCCCCAAAATAATATAGATCCCAAATCAAACTCAAAAACACACGCCGGTCCAGCAACTCGAAAATTAGCTAGAGAGTTTAGTATTGATCTAAATAAAGTTACTGGATCTGGACCAAAAAATAGAATTATCAAAGAAGATCTTCATGCTTTTGTTGCGAATGCTTTAAATAATCCTCAACCAAATAATGGCGATTTTATATTCAATCAACCAGACATTGACTATAAAAAATGGGGAGATATCCAAGAAAAACCTCTTTCAAAGTTTCAAAAGACAGCTTTAAAAAATCTACACACTTCTTGGATAAATATTCCTCATGTAACACAGCATGATGAAGCTGATATTACTGAACTGCTGAAATTAAGAAGCTCATTAAATAAAAAACATAAATTAAAAATATCACCACTGGCATATATTGCAAAAGTAATTGCGAATGTATTGATTGATTTTCCAGAATTTAATACTTCTTTGTCTGCGGATCTTCAGAAGATTGTATATAAAGAGTATATTAATATTGGTATAGCAGTTGATACTCCTGATGGGCTTATTGTTCCAAATATAAAAAATTCAGATCAAAAATCTATTAAAGAAATTTCAAATGAAATATTTGAATTAGCTGGTTTAGCAAAAGATAGAAAATTGAAAGTTGCAGATTTAAAAGGTTCTACTTTTACAATATCTTCATTAAGCGGCATTGGGGGAAAATTCTTTACCCCAATAATTAATCCACCTGAAGTGGGTATCATAGGCCTATCAAAGACATTTAAATCATTAAAAATGGTTGATGGAAAAATTATTGAAAGAGATACATTGCCTATGTCTTTATCATATGACCACAGAGTAATTAATGGTGCATATGCTGCTAAATTTATCACAGCCTTAAGCTCAAAGCTTGAAGATATAGAGTTTTTACAATCATCATTTGGGGATTAATAAAATGATAAATACTTTTGATTTGGTTTTATTTGGTGGTACTGGAGATCTCTCTACCAGGAAACTATTACCAGCTCTTTTTAGACAAGAAACTGCTTCATCTTTAGATGATGACAGTAATATTATTGGAGTTGGAACTAAAGATTTATCTCAGGAGGATTATCTGAATGTAGTAAAAGTATCTTTAGATACTCATTTCCCTAGTTTTGCTAATCATCATGATTCATGGGATAAATTTAAGAAACGTATCAGATACTACAAGCTGGATATAACCTCTGAGGAAGATTGGAAAAACTTTAAACAAACTGATAAAGATAGAGTCACAGTCTTCTACTTAGCAATTCCTCCAAACTTGTATAAAGATATATCGCAAAAATTAAATGATAATAATCTTATTACGCCAAACTCAAGGATTGTTGTAGAAAAGCCAATAGGTACCGATAGAGAATCTGCTAATAATATTAATAAATATTTATCTTTAGGATTTAAAGAAAATCAAATCTACAGAATAGACCATTACTTGGGCAAAGAGGCAGTTCAGAATTTATTAGCCTTAAGATTTGCAAATACTATATTTGAACAAAGTTGGTCTAGCTCTGCAATAGACCACATTCAGATTAGTGTAGCCGAAGATTTGGGGGTTGAGGGCAGGGGTGGTTATTATGATAAGACTGGTGCTCTCAGAGACATGATACAAAATCATCTCTTACAAATTTTATGTTTGATTGCTATGGAACCACCAGTTTCAATAAGTAGTGAGTCCGTAAGGGATGAAAAATTAAAAGTTTTAAAATCCTTAGCTTTCTTTGATGATAACTCAATAAAATCTGATTCAGTTAGAGCTAGATACACAGAGGGTCTCTCTAAAGGTAAGGCTGCTTACTCTTATATTGATGAAGATGGAGTTGATTCAGAAAATAAAACAGAAACTTTCGTCGCTTTAAAGGTTCTTATAAACAACTGGAGATGGTCTGGAGTACCTTTTTACCTAAGAACTGGCAAGAGAATGGAATCTAAAACATCAGAGATAACAGTTAGGTATAAAAGAATTCCTCATAATATCTTTTCTAAAGACAACGAGGCTAAGACAAATCAACTGGTTTTAAGAATCCATCCTGACGAAGGAATTGATTTAAAGCTTAATACAAAAGAACCAGGTGTATCAGGGTTTAATCTTGAAGAACTTCCTCTTGATATGAACTTAGATGATTATTATCAGCTTGGACATCAAGACTGTTATGAAAGATTGCTCCTTGATGTAATTAAAGGTAATCCAGCTTTATTTGTAAGAAAAGATGAAGTTGATGCTTCTTGGAAATGGATAGACAACATAATTGATCTTTGGAAAAAAGTAGATATGCCAATTGAAGAGTATAATTCAGGCTCTTGGGGACCTGTTGACTCAGATTTACTTCTAAAAAGAGACTTTAGATCATGGAAAAATGGGGGCACTAAGAGAAGCTAAATGTTATTACATCCTAAAATAATTGAAATTGAGGAAGCAGTTAGGCATCGGAGTAAAGAAGCCAGAGAGAGGTATCTTAAAAAAATAAGATACTCATCAGATCAAGCTGATTCAGCTAGAGGTAACATGGGATGCAGCAATATAGCTCATGCATTTGCTTCATGCGATAAAGCTCAACAACATAGTGCTGCTAATGGTTCAAAAGTTGTTGGAATTATTACAGCTTATAACGATATGCTTTCAGCACATGAACCTCTCAAAGATTATCCTGATATTTTAAAAGAGGCTGCAAAAGAAAATAATGCTATTGCAAGAGTTGCTGGAGGTGTTCCAGCTATGTGTGATGGTGTTACTCAGGGTGAGCCTGGAATGGAATTATCTCTATTTAGCAGAGATGTTATAGCTTTATCTTCTGCTGTTGGTTTTTCTCACAACGTGTTTGATGCAGGTTTGTGCTTAGGCGTTTGTGACAAAATTGTTCCTGGATTAATGATAGGAGCATTAACATTTGGACATATGCCAATCGGATTCATTCCTGCTGGCCCAATGCATACTGGCATATCTAACGATGAAAAGGCTGAAACAAGAAAAAAATTCTCAGCTGGAGAGATTGATAGGAGCGATCTTATAGCTTCAGAACAAGCTGCTTATCATTCTTCAGGAACTTGTACATTTTATGGAACAGCTAATACCAACCAGTTAATAATGGAAATCATGGGAGTTCAACTTCCAAGCGCGTCATTTACATCACCAGATTCACCATTAAGAAAGAAACTTACAGAAAAAACACTTGAATGTGTATTAGACCTTTCTAATAAAAATCTAAAACTTGGTGAAATGTTAGATTCAAAAAGCTGGGTTAATGCAATGGTGGCCCTTTTGTCTAGCGGAGGTTCAACAAACCTAACTATTCATTTAATAGCTATGGCTGCAGCAGGTGGTTATGAGATAACACTGGATGATATGAATGAACTATCAAAAGTAGTGCCTACATTAACAAGCGTATATCCTAGTGGAAGAGCTGATGTTAACGAATTTCATGATGCTGGGGGTGTTGCCGCACTTATAGGGTCACTTCTTGATGGCGGATTTTTATTTAATGAAGTATCTACTATTCTTGGCAACGGTTTAAATGTATATCGAAATATAGCTGAAATTAAGAATGGAGATTTGGTATGGGAACAACCAGCAAAGATTAAAGATCAGTCCATTATTAGAGATTATCAAAATCCTTTTCATGCATCAGGTGGCCTAAAACTAATGAATGGAAATGTTGGACAGGGAATAATAAAAACATCTGCGTTAAAAAAACAGGATATGAAGATTAATGCTCCTGCTATAGTATTTAATAATCAGGAAGAGGTGGAAGACGCATTTGCAAAAGGTGACCTTAACAAAGATTGTATTATTGTTGTAAAAGGACAAGGACCTTCTGCAAATGGTATGCCTGAATTACATAAACTTACAGCTCCATTAGGAGTTCTTCAATCTCGAGGTTTTGAAGTCGCAATTCTTACTGACGGAAGAATGTCTGGTGCTTCTGGTAAAGTACCAGCCGTTATTCATGTTAGCCCAGAAGCAAAAGAATTGGGTCCAATAAGCCTAATTGAAAATGGCGACATAATTGATATTAATCTAAGTGACAATACCTTTAATAATTTAACTGACACAACTGAATTAGAAAAAAGAACTCCATCATTTTTTCAAGGCCCTACTGAGGGGGTTGGAAGAGAGCTTTTTAATGTATTTAGGAATAGTGTAGATGATGTTAAAAAAGGAGCTTCTATTTTTAATGAATATTAATAAACAGTTAAAAGAAAATCGGGTGTTGCCCTTGGCAACTATTACTTCAAAAGAAGAGGTTGATGGAATTAGTCAAGCTCTTCAAAAAGCTAATTGCTCTGTTTTAGAAATAACGCTCAGAGATGAAAGGGTAAGAGAAATAATACATCTATTTAAAAATTATCCAGATTTAACAATTGGTCTTGGAACAATAAGGTCTTCAGAAGATATAGATCTTGCTGTCTCATCTGGTGCTCATTTTGGAATTACACCAGGGTTATCAAAAACACTTTGCGAATATGCTAAAGATTGTAATTTTCAACTCATACCTGGAGTGCAATCTGCATCTGAAATTATGTTGGCATCTGAACTTGGCTATAAATTGCTCAAGTTTTTTCCTGCCGAGCTATCAGGGGGAGCAAAAAAACTAAAAGCAATGCAGGCAGTATTTCCAGATATTTCATTTGTTCCTACAGGAGGAGTGAATTCATCAAACTTTAACTCATATTTAGCATTAACAAATGTCGTTTGTGTTGGGTCTAGTGATCTCATTTCAAATGAGATGCTTAATAGTAATGATTGGAATGGTATTTCATCAAATATCATCAACATAAAAGAAAATCTTTTATAAATAATTTTTTTTGGGGAGAGGGGTGTGTACTTTAATAGTTTAGATTGGATAATAATAGGCTTATACGCAGCAGGCCTTATTACTTTAGCGCTTTATTTTTCCAGAAAACCTAAAGGAACAGAAAGAAGTGCTGAAGATTATTTCCTTGCTGGTCGCTCGCTTCCTTGGTGGGCAATTGGAGCATCTCTAATAGCTGCAAACATTTCTGCGGAACAAATAATTGGCATGTCTGGAGAAGGTTTCGTTGTCGGTATGGCTATTGCAGTTTGGGAGCTTACAGCAGCAATTGCTTTAATTGTTATGGCAAAATTTTTCCTACCTTTATTCCTAGAAAAACAAATTTATACAATGCCTCAATTTTTAGAGCAAAGGTTTGATAAAAGAGTAAGTTTAGTATTATCAATATTCTGGATTGTTGTTTATATCTTTATAAATCTTACAAGTGTTTTATGGCTTGGTTCATTATCCATTAATGCATTAACTGATATTAGCGTTGAGAATGGCTTAATTTTCTTAGCGTTATTTTCCCTTGCATATTCACTTTCAGGAGGATTAAAAGCTGTTGCAATGACTGACATTATTCAGGTTGTATTACTTATTTTTGGCGGCCTCACAGTTTCATATATAGCATTAAATATTATCTCTAATTCAACAGGTGTGATTAGCGGGCTACAAATTGTTTATCAAGAAATGCCAGAAAAGTTCGACATGATACTTTCTAAAGATAATCCATCATACTCAAGTCTTCCTGGTATATGGATACTTATAGGTGCTGGAGTTTGGATAGGGCATTTTGCTTATTGGGGTTTTAATCAATACATTACCCAAAGAGCGCTTGGAGCTAAATCACTTAAAGAAGCTCAAAAGGGTGTTATGTTTGCTGCATATCTAAAATTATTAATGCCTTTTGTAATTGTGCTTCCTGGTATTTGTGCGGCTATATTATTCCCATTGTTAGAAAAGTCTGATCAGGCATATCCAAGCATGATGACACTACTTCCAAATGGACTGCTTGGATTAACCTTTGCAGCATTAATTGCAGCAATTGTGTCTTCGCTAGCATCTATGACTAATAGTGTAAGTACTATTTTTACAATGGACATATTTAAGAATTTCTTGCAAAAAGAACCATCACAAGCAAGCTTACTTAAAGTTGGTAGATTTACAGCAGTTACTTCAATTCTAATTGCAGCAATAGTTGCTAAACCTCTCTTAGGGAGCTTTGAAAGAGTTTTTCAGTATATTCAAGAATTTACAGGTCTATTTACTCCAGGTATTTTGGTTATATTTTTGGTTGCATTGTTTTGGAGGAAAGCTACTGCGCTTTCAGTACTAGTTGCAGCTATTGCTTCAGTAGTTCTATCTCTAGCTATAAAATTTGTTATGCCAGATTTAGCTTACATCCATAGGATGGGGGTTGTATTCTTTGTATCAGGTTTTGCCTGTTTCGTAACTGCTTATTTGCAAGGATATAAAGACCAGATAAAAGCTATTAACTTATCTGATGTAGATTTTTCTACAACTAAAGCTTTTAACATTAATTGGATTATTGTCACACTAATCCTAACTTTAACTTATTTAATATTTGGATAATTAAAATGAAAAAGCTATTAGCCTTTCCAATTTTTTTTATTATATCTTCATGCGGTGGCGGTAGTGAAACCAATGTTGACTGGACCCATGAATCATCATGCTCAATACCAAACAATGAAATACAAGAGGTAGAAAAGATCCTCAGCAAAATGACACTAGAGCAGAAAGTTGGCCAAATAATAATGCCTGATCTAGATGCTGTTACCCCTCTTGAAGCAAAGGCCTATCAGCTTGGTACAATTTTAAATGGCGGCGGTAAATTTCCAAATAAAGAAAAATATAGCTCTGTTTCAGACTGGAAATCTGTCAGTAAGGCTTTCTACGAAGCATCACCGAGAGTAGATGGAAAAATCGTTCCAATACTCTGGGGTACAGATGCTGTTCACGGTCATAATAATGTAATTGGAGCTACAATTTTCCCACATAACATTGGTTTAGGCTCAACAAGAAATGGTGATTTAATAAGAAAAATTGGTGACGTTGTAGCTAAAGAGCTTTTATCTACAGGAATAATATGGACCTTTGCTCCTACAATTGCTGTTCCACAAAATGATTTATGGGGTAGAACCTATGAAGGGTATTCTGAGGATTCAGAGCTAGTATCTGTTTTTGGCGAGGCGATGATATTAGGTTTACAGGGTACCTCTACTGAATTTCTTGATGAAAACCATGTATTGGCAACAGCTAAACATTTTTTGGGCGATGGTGGTACAAAAAATGGTGTTGATCAGGGTAATGCAATAATATCTGAGCAAGGGCTTAAAGATATTCATGGTTTGCCTTACTACAAAGCAATAGATGCTTGTGTTCAATCAGTAATGGCAAGTTTTAACTCCTGGAATGGAGAAAAGATGCATGGGAATAAGGATTTATTAGAAAACGTTCTAAGAGATCAAATGGGCTTTAATGGGCTGGTAGTAGGTGACTGGAATGGTCATGGGCAAGTCCCAGGATGTACAAAAAGTGACTGTCCTCAATCCTTAAATGCAGGTGTCGATATATTCATGGTTCCCGATGAATGGAAAGAGTTATATACAAATACTCTTAACTCAGTTCAAAATGAAGATATTACTATCAGCAGACTTGATGATGCTGTTAGGAGGGTTTTAACAGTTAAATATAGACTTGGTCTTTTAAGCGGAAGAGTTCCGCACAAATATGAACATAATTATATTGGAAACGAAAATCACAAAAAGATTGCTAGACAAGCTGTAAGAGAATCCATCGTTCTATTAAAAAACAATAATCAAACTTTACCCATCAAATCTAATAAACACATTCTAGTAGTAGGGAGCGCTTCGCAAAATATATCTAGTCAAATGGGAGGCTGGACTATCACTTGGCAGGGCAGAGGTAATCTCAATAGTGACTTTCCTAATACTTTAAGTATTTATGAAGCTATAGAACAAAAGGCTAAATCTATTAATGGCACTGTAGAATATTCTGAAGATGGAACATTCAAAAGAAAGCCTGATGTTGTGATATTTGTTTATGGAGAAGAGCCTTATGCTGAAGGTGATGGTGATAGAAAGAATATTTTCTTTATGCATCACAATAAAAGTTTCATTAATTCTATGCAAAAAATTTATGACCAAGGAATACCAAGTGTCTCGCTTTTTATATCTGGTAGGCCTTTAGTAGTAAATCAAGAATTAAATTTATCAGATGCATTTGTTCAGCTATGGCTTCCTGGAACTGCTGTTGAGGGCATTGGAGATGTCATATTTACAAATATAGATAACAAATCAGAGTATGATTTTGTTGGCAAGCTATCTTATTCATGGCCAAAGCTTTCCACTCAAGCGGATTTAAACCATAGAGATATCAACTACGACCCTCTTTTTGAATATGGTTATGGGCTTAGTTACAAAGATAATATATTTTTAGCCACCTTGCCTGAAGAAAACAAATCATCAAAATCTGATGAAATCACTATATTTGTTGGATCAGCTTATCCATCTTACGGCGAAACTGTTTCTTATTTTAGTCCTGAAAAAAATGAACGTGTATACGATGGCATTAACAGCGATATTTATATTGATAAAAATTCAGGCTTTAACATTACAAAATTTGATTTCAAGAAACAAGATGATGCTAAATCGATTAATTTTGGTTCAAAAGACATATACAAAACTTGGTTTATAGGCAGTGGTTCAAGCGAAGATATCTCATACATGGAAAGCGGATCTGTTCAATTAATATTAAGACCGAAAAAAATATCATCTGAAAAGATTACCCTAGATTTTGGCTGCTACAAAACTCAGGAACAAATTAAAAATTCTGGTTCTTCTGTCTGCTACAAATCTATAGATTTAACAACGATGCTTAAAGATAACTTTGATAATAATTGGAAAGAAATCAATATTCCTATTAGATGTTTAATGAGCTCGGATTTTGAAGCGTCTAATTTAACATTGCGCTCTCAATTAAGCACAACAGGAGATTGGGAGTTAGAACTCCATTCTATTAAATTTATTAATAATCAAGGATATAATTCTTGCTCAGCAATTATCAGCAATTATGAATAAAATACTTTTACTAGATCTAGGTGGAACTAATCTAAGATATGCTCTTTCTGAAGAAGGATCTGCTGAGGTTATGGATACTAAGAAGATTGCTTTAGATACTATTTCGAATTTTGATGATTTTATTGAAGATCTTATTAAAAAATTCAATATACACAGCATGATTATATCTGCTGCAGGACCTAAGGTTAATGGGGTTATTTCAATGACTAATAGAGATCTTGTTATTGATGAAAAGGCCTTAAAAGTTAAATTTAATCTTCACAAGTGTTTTTTGCTTAATGATTGGGAGTCTATTGGATATAGTCTTTCAAATATTCAAGATGTTGAGATTGAACTCATTAAAAAAGGTAATCCATTTAATAGCAATACTTTTTTTATTGGACCTGGTACAGGGCTTGGCGCAGCGCTTAAAGTTCAAAACGGTCAAGTTATACCAACAGAAATTGGCAATACAACCGGTCTTACAGGGTCTCTTCTTAATAATTATTTAATTGATGACAGTCCTAGTAAATTTGTAACACTTGAAGATGTTGTTTCAGGTTCGGCTATATCATCAATATATGAATACAAAACAGGAAATTCAATAACCTCAGAAGGAGTAGTCAAGCTCTTAAAAGAGGGTGACAAGGATGCAGAAAGTGTGATTGCTGGGTTTACTAAATCTCTTGCTGAAGTTATCTCAGATATGGCACTCACCTTCATTGCTGGGAATGGTGTATATATTGCAGGCGGTCTAATGAGAACTATCGTAGAATTCATGAATAAAGATTTATTTATTGAGCATTTCATTGGCTCAAAGAAAGGAATTCATCTTGAGTTGTTAGAGAAAATGCCTATAGGAATGATTAATAGAGAACATGCATGCCTTCAAGGAAATCTAAATTTTTACAATCTAAATATAAAATAAAATGAATAGCTTAAAAAATATCTTCACTGGTAAGACTCAACTTAACTTTGACGCTGAAAACATAAGCGGGTCAGAGGTTATTATCAATAATGAAAATTTTTATAAAATTTCTAATGTGAGCTCAATGAGACCTTTCTTTATGAGTATTGTTAGTCCTTATAATCATTGGTTATTTATCTCAAGTAATGGTGCTTTATCTGCTGGGAGGAAAGATAAAGATAACGCATTATTTCCCTATTACACTGATGACAAAATAACAGAATCACATGAAATTACGGGCAGCCAAACCATTCTTCATGTTGTTAATGGCGATTCCTCTAAGTTATGGGAGCCGTTTAAAGTTCAAAGTCTTTCTCCTTACAAGATTTCAAGAAATATATATAAAAATTTAAGAGGTACAAAAGTAATCTTTGAGGAGATTAATTATGATCTTGGTCTTACATACTCTTATGCATGGAATACATGTGATAAGTATGGGTTTGTAAGAAAGTCTGAGCTTATTAATAATGAAGATAAAATTATCGAAGTTAGACTTATCGATGGCATCCAGAACATCCTTCCATGGGGGGTAGAATCATATACCCAAAATTCTTCTAGCAACCTTGTTGATGCGTACAAAAGATCGGAACTAGCAAAAGATACTGGTATTGGTATTTATGCCATGAGCGCAATCTTGGTTGACAAAGCAGAGCCTAGCGAAGCACTAAAATCAAATGTTGTCTGGAGTCTGGGTCTAGACGATTCAAAAAAATTATTATCATCAATGCAGCTTAACGATTTCAGAAGAACGGGTGTCATAGAAGAAGAATTAGACGTTAAAGCTGAAAAGGGCGCATATTTTTTGAATAAATCACTTTCATTAAATCCTAAAGATTCAAAAAAATGGATGATAATTGCAGATGTTAATAAAGATGCTTCAAACATTCTTAAGCTAAAAAATGAAATATTATTAAGCGAAAAATTAGAAGAAGATATCAATGCTGATATTCAACTCAGTTCAGATGCTTTATATAAACTTACAGGGTCCTCTGATGGTCTTCAAACCACATCTGATAAAAGACGAAATATTAGGCATTTTTCGAATACTTTATTTAATATCATGCGTGGCGGAATATTTGATAATGACTATCAGATTGAGAAAAAAGACTTTCTTACCTATCTTGGAAATGCTAATAGTCTAGTTTATGAGAGCCAAAAGCCTAAACTGGTAAATTTACCCGATCAATTTAATTTATTTGATTTGCGTGAATTGATTAGCCAAAGTTCATGCACAGACTTTAAAAGACTAGCTGGTGAGTATTTGCCATTAAAATTTAGTAGAAGACATGGAGACCCAAGTAGACCATGGAATCAATTCTCTATTAATACAGTTAATGAAGATGATGGTTCTAAGATATTAGATTATGAGGGCAATTGGAGAGATATTTTTCAAAATTGGGAAGCTCTAGCTCATTCCTACCCTCAATTCATAGATAACATGATTTTAAAGTTTCTTAACGCATCTACTTTTGATGGTTATAACCCATACAGAGTAACTAAAGATGGTTTTGATTGGGAAACAATAGAGCCTGATAATCCATGGTCTTACATAGGTTATTGGGGAGATCATCAAATAATCTACTTATTGAAATTTTTAGAATTTATTGAGGATTATTATCCTGAAAAAATTAAAGAATATTTCAATGAAGATATTTTTGTTTATGCAAATGTACCTTATGAGATTAAAAATTATCAAAGCATTATCGATGATCCAAAAAATACTATCGATTTCAACCATGATTCTGAGGAAAAAATTATTCATTTAAGATCTAGAATAGGATCTGATGGAGCCTTGCTTACAGATAGATCAGATAACATCATCAAAGTTAACTTTATTGAGAAAATTCTTGCTACTGTTATTGCAAAAGTATCTAATTTTATTCCTGGTGCTGGAATATGGATGAACACCCAAAGACCAGAATGGAATGATGCAAATAATGCTTTAGTTGGTAATGGGGTTTCGATGGTTACCCTATATTATCTAAGGAGATTTTTAAAATATTTCTCTAAGCTTCTATCAAGCTCTGAAATTGAAAAAGTCGAAATATCATCTGAGCAAAATGATTTCATTAATTTTATCTCCAAAGCTTTTGAAGAAAACACTTCGATTATAAAGAATAAAAATATAGATGATAATTCAAGAAAGATTCTTATGGATGCGCTTGGAAAAGCTTCAAGTGATTTTAGATTTTCTATATACAATAGTAGGTTCTCAGGGGATAAGACATCGATATACCTTAAAGATATCATAGACTTCATTAATACCATTAATAGCTTCTTGGAGCATACAATAGATATAAACAAAAGAGATGATGGGCTTTATCATGCATATAATCTAATTGAGATAGCTGAAGATGACGTTAAGGTTTCTCATCTACCTGAAATGCTTGAAGGCCAGGTTGCTATTCTTAGTTCTGGATATCTCTCTACAGAAGAAAGCTTGGATATATTAGACTCACTAAAATCGAGCAAGCTATTTCGAGATGATCAATATAGTTATCTTTTATATCCAAATAAACACCTCCCTGGATTTCTTGATAAAAATACAATTCCTGCAAGTGAAGTTAATAAATCAAAATTGCTTTTGGAGCTTGTTAAAAATAATAACAATCAGATCATAATTGAAGATTGTTATGGTGGATTTCATTTTAATGGTAATTTTAATAATGCAGATTCATTAAAAAATGCATTATCTAGCCTTTCGTATGATTACTTAGATCTTGTGAAATCTGACACTCAGTTAGTACTTGATATTTTTGAAAACATTTTTGATCATAAATCCTTCACTGGAAGGTCAGGAACTTTTTATGGCTATGAAGGTTTAGGCTCAATATATTGGCATATGGTTTCCAAGCTACTTTTGGCTGTTTTTGAAGTCACAAGAGACTCGATTAATAATGTAAGTGATCAAAAAGTTGTTGGAAGATTGTTTGATCATTATTTTGAAATTAATGAGGGTATTGGTGTAAATAAATCTCCGAGCTTGTATGGAGGCTTTCCAACTGACCCATATTCACATACTCCTTTTGGTAGGGGTGTTCAACAGCCTGGTATGACAGGTCAAGTGAAAGAAGATATTTTAAGTAGATTTGGTGAAATGGGAGTCCTTATTAAACAAGGAAAGATACATTTTCATCCAACCATAATGAAAAGAGATGAGTTTCTAAATGAAGCAAGAATATTTAAATACACAAACTTAGACAATGAAATTATTTCTCTAAACCTTGAGAAAGATATGCTTGGTTTTACAGTCTGCCAAGTGCCTATAATTTATCACGTATCAAATAAAAATAGGATTGTTTTAAATTATTCTGATGGTTCTGATAAATATATTGAAGGCTCATCACTAGATACTATCTCAAGCGAGTCAGTATTTAACAGAGATAATGCAATACAAAAAATTGATGTTTTTATAAATTTTGAGAGGTAAATAGATCTGAAAATATTAAATCTTAAAAACATCCTTATAATCACTTTAGCAACAGCTTTTTTATACTATTTTATGCAAGAATCAAATACTAATAACTTAAATAACAAATCAGCTGAAGAATTCTTAGGAAACCCATCTTATCCTGCAATTTCTTATGGAGGTTACAGAGAGCTATCTAGGGAGTTTCAACCATCAATAAATGAAATAAAAGAAGACATCAATTTGTTATATGCTTTAGGTTATAGAGTTATTAGAACTTATGATGTGCATCATAAATTTGCTGAGAATACATTAGAGGCAATTCAACAACTTCGCGATGAAGATAGTTCTTTTGAAATGTACGTTATGCTTGGTGCTTGGATAGATTGCATGGATTCCTTTACTGAAAAACCTAATCATAATGAAGAGGACCTTGAAAGCAATCAAAGGGAGGTTTTAGAGGCAGTTAGGTTAACTAAAAAATACCCTGAAATTGTTAAAATAATTGCTGTTGGGAATGAATCTATGGTTCACTGGGCAACAAGCTACTTTGTTCTTCCTTCTGTAATTCTTAAATGGGTTAATTACTTGCAAGAGCTTAAGGCAAAAGGAGATCTTCCTATTGATTTGTGGATTACTAGCTCAGATAACTTTGCCTCTTGGGGAGGCGGCGATCAAGCTTATCATAATGATGATCTTAATAATCTAATTAAAGCAGTAGATTACATCTCTGTTCATACATATCCATTTCATGACACCTATTACAATCCAAGTTTTTGGAATATCGGAGAAGATAATAAATTTGAAAATGATATTGATGCCATTAACTATGCAATGCAAAAATCTGTTGATTATGCATATTCTCAGTTTTTGAGTGTTAAAAATTATGTTACTGCTTTGGGAGTTGATAAACAAATTCATATAGGAGAAACAGGGTGGGCAAGCGTTGCAACTGACTTATATGGAATTGATGGAACAAAAGCTGCTGACGAGTTAAAACAATCTGTTTATTTCAATTTAACAAATGAGCTATGTAATAGGTTGTCAATCTCTTGTTTTTACTTTTCTGCTTTTGATGAGCCATGGAAGGATTCTTCAAATGTTTATGGATCTGAAAATCATTTTGGATTATTTACTGTCAACGGGGAGGCAAAATATGCTCTTTGGGATAAGGTTGATAACAACACCCTTAATGGTCTTGGAAGAAATGGCGTTAAGGTTAATAAGACCTTTGATGGCAATATGGATGATTTATTAAAAACAGTAAAAGTACCGTATATTAATGATTTAGGGGAGAATTAATATGAATAAAGTAAAATTTATTTTCTTGGCATTATTTTTAGTTTCATGTTCGGACATTAACTCTAACGAGGTTGTGGTCCAAAAGGATAAGTTGCTTGTAAATGGTAATTTATATTATATGAAAGGGGTGGCTTATCACCCTGTTCAAGTCGGAAAAACCAAAAGGAGTTTTGAATCTATAGATCAAGATCTTATGCTTATGAAAGAGGCAGGAATAAATACTATTAGAGTATATGAGCCTATAGATGATTTAGACATACTTAATAAACTTGTTAAATATGATATTAAATTGATTGTAAGTTTTGGTTATAACCAAAATGGTTTTTATGACATTCTATCGGGAAGTTACATAGATTACGTTAAAAAATTTAAAGATCATAAAGCCATTCTTCTCTGGGAGTTGGGTAATGAATATAATTACCACCCAGAATGGTTTGAAGGCGATATTGAGAATTGGTATAAAGCTCTTAATGATGCATCAATAAATATTCACAAGCATGATAAAAATCATCCTGTCTCTACTGCTCACGGTGACTTCCCAAATGATCAGGCAAGAAGTCTCGTTACAGACATTGATTTATGGGGTGTAAATGTTTATAGATGGGATCAACCATTGTCTATTCTTGAGCAATGGGCTGAAGTTAGTTCAAAACCAATTTATTTTGCAGAGCTTGGAAGTGATAGTTACATGACGATCACAAGAGATATTTATGAGGAAGGTGTGAGTGAGTTAGCTCAATCAGATGCTAATTCAATTATGCTTAATGATGTGTTAAATAATATCGAGCTTAGTGCTGGGATTGTGGTTTTTCAATTTGTTGATGGTTTATGGAAGGCAGGTAATCCTGAAAGGCAAGATGTTGGAGGTTGGGCTCCTAACAGTAGCGGTGTTCCTTATGATGGAACTGCAAATGAGGAATTCTTTGGTCTTGTTGATATCAATAGAAACAAAAAGATGTCCTATGAGTCTGTAAAAGAAATATTTAATAATTTTAGTATTAAAGAGGCTTACAGCGGGCAAGATAAATGAATACATCTGGTAAAGTCCCTTTAGTACAGAAGATTGCTTTTGGCATAGGCATGCTTGGAAACCAAATGTTTCCAGCTGCTTTAGGAATCTTTATGGTAGTTTTAATCCAAAATCTTGGCTTTAACCCCTTGTTATATAGTGTCATTGCTTTTGTGCCAAGGCTTGTTGATGCTATAACTGATCCATTGATGGGTTTTATTTCTGATAATACCAAATCAACTTGGGGAAAAAGAAGGCAGTATGTTTTTATAGGTGGGATTATAACTGGCTTGTCATTTATAGCTATGTGGCAGCTCTATTCTGCAAACGGTATAGTATTTAATTTTTGGTATTTCTTATCTTTGTCACTAGTTTTTTATCTTGGTATTACAATTTTTAGCATACCTTTTGTGGCTATGGGCTATGAGATGAGTGATGATTTTCATGAAAGAACTAGGATTATGGCTATTTCACAATTTATTGGTCAATTTGCCTGGGTAATTGCTCCATGGATATGGGTGATTATTTATGATCCAACCATCTTTGTTGATCCTGAAACAGGAACTCGACAGCTATCAATTATAATAGGTATTGTTTGTACTATATTTGCAATCATACCAGCAATATTTATTAGATCTCAATCAACTCTTAATGATAATAATCTCATTCCAGTTAGCAGAGAAAACATAGGAAAGAGTTTTAAGAATATTTTTGTTATTTTTAAAGATGCTTATCAAAATATACCTTTTAGAAAATTATGTATTGCAACTTTCTTAGTTTTTAATTCATTTCAGACTATCGCGGCATTCTCTTTTTTTATTATTGTTTATTATCTTTTTAATGGTGATGCAGGGGCTGCGGGTGTTTGGCCAACTCTCCATGGAAGTGTTGGGGCGATCTGTACTAGTTTTCTAGTAATACCAATTCTTTCAAAGATGGCTCAAAGCATTGGAAAGAAAAATACTTTTTTAATATCTCAAGGCATCTCAGTGATCGGATATATTTTGTTTTGGTTTTTATTTATTCCAGGAAAGCCTTATATGTTTTTATTTGCTCTTCCTTTCTTTTCTTTTGGAATTGGCGGTTTATTTACTCTCATGATGAGTATGACTGCTGATGTATGCGATCTTGAAGAATTAGAGAATGGACTGCCAAGAAAAGAAGCTTCTTTTGGAGCTATTTATTGGTGGATGGTTAAGCTAGGAACGGCTATTGCAGGTCTGTTCTCAGGTATTATCTTATATTATGTTGGATTTATAGCTGGGGCTGAGACTCAAACCGATGGAGCCATGGATGGCTTAAGGTTTTTTTATTCCGCAATACCAATTCTTGGAACACTTGGAGCAATTTATGTTATGAAAGACTATGACATTGATGAGCAAAGAGCTGAGGAAATAAAAGCAGAGTTAATTCAAAGGAATGGTTAACACTCATGTCGCATAGAAATGAAAAATTTTTATCACTTTTAGGTAAAAACTTAGATAATCTAAGTGATGATGAGTTAAAAAAAATAGCTAAAGATATTTTACATGACTCACTGCATGGCCTTTGCTTCAGCTTATATGAAGACGGGCAGGGACCTGGTTATGAGATAAGCGATGCTCAGATTTTAAGAAGATTAAAAATACTAAAACCTTATACCAAATGGATTAGAACTTTCTCTTCGCTACAAGAGCATGCAAAAATTACAAAATTTGCAAAAGAATTAGGTTTTAAGACCCTTGTTGGTGCCTGGCTTAGCCCTAATGATGATAAAAATAAAGAAGAAATAAATGGGTTAGCAGAACTTTGCAATCAAGGTTATGTAGATGTTGCAGCAGTTGGAAACGAAGTCATTTATCGAAAAGAGCTAAGTGAAGATCAATTAATAAAATATATAAACTATGCCAAAGCATCAATTAACAACACACCTGTTGGATATGTTGATGCCTATTATGAGTTTAGAGACAGACCAAAGATAACCGATGCATGTGATGTTATTCTGTCGAATTGTTATCCATTTTGGGAAGGTTGTTCTGCAGAATACTCATTGTTATATATAAAAGATATGTATCAAGAGGCTCTTAAGGCAGCAAACGGCAAGAGGGTTATTGTTACTGAGACAGGCTGGCCTAGTGAGGGCAGTAATTTGGGCGGAGCTTATCCTTCTTTCAAAAACTATCTTAAATATTTTATAAATGCGCAACTATGGTCTAAAAGTGAAGACATAGAAATGTTTTATTTCTCTTCATTTGATGAATCTTGGAAGGTCGATTCTGAGGGCGATGTTGGTGCTTTTTGGGGAATTTGGGATAAGGAAGAAAATTTAAAATTCTAAGGTAAAACTTAATTTATATTTATTCTCATTTAATTTTTTTTGTGTATAATTCACAACTATTATGGCAGACAAGAAACAAGTAAAAGTATATTTAATTCCAGAAGGTGAGACCCGTGATCATCACACTTATCACTATACTGCTATAAAAACTAGAAAATTCACTTTAGAGAATAAAAAAATGAGGATGAAGAAATTTAATCCTGCTAAAAGAGTTCATGAGTGGTTTGTGGAAGCTAAGCTACCGCCTCACAATTAAGATTCGTTTAGTCTAATCTCTGTAGACGATATATCGTCTCTAAAACTACCTTCATTAAAACCTGTACACCTTGATCTAATTTTTTCAGGGATGGTGATGTCTTCGAGGGATATAAATTTATTTTCTACCTTTCTTCCAAAAACTAAAAAGTGAATATTATGATCATGAAATCTATCTATATGATCAAGCATGTCCTTGTTGCTGGAGTAAAACTTTTCATCAAAAACTCTTAGCAAAGTATCCGCACCTATTATAAATACGCTATTTGGAAACATCTCAGCCTTTTCACTAAATCTTCCTGCCGATGTCATAACCCAACTATCATTACTACCAAACTGATCAAGAGTTCTTTTAATTTCTTGAAATGTTAATGGGGGTTTGTCAGCGTTTTTAGCACATATTTCAAATGTAGTTTGCATACCTGTTTTCTTTTCAGCAAGATCTCGCATTCGAAGATGGCCTTCATGCAGTGGGTTAAAAGAACCTGGGAAAATTAATTCAGGCTTTGAATTTGAGCTAGAAACATAATTTACATCATTATTAAGTAGCTTAATCCAAGATTTTTCTGCGATTGTTTTATGAATATGAATATCTTCATTATGGCTTGGTTTAGCAACCTTAATGCCACAGGCTTCTCCAAGTAAGTGCATAACATAGTCTGCAATAAGTTTCTCTTCTTCTTTTCTTGATCGCGTATTTTTATCCAATAT
The DNA here is from genome assembly GCA_964417685.1 of uncultured Gammaproteobacteria bacterium. Taxonomy (GTDB): domain Bacteria; phylum Pseudomonadota; class Gammaproteobacteria; order Magnimaribacterales; family D2472; genus CAJQGY01. The sequence goes on along the minus strand of CAYQIT010000001.1, from coordinate 217,307 downwards.
GCATTCTATAGATTTTGTGTAAGAAGATGTTTGAAGGGCAATAAAGAACTTATGATCACCAATTTTTTTATAAGTCGTTGCTAAACTTGCTGTTATTGCAATACCTAGAAGGTGTTTTGATTTTATATTTTTAGCAATACTCGAACATGATTTATATGCATTTGCAGCCATGCTTAAGCAAGTTTGCATAGAGCAATAATGATCTGGTTTCTTATTAAGATATGCATCCATAGATTCTTTTGCATAGGGTATATATGATTCTAAAATTGTATTTGAAGCACCTGGCACCTGAAGTAAGGATGATATGGCCTCAGTACCGCCCCCACTTGAAACAATAGCAACCTTGAAAGGACTTTGATGAATTTTTTGAATTATTTCTTGCATAGATACAAATTAATTTAAAACATTTTAACCCAATATTATTAATTAATTGTTAATATTATTCATATGCAATCATTACTCAAAAGCACTTTGTTACTCATATTTTTTTCTGTAGATTTACATGCATTCGAGGTGAAGAGAACTATTTTTGCGTTCTGGGACAAACCTGATGTTGTTCTTCATTATAAGCTTCCTCAAGAAATAAATGATGATACAAAAGTTCTTTTTATAATCCATGGTCAAAGTAGAAATGCATCAGATTATATCAACCATTGGGTCTCTATATCTGAAGATAAGAATGTTTTATTGATTGCGCCTGAATTTAAGAAAGCAGACTATAGGTATTTTTCACTTCTTGAAACTGCAACTTCAAATGGTGCTATTAAGCAAAATGGTGATATGTATCTGAATAATTCAATTGATTCATTTTTTACGTATTTTCAAAGCAGATACAATATTCAAGCTAGTAAATATTCAATCTTTGGTCATTCTGCTGGTGGCCAATTCACTCATAGATATTTGCTCTATAGTGACAAACCGAGAGTTGAGAAAGCAGTTATTGCTAATCCTGGCTGGTATACATTTCTTGCTGGAGCAAGATTTCCATATGGCATTACTGATTCACCTATTGAATTAGATGGAGATGCGGTTGAAGATTTTTTAAGCATGAGGAATACCCTGCTTCTTGGATCAGATGATGTAGGATCAAAGAGCCTAAATATGTCACCAGGGGCAATTAAGCAGGGCAAGAATAGGTTTGTTAGGGGCGATAATTACTTTAATTCTCTTATAGATATATCTTCAAATAACTCTATTCCTTTTCGATGGAATTTTGAAGTAGTTCCTGATACCGGACATGATTTTAGAAAAATGTCTGATGCTGCATTGGAGATATTGCTTTAACTTAAGATATTTCTTTAAGAAATATTTTGCTTTTAAGTTTTATTTTTTCTTTAAAACCATCATCAAATTTACTAAGAGTGTTATAAACAAGTTTCATTCTTGGGTTTGAAGATAGCAAATTTGAATTTTCTATTAAAAAATTCCAATACAAATAATTAAAAGGACAGGAATCATCTTCAAGAGTATTCTTAGGGTTATGTTTACAAGAGCTGCAATAATTAGACATTCTATTAATATATTTACCACTTGCAGCATAAGGTTTGGATCCAACAATACCCCCATCTAAAAAAGTTGCCATACCAAGCGTATTTGGGAGTTCTACCCACTCATAGGCATCTATGTAAACTGCCAAATACCAATCACAAATTTGCGATGGACTTATCCCAGCTAACATTGCAAAATTTCCTGTAACCATTAGCCTTTGGATATGGTGGGCATAAGCATATTTTCTAGTTGAATCAACCGACTGTTGTATGCAATGCATGTCAGTATTTCCTGACCAGAAAAACTCAGGAAGCTTTCTTGAGTTCCCAAAATAATTCAGTTCTTTATAATGAGGCATATTTGACCAATAAATACCTCGAATAAATTCTCTCCATCCAATAATCTGTCTTATAAAGCCTTCTACAGAATTTAGTGGAATATTTTCAGTAGAGTAGAGCTTTTCAGCCTCAATCACGCATTCCATAGGGTCAAGTAATCCTGCGTTTAGGTATGCAGATAAAAGAGAGTGAAACATAAACGGTTCATCAGATTTCATTGCATCTTGATAAGATCCAAAATTCTTAAAATAAACTTTATAAAACCAGTTCATCTGCTCCCAAGCTTCATCGTGAGTAGTAGCCCAGTTAAAATTATCAATATCACCAAATGAGTCGTTAAAGATCTCATTTACTTCTACCATTACATCAACTATTACCTCATCAGTTTTTATATTATTTCTATCAGGTATTTCTTCTTTTATTGCAGATGCCCCCTTTCTATTATCTTTATCTAGATTCCATTTCCCCCCAATGGGTTTGTCACCATCCATTAAGATCGAGTATTTCTTCCTTATCCATCTATAAAAAAATTCCTGAATTAATGATTTTTTTCCCGCACTCCATGACTGAAAATCCTCATTGCTGCATATAAATTTAGTGTCTTTTAGAACAATTAATTCAATAGAATGAATTTGACAAAAAAACATTAAATCTTTTAAAGTCTTAAAATCTGAAGGTTTGGTAACGTATAGCTTATTAAATTGATTTTCTTCCAATATTTCTTTAAGGGTATCTTTTAACTTTAGAGGTTGTTTAGATATTTTCTTATGAATAATATTTTCTCTTTTATCACTACTGATGAGCTTTCTGAGTGATGAAATCAAAAAAATGATTTTTTGTTTATGATGAGGAATATCATAAAAAGTTTGAACTGCTTCAAAATACAATAGGGTATCGTCTTTGTTTAAATTTTCGTATACAAGATTATTTTTAGATAGCTGGTCTGGAAATATTAAACCAAGAGATTTCATATATTTAGAGCCATAGCCGCCTTTTTGCCTGACTCATATGCAGACTCAACTCTAGGAGCAATTGCCCAATCCCCTATTGCATATATATTGTTAGTAATTTTCATATAACCATCAGCAGTATAGTTAGAATCACAAAGCGCATACCTCCATCTAAAAACTTTTAATATATTTCCAAATTGAGATCTTTTAACTTGCAACGCTTCAAGAATATCATCTTTTACGATATTTACTATTTTATCTTCATCTTCATCAAACAACTCATCACTATATTCACTTGTAAAATGAGAATTGATTGTTAGTGCTGAAGATTCACAAAAAGATGAAGAAAGGGCAGACCAGCCAATTTTTTCTGAGATATTTTTAAATCCAGAGGCGCTTATTGGGAGTTTATTTTTTAAATTAATACCGACTGCTAAACATTTTGAATATTTAAGATTATCCATAAGATTGATTGGCAGAATTTGAATAAGTTGAGGTAATGGTAATGACGAAATAATCAAATCATATTTTTTTGCGTATCCGTTACTAAGGTAAATTTTACTCTCAATTTTATCAATTTTTGTTATTTTGCAATTTTGATTAATAGTAAATTCCCTGAGAGCACTTTCAACAATTGTTTGAAGGCCATCTTTATGTATATAGAAATTAGATGAATCTACTAATTTATTTTCTTTGAAATCAAAAATAGACCCATTAAATTTTGTACATCCGGTACTTTCCAATATTTCCTTGAAACTTAACGTCTTTGCATGAACATATTGAGCCCCTAGATTAAACTTATATACCTTATTATTTATATTCAGATGATGTAGTGTTAACCTTCCACCTGGTTTTTTGGCCTTGTCATATATATTAATTTCATGCTTGCCATGAAGGTTATTTATTAAACCAACTGTACTTATTCCTGTACCGATTATAGCTATTTTCATATTTTAGTTGACATTAATGTCACATACTTGTAACATTCTATTAACAAATGTTACATAAATGTAACAAAGGAGTGAAAATATGAAAAAATATAATAAATTTACTATTTTCTTAGCTATTTTAGCAATTTCTACCATTGGCTTTGCTGATGATAAAATTTTTGAATCTGCCAAAAGCTCTCTAGACATGGATGCTGAAATCATTAAGGTATTATATGATAATAACCAGGTTGATACAGTTTGTCCTAAGCAATCAGTCGGTTGCTATATATCTAAAGATGGTGGAATGATATTGCTTTCAGACTCTATTCCTTCAGATCATAAAGACGTTGTTTTATTGGGGCTGTATAGTGATTATTTACAACATAATAACACTGGTTTAATTGATAATTCTTTGACTTGTGATCTTAAGGTTAAGTACCTTGCTGATTCTAATAAATCAAAGCTTTCTAAGCTCTATAGTTCACAATGTGATGCTATATATAGGAATAAAGTTATAGTAATGAATTAAGTTTTAAGCATCTCTTCTTAATATTGCTTAAAAAGAGATGCTTTAAATTTCCTCAAGATAACTCTGAATAGGTTTGCCTGATATATCCTTAATCTCTATATGAACAGTTCTATTTTTTGAATCAATAGTCATAAGTCCATAATTAACTTCTGATATTAATTCATCAATCTGAAATTCATCTCGCTCCTTTGGATCTATTAATTTTTTGCGAATAGATTTTGGCATAATATTTAAAAAGGCTTTTTCATACCATTTATCAGCTATTGGCTTGTTGAGAGAGGAAGAAGTTATCTCTATCAAACCATTACCCTTATAGATACCAGCCCTATGTCTATCGCCTGAAAGAATAATTTTTTGAGTTTTTATATTTGATAATAATGACAGTAGTTTAGATCTTTCTTCTGGGAATAAATTCCACTTTTCAAATTGATGTGACCGAGGTAATACCTGAACTGATGAGAGGATAATCAAAAGATCTACATCATCTTTGATCTCAGTTTCAAACCAACTCCATTGCTCTTGTCCAAGCATTGTAGGGCTAATATTTTGATCTACAACTTCGTAATTATTGGCTCTATCCAAAGTCGTGCTTCTAAAAAATCTTGTATCTAAACCTATGATTTTGATTTTGATATTATCGCTATCAATTATGGAGCTAAAATAAACTCCATCTCTTTTATGCCTATCATCATTTTCTGGTGTTTCCCAGAAATTTAGATACAAACTTTGCGCCTTTCTTTTTAATGGGTATTCTTGACCTCCATCATTGACACCAAAATCATGATCATCCCAGATATAGAAAAGCTGAGTGTCCTTTAGCCAATTTGGTAACATTTCTTTTTGAGCTTCATACGCTCCTTTCATTTTATTAAGTAAGCCATCTTTACTATCGCCATAGACGTTATCACCAAGAAAGATAAATGAATCAACATTATCTTGTAATACGGTTTTCCATATTGGCTGAGGGAGATCTTGATCAAGACAAGAGCCAAATCCAATTTTATAATTTTCAGCAAAAGCTAGGTTGGAAAAAATAATTAAATTAAATGCGATACAGTAGGTATATAATTTATTCATTATTCAAGTATAACAACTGATAGATTTATTTAATGCATAAGATTTTAGCTTTAATAATATCCTTTGCTCTCATTTCATGTTCTGGGAATGGGGAGGAGGTATCTGAAGTTAGTAAACTTATAAAACCATCATTTGATAAAAATGTAAGCATTTATTCTTGCAAACTTAATCCGACAAGCTCTTTAATTGATTTAGAGACTTTCCTATCAAACAATTCAATAATAGAACCAATTAATACTCAGCACAAAACATCAACATCATTATTGTTTCCAGATAACTTAGATGTTGTAGAGGAGTTTCTTATTCAACTTTCTGCTGAATCGAGCGAGAACATTCTAAATTCATATGCAGTTCTTGAAGAACAAGGAATTGAAGGTATAGCAGCATGTAAAATTAATAACGGACCATCATATAGCAGTGTTTTGTTTGATGGCTTTAAAGAAGTAAATTCTTCAGAGTATCTTGTTACTGAGATTCTTTCTTGTACATATAACGGAGGTTCTAATTTTGGAACATTTGCTATAGCCATAGATAGATTGATTCAAAAAATGGGTTTAGCTGCTGCTGATTATAAAATATCTTATATAGAGCCAATTGAATCAACTGGTATAGAATTTCTTTGGGTTAATAGGTTTAGTAATAATTTTTATTTGAATACATTACCTGATATTTGGTTTGGTGATATAGAGCAATCCATAGAAATACAAGATGAGTTTAAAGAAAATGCAACATGCACAATCGCAAAAACTTACAAAGAATTTATAATTAATTAGTTAAAAACTCTTTATTTTTTTAGTTTAATTTATCAATAAGAATTCTTCTTAAAGTTCAAACTAATAACTACACTTAATAATCTAAATAGATTAGAATAGCTTTCACTAAAAGCGGGTGTGGTGTTAATGGCTAGCACAATAGCCTTCCAAGCTATTGGTACGAGTTCGAATCTCGTCACCCGCTCCAATTTATTTCAATTTTCTTTAAATTTACCTTAATAAAAAAAGCAGGCTTTCGCCTGCTTTTTAGACCCTGGGGATTAGAATGTAGAGGATATTCATAGGCCTTTAATTATAAGACCGAATAAATATTAAGAAGTTCAAAATAATTCAACAATATAAATATTAAGAATCCAAGCACCAATCCGGAGCCTAATGGTATCTGATTTGATAAAGCTTTTATTTTAAAAAAATATATTAATATCGAGGCAAGAGAGCCAAATAAAATTATAAAAGGTAATGAAAATGGTCCAGCAATTGAGCCAAGCGAGGCAAGTAAAATAAAATCACCACCACCAATACCGTCATAGCCTTTGATTAGATTAAAAAAGAAGTTCACCAACCACAAAAACGCAAAACCAATAAAAGCTCCTGCTACTGACATTGATAGATTGTTGTAATCTAAAAAGCTTATTTTAAATATTTCAGCATAACCAATACCAATTAACCCTATTAATAATAGAGCAATATTTATATTAAATGGCAATAAGAAGAACTTGTAATCGAGCATGAATAAAATTATTAAAATTACTGCAATTAAAAAGGAAATTAGCAACTGTATAGATAAACCAAGAATTGAATATAAAACCAAACCAATAATTAAGTGCACAATCTCATTTATTGGGTAATAGAATGAAATTTTTACATTGCAATTTGAACATCTACCTCTTTGTTTAATAAACCCAATTAATGGAATTAAATTAATGTTGGCGATATTTTTTTTGCAGCTTGGGCAGTGAGATCTTGGAAAAAATAAGTTAATGTTTTTGTTGTTATTGCCTGGTGATAACCTATAAACAATCAAAGACGAGAGGCTGCCAAAACATAAAAAAGTTATGCAAATTAAGGTAAGTATCACTTACGTTTTACCAACCAAAAACAAAAAAAGAGCAGGCTTAATGCAAAAAAGGCATAAATGCCGATAATGGTTAATTTTTCAATCATTTTGATACTCCAAGTGCAAATGAATCCGGTCTTCTAAAGTCACCATATCCATAGTAATTTTTATTTTTCTTCATGATTAGTTGAAGGTTTGTAGCAGGTTCTATTATTTCAATATTATAACCCGCATCTAGAAGCCAGTTTTTCTTGTCTACAGATAGATCAAATTCAATTTGAATCTTATCAGGCTGCCATTGATGATGAATTCTTTTAGCATTATTTGCCTCAGCTACATCCATTTCAAAATCAACTATATTCAAGATTGATTGCAAAACAGCAGTGATAATCTTGGCTCCACCAGGGGATCCTGTTGTAAAAAATAAATCATTGTTTTTAAAGGCAATAGTTGGCGTCATAGAGCTTAGTGGTCTTTTTTGAGGTGTAATTTCATTCGCTTTTGCACCTAGTAAGCCATATTGGTTAGGAATACCTGGGGATATTGAAAAATCATCCATTTCATTATTCATTAATATGCCAGTATCTTTGATAACTACACCAGAACCAAAACTTGAATTTAACGTGTATGTGGATGAAACAACATTACCTTTTTCATCAACAACAGAAAAATGTGTTGTCTCAATACTTTCTTTATCATGAAAAGAGCCAGGATTTATTTCTATTGATGGGGTGACGCTACCAATTTTAATCTTTTTTGAAATTTCATTCGCATATTCATGACTTGATAATTTGTTGATAGGCACATCATAAAAATCAGGATCACCAAGATGCTTTGACCTATCAGCATACGCATATTTCATAACCTCAGAAAGGACATTAATATACTCTTTTGAATTATGACCCAGTTTTCTTAAATTAAAGTTTTCAAGAACATTAAGCATCTGTATTACATGAATTCCACCAGAGGAGGGTGGAGGCATAGTAACAATTTTTATATCTTTATAAGAAGAGATTAAAGGATTGCGCCAAACAGGTTGGTATTGCTCTAAATCCTTTTCTGAAATTATGCCGCCATTATTCTGCATATCGAGAGCTATTTTTTTTGAAATCTCTCCTTTATAAAAACCATCTCTGCCATCCTGAGCGATTATTTTTAGGGTATTTGCTAAATCAGATTGTTTTAAGATTTTCTTATCAAAATCTGGATAATGGGTTTGGAAGACTTTATTTGTTTCATCAAATGCTGATAATTTTTCATTATATTTAATTAGCATGTCAGCCATGTATGGAGTTATTTCAAATCCATCCTCTGCTAGATTTATAGCAGGCTCAATTAACTCGCTCCATTTCATTGAACCAAACCTTTGGTGCACTGACCATAGCCCAGCAACAGTTCCTGGCACACCGCTTGCTAGGTATCCAAGAGTTGATTTGTTATCTATAACGGTTCCGTTTTCATCTAGATACATGTTTGTAGTTGATAGCAGAGGAGCTTTTTCTCGATAATCAATGGAGTAATTATTGTTATCACTAGAGTCATACATAACCATAAAACCACCGCCACCAATATTTCCAGCTCTAGGCAGGACTACTGCTAATGCAAACCCAATTGCAACGGATGCATCGTATGCATTACCGCCTTTTTCAAGAATATCAACTCCAACTTGAGTGGCTAAAAAATGCTGAGTAGAAACCATTGATTGATTTCCTTCTGAAATTAGTTTTTGCCTAGGTTCATAATCATTAGGGTTAACTGTCCCAATTGGTGTGTAGGTCTGGGCATATGCTTGAGATCCGATAAAAATTACGATAAAAAGTAGTTTTGATTTGTTATGCATTTATAAATTCCTTAGCAAGTTCTTTAGCCCACTTATAATCTGCCTTACCATTTGGCGCACGACTTACTTTTTCTACAAATTTTATATTTTTTGGAACTTTGTAACTTGATAAATGCGCCTTAGTATTTGCTTTTAGATCATCTTCAGTAATACTCATGTCTTTATTAAAAGAGGCAATGGCAACAACTTTTTGGCCATATTTTTCATCTTCAACGCCTACAACTAATACATCATCAATGGAAGGTTCAAGCTTTAAAGCTTCTTCAACTTCTTCTGGATAAATTTTCTCACCAGCAGAGTTGATACAGTTACTTCCTCTCCCAAGCAAAGTTACACTACCATCAGATTCAACTAATGCATAATCACCAGGAAAGCTATATCTTTTCCCATTGACCTCTTTAAAAGTTTCAGCTGATTTAACAGGATCTTTATAGTACCCAAGAGGAACTAAACCGCTAGTTCCAACGAGGCCTCTTACTCCTGAGCCCGGTTCTACGATTTTCCCATCATCTCCGAGCACAATAACATCTGGATTCATTCTAAATTTAGCTGTTTTAACTGATTTTTTTCTTGATGAAACAGACGAACCCATACCGCCTTCACTTGAGCCCATAGAGTCAAAAAGCTTTACGTCATGGTGTTTTAATATTCCAGCTTTTACATCTGCACTCCAAATGACACCACTTGAGATAATAATTTGTAATGAGCTTATATTATAAGGATTGCCATTCTTATGACCCAAATCCAATTCATTAAGAATTGGTTTTGCAAATGCATCACCTACAATTACTAAATTATTAACCTTATTTATTTCAATTTCTCTAAGTAATTTCGCTGGATTTAAACCTATTTCCGGTATTGTGATTATAGATCCTCCTAAACAATGGGTCATAAACCCACCTAAAAACATACCTGTTCCATGCATAAGCGGACAAGCAATTAAACATCTGGTTGAATTATTTTCATGTGATCTTTTTTGAATAACTTCTTTTAATTGCAAAATATTTTCTTTTTTTCTTACATCTGGAACGTCATAACCTTGCATCTTAAGACCGCCAAACATTGAAATAACAAAACTGCCATGGGTATACATAACACCTTTTGGCATGCCTGTTGTTCCGCCTGTATATATCATATATATGTTGTCTTCATCTCGTTTGATTCGTTCCATTGGTTCATTATATAAAACAATATTTTTATATAAAAAGAATTTATTTATGTCAGGTGATTCTTTACCGCCTATTTGAATCCAAGTTTTAATGTTTGGAAGGTTTTTGTAAATTAATAGTATTTGATCAAGATAGGACTCATGAAAAAAAACAGCTTCTGAGTCTGAGTTATCTAATAAATAAATTAGCTCTTCTGATTTGTATCTGTAGTTAACATTAATTGGGACCCCCATAACTTTAAATATCGCAAATTGTGACTCAAGATATTCATTACAGTTAAAGAGATACAACCCAACCTTAGAGTTTTTTTTAATACCTCTATCTTTTAGAAAAGAAGCTATTTTTGCAGAAGCCTGTTCGTATTCTCTCCAGTTTTTCTTATTTACACCTGAAACCAAGGCGATATCATCAGGCACATAGTCAGAAACTTTCTCCCATATAGTAGCAAAATGAAATTCGAATTTATTTTCTATGTCCATACAAATATTATAACTTTTGACTGGTTATCATAACTCCTATGATAGTAGAATAATGTAAACAAATTACAAAATTTATTATGACAGATATATTCAATGAAGTTGTTCAACAGGTTACTGCAAAAGGACAGATGTTTGAGACCAAAGAGGTTTTAAATGATAACGGCGTCACTTACACAGAGTATGCAAATTTTGCAGAAAATTTAAAACAATTTTTTGATATAGGCCTAACTCATGAAGAGAAAGATTGGCTAGTTTATGAAAATGAAAGATATACCTATAAAGAAGTTTATGAAAGGTCGGCTCAAGTTGCTAATGCTTTAATAGCGACCGGAATTAAAAAAGGCGACAGAGTCGCTATATGTATGCAGAATAATCCAGAGTACATATTTAGCTTTATGGGTATTATGGGAATGGGGGCTGTCTGTGTGCCTCTAAATTCTTGGTGGGTCCCTTCAGAAGTCATATATGGATTAGAGCATTCAGATGCAAAGCTCTTAATAGCTGATAAAAAAAGACTCCAAGGATTAGAATCAATGCCAGATGTGATAAAAGTCGTCACTACTTATGCAGATGATGAAAATTTCACCTCTTTTAATTCTTTTGTGGAAGGACAATCGTCATCTTGGCCTAAGGTAGAAATCAATAGAAATGATTATGCATCTATATATTACACCTCAGGATCAACCGGAAGACCGAAAGGGGTTCTTTCATCACAAAAAGGCATCTTGTCTACTATGTTCAGCTGGACGTGTTATTCGGTTGTTGCGTCGCAAATAGCAGCCAAAACAAACCCTGATGCAACACCTTTGGTTAGTCCTGATCTAGCTGTCTTGCATTGTGTTCCATTATTTCATGTAACAGGCAGCCATTCAGCTTTTTTAATGTCTATCTTAATCGGTAGAAAAATCGTGATGATGAAAAAATGGGATGCTGGAGAAGCTTTAAAAATTATAGAAGAAGAAAAAGTTTCAGATATTACTGGTGTTCCAACTCAGACATGGGAGCTTTTGAGCCATCCGAAAAAAAATGATTATGACTTATCATCTTTAAAAGTGCTAGGTGGAGGAGGAGGGCCTAGACCTGCAGAACATGTAAAACAACTTGATGAGCAATTTGAGGGTAGGCCGGGAATAGGTTACGGCCTCTCAGAAACTAATGCACTAGCAACTCTTGGAAATGGTGATGAGTATGTCAATCATCCCTCATCAACAGGAAGGGTTGTACCTCCACTTACTGAAATTAAAATTTTAGATAATGATTGGAATGAAGTCGCTGAGGGTGAGTTAGGTGAAATAGCAATCAAAACACCTGCGTCTATGGTTGGTTATTGGAAAAATGACGAAGCTACAAAAGAATGCATGAATGAAGATGGTTGGTTTAGAACTGGAGATCTTGGAAAATTTGAAGGTCCATTTTTATATATTGTAGATAGAGTAAAAGATATGGTTATAAGGGGTGGTGAAAACATTGCATGTCCTGAGGTTGAAGCTGCTATATATGAGCATGAAAATGTATTAGAGGTATGTGTATTTGGAGTACCAGATACAAGATTAGGTGAAATAGTTTCATGTTGTATATACCTGAAACCAGGTACTAATTTGAATCAAGAAGAACTCTCATCCTTTTTAAGTGATAAGTTGGCGCCCTTCAAAATACCTGCAGAGTTTAATTTTACTGAAAATAAAATTCCTAGGTTGGCATCTGAAAAGTTTGACAAACCGACATTAAGAAAGATTTACTCAAAGTAATAAATTCTATTAAAAATTAATGAAATTTTTTAATAAAAGGAGTATAAAAGACAATAAACTTTTGATAAATAAAAGATGACTAATACGATCTTAATTGTTGAAGATGAACCTGATATAAGAAAAACTCTGGAGTACAACCTTCATAAAGATAATTTTCAGACTTTATCTGCTGGCAATTTATCAGATTCAGAAAACTTAATAGCAGCTAACAACATTTCATTAATATTACTTGATTTAATGCTTCCAGATGGATCGGGATTGGATTTTTGCAGAAAAATTAAATCAGATAAATCTCTTAAAGATATACCAATCATAATTCTTACAGCTAAAGATGATGAGGTTGATAAAGTTGTTGGTTTTGAGCTTGGAGCAGATGATTATGTAACTAAACCATTTAGTGTTCGTGAACTAATTCTTAGAATCAAAGCAATTTTAAAAAGAAACGTAACCAAACATGATGTTATGGAAATTGATAGGGAGTTTGGTGAGCTCAAAATAGATGTAGAGTCCCATGAAGTTTTTGTAGATAATAAAGAAGTAACATTAACAGCACTTGAATTTAGGCTTCTCCAGCAACTTGTAGATCGTCGAGGAAGGGTTCAAACAAGAGATCAGCTTCTTTCAGATGTTTGGGGTTATAGTGCTGATATAACAACCAGAACAGTTGACACACATATTAAGAGATTGAGAGAAAAGCTTGGTCCAATCGGAAAATATGTTCAGACTATTCGCGGTGTAGGATATAAATTTACAAGAACATCTGATTGATAAAATGGGTATAAGATCCCGAGTATTTTTAATAGTATTTCTTTCACTTGGAGTGAGCATAAGCATTGCTTACACTATCGCAGAAAGAGATATTACTAACACATTTGAAGAGCAAATTGTCTATCAGCTTGAGAAACAAGCAAAACTTCTTGTTGAAAATATTGATGAAATTGATTCATTGAAAGGTGTAACGGCATCTGACTCACTTGCAGACAGGCTTGGGAATGCTTCTGATTCAAGAGTCACTCTTATTCTTAATGATGGAAGTGTTATTGGTGACTCAGGAGTTCCCATTGATCTTATTGCAAGTTTAGATAATCACAGTAATAGAAAAGAGGTAATAGACGCTCTCTCTTTTGGAACAGGCTGGTCTTCAAGATACAGTAACACAACCAACGAGCAACTTTTATATTTTGCTATTCTTGATAACAATGAAGAAAAACCTAATATTATTAGAATAGCAGTACCTTATACCTATCTCGATAGGGTAATTGCAAGCTTAGATATTTCAATACTATTAATAGCAGTAGTGGCATTTTTTGTTGCTATGATAACTAGCACACTATCTTCTAACTATACATATAGAAATTTATCTGAGCTTGATGATGCAGTCTCTTCTTTAGCAGATACTCCATTGAAGAGAAAAGCTTTAAAAGCTCTTCCCACTCAAAGAGTTGATGAGTTTGGTAATGTGGCAAGGAGTATTTCTCAAATTTCAGATAAATTAAAAACCCAAGTAAGGCTAATTGCAAAACAAAGAAATCAATTTGGATCAGTTTTGGATGATTTAGGTGAAGGTATTATTGTTTTTAACGAATCAGCCGAAGTAACTTTTAATAACGATCAAGCTTTATTAATTTTAAATCTAGAAAATATTGAAAAATCTCGTCTTGAAGATATCCCTATAACCCCAATTTTAAACTTGTATGAAACAGCTAGTAAAAAGAAAAAAGCTGATAAGGAATTTGAGATTGATATAGGTAATGGAAAAACCAGATGGGTTCTTGGTTCCATAAATCAATCCAAATCAACAAAAGAATTTATATTGGTAGTTCATGACATAACTCAATTAAGAAAGCTAGATTCCATGCGGAGGGATTTTATATCAAATGTTTCTCATGAATTGAGGACACCTGTAAGTGTTATTAGGGCAAATTCTGAAACTTTGTTGAATGGTGCTTTGGATAATAGAGAAGATGCAAAAATGTTTTCAACTGCTATTTTGCATAATGCTCAAAGACTTTCTGAAATGGTTTCTGATCTCATTGATCTATCAAGAATAGAATATGGTGAATTAAAACTAAATTTTGAGAAAATTAATTTGAATCAATCTATATTAAAGGTTTTAGATTCTCTAAGTGGGCTAGCAGCAAAAAAAAACATATCTTTTAGTTTTAATGAAAACTTAGATCTATTTGTTAGAGCAGATTCAAAAGCTTTGGAAAGAATACTTATAAACTTAATTGATAACGCAATAAAGTATAGTCCTTCAAACTCTTCAGTAGAAATTCTTTTTAAAAATTCTGAAAAAAATATAGAGGTTAATATTATTGATAAAGGTCAGGGTATAGATATTGCAGATAAGGATTTAATTTTTGGAAGGTTTTTCAGAACTGCTCAAGCACGAGCTTCTGATGCAACTGGAAGTGGCTTGGGTTTAGCTATAGTAAAGAATTTGGTGCATAGCTTAAGTGGTGACGTTGGCCTAAAGAACTCAAGTATAAATGGATGTAACTTTTGGTTTACCCTTCCAAAATACTAGTAAATTAGATTTGTAACATATGTAACATATGTAACATTCGTAATAATTTGTTACCTATTTGTTTCTTCTTTTAACATCTTCTTAATCAAACCTTCATAGATAAATATTTAAATAAAGTCCATCAACCCATTGGAGGATTTTTTTAATGTTACATAACAAACTTAATCAACTTTATTTATTAACTATTTCAATCATATTAGTGTCTTGTGGTGGCTCAAGCACTTCTATTGTTTCACCAGGTGAACAAGGCCCATTAACTGACCCTACTGGTGGGGGCGGTACAGGAGGCTCATCAAGTTCTATATTAACTGGAGAATGTCCTAACTCAACTTATATAACAAATGGATCACCTGTTGCAGGTAATACCGTTTGTGCTATTTCTGGTGTTATTACAGAAGATCTAACATTAACTGATGATGTTATGTACAGAATGCTTGGTAAGGTTGAGGTCGGTTCTGATATGGGTGGAGATGGAACAAAAGCAGGTGGAGCTGCTGGTAAGTTAACTATTCCTGCTGGCGTAGTGATAATGGGTAAAACTTCAAATGACTACCTTGTTGTAAATAGAGGCTCACAAATTATAGCTAATGGTACAAGGTCTAAACCAATAAGATTTACACATAACACAGCTATTGAGGGAAGTGTTGGAGAGCTTGAAAGAGGTTTATGGGGCGGTATAGTCATACTTGGTAAAGCTCCAATAAACAAATGTTCAAATGATGTTAGAGGAACAGCTGCTTGTGAAAAAGTTGTTGAAGGTTCTAATGCGCTTATGGGTGGAACTCTAGCTGATGATAATTCAGGTAAGTTAAATTTTGTAAGGGTTGAATACGCAGGTTATGAAATATTTCCTGGTAATGAGTTAAATGGTATTACATTTGGCGCTGTTGGATCCGCGACAGTGGTCGATTATATTCAGGTACATAACAACCAAGATGATTGCGTTGAGTTTTTTGGCGGAACTGTAAATGTTAAGCACTTGGTTTGTACAAATGCAGGTGATGACAATCTTGATATCGATTGGGGTTACCAAGGTAAAATGCAATATGTTGTTGTAAAACAAAGTTCTGATCAAAGTGATCATGTTGTAGAGTCCGATAATACTAATGCAGATGCATCTGTTGGTTATTTAACTGAGCCAAGGTCAAGACCAATGGTTGCAAATTTTACTTTCTTAGCACAAGGCGCTGATGAGCCTTTAAAATACAAAGAAGGTGTTTCAGGTGTATATATTAACGGAATTGTTAAAAATGCTAATTCACAAAATTTAGTTGAATCAACAAACCTGGAAACTATTCAAGATGGTCTAATTACCCCTAAAATTCAACATCACTCTATCTTTATGGATTCAGCTGGAGATACATCACCATTTAAGGCTGATACAGAATCTAGTGGTGTTACAGCAGAAGAGCTTCAGGCATCTTTAATTGAGAGATCAACAGATCTAGTTTTAGGTACCTCTACTCTTGTATCAGATTTCTTTTTAGGTGAAGCTGAATCAGCTGTTACTTCTGCATTCAATATAAACAAAATTGATGCTATGTGTGCAGTTGGTATTCATTCTGCAGGTGAAACTACAGAATTATGTCCTGGGTTTGATGATGGTAACTACACTATTAATACTTGGTTCTCTGCAACTGATTATATCGGTGCATTTTCTCCTGGTTCTGATTTAGAGAATAACTGGGCATCAGGTTGGACTATAGGATTGTTTACTGATCCTGAGTGTCCTGAGGGTACTCTTGAATCTGAAGTACTGCTTGGAAAAAAGGTTTGCAGCTTGCAGGGAGAGATAACCTCAGACTTAACATTGGTATCTGGAAACTACTATAAAATTGACGGGAAGGTTGCTGTTGGTAAGGACTTAGGCTCATCCGGTGATGCTTCTGGAGGTATTGCTGCAGTATTAACAATTGAACCAGGCGTAACTTTATTTGGAGAGTCTGGTAATGATTATTTAGTTATTAAAAGAGGGTCAAAAATTAATGCAGTAGGAACAGCATCAGCACCAATCATAATGACTGGTAAACAAGATCTTCTTGGAGAGGCAGATATTGTTAGTACTAGAGGTCTTTGGGGTGGATTAGTTCTACTTGGTAGAGCACCTATAAACAAATGCGCATACACACAAGGCGGAACTGCAACTGCAGCTGGTGTAAGAGTAGACCCATGTGAAAGAGAGGTAGAAGGATCTGCCGGTGACATGATGGGTGGTGAGAGTCCAACTGATAGCAGCGGTTCTTTAAAATATCTAAGGGTTCAATATGCTGGATACGAAGTATTTCCAGGAAATGAGCTAAATGGAATTACATTCGGAGGTGTTGGGTCAGGAACAAGCGTTGATTATGTACAAGTTCACAACAATGCTGATGACTGCGTTGAGTTTTTTGGTGGCACTGTTGATGTTAAACATCTAATTTGTACCGGTGCCGATGATGATAATTTAGATATTGACTGGGGTTACACTGGCAGAATCCAGTATGTCATTGTCCAACAGTCTAATGACAAAGGAGATCATATTGTCGAATCTGATAATGTAAACAGTGACAGCGCTGTTGGTTATTTATCTGAACCTCGTTCAAACCCAATAGTTTCTAATTTTACTTTTATTTCTAAAGGACATGATGAGATATTTAAGCTTAAGGAAGGTGTATCTGGTCAGTACTTCAACGGGATTGCAGTTGTAAATAGCTCGGTGACTGGAAAAGAAACTAATTGTATAGAAACTACTTTTAACGAAACTGTTAAGGATGGTGCTGTTACGCCAGTCTTCTCAATGAATTCTGTAGCATTGGATTGCTCAGGCTTTATTAAAACTGATGGTAATGCAACAACTGCTGAAGTTGAAGCAATAGTAAGGGCTGGTTCTAATAACTTGTATGGATCAAATTCAGGTGGCGGGAGTTATGTAAATACTGTAATTGGAGTTGTTAATGGCTCTGCAGAAAATTCGGCTACTGTTACCTCTATTCCAAGTATTTATAACGCCGATGGTTTCTTTGAAACTACCTCATACATAGGAGCTGTTAGTGGAGCAACCGATGATTGGTATAAAAACTGGACACTCTCTGGAACTATTGAAGTCCAATAGGCTTTATCAATATTACCTTTTAATTGGAGACAAAATGACAATTTTAAAATATAAATTCAAGTTCCAAAGATCAAACTTAATACTAATGACTATGTTATCTTTGATGCTCGGTCTATCACTTACAGCCACTTCTCAAGAAATTGAAGAAGTAGTTGTAAGTGGCTCTTTTATACCTGATGAAAAAAGAGACACATCAGAGATATCTTCAATCCTAGATTCATCAGAGATAGAAAGAACTGGTGATGATAATATTGCAGTTGCACTTACTAGGCTTACAGGTTTAAGTTTAGTTAGAGGTAAATATGTTTATGTAAGGGGTTTAGGAGAGAGATATTCAGCTGCAACATTGAATGGATCCAATCTTCCAAGTCCAGAGCCCCTCAAAAGAGTGGTTCCGTTAGATTTATTTCCTACTCAAATCATTGCTAATTCTGTTGTTCAGAAAACATACTCGGCAGATATGCCCGGAGAATTTGGTGGAGGTATAATTGAAATAGAAACAAAAGCTGTTCCAGCTGATAGAGTTTTAGATTTCTCATTTTCATCTGGCTTTAATGATGCAACAAGTTTAAAAGATGGTTTGTTATATGACGGAAGTGATGATGATAAGTTTGGATATGATGATGGTTTAAGAGATTTCCCTGACTTTGTAAAGTCTGCTATAAATCAAAATAAAAAACTTGACCGCTCAAATTTTAAAACATTTGAATTATCAAATGCTGGAAGAGAATTTGTAAATTCAGAGCTTTGGGTTATACAAGAGGGAGAAGTACCTCTAGATAGTTCTTTAAATTTTACATATGGAGACGAAATAGACATTGGTATAGATAAAATCTTGAATGATAATAGTGCTGTATTTGGGCTAATGTTCACCTCGGGCATAAGAAGCTCATGGGACTCTCAAGAAGGTTTAAGACAAACAGGAACATTGCAAGCTCAAGGAGATGGAACATCATCGGTAATCGTATCTAATAACAAGACCTTTAGGAGCACATCAAATGATGTTACTACCTATGCAATGTCTGTTGCTGGTATAGAAGCAGATTCATATAGTCTTAAATATACTGGAATGTATATACATAAGGGATCAAAAAGGTCGCGTATCCTTCAAGGGTATGACTCAAGTGATGCCGGTAATGTAAGGGAAGACTTTATTGAATTTTTTGAAAGAGAGCTGAACAACCATCAACTTAATGCAACATATGTATTCGATAATTATGCTGAAATTGATTTTAGATATACTTCAGGCGATGCTTCAAGAAATTCACCTTATGAGAGGGTGGTCTTTTATGAAGATACAGATGACAGAGGTTTCTGGAGATATGATGTGAACACAGGAAGAAACCAAACTCAGTTTAGTTATGTTGAGGATGAAAATGAAAATTTTGGTTTTGATTTAACCTTACCAATTCAACTTGCAGATAATGAAGTTATTTTAAAACTTGGAGCTGATTCAACTGAAAATACTAGAGATGCTCAAGTACGAAGTTTTAGATTTCTTGCAGAAGGTGGGCCAATTCCTACTGAATTTCTAGCTAATAGAATTGATTATATTTTTGAAGATAAGAACTTTGATCCATCAAGGCTTCTTGTGATTGAAAATACTGCAGCCTCATCTCCAGCAGGATATACTGGTCTTCTTGAAACATCAGCTTTTTATATAAGCATGGATGCATATCTTAATGAAAATTATAGACTTTCTGCTGGAATTAGATCAGAAGATGGTAAGCAATTTGTAAACACATATGATGTCTTTCAACCAATTGATTCCGATATTGAAAAAATTATCGATGAAAATTATAACTTGCCATCATTTACACTTACTTATTTACCATCCTTTGATGAAAATTTACAAATAAGATTAGGCTTGTCAAAAACAATTGCAA
Organism: uncultured Gammaproteobacteria bacterium; assembly: GCA_964417685.1. GTDB lineage: Bacteria > Pseudomonadota > Gammaproteobacteria > Magnimaribacterales > D2472 > CAJQGY01. The sequence goes on along the minus strand of CAYQIT010000001.1, from coordinate 197,423 downwards.
AACCAACATTTAGAGAGCTGTCTCCAACACTCTTTATTGATGTAGATACTGATAGAGTTATTGCAGGATCTTTATACTTAGAAAATTCTGAAATTGACAATCTCGATCTAAGGTTTGAATATTATTGGGGGCTAAATCAGTTTTTAACAGCTGGAGTTTTCTTTAAAGATATAGCTAAACCAATTGAAGAAGTTGTTAATGAGTCAGGTGATTTAATTGTTACCTCTTATCAGAATGTACCAGCAGCAGAACTAACTGGTTTTGAAGTAGAGTATGAAAGAGTGTTTGAAAATCTATTTGTTGATTCTGAATGGGCTAGCTCAAAAGAATTTATTCTTAAAGCAAACTTAACATCTACTAAATCAGAGGTTGTTTACGATGAAGATGATACATTTATAAACAGCCAAGGTAATGCTATAAAAGCTTCTTCATTGTTTTTAAATGGAAGAGATACAAGACTTCAAGGCCAATCAGATACAATCGCTAATTTACAACTTGGATGGGATGATTTACAAAATGGTTCGCAGGGAACTCTGATTATTAACTATGTTAGTGATCGTGTTAGAGCCAGGGGTATTGATGTTCTTCCCGATGTTATTGAAGAACCTCCACTTCTAGTAGACTTTGTTTATTCAAGAGAATTAAATTACAACATGTCTGATCTAAAGGTCTCTATAGAGCTAAGAAATTTATTAGATGAAGAATACTATGCCTCAATGGCATCTGCAGTTGTTTATGATCAATATAGCTTAGGCACATCTATTTCTTTAGGATTTAAATTTAGTTTTTAAATTCATGTCAAAAATGAGCTACACTAGTAGCTCATTTTTTTATGTTAAATTTAGAAAAAAAAATTAAATTATTGCTTCTTAGTATCTTAGCTATAATCGCTGCTATATTGATTTTTATTCTTATTAACTCAGTTGTATCAAAACCAGTTATAGAGACTTTTAATGAACTTAAAATTCCTCAAATGACTTTAAACTTAACTGATAGTAAAAGTATAGAAGCTGATAATAAAACTAAAGCTGTTGAAACAGAATTTGAGTACAAAATTATTGGTTTTATTGCAGGAGACGAAGACTCATCAGTGGTTGTAAAAAAAGGAAACAAAGAACAGGTTGTTGTAAAGGGAGCAAAGTTAGATGGAAAGTATACTTTGATGAGCGTTAGTAGAGATGAGATAATATTTCAAACAGATACTGAAGTGTTTAAAATTAAAAATGAAGTTGGTAGATAAAAATGAAAAATATATTTAATAAATTCTTAATACTCTCTCTTGTATTTAATATTAATCATTTGGTGGCCGATACATTTATTATTAATTATGAAGAAGTTGATATAAAAAAAGTTACACAAGATATTGCTCAGTTTTCAAAAAAAACAGTTATTTTAGACCCCAGAGTAAAAGGAAAGATAACAATCTACTCTAATGCAGAGCTCAATAGAGAGCAGGTTTGGAATGTTTACCTAAGAACAATGCAAGTGAATGGTTTTTCAGCTATTGCAGATGATGGATTTGTTCGTATTGTCCCTGAAAATGAAGCTACCAGAGATGAAAGTTTCAATGTTAGTGGAAACTCTGATTTTTTAACTGAAGTTATTCCATTGGCGAATCGATCATCAGCTGAAGTTCTTCCTATGATAAAGCCAATAACAGGAAGACAATCCCATTTATCCAGCATTGCTTCTATTAATTCAATACTTATTGTTGATAGGGCAAGCAATATTAAGAGAATAAAGGAGCTTTTAAATAATCTTGATCTAAATAATAGCGCAAAAATCTCAATAGTTAAGATGGAAAACTTACCTTCAATTGAAGCTGTAAGAATATTGGAAAAGTTAAAGGCTCAAAACAATCCAACTATTAATAAGTTTATAGCTGTTCCTTTTGCTCCATCAAACTCTATTATTATCTCAGCAAATGATTTTGTGACTGAGAATATCAAAAAAACATTAGCAACTTTGGATGCAGATATAGTTAATAAAGATGAAACAATCGATGTTGTTTATTTAAAATATGCAAAATCAAGCGAAGTTGCCTCAATCCTTAACTCTATGTCTAGTCGTTTTATGTCAAATTCGGATGGCAAGGCTACTGTAATAACCAATCACGAAAAAACAAATTCAATTATTATTTCTTCTGATGAATCCAATATCATCACTTTAAAAAATCTAATTGCAAAATTGGACATTCGAAGGGCGCAAGTATTGGTTGAAGCTATCGTTGTGGAAATTTCAGAAAATGCTGCAAATGACCTTGGTGTTGAAACAATTTTTTCTGGAGACTCTGAAAATGGGGAGATACCTATTGGTATTACTAGATTTAATGCCTCTGGACCAGATTTACTATCTATTGTTGGAGCTGCTTCAGATGATACAAATACAGCTCTTGCATCAAGTTCAATATCATCACTTTTAAATACTCAAGGCATTATTGCTGGTTTCGGTGATATTACATCAGGCGATAGTTTTGCAGCGATAATAAATGCAGTATCCAAAGATACAAACTCAAACATATTATCAACGCCATCAATCCTTGCCATGGACAACGAAACTGCAAGTTCTATTATCGGTCAGGAAATTCCCATTACGACAGGTGAAAGCCTTGGTTCCAATAATGCAAACCCATTCAGAACAACATCCAGACAAGAGGTGGGTATAAAACTTGATGTTACCCCTCAAATCAATGAGGGAAGCTCTGTTCTACTTGCTATAAAAATTGAAGTATCTGGTGTTGCTGGGGTGGTTTCTAGTGGAGTGGATTTGATAACTAATAAAAGAGCGATAGAAACAACTGCGCTGGTTGATGATGGGCAGACTATTGTTCTAGGCGGCCTAATTGATGATGATACGCAGGAGACAATATCAAAAGTTCCTGTTTTAGGCTCAATACCATTATTTGGTAAACTTTTTCAAACTAAGTCTAAAAATAATATTAAAAAGAATTTGATGATATTCATTAGGCCAAGAATAATGACAGACTCTAACTCTGCATATGATATATCAAGTGAAAAGTATAATTATATTAAAGCTCAACAGATTTTATCTAAGGAACAAAAAATTCTAGATGAGCTTTCAAAGAAACAAGATTAAATTATGCTTGATTCACTTAAGGATAAAGAAAACCTTTTTTCAGTTATCCCATACGAATATATAAAAGAGCATCAGCTAATAGTTACTGGTAATGATCCAATAGAAATACTTTCACCAAATGATATTACTAAAGATATGTATCATGAAATTCAAAGATATCTAGGCTCTTCATTCACAATCAAACGGTGCAGTTCTGCTGAATTTAATGAATATATAACAAATATTTTCTCGTCTGAAGCTGTATCTAATGATATTTCAGAAGAATTAACTGACTCCTTTGATCTTGAATCCTTTGCAGGAAGTATTTCTGCTACCGAGGATCTATTAAGTGGAAATGATGATGCTCCAATAATCAAATTGATTAATGGAATTATAAGTAAAGCTATAAAACTTAGAGCATCAGATATCCATTTTGAACCATATGAAGACCAAATAGTCGTTAGATATAGAGTTGATGGTATTTTAAAAGAGGTTCTTGCTCAGGATAGTAAAATTTCCTCAGTTCTTATTTCACGTTTAAAAATAATGTCGGGTTTGGATATTTCAGAAAGAAGATTGCCTCAAGATGGCAGGGTTTCATTATCGCTTGGTGATAAGAGTATTGATGTTAGAGTATCTTCTTTACCATCATCTCATGGAGAAAGAATAGTTCTGCGAATACTTGATAAACAATCAGCGCAGATAAATATTGATGATTTAGGTCTCCCAGAAAAAATCCTTAAAAATTATAAAAAATCATTAAAGAACCCGGAAGGGATAATCTTATTCACTGGACCAACGGGTTCGGGTAAAACAACAACTTTATATGCTGGATTAAGATACTTAAGTGATTCTTCTCAAAATATTCTCACAGTAGAAGACCCCATTGAATATACATTAAGAGGTATTGGACAAACTCAGGTAAACACTAAAACAGGATATAGTTTTGCAAAAGGTCTAAGAGCTATTTTAAGACAGGATCCAGATGTGGTCATGGTTGGAGAGATGAGAGATGCAGAGACCGCTCAAATTGGTATTCAATCAAGTCTCACAGGACATCTTGTTCTATCTACAGTCCACACTAATAGCGCAGTAGCAGCTGTTGCAAGGCTTAGGGATATGGGTATTGAGTCTTATTTATTAGCTTCTAGTTTAAAAACCATTATCGCTCAAAGGCTTGTAAGAAGACTATGCAATAGTTGTAAAGTAGAAGACAATCCAGATGAAGAAACCTTAACTGCTTTAAATATTCAAACAGGAACCATGTGTTACACATCAACAGGTTGCGATGAATGTCTTGGTTCTGGTTACAAAGGAAGAATTGCTATTGCGGAGTGCTTACATATAGACAAAAAGCTGAGAGAAATGATACATAATAATGCCTCAGAGGCCGATATAGAAGATTACGCTTTTCAAGATCAAGATAATGACTCTATAGAACAAGCATCAATAAGTTTAATTAAAACTGGTGTAACATCTTGTGATGAAATTTTAAGAATTAATAACCTTAAAGAGAATGCCAGCCTATAGTTATATTGCATTTGACATAAAGGGAGCAAAGAAGAGGGGGCATGTAAGCGCTCAATCTGAGCGAGAAGCTCGAAAGTTAGTCAAAGATCTTAATCTAACGCCTCTTGAAGTCAGAGTAACAAATACAAAAATTATTAATAAAACCAAAGTTAAAAATAAAGATATTGTTATTATGACAAGACAATTATCTACACTATTAGACGCCAGCACCTCAATTGATGATTCTTTAAAAATTACCGCAGATCAGTCAAGTAATAAAGATTTATCTAATATTTTATACAATATTAGAGAAGATATCATTCAAGGCAAGAGGTTGGGTAATTCAATGAAGGCTTATCCAAGGGTTTTTAATAAAACTTATACATCGCTTGTTTCTGCTGGTGATTCATCTGGAAATCTTGACGAGATTTTTGATAATCTTGCTGATTATCTTGAACAATCTGCAGAAATTAAACAAAAAGTGATTTCAGCCTTAACCTACCCGATTATATTGGTAGGTTTTTCTATTTCAGTGATTATTGCATTACTTGCATTTGTTCTCCCTCAAGTTGTTGGGCAATTCATTAAATCTGGTACCGAGTTACCATTATTAACAAAGGGACTGCTTTTTATTTCTAATAATATTTTATTTATATGTTTGATTTTTATTATTCTTTCAATAGTTGGGTTTTTTCTATATAAAAATTATACAAATTCTAAATTGAACCTTTTAAAAGCTCATAAATTTATATTAGGAATCCCTCTAATTGGAAATTTTATATTACTGACTGAAACTGAAAGATTTGCTAGTACGATGACTTTATTGCTTAACTCTGGTATGAATCTTGATGTGGCTTTAGATGAGTCTTCTGAGGTTTTTAATAACCATTATCTAAAAGATCAAATTAGAATTTCAAGAGAAGAGGTTATAGAGGGTAAGGATTTTGTTGGTTCTTTAATAAGAAGTAAGATATTTCCAGATATATTTGTTCAATTAATTTCTAGTGGCTACAAATCAGGAAATTTACCTAAAATGTTCTTAAAGGTATCATCATTTATGAAAAATGAAATTGAGTCTAAGCGCTCAATTTTTCTTTCCTTGCTTGAGCCTATTGTTATTATTGTAATGGGTGGTTTTATAATGATGATAGTCTTAGCTATACTGTTACCTATCATGCAAATGAATACACTTTCATTGGGTTAAAATATGAAGAAATATAATAAAGGATTTACTCTAATAGAATTAATGGCAGTTTTGGTAATTTTGGGTATTCTTGCAACCATTGTTGTTGTTAATGTATCACCTGTATTTCAAAGGGCCAATCTTGAAAAAATTAAAGCTGACTTTGCTCAGACCTCTAAGGCTCTTGAGTTATATAAATTTAATGAACTTGTTTACCCAAACACATCTCAAGGTCTTGAAGCACTTACAACACCTCACTCTGATCTAAAAAACCCATTTTTATTTCCAGATGGTGGATATATTTCATCTATTCCAAAAGACCCATGGGGAAGGGATTATCTTTATGTTTATCCTCCACAAAAATCTAGAAATTTTGATCTTTATACTCTTGGCGCAGATGGTATAGAAGGTGGAACTGGTGAGGATACTGATATTGGCAACTGGTTACAATAAATCTAAAGGTTTTACTCTTATTGAGTTACTGGTGACTCTAGTCATTATTGGACTAATGTCATCACTAGTATTTTTAAATTTTTCAACTTTAAATTCAATTGAAGCTAAGGCAAAGTCATTTGAAAAGACTTTTGAATTTTTATCAGAAGAAAGTATAACAACTGGAAATATCATTGGATGGTATGCCAATCCAGATATTGATAAAGCCTACTTCATCTCTTCAAATGGATTAAAGATATCTGATGCATCTATTGATATGCCCTCATCAGGCTATAAAGATTTTATTAACTTTGAAAAAGTTTTCAGATCTTTTGATGGAAATGTTTATGAGATTAATAATGATAGCTCTTTAAAATTTCCATTTCTTATTTTCTATCCATCTGGAGAAAATTCTGGGGGATCTTTAGATATAAAAAGACAAGATTTTATTCAAAGAATAGAAATAAATAAAAATGGAAAAACGGAAGTTAAAAAAATTCAATACTAAAGGCTTTAGTCTCATAGAGGTTGTAGTATCTCTTGTTGTCTTAAGTATTTCTATTCTTGCTATATATCAAGTAATTATCTCTAACACTACTTCTATTATGTACTTAGAAGATAGGTATTTAGCTAAAGAGGTTACCAACAATAGGGTTGCTTTAATAAATACAATGCAAAAACCAAATAACGCAACCAGAAGAACCGGAATAATGAAGATGGGTAATAAAGTTTGGCGATGGGAGGAGGTCATTGAAAAAAATTCATCAAATGAGTTTTTTGAATACGAGATAATTGTTAAGAGAGATGGCGCTAAAAATGCTATATATAAAACAAAGGGTTATATTATCAATGAATAAAGGTTTTACATTGATAGAGGTTCTTGTATCTCTAGTTATACTTAGTTTAATAGGCTTAATTTGCTCACAAATTCTAACATCCGCACTTGAATCAGAAGAAATATCTACAAATAAACTTAATGAAATAAAAGAACTCAGCCTTACCTCGAGCATTATCAGAAGAGATATAAGGCAAACAGTAAATGTACCTTCTAGAGATTTTTATGGCGATATGCTTCCTGGAACTTTTTACTATGATCAAATATCGAACTCTATAATTTTTAATACTTCTATTAAAAACCTTTCCTTATCATCATCGAATATTAATAGGGTTGAATATTTGCTTGATGATAATTCATTAGTTCGCAAACAATACTTTTCATCAAGTCCTTATAACCAAGATGACCATTCTAGATCTGAGCTAATTAAAGGCTTAGATAATCTTGATTTCTCTTTTATGTATGAGCGTAGATGGCATGACAAATGGCCATTAGATGAAATTACTTCAAAAAAAATACCTACGCTTATAAGAATAGATTTTTCTATTGGCGAAAAAGATTTTTTTTGGTTGATTGACCCTAATATTGATTATGCATACCAAGGATAGGGGTGTAGTCCTTATGTCAGTTCTTCTGATAGTCCTTTTGCTTTCTTCGATTGCGGTAATAATTGGAAATAATTATTTCATTTCTCTTAAAAGAGCATCTTATCTTGAGTTTCAATCAAATTCATTAAACCTTTTTAAAGGAATGGAGTTTTTAGGTAAGAAAAAGATTAGCCAAGAAATATCATTTTCTGAAATAATTTCAAAAAATAATTCAATGTTTGTAAATAATATTTTCTTAGAAGATGAGAGGGGATACATTTTTTCTGAAATATTTGATGCCTCAACATGTTTCAATGTAAATAATTTAGTAAAAAAAAATGAGGATACCTACATCCCAGATCTTAAACACATAGAAGTATTTAAAAAAATTATGGCTCATTTGGAGATTGATCAAAGAGATGTAGTTCAAATGATTGACCAAATAATAGACTGGATTGATGCTGATAATAGGCCAAGGAGTTCTGGTCTAGAGGATTATTTCTACACAGGACCATCAAATACAAATCAACAGTTTACAGACAATAGAATGTTTCATTCAAAGGATGAGCTAAAAAATATTCCATCCTTCAGGGGAGAGACTTGGGCAAACCTCTCAGAATATTTATGTGCATACCCTATAAACAATTTTAAAATTAATTTAAATATGTTGTCCAAAGAAGATGGAATTTTATTAAGTGGATTATTTAAAGATCTCTCACTTGATGATGCAAACTATGTTTTGGCAACAATGCCGGACTCTGGTTTTAAAAACATAAATGAAATTTATATTAATTATCAAGACGTTTCTTTTGGCGAAGCTTTGGTTGGCATTGACTTCAAATCTAATATCTATATTTTAGAAACAACTTCAAAGGTTGAGTCATTTGAGGCCTCTTCATCAAGCATTATTTATTTTAAAAATAATAATAATGGCTATATTTTATCAAGAAACTATAATGGCATTTAATGATAAATTTTATTGCACAAAGCTCAACTAACTCGAATACAGATATTGTTTTATACAAGTATGCTGATAACAATTTAATCTACAAAAAAAATATTCAATTATCAGAAATACATGATGAAATAAAAGAAGAGTCAAAATTATTATTTTTAATTCCATCCTCAGCTATTTCGTCGTATCCAAATCAAAGCAATGAAGACAAGAACTCTGATGCAGTATTTATATCTAGCATTGAAGATAATATCGTTGAAGATATTTCTGAAATTTTTGTTAAAACCTCAAAAAATAATGGTTTTGTAATTAAAAAAGATTTAATAAATTATCTAAACGCAACCTTAAGCTTAGTTAAATCAAGGATTTATATTTATCCAGACTACTCATTGTTTATTAATAAAGAAGACTCAATAGTTATTCATGGTGACTCTGTTATTTTTTCCCATCATGATAGAACAGGTACATCTATAGAAAAATCATATGCAAAAGAATATCTTGAGATTGTTAAAAAGAACAATAAAGATTACAAACCTTCTATAATTTCTTTTGAGTCTGAGGATGATGATATATTTGGTAAAGTTACCTACAAAGATATTGGTTCATACCATCTAAGTTTTCTTAATTCACATCAACAACATACCAATCTCTTTAGTTTTAAGTATTCACTATCAAGTATTTTAAATAAATTGGATTTTACAAAGCTCCAATTAGGATTTCTTTCAGTATCCCTAATAGCAATATTGATTTTACCAAACTTGATTATTGATAATATAAATAGAAATACTCAGATTTATAAAGATGCCACTTCTGGAATTTTTTCATCTTTATCAACAAAAATAACAAGAGTAATAAACCCACGATCACAAATTGACGCCCTAATTGGTGATACTGTTTCAACTAATAACAAACAAGAACTTCCCAATATTGATTTTATATATCGACTTGGTGGAAAGTTTGTAAAAAAAATTAATATAGATTTTGAATCTTCAACCGCTCTTATTGACATAGAAAAAATGCCTTCAATGCAGATGTCGTTAGTTCTATCAATGGGAGAAAGCTTTGGTGTAAAAATTATTGATCAAAATATCATTGAATCTGGTGACGGTGCCACGGGAACTATAACTATTAACTTTAAAAATGAATAAGCTTTCTTTAAATTTAAATAAAAGGGAAAAAAAACTAGTCTTTGTTGCCATAGGCCTGATAGCTCTTACGTTATTAGTGATTTCAATTAATTCATTTATAACAGAATATAATCAAACTAAATTTAATTTTATTAAAGCAAAATCTGATTATGAATATGTCAAACAAAAAGTTGAATCTGTCTCTAAAAAGAAAATAACAGAACTTAACGATGAGGCTGAGATAAATAAATTCTTGTCATCAAACCTACCCAGTAATAATTATTACAACCTCAAAACATCATTTATTGATGGCTCGGTTATAGTTGCATTCAATGTAGTTAAATTAGAGGATGGAGTTGATCAAGTTTCTGAAATCTCCAATCTTTTAGAAAAAAATGTTTCAAATTTATCAATTCAAGAGAATGATAAAGGATACAGCTTTACAACAAGTTTCTAAGTTACCTTTCTATAGATATTTTTTTTGAATAAAGCTCATGAAATAATTTTACAGAAGTTGAGTCTGAGACCCCCCATTTAGTTGATTTAATTAATGTAACATCCAAACAATCAATTATTTTTTCAAAAATATCTAAAGCATAATCAATGACATCGGCTCTATCTAAGCCTAAATTATATAATTTAATCTTGTCTGAAGTTGTTTGCTTCTTTAATGCAATCTTTTGATTTTTAAATTCCTTTTTACTAATTTTTTTCTTTTTCGAAATTTGCATAAATGATTTGATATTACCGCCCAAACCAACAAGGGTGCCGCAATTTTCCTGCTTTTTTAACCAATTCTCCATTCTTTTCCATTCACTTTGAGAATCCATTTTTAGTAAATTTCTGACTCCACCTAGTTGAAAAGATTGAATACTAGTTTTTCCATTTTTATATATATAAATTTCTGTGCTTCCACCACCAATATCAACAAAGACTTTGTTTTTTTTATCTTGAGCTTTTGGATGCAATCGAATTAATTGAGCTTCTTGAAGACCTGAAATAATATTTATAGGATGTTCTATTGCATTCTCAACTGTTCTTCTAGCTTGCTCAGAATTAACTGAGTCTCTAAAAGCACTTGTAGCAATAATTTCATACATTTCAATGTTATTTTTTAGAAAATAATGTTGATATTTTTTTAGCACTTTAATTAGCTCAATAATTTTTTTTTCAGAAAGCTCTCCTGTATTAAATACTTTTGTTCCAAGCCTAATAGGCGTCCTTATTCCTTCTAAAAAAGTTATTGAAGTTGGTGTTGTATCAAATATCTTAGACTTTATTGAATTTGTTCCTATATCAATGGATGCTATCTTCATTTTAAGTATCGTCGCTATATTTTGTGATAATCATATATTGCTCATATGATAAATTTTCAAATAAAACACCCTCTATTGTGGCTGAGTATCTAGAAATTTTCTCTGACCATTTTAGTGGTTTTAAAAGCTTTTTATTTTCATAGTTTGTCTTATCAAGGAGGAACCTCAGTGCTGTAAGACGGGCAATCATCTTATTATTAGAATTTATAGCTACCCAGGGAGATTTTTTGGTTGATGTTTTAGAAAACATCTGTTCTTTATAAGCTGTAAAAACATCCCATTTAGTAACAATTTTTTTATCATTCTCAGATAGTTTCCAATATTTTAATTCGGAGTGCTCTCTTGCATTCATCCTTTTTTTTTGCTGATCACGCGATAAAGAAAAATAAAATTTAGTAAGTTCAATTCCGGAGCTCATGAGATCATTCTCCCACCCATTAACTTTTTTCATAAAGTGTCTATATTGTTTTTCAGAGCAATATCCCATAACAGGTTCAGTGATCGCCCTTGTGTACCATGAGCGATCTAAAAAAGCTATCTCACCATTCTCCGGAATAACTTTTTGCCATCTTTGAAACCAATGAGATGATTCCCATTTTGATGGAATTCCTAATTGAACATATTTAAAATTTTTTGGAATTAAATATTCATGAAAAAATTTTATTGCTGAACTTTTTCCAGCAGTATCTCTACCTTCAAAAATAATACATAGCTTTCTATTATTTTTAATTACATCCTCTTGCAGTTTAAGCAATTCAATTTGCAGTCGTCTTTTTTCAAGAGAGTATGCCTTTGAGCTCAGTTGTTTATATTGTGTTTGATCAAGACTTATTAAAGACATTTTTATTTTAGGAATTTAAGTTATAAATTTATATAAATAAATCATTACAAATGATAACATTATCGAGCTTATTAACTAATAGTAATTAGACCTATAACTTAAATGGACGTTCTATTTATTTCGCCTCTAGCCATTCTTATCATTGCATCTGTAATAGGTTTTTTTATGGCTTATGGTATCGGTGCTAATGATGTAGCCAATGCTATGGGCACTTCTGTTGGAAGTAAAGCAATTACTTTAAAGCAAGCAATTATCATTGCTGCTATATTTGAATTTTTAGGTGCTTATTTGGCTGGCGGAGAAGTTACTTCAACAATCAGAAAAGGTATTGTTGATCCGCAAATATATGCAGATAATGTAAATATTTTTATTATTGGTATGCTTTCATCGCTTCTAGCTGCCGGTACTTGGTTATATTTAGCTTCAATAAATGGGTGGCCTGTATCAACAACTCATTCGATAGTTGGGGCGATTGTGGGCTTCGTTTTAATATCAAAAGGTGCATCTTATGTGTCTTGGGATACTGTTATTGAAATAGCTTCAAGTTGGGTAACATCTCCTATAATTTCAGGAGTTTTTGCTTTCTTATTGTACTTAAGTGCTAGAAAATTAATTTTAGAAAGAACTAATCCTATTCAAGCCTCAATTTCAATAATACCAATATATAGTTTTTTTGTAACTGTTGTTATTTCATTAGTTACTGCAAGAAAAGGACTAAAACATGTTGGCATTAACTGGACTGATAATGAGATCTATCTATTCACTATTATTTTAAGCCTACTTGTCTCTATTATTACCGCAATATTTTTAAATAAAAATGCTTCTAAAATTAAAAGCAATGGTGTTGAATCAGCATTTGCTATTTTAATGGTTGTTACTGCTTGTGCTATGGCATTCGCACATGGTTCAAATGATGTTGCAAATGCAATTGGTCCTTTGGCAGCAATTGTAAGTGTTGTCTCTTCTGATGGAGTTATCGAGTCTTCATCTTCATTAAACTCATGGGTGCTTCTGCTCGGAGCTGTTGGTATTGTTACCGGGCTAGCAATTCTTGGTAAAAACGTTATTAAAACTGTTGGAGAAAAAATAACAAAATTAACTCCAAGTTTGGGATTTTCTGCGAATATGGCAACTGCTACGACTGTAGTTGCTGCAACATACCTTGGGTTTCCTATTTCTACAACTCACACGTTAGTTGGAGGCGTTATAGGCGTTGGTTTAGCAAATGGAGTTGGTGCTTTAGATATCAATTCAATTAAAAAGATTTTTTTATCTTGGATAGTAACAATTCCTGCTGGAGCTATATTTACGATACTTTATTATGTTTTTCTAAGGTTTATTTTTTCAGTATAGTTTTTACTTAATAAAGCTTGATATATATGCAACAGAAGCTCTATGAGCTTCAATTTTTCCAACCTCGTTTAAAGAGCCACTTTCTTTTGTGTTTAAAGAAAATATCGAAATAATAATTTGCGTAATCACTCTAAACACTCCAGACTTATTAAAAACTTCTTCCAGATTAATTCTATAAGATATCTTCGATTCAATTGATTCAGCAAGTTTATTTATTAATTTTGAGTCAATAGGGGGCGATACCGTAGTTTCCAAAATCAATTTTTGAGCATATTTTTTAGAATTAAAATATTCATAGATAATATTTACACAAATATTTAAAAGATTTGATAGATTTTTGATATCTTCATCAATAATTTTCGTATCTAAATCCATCACACATTCATCTATACATACTTCAATCATAGCAACCTTGATAGAATCTGCTGTAGGAAAAAATTTGTATGTTGATGTTCTCTTCAAGCCTGAGTACTTTGCTAGATTTGCTATTGTTATTTCATCAATATTTTCATTTTCTAAAATTTCAAAACCGGAGTTTATTAGAGAATTTATTCTTAGTTGACTTCTTTTTTGTTTCGCTTTAATGACCATAATTTATTATCGACAATTGTCCACAAATGTAAATGCATTGTTTTAATAAACTATTCATGTAACACAATTGTCACACAAATTTTAAAGAATTTAACAAGCTTGACTTGTGCAATATTTATAGTTCATGCATACAAATTATGGAAAAAATTATGAAAAATTTATTTAATCTGATCTTTTTAATCTCTTTTGCTGTAGCCCCGGTTTTTGCGCAAACATCTACAAATGATGAGGAAGTTGAAGAAGTTGTTGTTGTAGGGACGCTTGCTAGTTTAATATCAGCCATTGAGAAACAAAGGAAATCTAACTCTATTGTTTCTGTTGTTGATTCAGATGCTTTAGGTGACTTCCCAGATACTACTGCTGCAGAAGCTATTAGAAGGCTTTCAGGTATTTCTGTTGAAAACGATCAAGGTGAGGGTAGATATGTAAGTATAAGAGGTATGTCTGGCGACTTAAACTCTATAGCTGTAAATGGTGCTCTTATCCCTGCTCCAGAAGGCGGAAGAAAGGTTATGTTAGACGGGTTGCCAACTGAACTACTAGACTCAATTGAAGTTTATAAGTCGCTTACCCCTGACATGGATGCTGATGCTATTGGTGGAAGAATAGAATTTAACACTAAAAGAGCATCAACATTAAAAGAAAAACTATTAAAGTTTAAATTAGATACTTCATATAACGAACAGTCCAAAAATTCAGATAATCCTAAATTTTCATTAACTTATGGTAATAAGATAAATGACACAATGGGTCATATTTTAGGAATTACTTATGCCAGTAAACAAATTGTTACATACAACAATGAAACAGGTTTTCCAGGTTGGGAAATTGAAGATGGCAATAAAACACTAGGCGATGACTGGGAAATGAGATATTACGACTTAACAAGAGAAAGGTTTGGTCTAACCTACGATTTTGATGCCGTAGTGGGAGACGATACCGTTCTCTATGCAAATGTCCTTATAAATGAATACACCGATGATGAGCTCAGATATAAGGATGAGTACGGGAAGTTAAAATTTAGTGAAATAAATGAATCATCTGCAAACATATCTCAAATTAGAAGAGATGCTGAAACAAGAAAAAGAATTGAAGTTAGAAAAATTGAAACATATATACTGGGACTAGAAACTGATCTTGGCGGTTGGTTTACAGAGGCACAATTTAGTCATTCTTTTGCAGAACAGGATGATACAGATAATGTAGATGTTAAGTTTAGAAGCGAGAAATTAAGCTGTGACCCATGCGGAACTTTTTTCTATAATAATTCGCAAAAAGTAGGCATATTATTCACTCCAGCAGGTCAGTCTCTATGGGATACAGGTATTGGCATTGATGCTTTTGAAGAGGAAGATGATCTAATACAAGATACAGAAGTTGCCTTCAAAATAGACTTTACAAAAGATGGGTTCACTGTTCTTGATAGGCCAACAGAAGTTAAATTTGGTTTTAAATATAGCTCAAGAGAAAAAGAAAGAGATAATGAATATTTTGAATGGGATGATGAAACTGTTCCACAAGATCAAGCATACTTCGGTGCAAGGATTCCTTTCAAGTGGCCGTTTGCTGGCCAATCAATGGGTCCAATGGCCGATGCTAGCTTATTGTATCCACTTCAAGGATCTTTTGGTCCATACATTAAAGGCCAGCTAAAAAAAGATTATACAACTGAGGAAGATATTTTTGCGCTTTATGTAATGGGGACACTAGAATATGAAAATGCAATTGTTACAGCAGGAGTTAGGTATGAAGATACTTCTTTCTCAACAGTAGGTTATAACGAAGCAGATAATTTTGCTAAGGTAAATGCTGATAAAGATTATAGTTTCTTTGCTCCAAGTTTTAATCTTAAATACTATGTTTCAGATGATTTAATTGTAAGAGCAGCAATTACAAGATCTCTAGCAAGACCAGGTTTTAGTGAATCAAATACAGTTTCTGAATTTGAAAGAGAAGATGATAATTTATTCAAAGGTTCGATGGGTAACCCAGATCTAGAACCTTATGAATCTAATAATTATGATCTATCTTTAGAGTATTATGGTGAGACTAGATCAGCCTCAATAGGTTACTTCAAAAAAGATATTGAAAATGCTATTTATCCATTAGTAACTTCGGGAGTTTTTAATAATATAAACTTTAGTGAGTTAGAAACTTTTGTTAATACCGGTGATTCAGATGTCTCAGGCTTTGAGATTAATTTTTTCAATGAATTCACACTACTGCCCGAACCATTTGATGGACTTTTTATATCTGCAAATCTTACATTAACTGATGGTGAGAGCACTCTAGAAACAGATAATGGAAATGTCACATTTCCATTTAGAAAGCTATCTGAAACATCTAAAAATATCTCTGTTGGATACAACAAGAATAAAATTGATGCAAGGCTATCATATGTTTCAAGAAGCCCTTATCTAGACTACCTTGCTGACGAGGGTGACTCAGCATCTGTTCAAGAAGACCTATCAGTTTCAAATATAAGGTATACAGATGATCATGCGCAGCTAGATTTTAATATTAAATATAAATATACAGATAATTTAAGCATTAAATTTGAAATATCTAATATAACTGATGAACCAGAATTTTATTACTGGGGATTTTCTGACCGCCTTTCTCAATATGATGAATATGGGACCACTTATAGCGTAGGCATAAGATATAATCTTTAATATTATTAATAAACATTTCAAAGGGCTATTTAGCCCTTTGAAAAACTAAACAATATTATGAAACTATACTCCTTTATTGCTGCAATATTTATTTCTTTGAATGCCTTTTCATATAACGATATTGATAAAAAAGTAAAAGTTGTAAAGCCAATATATGAAACGCCACAGGTTATTTCTAAGGGTGATGCTGCTGATGATCCAGCAATATGGCTTAATCAAGCCAATCCATCAAAATCATTAATTTTTGGGACTGATAAAAGGAGTGGTATATATACCTACAACCTTAATGGAGATAAAATTAATTATGTTGAGCTTGGTGATATCAATAATATTGATACAAGAACAATCAATGTAACAGATGATGACGGACTTGAACTTGGACCATATTCCTTTATTTTTGCATCAAACAGATCGCTTAATACACTTGATGTATGGGTATTCTCTGATACTAATATAAACTTGGCACTTAAAAATAATAATTTTACACTCCCAAAGGAACCTTACATAAGATCTAAATCAAATGTTGAAGTTTATGGTGTTTGTGGAGGTTATGATAGTACATTTGGTTTAATAGCATTTCTCACTGCTGATGGAAGCTCTGATGTTGAGTTGTGGAGTTATAATTCATTAGGACTCACCTTACTTACGACTTTTAAAAATGCTAACGCTATTCAATCTGAAGGGTGTGTATATGATGATGAGAATAGGACGCTATTTATTTCAGAAGAACAGGACAGAGGAATTCTTAGAGCATACACTATCAATGATGAATTAGATTTTAATTCACCGTCTGTGATTGATAATAGAGCGGGGCTAATTAATGGAGATCCAGAAGGAGTAACACTATACAAAACTTCTAAAAAAGAAGGATATGTTATTGTATCTTCCCAGGGAGATGACACATTTAATTTGTATAATAGGTTATCACCTCATGAGTATATTGGCAGCTTCAAAATTGGTCATTCAAAAGACATTGATGGTGTTACAGACACAGATGGGATATCTGCAATTAACTTTAACTTAAATAAAGATTTTAGCAGTGGGTTATTTGTAGCTCAGGATGGAACTAATGACGGTAAATCAAAAGTTAAAAGACAAAACTTTAAACTTGTATCATTTGAAGAAATCTTAAAATCATTAGATCTTTAATTTATTAATAAATTTAATTAAATCTTCAGCAAGATCTATTGGTCTTTCCATTGCTGCAAAATGCCCACCTTCATAGACATTCCACTGAACAATATTGTAGATATTTTCTGCCCATATTCTTGGTGGAATCATAATATCATTTTTAAATATTGCACCTGCAGTAGGCTGCTTCACTTTATTGAAAGAGAAACCAAGTCCATTATTCTCTTTGTATAGTCTAGCGGATGAGGCTCCAGATTCAGTAAACCAATATAAGGATATAATAGAGAGTAATTCATCAATACTAATGACAATATCCTTGTTCCCATCCTCAAACCATCCATAAAATTTTTCGCTTATCCATGCAGCAAGACCTGCAGGTGAATCATTCAGTAAATAACCTATAGTTTGCGGTTTTGTTCTTTGAATTTCATAATATCCATAACCCTGACTTTTATACTTTTCAAAGTTATCTAATAATTTAATCTCTTGCTCTGTTACACCTTTCATTGGTTCTTTATCTGGAGGGAAAGCGATCACTAAATTTAAATGCAAACCAATACAATTATCTGGATACAGATCAGCCATCCATTTGCTTACAGTTGCTCCCCAATCTCCACCTTGAGCAATATATTTTTCATATCCAAGCTCCATCATTAAACTGTTTTGAATTCGTGCAATTGCTTCGGAGTCAGTACCTCTACTTTTGGGTTTTGAAGAAAATCCAAATCCAGGTAGAGAAGGGCAAACAATATTAAAGTCTTCATTGGATTCATCTCTTAGATATTTAATAACTTTAATAAATTCTTGAATACTTCCTGGCCAGCCGTGAGTAAGTATTAAATTTTTTGCATTAGGATTATTGGATCTACTATGAAGAAAATGAATATACCCCCCATCATATTGAAACTTAAAGCTTCCTATCTCATTTAAGATTTTTTCTTGTTCTCTCCAATCAAAATCATTCTGCCAATACCTGCACAGCTCTTTTAAAAAATTTAAATTAGTGCCGTCACTCCAATTATCGTTATCGTCAATTTCATCAGCCCATCTTGTAAGCTCTAATTTTTTATTGAGATTATCAATTTCAATTTGTGGAACATTAATAATATATTCTTCTATCATATTGAGTGAATAATTAAACTAATAAGATAATAGTTTTAATTAATTTTTAAAACAACGTAAAATTTAAGTATGGATGTAAGTAAATTAGAATTATTCTTATCAACAAATGCTGAATATGCCTGGTTGGTTGTATTATTCTTTGCGTTTTTAGAGTCATTTATTATTTCTGGGGCTATCGTGTCAAGCGCAATACTATTCTCAATTTGTATATTTTTGTATAACGCTGATGTATTGTCATTGTATCTCATGGTTCCAATGGCAATCATTGGCGCCCATTTAGGAGATTTGAGCGGCTTCTTTTTTGGAAAAACACTAGGACCAAATCTTTTATCAACTAAGTTTTTTCAAAAAAGGAAAAAAATTATATCTAGATCACAAGATTTTCTTGAAAAGCGTGGCCCATATGCAGTGGTAATTGGAAGATTTATTCCTGCAGTAAGGCCTATAGTTCCATTTCTATTAGGTGTGTCTGGCCTAAAGGCGTTAAAATTTTATCTATCAGACTTAATTGCATGCTTGTTATGGGGTTTAGCGTTAGGTGTTTTAGTAACTGGTGTTGGTTCAATATTTAGTTAGGAGATTATTATGGTTAGTATTTTTATTTTAGTAGTTAGCTCAATAGCAATAATTTTTTTACTCTCACGTCTTATCAAGATGAAACAAGAGGGCAAGCTTCTCCAAACCCTAAGAGATTTATTAATAATATTTTTAGCATTAGTTATGACCGCAGTTATTTTTTACATTGGCTATAGAGCCTTGAGAGGGTTTATCTAATACCCATGGAGTCCACATTATTTGAAAAAATTATAAATAGAGATATTCCTGCAGAAATTATATTTGAAGACGAGCAAAGTATTGTTATCAAAGATATAGCCCCGCAGGCCCCAACTCATCTTTTGATTATTCCTAAAAAACCTATAAAAATGATCTCTGTTGCCTCAGATGACGATGGTCAAATTCTTGGTCATTTGCTATTAGTTGCAAAAAAAGTAGCTAAAGATCTTGATCTAGAGGAGGCTTTTAGACTAGTTATTAATAATGGAGCCAAGGCAGGTCAAAGTGTTTTTCATCTCCATGTTCACTTGCTTGCAGGCAGACCAATGAATTGGCCTCCCGGCTAATTAAAGAAAACAGCCGCAGCCACACCAAGCACAAATACTACAAACCCGATACCGAAAATAAATAATGCCCCGTATTTGATTGTTTCACTATCTTGCATAATTAACCCCCTAATTAATAAATTAAAATATATTAAATCTTTTAATTTATTACAAGATATATTTTTGATATAGAATGAGCATATCCAATAACACATATATGAAAAGTGATATCTAAATCCAAAACTAAATTTTCTCGTCAAGTCAAAGCATGGATTGCTTATGACTTTGGAATGTCTGCTTTTGTAACAACTGTATTAGCAGCATTCTTTCCTATCTTTTATTTAGATTTTTGGGCTGCTAATGTAGAGAGAATTGATGCTACCTCATATCAATCTTTCGCGCTTGCAGCATCAAATATTGTTTTGCTTTTTACTGCACCTTTAATTGGTTCATATTCAGATATCTCAAATAGCACCAAATCATTATTTAGATCATTTATGTTATTAGGAGTGATCTGTGTAGCAATGTTATTTTTTATTCAATCTGGCTCATGGATGTATGCGCTAGTTTTTTATGCATTGGCAAATTATTTTTTCTCTGCATCCCTTGTTCTATATGACAAAATATTGATATTAATAGCATCACCAGATCTATTTTCTAAAATTTCAGGATATGGATATGCCTGGGGGTATTTGGGTGGAGGAATTCTATTTCTAATAAATGCTTTAATGACTCTCTATCCAAGTACATTTGGATTAGAATCTCAAAGCGATGCAATTCGATGGTCCTTCCTATCTGTATCTGTTTGGTGGCTAGTATTTACAATACCTTTGTTAATAACCTATAAAGATAGCCCGATTAATAATCAGGAAATTTCAAAATATCAAAAAATACTTCAATCTTTCAATAGATTAATAAATACCTTTAAAGAAATTTCTAAGTACAAAAAAGCTTTTATATTTCTTCTTGCATTCTTTTTATATATCGATGGTGTTCATACTGTAATGTATCTTGCATCCACTTTTGCAAAAAATCTTGGGCTTGATAATAGTTCAATAATTATTGGTTTAATAATTGTTCAGTTTGTGGCATTTCCTGCAACTATCATGTGGTCTCATATTGGAGAGAGGAGTGGAGACTTTTTTGTAATTTCTTTTTCAATAATACTTTATATAGCTATTATATTATTCACTACTCAACTCTCATCAGCTATTGAATTCTATCTAATGGCTGCATCAGTTGGATCTGTACAAGGCGGAATTCAAGCAAGCTCTAGAGGTTACTTTGCTAAAATAATTCCTCAAGATAAAGCAGGAGAATTTTTTGGTCTTTTCAATACTTTTGGCAAAGCTGGGGCCTTTGTAGGCCCGCTTTTGGTTGGGTTTTTCTTATTATATTTTCAAGACATAACAATGGCACTTCTTCCAATCATAATGCTATTCATTTTTGGTGGATTGCTTTTAATTAAGGCTAGATAAATGAAACTTTTGAGCAAAGAATCAATTATTTTTTATAGTATTCTTGGTGCTATTACAGCATTTGTAATTGCTCCTTTTATTAGAAGCTTAATGGATTTAGATTGGAGGCTTGAGATCCTAATAACTACATCGATAATTATTCCAATTTATATAATTGCTAAGCGAGTATTAGTAAAGTTTATTCTGAAGGATTCTGCTTAAGAATATTAAATAAAGCTTTTGGCTTATCAGTAATTATTCCATCAACTTCTAATTCTATAAGCTTTTTCATTTCTTCTGGCTCGTTAATAGTCCAAACAATAATTTTAAGACCTTTTGACTGTACAAAATTTACAAATCTTTTGGTAACCAACTTTATGCCATATTGATAAATAGGTATTTGCAGACAGTCACCAGGAACCTTTCCTTTGTACAGACCAAAACTGCTAAGTAATAATTTTAAAATCTCTATTGGGCCCATTGAGATACAAATATCAGGATATTTGTTTCTTACTGTTTCGAGCCGCTCACTGCTAAAGCTTGCAATACAAACTCTATCCTGTGCTCCAAGATCATAAATAACTTTTAGAGCAGGTAAAGCAACCTCATCTGTTTTTACATCGATTTGAAAATGCGTCTCTGGAAATTTAATTAAAACCTCTTCAAGCAAAGGAATTTTATGATTATTGAACAGTTTTATTTCATCTATCTCTGAGCTGTTAAGGTCATTAAAGATTTTATTGATACCCGCCAATCGATTCAAATCTTCATCATGAAAGATATATGGCTTGCCATCTGAAGATAGCTGAACATCTGTTTCTATATAGTTACAACCAAGGGATATTGAGTATTCGAAAGATTCAATCGTATTCTCTAATGACTCTATAGATCCACCTCTATGAGCTAATACCTCTAATCCAGAATAATTAAGATATGATTTCATTGAGCAATATTGTAAACATATTTAATGTAAAATACATTTTTAGTAAATTTATCTTAGTATGAATAAATTTGATTCTATAAGGCCATACAATGATTCTGAAGTACGACCAGTACTCAAAGAGCTTGTTAAGAATCAAGAATTACAAGATATATTTTTTAATTCATCACCCACTTTCTCCAAGTTCCCATTTATACCTTTTAAAAGATTCTGGTTAGAAAAATTATTAAATACAAAGATAAAGAAAATTAATAATATTGCAGATTATCAAAAGATTTTCGAGACCCTACTAGAAAATGTAATTAAGGAATCAATTGATGAATTTAAGGTTTTTGGAATAGAAAATCTTAATAAAAATGATGCATATATTTTTGTATCTAATCATAGAGATATAACTCTTGATTCGGCTTTATTAAATTATTCACTACATAGAAATAACTTTAAAACTACTAATAATGCAGTTGGCAATAATTTAATGGAAGAGAGGTGGGCCTCGGATCTAATGAGGCTAAATAAAAGTTTTATTATTGATAGGGGCGGAAAGTCAAAGAGAGAAATTTATAAAAGTTTAAATCTTGTTTCGGAATTTATTTTTAATCAAGTGACTGAATGCTCTGAATCTGTATGGATTGCACAAAAACAAGGTAGAGCAAAAGACGGTATAGATATAACAGATCCATCTGTCTTAAAGATGATTCATTTATTTTCACGAAAAGACATGAATATTGGTAACTGTTTAAATAAATTAAAAGTCATACCAGTTGCTATATCTTATGAATATGATCCCAATGATCTTATAAAGGCTAGGGAAGTTTTTGCATCAACTAACAATACTGCATATAAGAAAGCAGATGGCGAGGATTTAAAAAGTATTGCAGATGGTATCAGTAAAAATAAAGGTAATGTATGTCTTAACATAGGCAAAGAAATTAGATTTGATTCTGAGAGCTATGAAGAGTGTGCTGATATTATTACAAAAAAAATAAATGAGCTTTATAAAAACCATCTAACCAACCATGCTGCAATAAACTTGCTAACTAATAGAAATTATATTTCTCAAAAACACCAGAAGGCTGTTGAATATCTCAATAAACAGATGTCGCACATCCCAGATGAAATGCACGACACTTATTTAAAACAGTATTCTAATTCTTTATAAATTATATCCTTGTTCGTTGTGAAGGCTTACGTCTAGCCCTTCCTCTTCTTCCTCTTTTGTAACTCTTATATCAATAAAGATATTTAAGGTTTTTAAGATTACGTATGTTGCTATTCCAGTCCATGCACAAATAACAAATATTCCTTCTAATTGGATTAAAAGTTGATCGAAAGGGGTATTGTCAAATCCTGTTGAGCCATTACCCAAAAAGCCTCCAGGAGTTCCAACAAGGCTTAACATTATTATTCCTAATATTCCGCCAACACCATGAACTGGGAAAACATCTAGCGAGTCATCTACTCTAAAGTATGACTTCACAAGCTGAGTAGCATAGAAACAAATAGATCCAGCTAAAACACCAATTAACATTGCTCCTGCAGGTCCAACAGTTCCTGAGGCAGGTGTAATAGTTGCTAGTCCAGCAACCATACCTGTAGCAATACCTACGATTGTGGCTTTTCCTGATTTAAACCACTCAATTGCCATCCATGTTAGCGCGCCAAGAGCTGCACTAATATGTGTAACTAGCATAGCCATTCCGGCATTACCATCAGCTGCTACAGCACTACCGGCATTGAATCCAAACCATCCCACCCAAAGCATTGATGCGCCAATCATAACCATAGTTCTATTATGTGGCGGCATAGGTTTTTCAAGAAAACCGTCTCTTTTACCTAGATATATTGCTATAACTAATGCTCCAATACCGCAAGTGGCGTGAACCACAAGGCCTCCCGCAAAGTCAATAACTCCTTTGCTAGCCAAATATCCACCACCCCAGACCATATGGCAAGCAGGGAGGTAAACTAAAGTAAACCAAGCTATTGAAAATAAGCACATAGCTCCAAATTTCATTCTTTCAGCAAAAGCACCAACTACAAGTGCAGGAGTTATGATTGCAAATGTCATTTGGAATGTAATAAAAACTGTTTCAGGCAGAGTTCCTGAAAGCGAATCTCGACCTATGTTATTTAAAAATAATGAACTAAGATCTCCAATAAAAATACCATCACCTTTAAATGCTAGGCTGTAACCGTAAACAACCCAACATACAGATATCAAACATGCAATTGCAAAGCACTGCATTAAAACTGATAAAACATTTTTTGTTCTTACAAGGCCACCATAAAATAAAGCTAAGCCAGGAAGTGTCATAAATAACACCAATGCAGTTGAAGTTAAAATCCATGCTGTATCACCTGTATCGGCTCCAGCAAAAGTGTTTGGCACAAAGAATGCCAATAGTAAAAAAACTATATTTCGATTAAACATTATTACTCCTATATGTAATGTCTAATTACATGCAATTTTTATGCCGTAATATTTACATTAATTTGATCAGAAGTAGTGCAGAAAGTGAAAAGAGCTATCAGGGAGATAGCTCTTTTCTGTGGAAAGGCTTAGTTACATATAGGGGGGAAACGTAAGCCTTATAAAAAATTATTTAAATTCTGGATAAGCTTCCACACCTATCTCAGAAACATCCAATCCAACGTATTGATCTTCATCACTTGCTCGTATTGGTAGTACTGCATTGATAACAGATATGGCTATTAAACTAGCAACAAATGTAAATCCTGCAATTGAAATAACACCAATAAACTGAGAGAAGAAAGATGCATCAGATGTTAATGGCACAACCATTACACCTAAAATACCTACAATACCGTGGGCTGATATAGCTCCTACTGGATCATCTATCTTTAATTTATTATCAAAGAATAGAATAGAGAAGTACACAAGAGCTCCACCAGCAGCACCGATTAAAACAGCTGCTCCAGCTGAAGGTGCGCTAGGGCCTGCTGTGATTGCAACTAATCCTGCAATAGCGCCATTCATAGCCATTGTTACGTCCATCTTACCTGTTCTGATTAAACTAATAAGAATTGCGGCAACAACACCACCTGATGCAGCCATGTTTGTATTAAGGAAAACTTGACTAACAGCAATTGCTGAAGCTTCTGTACTTACTATAAGCTCTGAACCACCATTAAATCCAAACCAACCTAACCATAATATCCATACACCTAATGCAGCCATTGGTATATTTGATCCTGGCATTGGTAGAGATGATCCATCATCAGCATATTTGCCTTTTCTAGGTCCCAAAACTAAAGCTACCGCTAAAGCTGCAGCAGCACCACATAAATGCACTGTACCTGAACCTGCGTAATCTGAGTAACCTAGTTCACTTAAGAAACCACCACCCCAGTTCCAATATCCTTGGATAGGATAGATGAAACCTGTTAGGACAACAGCAAATAAGAAGAAAGGTACTAACTTCATTCTACCAGCGACAGCTCCTGAAACAATTGACATAGCAGTTGCTACAAAGACCACCTGAAAGAAGAAATCTGCTTGTTGAGAGTAATCCATTCCATAAGGAATACCAATTTCTTCATTGGGTAATGATGTTGATAGTCCTAAAGATGTTCCTATTGAAGGAATTATTCCATCAAGTAAAGCATCACTTGGGTACATTAAAACAAACCCACATACTAAGTACATAATACAAGCTATAGAATATAGACCTATATTTTTCGTTACGATTTCAGATACATCTTTCTTTTGAACAAGTCCTGCTTCAAGCATGGTAAAACCAGCAGCCATAAACATGACAAGAGCTCCAGCCATTACGGCATAAAATGTATCTAATGCGAATGCAATTTCCATTATTTACTCCTTATATTGCTTCAGAACCGGTTTCGCCGGTTCTAATTCTGATTACTTCATCAAGAGATGAAACAAATATTTTTCCATCACCAATTTTTCCAGTCTGAGCAGAAGTAGAAATAGTTTCAGTTATTAAAGCTACTTCATCATCTTTTGCTAAAACTTCTAATTTAATTTTTGGTAATGTATCAACTGCATACTCAGCACCTCTATACATTTCTGTATGGCCTTTTTGCCTTCCGTAACCTTTCACTTCAGAAATAGTTAGACCCTGAATGCCTGCATTCACAAGGGCCTCTCTAACTTCCTGAAGTTTGAAAGGTTTTATTATTGCTGTTACTAATTTCATAATAATAGGGGGTTATGAATATTAGAGACTAGCAGATACTGAGAATACTAATGCGTCTTCATCGGCGCCGTATCCATCATCGGAAAAATCTGTGTATGCAACTGCACAATCATATGAGCCACATGTAAAACCTTTTGAAATAATGAAATTATTTCCATATTCGTCATATTCACCATAAGCAAAATCAATACCAGCTACTGAATATGCAACTTCTGTATAGTCAGGAGCTCCATCTTGACCTAGTGCAAAAGTAAGACCTAAGTCACCATAGCTTAAACCAACTACAATTTCTTCAAAGTCTAATCCTTCTGTGTTATCAGGATAATCAAATGCAACATATCCTAAATCAACACCAACACTACCTAACTCAAAGCCATATCCAAAGTAGTAATCAAGCTCACTACCTGCACCGTCATTAAAGTTCACATTTGAACCCCAAATACCAGCATAGAAACCACTTTCAGCCTCATAGTCAAAACCACCTTGAATAGCTGGACCATCAGATTGAGTCATTCCTCTCCAAATATAGTCAGATGCAAAACTAACATTTGCACTAACACTAGCGAAAGTAGGTAATGAAATTAGACCTACAAGTAATAATAATTTTTTCATTTTTTACTCCTTAATATGAAAATAATTAATGTTCACTTACACATAATGCAACTTTTATGCCAAAACTAATGATTTCATCAATATGATATTTATATATAATGATTTAAATAATAAAACTGAGGTTTGATATGGAAATAAATAATAATGTAGCGGCAGTAACGGGTGGCGCATCTGGATTAGGAAGGGCAGCTGTAGAGCACTTCGTATCCAATGGAGCAAAGGTAGCAATTTTGGATATTAATGATGAAAAAGCTGCAGAAGTTATTGATTTACTTGGTGCTGATAATGTTTCTTATATTAAAACCAATGTTATGGAAGAGGAATCAGTAATAGAAACAGTAAAAACAATAAAAGATACATTCGGTAAATTAAATTTTGTTGTTAATTGTGCTGGTACTGGATATGGAGCAAGAATTCTTGGAAAAAAAGGCCCACATCCCCTGGATATATTTAAATTTATTATTGACCTTAATCTTGTAGGTACCTTTAATGTAATGAGATTATGTGCAGAACTAATTGATGAGAATGATCCTGATCAAGAGGGAGAGAAAGGAGTGATTATAAATACTGCTTCAATAGCAGGGTATGAAGGTCAAATTGGTCAAAGTGCATATAGTGCATCTAAAGCAGGGGTTATTGGTTTAACCTTGACTGCAGCTAGAGACTTAGCAAGACATGGTATTAGAGTATGTACAATTGCTCCAGGAATTTTTGATACACCATTAATGAGTTTAGCAAAAGAAGAAAATAAAAAAGCCTTATTGGAAACTACGCAATTCCCTCATAGGTTTGGTAAAACAAAAGAGTTTGGTCAGTTAGCTGGCCATATAGTAGAGAATAGTTATCTCAATGGAGAAACAATCAGATTAGATTCTGCAATGAGAATGGGTGCGCAATAATTTATTGATTTGCAACCCAGAATGTAGCAGCTATAACCAGTACTATAATTAAAAAAGTAATTACTTTTGCATCTGATTTGCTATCATCATTAGCTTCTTTGTTCTCATAATATTTTTCAAAATCATCACTCATATTCATTCTCCATGTTTAATAACAACTCTACCTATTTGCTTTCCTTCCAAGATTCTAGAGATTTCAGGCTCTATATCTTTTAATTCAACAATCCTAGATTGTTTGCTTAATGAAACAAACCAATCAGAGGATAATAATCCCCATAATTCTTTTTTTAATTCAATATCTGACTCAGCTGAATCAATACCAAACAATGATACGCCACGTAAAATAAAAGGAAAAACCGATGATGTAAATTTTGCACCTGCAACATTACCACAACAAGATACAGCTCCTCCATTATTTATCATGGATAACATTTTGGATAAAACATCACCTCCAACTGTATCAATCCCACCTGCATAAATGGCTTTGTCTAGTGGCCTGATACCTGATTCCATAAAAGCATTTCTATCAATAATTTCTTTTGCTCCCATTTCTGTTAGCACATTATTTTCAGAAGCTTTGCCTGTAAGAGCATGGACCTCAAAGTTTAACTTATTTAGTATGTTTGTCGCTACAGAACCAACGCCACCTGTTGCTCCAGATACTAAAATAGGAAGATCATTTTTTACGTTCGCCTCAAGAAGCTTTTTCACACAAGCTGCGGCTGTAAGCCCAGCTGTTCCGATCTCCATAACTTGGAGTAATGATAAGTCAGATGGAATTTTGACTATCCAGTTTTCAGGAACATTAATAATTTTACCAAAACCACCATTAACAGACATACCCATTTTGTAGCCAGTAACAACTACCATGTCACCTTCATGGAAAAAATCTGATTTGCTTTCAATCACTTCACCGGCAGAGTCAATACCAGGTGTAAATGGATATTCTTTAACAATACCTTTTACACCAGTAGCTGCAAGAGCATCTTTATAATTTAATGATGAAAAATGAACCTTAATAAGAACTTTACCATCTTCTAGTTTCGGTTTTTCTAATTGAGTAATTGATCCTTCAAAACCATTTTCAGTTTCAACTACTTGATATGCAGAATAATTCATTAGTTAGTCAGCTAAATATTTTTCAGCATCTAGAGCAGCCATACAGCCTGAACCAGCAGAAGTTACAGCCTGTCTGTAAATTTGATCTGATACATCACCAGCAGCAAAAACCCCTTTTACAGTTGTTTCTGTAGCATTACCCTCTGTGCCTGAATTAATTTTTAAATAACCATTGTCCATTTCTAACTGACCTTCAAAAATATCAGTATTAGGTTTATGTCCAATTGCAATGAAAACCCCATGAACCGGAATATGTTTATCACCATTTTGAGTTTTTAGGATTACTCCATTGACACCCATATCATCTCCAACAACTTCATTTAGCTCAGAGTTCCAATGTATTTCTACTTTCCCATTTTCTTCTTCGTTAAAAAGTCTATCTTGTAGAATTTTTTCAGCTCTTAATTGATCTCTTCTATGAACAACATGAACCTTTGAGCAAATTCTTGCGAGATACAAAGCTTCCTCTACAGCAGTATTACCTCCGCCTACAACTACTACCTCTTGATCTCTATAAAAGAAACCATCGCATGTAGCGCATGCTGAAACGCCTTTTCCTAAAAATTCTTGCTCACTAGGCAATCCAAGGTACATTGCACTTGCCCCAGTGGAAATGATTAAAGAATCACATGTATATTCATTAGATCCGCTCAGTTTAAAAGGCTTATCAGATAGATCTACAGATGTAATATGATCATTAATAAT
Source organism: uncultured Gammaproteobacteria bacterium (assembly GCA_964417685.1). Classification (GTDB taxonomy): domain Bacteria; phylum Pseudomonadota; class Gammaproteobacteria; order Magnimaribacterales; family D2472; genus CAJQGY01. Next base: position 167,678 of record CAYQIT010000001.1, on the reverse strand, counting down.
TTCAACATCAAATTTTAGTGCATGTTCCTTCATTCTAACCATTAAGTCAGGACCTTGAAGATCGTTACTATCCCCAGGCCAGTTTTCAACATCAGTTGTGGTTGTTAACTGTCCTCCTTCTTGCGCACCGCTAATGAGAACTGGGTTTAATCCAGCTCTAGCTGCATAAATACCAGCTGAATAACCTGCTGGACCTGAACCTAGTATGATTAATTTGTTGTGATTTGTTGACATGGTGGCATTATAATTGAATATTAATTAAATGTGATTGATAAATGGTTATAATTTAAAATACTTGGAAATTATCTACAAAAAATGCTTACACCATATATTAAAAACACGCTTTTAAATTTTTTTAGTTATTTCTTAATAGGCTTATCTTTATACATTCTTATTGTTCTTGTTTCTTATAATCCATCTGACTCAGGATTTTTTAATACCAATTCTTCAGATGCAGTTATTAATTTAGGAGGTCCTCTAGGAGCAAAAATATCAGATTTTCTATTTACTCTTTTTGGTTATTCTTCTTATGGCCTATTAATAATAGGTTGTATCTGGTCGGGACAAATTATTTTATTTAAGAACAAGTACAATTCATTAGCAAAAGTTATTGTTAGGTTAACAAGCTCAATAATTCTTTTGTTAAGCATCTCTTCTATTTTAGAATTTTATAATTCAGGTATAGCAGGTGGTGTCACAGGGAAGATCCTGTTTCAATTTTTATCTTCAAGTATTGGAGCTGTTGGCGCATTAATATTTTTTGTTTTATTCATAATTCCATCATCTGCAAATGCATTTAGTTTTTCTTGGTTAATTGCATTGCAAAAGCTTGGAGAATTAATATTAATGATCTCTTCATCATTGTTATCTATAAGCAAATCCATAGTTAATTATTTAAAATTAAACGTACTTAAACTAATTGATTATCTTAAAAATTTAGTGATTTCACTTAATGATGCAAGAGAGGCTAAAAAGGTTAAGTCTAAAAAAGAAACAAAATCTAAAAAAATTCTATTTGAAAATAATAAACAAGAACAAATTCCTTCAAAACAGCAAGAGATTAAAACTGAAACAAAGTTAAAAGAAGTCGATGCCCCAGCTCAGGATCAATTCAATACTGCTGAAAAGAAAACAAAGATGCCAAGTACTCAATTATTAGATAGAGCCCTTGATGATGGGTCTTCTTTATCAGAAGCAGAATTAAATGAATTAGCCCTTTTATTAGAAACAAAACTTGAAGAGTTTGGAATAGAGGCTTCGGTAGAGACTGTTCTTCCTGGACCAGTTGTTACACGATTTGAAATACAACCTGCACCTGGAACTAAAGCAAGTAAAATTACAAACATCGCTCAAGATATAGCAAGATCATTATCAGTAAGTTCTGTAAGAGTTGTTGAGGTAATTGAGGGTAAGTCAGTTGTTGGTATTGAAATACCTAATACCAATAGAAAAATGGTTAGGCTTACAGAAATTCTTTCATCGAATGCTTTTAAGACCTCCACATCTAACCTAACCTTAGCACTTGGACACGATATCGCAGGTAAACCTGTAGTTGTTGATCTTGCAAAAATGCCACATTTACTTGTTGCTGGTACAACTGGTTCTGGTAAATCTGTTGGTGTAAACGCCATGTTATTAAGCTTGCTATTCAAATCTGACCCAAAGGATGTAAGGTTGATTTTAATTGATCCAAAAATGCTTGAACTTTCAGTTTATGACGGCATTCCTCACCTACTAACACCTGTAATTACTGATATGACTAATGCTTCAAATGGTTTGCGTTGGTGTGTAGTTGAAATGGATAGAAGATACAAATTAATGTCTTTAATGGGAGTCAGAAACCTTGCAGGTTTTAATAAAAAAATTAAAGAGGCTGCCGATAATGGAAAACAAATACTGAATCCATTGCTAGAAGGACAAGAAGAATACTTGGAAGAACTTCCATCTATAGTTGTTGTTGTGGATGAATTTGCAGACATGATGATGTTGGTTGGAAAGAAAGTTGAGCACTTAATTGCAAGAATTGCACAAAAGGCAAGAGCTGCTGGTATCCATCTTATACTTGCAACTCAAAGACCTTCTGTTGATGTTATAACAGGTCTCATAAAGGCAAACATTCCAACTAGAATAGGTTTTCAGGTTTCCTCAAAAATTGATTCTAGAACAATTATTGATCAAGGTGGAGCTGAACAACTTCTTGGATATGGTGATATGTTGTATTTACCTCCAGGTGTTGGTGTTCCAATAAGAGTGCATGGAGCATTTGTAGGTGATGATGAAGTTCATAGAGTTGTTGATGATTGGAAATCTAGAGCTGAGCCAGATTATATTGATAGTATTGTTAATGATGCTCAAGACACTGGACCAATTCCAGGCTGGAGTGGTTCAGATAGTTCTGGTGGCTCTACTGAGGATTCTGATGAATTGTATGACGAGGCAGTAAACTTTGTGATTGAATCAAGAAGGGCATCAATATCTGCAGTTCAAAGAAAATTGAGAATTGGTTATAACAGAGCAGCAAGACTGATTGAGGCTATGGAAGAGGCTGGTCTTGTATCTGAAATGAGTTCAAATGGGTCAAGAGAAGTACTAGTTCCTAAAAGGTAGATACTAAATGCATAAGAAGATTTTTTTAATTTTCCTTCTTTTTGGAAATCTTCAAGCTTCTTTTTTAACAGATGTAAATAATTTGTTATTTAGTGAAGATGTTAATTTTATTCATACATCAACTAATGATTCTTTAACGAAATCGGTTATCTCAAACGGAAACATCATAAGACAATCTGAGCTTATAACAGTTAACGTAGATGAGCCTTTTAGAGAACAATATATTATCGATAATATTAATATCAAAATTATCGATAAAGATTTTGATCAAGAATCATCTTATGAGATAGCATCTCTTCCAAATAATGATCTCATATCTATTTTAAAAAATGGTTTTAAAGATGGAGATTTAAAAGAATTAAATGATAAAGTTTTTAAGGTTAAAAACTCTTCCCAATCTATTATATTGAAGGATATAACAGAAAAATCTTTTTCAATTATGTATTTAGATAACTTAAATGTGTTAAACACAATAACTTTTAATAAGGTTAAGAGATGAACATTCTTCTAATTGGAGTTGGTGGTGGTTTGGGGGCTATCACTCGTTATTTTTTTTCAATTGTAGTATCTGAGTTTGATGACTCTGCTTTTCCTTTTGCTACCTTTACAGTAAACCTAATAGGGTGTTTTATAGTTGGTTATATCATTGCATCTGGGTTAAATTCAAAGGACTTCATTAATAATTTTTTTGTAATAGGTTTTTTAGGCTCTTTCACAACCATGTCTGCATTTTCTAATCAGACTTTGGAATTGTTTTCATCTAATCAGCCATTTATAGGTTTCTTATATATAATATCGACTATTGCATTCACACTGGCTGCAACATATGTAGGTTTAATACTTGGTAGATAAATGATTGATGTAAAGCTTTTAAGAGATACTCCTAATGAGGTAAGAGACAGACTTAAATCAAGAGGCTACGATCTTAATATTGCGTATTTTGAAGAACTTGATGAAATTAGGAAGGTTCTGCAGGTTGAAGTAGAGCAGCTTCAATCTCAAAGAAAAAATCTATCAGCTGAATTTGGTAAGGCCAAGGCCAGTGGTCAAAATGTTAATGATCTTAAATCACAAGTTGATAAAGTTAATTCTGACCTTAAAGTTAAAGATGATAAATTACAAAACCTATTAACAGATATAAATAATTTTTTACTTGATATACCTAATATCCCAAGATCAGATGTTCCTGTTGGGAATAATGAAGATGACAATGTTGTCATAAAAAAAATTGGAGATATTATATCCACCAATACTAAAGACCATTTAGAAATTACAACTGATATAGACACAGACTTAGCAGCAAGCTTATCAGGTTCAAGATTCTCCGTTCTTCGTGGCGACATATCTAAGCTTCAAAGAGCATTGATAAACTTTATGATGGATAATGCCACAGCAAATGGCTATGAAGAGTATTACCTTCCATATATGGCAAATACAGAATCTTTAAAAGGGACAGGACAATTGCCTAAGTTTGAAGATGATTTATTTAAAACCACAGACTCTCTGTATCTGATACCAACTGCAGAAGTACCACTTACAAATTTATTTAGAAACAAAATTCTCAATAAAGAAGATGTACCTATCAAAGTAACTTCACATACTCCGTGCTTTAGGTCTGAAGCAGGAAGTTATGGCAAGGATACTAAGGGTTTGATCAGACAACATCAATTTGAAAAGATTGAATTAGTTCAAGTTTGTGATCCCAATACCTCGCTTGATGACCTTAATGTTTTATTAGGACATGCTGAAGAAATTCTTCAAAAATTAAATTTACCATATCAAGTTATTGAATTATGTACCGGAGATCTAGGATTTAGCGCATCTAAAACTTTTGATATTGAGGTATGGATGCCGAGTCAAAACAAGTATAGAGAAATATCATCTTGTTCTAATTTTAGTGATTTTCAAGCAAGAAGATCAAACATAAAAATCAAGAAAGAACAGGGTAAAGTTCTAGCTAATACAATCAATGGATCTGCTCTAGCAGTTGGTAGAACCTTGATAGCAATTATCGAAAACAATTACAGTCAAGACACTAACTCAATCCATATTCCAGAGGTCTTACAGAAATTTATGGGTAAGAAAGTAATTTCTATATAAAAGTTACCTTTTTGTAACAAGTTTTCGTATTTTTTCTGTTATTATTTAGGTATTAAAATTTTTACTAATATTTATAGAGGATATTACTATTATGAGCAAATCGATTAGAATTTTTCTACTCTCGCTTTTCATTTCTCCTTTAGCATTTTCGCAAGAATTAACATCAGATATTTCGGGTGTTGTTTCTTCCGGTGGTGATGCTGTTGGTGGTGCAACTGTTGAGATTACACACGTACCTACAAACTCATCTGTAACGAGAGTTACAGCAGATAATGGTAGATATAGAGCAGCTGGTTTAAGACCTGGTGGTCCATACAAAGTTAAGGTTTCTGCTACTGGGTTACTGTCTGATACTGCTGAAACTTATCTACAAGTTGGTGAGACTGGAAGAGTTTCATTTACGCTTACTGCCGTTGGTGATGTTGATGATGTTGTAGTTGTTGGTCAAAAAATTGAACAGATTGCTGCATCAGGTTATACAACTACTATTGATGCAGAAACAATTCAAAACACTCCTTCAATAACGCGTGACATTAAAGATTTAATGAGATTAAACCCTCTAGTGTCTCTTGATGATGCTGAAGATGATAATTCTGCTATAAGTATTGGTGGTGCTCATCCAAGATCTAATGATATTAAAGTAGATGGTGTCTCTTTCAATGATGACTTTGGTCTAAATGGAAATGGTTACCCATCACAAAGAAGTCCACTTAACTTAGATGCTATTGAGCAAATGAGCATTAAAGTTGCTCCTGCATCTGTTGAATATTCAAACTTCAGAGGTGGTGTGATTGAATTTATTACTAAAGGTGGTTCAAATGACTTCTCAGGAAGTGTTGCTTTTTATGATAGAGGAGATCAATTTTATGGTGATAAAATTGACGGAAGAGACTATACCTTTGATAAAGAAGATACAGCTACAAGTTTTACATTTGGTGGACCAATATTAAAAGACAAAGCTTTCTTCTTCACATCTTATGAAGAAAGTGTAGTTACGAACCCAGTCCTATTTGGACCTGCCGGATCTAATGCTCAAATAGAACAATCAATTACAGTTGATCAAGTTGCTCAAATTAGACAAACAACAATAGATCTTTATGGATTTGATCCACTTTCTTATGCTGATACAACAGAATCTACACAAGAAAATGTTTCTTTAAGACTGGATTATATTATTGATGAAAATCACAGAGTGCAATATGACTATAAATTAGTTGATGGTGACAGACTTAGAGCTGATAGCGGTTTTGATTCTTTCTACTTTACTTCTGCTTCATACTTAAAAACAGAAGAGACAGAAACTAATAGTGTTCTTTTAATTTCAAACTGGTCTGATGATCTATCTACTGAAATTAACTACTCAAGTAAAGAGACTAATACTGGTCAAAACTCTCCAGCTGGGCAAAATGTACCAAACCTATACATAGATAATGCATATGGAAATGAGGTATATATTGGAGCTGACATCTATAGAAGTGCAAATGAGCTATCAACAGTAACAGATTTTCTTAAGTTAAAAGCTGTTTATTATCAAGATAACCATAAGATAACAGCCGGTTATGAAAACACCACTTGGGATATTTATAACCTATTTATTGTTGCTCAAGATGGTCAGTGGGAATTTGATTCATTGGATGATTTCAATAACAGAAATGCTAGTTCATTCTTTGCAAATAATGCTAAAACTGGAAATCCAGCTGATGCTGCTGCTAATTTTGAATACAGCCTATCATCTATTTATATTCAAGATGAGATTACTGTGTCAGATAACTTAACTCTAACAGCGGGTTTAAGATACGACGAATATTCATCGGATGATGCTCCTGCATCTAACCCAGATTTCGAAGCCGAATATGGTTTTGCAAATGCTGGTATTGATGGAACTAATCTGCTCAATTACAGATTTGGTGCAGATTGGTTGATTGATGATATAAGCTCATTAAACGTAACTTATGGAACATATTCAGCTAAGCTTCCAGCTGTTTGGATATCTAATGCTTATACAAATGATGGAGTTAGAGTTTCTGCTTATAACTCTGACTATGCTGCTGCTGGTTGTAACCCGCTAGCAGGTGCTGGAGTTGGTCTTCCAGGTTGTGTGCAGGAAGCTATTGCTAATGCACCTTTAACAAGTGCAAAAATTGATTTTGTATCTCCAAACTTCGAATGGCCAGAATCAAAAATATTAAACATTACTTATGAGAGGCAGCTATCTGAAAACTGGGATATGAATCTTACTTATCTATTCTCAGATCAAGAAGAGGCTATCTATAAAGTTATTGATACAGGATATCCATTAGATGGAGTAGAGCCTACTGTTCCAACAGCTACAGCTCCTGATGGAAGACCTATATACAACATGACAGGAAGAAGAACATATAAAGCTGGTTTATATAATGACTGTTGCGGTGAAAGAGAGGTTATCTCAGCTACTTTTGCTAGAAGCTTTAATGATGGTGATGGAAGACTTGTTCTAAGTTATACAGGTCAAAATATTGATGAGCTTAGTGGTATGACATCATCTACATCAAACTCTAACTTCGGTAAGGTTGGTGCGATTGACTACAACAATAGAAAGCCAATGAGATCTATATATGAAACAGAACATAGATTCCTAGCTACTCTTACATCTAAGCACTATTTCTTTGGTGAAGACAAACCAACAACTTTCTCTGTTATCTTTGAGAGAAAGTCTGGTCTACCTGGATACTTATCATTTGATACATATACTGGTTCAACTGGTGACTATCAAGCTAAAGCGTTCGGTTATGACTTTAACTTAAATGACGATAGTTCAGCTTTACTTTATATACCAACTGGCACCAGCGATCCATTGATCTGCTGGTCATATAAATGTCGTGATGAGGGTTCATTTGAAGCATCTGCAAGAGCTGCAGAAGTTATCAACCTTCTACATAACGTTTATGGTTTAGAGAAGTATGCTGGTCAAATCCAACCTAGAGGATCATTTAATTACCCATGGCAATCATCTCTTGATGTTAAGCTAACTCAGGTTTTACCTGGATTTAGAGCTGATGATGAAGTTGTGATTACACTTGGTATTGAAAACCTCCTTAACTTAATTGATGACAAGAAAGGTGTTGTTAAATTTGGTTACTACTCAGGTAGACTCGATGTTATGGATTTAAGAATTGTTGACAATAAGTATGACTATAGTGGTTATGCATATAGATACGATCCTGATAATCCTTGGGAAGACAGAATATCAGCTACTCAGAGTATCTGGAGAGCTCAATTAGGAATTAAATATAAATTCTAATAATTGATATATAATTAAAAGGCGGTTTTATACCGCCTTTTTTAATGCCTATGAATACAGATATACAAATACCTGAACTATCTTTTAAAAGTATTGAAGAGGGAGATTCTAAATCAATAGAACTTTTAGATAGTGCTCTGAATAACCATGGCTTTTTTTCTATTACTGATCATGGTTTATCACAATCTGTTCTTAGTCAATGCTATAAATCATCTAAAGATTTTTTTAATCTGTCAGAAGAGACTAAAAAAAAATATCATAATCCTTCTCTTAAAGGTGCTAGAGGCTACACACCTTTTGGTGTTGAAACTGCAGTTGGTGAAAGTGTCGCTGATCTTAAAGAGTTTTGGCATCACGGTCCGGTTATAGACAATACATATTCAGATAAAATACCTGCAAATATCAACATAGATGAACTAAAAGATTTTAACGATAATTTTGATCTACTATTTAACGAGCTTCACAATATAGGAACTAGGGTACTTCGAACCATTGCTCAATCATTAAAGATAGATAAACATTTTTTTGATTCTTGGACATCTAAAGGAAATTCACTTCTAAGACCCATTCATTATCCACCTGTCTTTAATAATGAAAATATTCATAGGGCTAGAGCTCACGAAGACATTAATTTAATCACCTTATTAGTTGGAGCAGAAGAAGGGGGATTAGAGGTCTTAAATAAAAATGGTGAATGGATAAAAGTAAAACCAAGCATAAATTCAATTGTTTGTAATATTGGTGACATGATGCAGCTTGTAACAAATAAAAAACTTAAGAGCACCACCCATAGAGTAGTTCAATATGTAGATAACGAACCCTCATCTAGGTACAGTATCCCATTTTTTATGCACCCATCTCCAGAAACTAATTTGTCTGATATCTTTGACCCTGAATCAAAAGGTGTGATAGCAGATGATTTTTTAAATGAAAGATTAAAGGCTATTAAGCTATACTAAATTATGCAATATATACAAATACTGATTGGTTTCATTGGTTTGATAGCATTGGCTATTCCATTCTCAAATAATATTAAGCTAATAAACTATAAGCATCTTGTTGCTGGTATAGCTTTTCAGATATTTCTTGCGTTACTGCTTTTAAAGGCACCGCTTATAACATCTTTCTTTACCTATCTAGCAGATGGTGTAGAAGTATTAAAGGTAGCCACAAAAGAGGGTACTATTTTTATGTTTGGTTATTTAGGAGATCCTGCTGACGGCATGATTTTTGCTTTTCACATATTGCCATTTATTATCGTGATGTCTTGTTTAACAGCAATTCTGTGGTATTGGGGCGTTTTACCAATTTTAGTTAAAGGGTTTTCAATTGTATGTCAGAAGCTTTTTAACATAGGTGGCCCTATAGGTTTAGGTGGAGCAGCAAATGTGTTTGTAGGTCAGGTTGAAGCTCCTCTATTAATAAGGCCATACCTAAAAGATCTATCCAAAAAAGAATTGTTAATATTAATGACCACTGGAATGGCTACTGTTGCTGGTTCGGTGATGATTGCTTTAGTTAGCATACTGGATATGAAGTTCGAAGATATCAATCTAATACAACATTTTTTAATTGCATCTATCTTGTCTGTTCCTGCAGCAATTGTTTATGCAAATATTATGATTCCATCCAATCATGTTACTGATTTTGAATCTTCGGAAACTCCTAGGGTATATGAAAGTACTATGGATGCAATTACACGTGGTACAAGCGACGGAATGAATATTGCATTAAGTGTTGGTTCAATTGTTTTGGCATTCATAGCGCTTGTTTTTATTGCTGATTCAATACTTGGCTTAATACCAATATCTTTAGGTGGAGAGGACCTTTCTTTAAAACTTATTCTTGGTTATATGTTTGCACCAATCGCTTGGATGATGGGTATTCCATGGGATGAGGCTTTAATATCTGGTAAGTTGCTTGGAACTAAAACAGCCTTAAATGAATTTGTTGCATACCTTGATTTAGCAGCATTATCTGAAGGAGCACTTTCAGATAGATCAAGGCTTATTACATTGTATGGACTTTGTGGTTTTGCTAATTTTTCTTCAATAGGGATTTTAGTTGCAGGTATAAGTGCAATGGCGCCTGAAAAGAAACCTGAATTAATTGAAGTGTCCTTAAAGGCTCTTGTAGGAGCTACTCTTGCATCTTGTATGACTGGCCTAGTCTTATCTATATTTATCTAATTAAATAAAACTATAAATAGATTTAAGTAGGAAGCAAAGCATAGCCATACTATATAAGGTATATATAGATATCCAGCTAAATTACTGATATTGAACATTTTAAATAAAATATAAATATTAATTATTATCAGCACATATATATCCACAAGGGCGATTATTGGTTGGTGGAAATAGAAGAATATCCAAGACCAAGCTGTATTAAATAAAAGCTGACTATAGAAAAGTTGATAAACTTTTTGATATGTTATGTAGGCTGAAATAGCCATTAAAATGTATAGAATTGGCCAGACAATACCAAAAACGTACCCAGGAGGGTTAAGTTCAGATTTATTAAGACTCAGATACCAAGGATCTGATGCTGTATTGCTGGATGATAGACCACCAAGAATCAAGGCTAATATTACAAATATAAATATTAAGTTCTTATTTTTAGAGAGCAATTTATTTAACTCTAAAAAACCTTTTAAGAGTGTCTTTTACATCCGCAATAAAAGATGAGCCATGAGGTCTAGCTTCTATAAATATATAAAAGGAAACAAATATAGTTGCTATTATAAAAACTATTACTGCGTCGTATTGTGCCATGGTCGTATTATAAATATATTCTTCTTAATTGTTAGCTAAATTTAAATTTTTTCGACTAGGAGTGATCCAATTGAATACCCAGCTCCAAAAGAACAAACTATTCCTTTTTCACCAGACTTAAGATCATTATGTAAATTGAAAGCAAACATAGATCCAGCAGATGCTAAATTACCATAGTCTTGCATAGGAAGCGGCGCTAGATTTTCATCAAAATCATCAGAACCTATAACTTTTGATACAATCAATCTTATCATTTTGCTATTAGCTTGATGCAGCCAAAACTTTGAGATATCGTCAGGTGAAATATTGTTTTTATCTAACTGTTCGTTAATTGTTTTAGCAACCAATGGGCAAACCTCTTTAAACACACTCCTGCCATTTTGATAAAAAAGGAGTTCTTCTGAAGTTTTTTTATTTGATGCTGTTCTATTAAAATAACTTAGATCACTTCTAATATTATTAGAAAATTTAGTTACAAGTTTTCTATCAAGAATCTTAAATCCTTTTGTATTATTTCTTTGCAATATAGTTGCTACACATCCATCACCAAAAATAAAGTGAACATCTCTATTTGTGAAACTTAAACCAGGAGTAGTAATTTCCGGGTTTATAACTAGAACAGTATCAGACATACCTGATGCTATGTCAGTATAGGCATTGCTAATAGCAAAAGTTGTAGAAGAACACCCAACTAGCATGTCATAAGCATAGCCATTTATACCAAGCTCCTCTTGTATTTCAATTGCTACAGCTGGATAGTTTCTTCCTGAATGAGATGTCCCTAATATTACTCCATCAATCTGATCAGCAGATACATTTGCATTTTCCATTGCTTTCTTTGCAGCACTTATTCCTACCTGAGCTAGCAAAGAGAGTTCAGATTCATCTTCATTTTTTGTCACGGGCCTCATAAGCTCTGGATCAAGTGAATTTTTCTTATCTATAATTCTTCTAGTTTTAATACCAGAAGCTTTTGCAATGAACTCTTCTGATGAATGAGATAAGGCTGAAACACTTCCTTCTGCAATATTAAGCTTATTTACCTCATTATAGTTGTCTACATAAGTGTTATATGAATTAACTATTTCCTCATTGGTAGTTATTTCATCTGGATACCATAAACCTGTTCCAATAATGCTTATATCATTCATATCATTTATTTAATAATTGATTGGGTTTATTATAAATTATGTCTATAAAATTGCCTATTGATAACAAATTTATTTATGAGTGCTTTTCAGTTACTGAATCCATAAAAGGAGTTGTAGTTATTAGCCACGGAATGGCTGAGCATATTAATAGATACAAGTGGTTAATAAAACAACTTAATGTTGCCGGATACCATGTTATATGTACAGATCACCTTGGCCATGGTAAGTACATAGATGATGGAGCTACTCCAGGTTATTTTTCAAATGCTGATGATTTTGAAGATGTTGAAAATAATTTAATTTATATCTTAGATTATGTAAGTCAAAAATTTCCTAACTTAAATAAAATATTAATTGGACATAGCATGGGTTCATGGATAGCTATGGGAGTTATTCAAAAATATCAAAATATAGATGCATTAATATTAACTGGTTCATCCTTAATTCCAAATCAAACGATCTTAGCTCAACGAAGGCTCGTAACCTTTTTATCATTTTTGTTTGGAAAAAAATCCTATAGTAAATTTATTGATAAGATCACAATGAGAAAATATAACAATATATTTTCCCCAAACAGGACTCCAAATGATTGGATTTCAAGAGATGAAGCAAGTGTAGATGAATATACAGATGATCCTAAGTGTGGATTTCTGGTAACTAATTCTTTGTGGTATCAATTAAGCAATCAAATGTTAAAGGTTTTTGATATTAATAAGTATATAAATTCAAATCTTGATCTACCTATCTATCTAATCTCTGGTGATCAAGATCCTGTAGGTATAAATGGTAAAGGAGTTATGTCTCTTCATGAATTTTTACTTCAAAGGTTTCATAAAACTGAAATTAATTTAGTAAGTGGTTCGCGACACGAGGTATTTAATGAAATTAATAAGCAAAAATCTTTTAAGGATTTGATTAAATTTATAGATTCTAATATAGAATAATTTTATGTTAAAAAATCTATATGACTATCCTGAGTTGGAGAGGGTTGAGCTTGATTCAGGGAGACATTATCTTGACTCAAACGGAAAACCAGTTCCAAGTGTTACAACGGTTTTAAGCAATACATCAAATGCTTCAGAGGGTATTGATAGATGGAGACAAAGAGTTGGTGATCTTGAAGCTGACAGAATCATCAAGCAAAGCACTGATATAGGTACAGCTGTTCATGAGGCTCTTGAAAATTACCTTAAGAAAGAACAATGGGATGAATTTGATATATCTCTTCCAGATCAAAACACCTCACGCCTAATTACCAAAAAATTTATATCTGATGGCTTGAATTCAATCAATGAAATTTGGGGGTTAGAAGTTGGTCTTATACTCGATGGTTTGTATGCCGGAACAGCTGATTGTGTGGGCCTTGTTAATGGGGTTCCATCTATCATTGATTTCAAAACTGCTAAAAAAATTAAGAAACGAGAGTGGATTGAGGATTATTTTCTTCAAGGATGCGCATATGCCAATGCTCATAATGTAATGTTTGGTACTGATATAAGCCAGATTGTGATTCTTATGGTTGACAGAGATCTAATCTTTAAAGATTTTTTTGTTAAAACAGCTGAATTTAATGTATTAACTCGAAAATGGAAAAATAAATTATTAAAATTTAATAATAAAAAATAGGGAAAAATTATGAAGCAAATCATATCGATAGGTGGCGGGGGATTTGGTAGATCTCTAGGTGAACTAAAAATAGAAAAATACATTGCTAGCCAATCTTCTGCAAAAAATCCTAAAGTATGCTTTATTCCAACTGCTACTGGTGATGATAATGGTTATATAAATAATTTTTATAGGGCATTTAATTCAATTGATTGCATACCATCTGACATATCCCTTTTTAAAAGAACCATTAATCTCAGAGAGCATATTCTTGCTCAAGATATAATTTTTGTAGGCGGTGGTAATACCAAGAGCATGTTAGCTGTATGGAAAGACTGGGGCTTAGATATTATTTTAAAAGAGGCATATGACAAAGGAATTATTATGTCCGGAGTAAGCGCTGGAGCAATTTGTTGGTTTGAAAAAGGTATTACAGATTCATGGGCTCATGATCTTGCTATTCTAGATTGCTTGGGATTTGTTGAGGGGGTTTGCTGCCCACATTATGATGAAGAGCCAAATCGAAGGCCTTATGTTGCAAAAGTTCTAAAATCAAATTCAATAGACTCTTGTATATCTATTGAAGGATTCAATGCATTGCATATGATTGATGGTAAGCCAACATATTCGGTAGCATTTAAAGATAGCAATGACACGTATGATGTGAAATTAAATAGTGGTGAGGTTCTTGAGGATCAATTATCTGGAGTAAAGAAAATTAAAATCTAATCCCATTTAGTTACAAATTCTTCAATTTTTCTTTCTGGTATTTTTCTTGATTCACCTTCTTTGCTTCCAATGTATAAAAATCCTACTATTTCCATACTGCTATCTAATCCAAGCATATCTACTAATTTAGAGGAAAAAGCTAATTTACCTGTCCTCCATATACCTGAATAACCCAGAATTTCTAATGCATTTAATATATTTTGACCTGATGCTGCTGTAGATAATTTTTGTTCGATATAGGGAACTTTTGGATGTTCTTTAAGATTGGTCACTAATATAATAATCATCGGAGCTCTATAAGGAGCATTTTTGTATTTATTCAATATATCTGGATCAGAAATATTAAGATGATCTTTAGCAAAAGTATAAAATATATCAGATAGCTTAGTTAATCCCTCACCAGTAACTTCTATAAACCTTGAAGGTTTTAACCAAGCATGATCTGGAGATCTTAATGCAGTTTTATATACTTCTGCCATCTCATCAGAAGTTGGATGTGGTTCTATAAGGCTTCTATGAGATGTTCTATTTTGAAGTATTTGTAATAATTTATTCATTTTTTATCCTATATTTCATATATTATTATATGACACAATAATTAAAGGTGATTATATGTTGCTTCAACTAATAGGAATTTTTGTAACCGTTTTAGTGGTTTATTTAATAGCCTCTTATTTAATATCTAAAAATAATTCTGAGATTGTTTATGAAGAAGATATGGATGAGGAGGAGTTAAAATCTCTAGATGATGAGCTTAATGATTAAGCTTTTATAAAATTAAGATATTCATTAAGATATTAGGTACTAGTTAAATTTTCTTAAAATTATGATTGATATATTAATTATTGTTGTTTTCTTTTCCTTGTTAAATCTTTTTTTGCCAATGATTTTTTCATTGCATAAAGTGCCTTTTAAGGACTTCACATATATTGGGGGTGATGTATCAGGCAAAACAGAGCTTTCAAAAAGATTAGCCTTATCTGCTGATAATCTTAAAGAAACGCTACCTTTATTTCTGGCATTATCAATTCTATCTATACAGTTGGGTGTTGATAATTCACTGCCAATGCATGTATGGTTATTTTCTAGAATAATTTATCTTCTAGGATCTGTATTTAATGTATATACAATCCCTTTGATCAGACCACTTGTGTGGCTTCCATCTATTGGTGCAATTGCCTGGATGGCTTGTAATTTAGTCTGAACTAAACTTTAAGGCCTTGTTCCAGATGGGCCGGGTTCTTTTAATGGTGTTGGATCATTATTCCAACCGGGGGCAAATTGATCATGAGCGCCGCCTCTATAGTCAGGTTTGTAATAGGTAGTTTTATTATTTTTATTAAGGCTTAAAGGAAGTTTTAAATTTCTTCTAGGCCTTTCTTTACCCACATGAACACAACTTAGACTAGATGAGTCTTTGTTAACGTCTGTAATGATTTGTTTTTCAAAATCACAAAAACCTCTCATTAAGTCATTGAAATAAACTTTTGTAGTGAGTGAATCTAAAAAGCTATTAACAGAGAGGATATCTGCTTTTTTACACATCCTAATTCTATCTAATGCATACTGATATGGGTCTTGGTTGTCATTTATTCTGGAAGTGATTACAACAGCGCATTTATGGGTTATATTTTCTTTAATTTTTAGGTCTGAACTATCTTGAGCATAAGAAATAAATGGAAGGATAAGTACAGTTTTTAGAATTAGATATTTCATATTAATCTATTGTAATGCAAATATTGGTATGTTTTTTCTTGTAATGCTTAAATTCAATATCATCATTCTCATTGATTTTATAGTTGTTATCCATTACCTCTAAAATTTTATATATATATTTCATTCCATTTCTTCTATCCCAGTCAAAAAGTTTGTCTAGGTCTTTTAACAAAAAAAGGTCATTTTTATTTAGTTTATTAGCGAGTAAATTTTTAACCTCAACATCAATAGGATTATTTGAGAAGCTGATAGGCCTATTTTTAAAATTGTCAGTTAAGAAAAAAGAATCTTTAGCAGATAAAGCACAATTGTGAAAAGTATTTAATTCTGCAGATACATAAGATTGGAAAATTAGTATTATAAAGCATAGGTATAACTTCATTTAATAGCCATCTGAAATTAACAAGAGGATTATTATTGATGTTAATAGAATTATTAACAATCTATATTTTAAATCTAAATCCTCAGATGCTACCCAGATGCCAGAAATAAATGCAATAAACATTACTACCAAAATTATATCCATATTTACAATAATAACTTAAAGTTATTAATATTATTAAGAACCTTATGTATTATTTAGAATTAGTAAACTATTTTTTTGCACTATTACTTATAAGCACCTCAATATTGTTTATATTAAATACAAAAATAAATAACAATTTAAAATTTGTATTAATTTCAGTGGTTGCGATTCTAGTTTATTTTTTTCTGAATGAACCTAGTCTATAAGGAATATTTTTATATGAAACATAAATTACTTTTTTTACTAATGTCTTTTAATTTATATGCATTTGATAGAATCGCTGGTGAAGAATTTGCAAGTAGATCAGAAGTTATTGCCCAAAACGGAATGGTTGCCACAAGTCATCCACTAGCATCACAAATTGGTTTAGATATTTTAAAAAATGGTGGAAATGCAATTGATGCTGCTATTGCAGCAAATATCGCACTTGGTTTAATGGAGCCAACAGGTAATGGTATTGGTGGAGACCTTTTTGTAATCATTTGGGATGCAAAAACTAAAAAATTGTATGGGTTAAATGCTAGTGGACCAGCTCCAAAAAATATAAGTATTAAATATTTTACAGATAAAGGCATTGATAAAATTCCATCGTATGGTTCACTTCCAGTTTCTGTACCAGGTGTTGTCGACGGTTGGATTAAATTGCATGAGAGATTTGGAAAGACTAAATTCGAATCATTATTTGAACCTACGATTGAATACGCCCAAAATGGCTTCCCAATAACTGAAACGGTTGCATATTATTTAGAGCTGTCATCAGAGCGGTTTAAAGAATACCCAAATTTTAAAAAAGTTTGGATGCCATCCAATTCAACTCTAAGAAAAGGAGATGTTTTTAAAAATCCAGCGTTGGCAAAAACTTTAAAAAATATTGCAAAAAATAAAAGATCAAGTTTTTATGAGGGTGAAATAGCAAAAATAATGAGTGATTTTATTATTGATAATGGAGGTTTCCTG
The DNA here is from genome assembly GCA_964417685.1 of uncultured Gammaproteobacteria bacterium. GTDB lineage: Bacteria > Pseudomonadota > Gammaproteobacteria > Magnimaribacterales > D2472 > CAJQGY01. The sequence goes on along the minus strand of CAYQIT010000001.1, from coordinate 150,233 downwards.
ACCACAGAGGATTTAGCTGAGTTTCACTCAGAGTGGGTAGAGCCATTATCAACTAACTATCGTGGCTATGATATTTGGGAACTTCCACCAAATGGTCAGGGAATAGCTGCATTACAAATTCTAAACTTATTAGAAAAATATGATATTAAAAGTATGGGTCTTCAAAGTAGTGAGTATATTCATTTATTTACAGAAGCAAAGAAACTTGCATTTGCAGATAGAGCCAAATTTTATGCTGATCCTAATTTTAATAATATCGATGTTAATTATTTAATTTCAAAAGAATATGCTGAAAAAAGGCGTAAATTAATTCATCCAACAAAAGCCTCTCTTACGGATGATCCTGGCATTCTAATTGAAGGAGACACAATCTACCTCACCACTGCAGATAAAGAGGGTAATATGGTATCTCTTATACAAAGTAACTATCGTGGAATGGGCTCAGGTATGGTTCCGCCGGGCTTGGGCTTTATGTTACAAAATAGGGGAGAGCTATTCAATTTAGATAAGAATCATGCGAATGCGCTAGTTGGTGGCAAGAGACCTTTTCACACTATTATTCCAGCATTTATAACTAAAAATAATAAACCCTTTGTAAGTTTTGGGGTTATGGGTGGTGCCACCCAACCACAAGCTCATGCACAGATTGCTATAAATATTATTGATTTTGATTTAAATCTTCAGGAGGCGGGTGATGCGCCAAGAATAGTTCACTCTGGATCAAGTCAGCCGACTGGAGAATCTATGATTAATGGAGGATATTTATCTTTAGAATCTTCATTCAAAGATATTATCATAGAGGAACTTAGAGAAAAGGGTCATGTTATTAAGTATGAAAAAGGAATCTTTGGTGGATACCAGGCAATCATGTACAAAGATGGTGTCTATTATGGCGCTTCTGAATCAAGAAAAGATGGCCATGCTGTTGGATTCTAATTGTAAATTTTTTACAAAAAATAACTTTATCTTTCTTTGCTTATAAGTTATTTACAATACATATATAACATATATAATTTTTTTATCTTTAAATATACATATAAAAATGCATAAAATTTCCCCTCTTTTACTTTCAATATTATTGGTTTCTTGTGGTGGTGGTGGCGGTGGAGGTTCAACTGAAACTCCAAATCCTCCCTCGCCAACAAACCCATCAATAACATCATTTTTATCTTCATCCTCATCCATACTTGAGGGAGAATCAATATCTTTAAATTGGTCTTCAACAAATGCTAATTCATGTTCAGCTAGTGGAGACTGGAATGGAACTAAATCGACCTCAGGCAGCGAATCAATTCAATTGAGCGAAGTTAAAACATATACTTTCACACTAACTTGTTCAGGAGCGTCAGGTACAACAAATGCAGTTTCTTCTATTAATGTACAAGTAAGTGCATTACCTAATCCAACTATTGATTCATTTACTGCATCTGCGCAATCAATTAGTGCTAATGAATCAATTACCTTAAGTTGGTCAACATTAAACACAACCGAATGTACAGCTGATGGAGACTGGAATGGTACAAAAGAACTAAATGGAACTGAAACCATTCAACTAACACAAGTCAAAACTTATACATTTGATTTATCTTGCACAGGCGCTAAAGAAATACTTGTAACAGAATCAGTATCTGTTGTTGTTGAGGGTGAGCAAACTGAAGACCTTGATGTTCATATTATTGGAGATGGTGCTGTTGCAGAAATATGGGGTGGTGATGATAATTTATTTTTCTTTGATGAACTTAATGGATATCAATCATGTAAATCAGATTCTTGTCAGAGTGTTGATTGGTCATATGTAGATTCAGGTTCAAGTAGGGGCAATGTTCTTGAGGTTGTTTATAAGGCAAATGCAGGGCATGCAGGTTTGGTTGTTGGGCCAACTTCTTCTGTTAATCTTAGTGATTACTCTGAAGGAACTTTATCTTTCGATATTAAAGTAACGAACAAAGGAGATGACAATCTTCCTAACGGGTTTTTATTAAAAGTTGAAAGTGGTTCTGAAAATTCAGGAGAATTAGCTGTTGAAGGAATTATTGCTGACGGATCATGGGAAACGGTTAATTTTCCTGTTACAAAATTGTCTCAAAGTGGAGCTCTAAACTTATCAGCCATTACAGTTCCATTAGTATTTTTTCCATCTTTTCAAACTGGTGAAAACCTAGTTTATCAAATCGATAATATTCGTTATACAGGCATAAAAGAGGGCGCAACTCCTCCTTCAGGTCCAAATGATGGCGGTGGCGGTGGAGGCGGAAACACTGGTGACTATGACATTCTTACTTATGGTGCTGGCAGTGTTTCAACATCAATAAATCTTAATAGTTATAGATGTGTAAATGATTATGGTTTTTGGGTCTATAACGCTGGTGTAGTTGAACCAGGTGTTCCAGGATGCGATATTCCAAGTGGACAAAATAATGGTACCCCAGTTGGTAGTCCTACAAAAGTAATTCCACAAGTTGTAGAGCCTGCTGCAAGTAAAATTATTGCAACACATAGATGGTGGGGATCAATTCCATTTATAGGTGAAATGCAACTTGGCGACACAAACGGTGGAGCTCATGTTACTGCCGATCCAATAAGGACTAGAGTGAGTAATGCTGGCGCAAGAATTATGGGGCTACCAGGCGGTTTTAAACTTGCTGGAGGATTATGTGCAAATTGCTACCCTCAATATGTTGGTGGCGACCCATTTGCAGAAGTATTTGATGGTATAGCTATAGCTAATTCAGCTTATGGAAGTATGGATGCTTATCTTAAGGACTATAGTGATGGCTCAGCAACTGTTATGTGGAAAGCTGGCAATACCGATGTAATGGAGGCAACGTTTATTCATGGATCTCCATATGTATATTTCAAAGTTTATGATGGCAGCCCTATTATTAAGACCCTTAGATCTAATGGTGGTGAAAAAGGAATTTTTTATGAAAGTGGTGATAGTCTTGGTGTTTGGACTAATGTAGCCGGCAATAGAAACAATTTTGTTATTACCGGTGAAGGAGTTACGACTTATACAAATACCTCAAGTGATCAAATTGGTATTTCAAATTCAACTGGAGAATTTACTGTCTCATATATACCCACAATATCTGGTGAGCCTGGAGTTTCTATGTCTGACTACTTTGTTAGTAAGGCAAGGAACATAGTCGCCTCTGTAGATATTGATTATTCAGTTAATAGGGAAAATAACTCTGTTACAGTGACGCATAATTATTTTGATAAAAATGGTAATGCTGCCGATACAATTGTCGGTATGCATCCTATGCATTGGAAATTTTCAAATCAACAAACTTCAAATTACAAGATTAGAAGTGCTAGAGGTATTATAAAGTTTGCTGAAACAGGCTCTTTTAATTACACCATGCCTTATGTTGGAGTATTACCAACCCTTCCAGCAACTGAAAATACATATGATCAAAATATATTAGAGCAATTAGTCAAAGATTTTGTGAATGCAGGAGAGACAAGCTGGATAAATAGAGAGATAACTAACGATACCTATTGGTCTGGTAAAGCATATGGTAAAGCTGCAGAAGTAATTGCTATTGCAAAAACCATTGGTCTTAATGAAGAAGCTGAAGTGTTAACGTCTTGGTTAAAGTCTGAATTAGAAGATTGGTTTACAGCAGAAACTGATGGTGAAATAGATGAACTGCGTTATTTTGTATACGATGATGACTGGGATACTATTCTTGGAATTGAAGAGGCGTATGGATCTCATCAAAGATTAGCTGATCATCACTTTCATTATGGATATTTTGTTCGTGCAGCAGCTGAAATCTGTAGAACTGATAAATCCTGGTGTGGAAGCGATCAATATGGTCCAATGATTGAATTATTAATTAGGGATTATGCAGGTGGAGACAATGATGATATGTTCCCTACCTATAGAAATTTTGATCCTGCTAATGGTTTCTCATGGGCTGATGGTAAGGCTGACGCTCTTCAAGGTAATAATAATGAATCTACCTCCGAGGCTGCAAATTCATATGGTGCAATTATTTTATATGGATTGATTACAGGCAATGATGATCTTGTTAATAAGGGTATTTATTTGCATACATCTACATCAAATGCTTACTGGCAATATTGGAATGATATTGATGGATATAATGGTGTGGGCGATGATTATAAAAATTTCATACAAGGTTATCCTAATGTAACGACTTCAATTATTTGGAGCAGTGGAGCAGATTTTTCAACATGGTTTAGTCCAGCTTATGCTCACATACTCGGTATTCAAGGACTCCCTTCAAATCCATTAATCTTTCATGTAAGTCAGTATAAAGATTATATGATGGATTATATTGAGCTTGGCTTAAGAGAATCTTCTAATGGCAAACCATCTGGTCTTCCTGAAGATCAGTGGCGTGATTTATGGTGGAATTTAATAGCTATGGTGGATCCGGAAACTGCCATTGCTGACTATAATACTATGTCATCTAACTATGACAACGAAGCTGGTGAGTCAAAAGCTCATACTTATCACTGGATTCATACCTTTAATAAGTTAGGCCATATCCAAACTGGTACTGGTGATTTAACTTCAAATCATCCTGCAGCTGTAGCATTTAAGAAAAATGGGGTTACTACATATGTAGCATACAATTATGAAAACAACCCTATAACAGTTAGTTACAGTGATGGTAAGAGCTTTAGCGTTCCCGCTAATAGCTTCAAAGTAGAGAATTAATATAAATTAAAAGCTCTTAAAGACAATTAAGTTTCTTTAAGAGCTTTTATTATCTTAATAGACTCTTTTATTTTTTTATCTTCAATATTTTTTAATTCTTTTCTTTTCTTTAGATGAGCTAATAATTCTTCTGTAGAAATATTTTTTGAATTTATGGATTTAAAAATTTCTGAGATAAGCTCATCATTTTTATCAATTATCATAATATTTCTGAAAAAGAACACTTATATACAACCATGCCACCACTATGCTTGTGTATGTGAAACTCTTTTTTAGAATTACTAATCATATAACCTAGGTGAGGGTTATCGTCAGAATATATATATTGGTCTCCATTAAGATAGTCATTCATACCATCACCGAAAGCAACTATTGAATCAAATTTTATTTGATCATTTTTCTTAAGCACTGATATAACAAGATTATCTTTAAAGTCACCTTCCATATTTAAAACTTTATCAAGGTTACAATCTAAAAACTTATCTTCAATTGAAAGCGTTGAAATATTTTTATTGAAACTACTTTCAGTTGCAGAGCTTTCTAAGACTTTTACTCTGTCTTCAAGTTTCTCAATCATAACAATAAATAATGTGACAATTATTGCTAAACAAATATTAATGATTTTTTGCCATGAATTCATTTTTTATAGATAAATTTGATTAATAACTTAATTTTAGCAGTAGATTAAATTTCTTTATATAGACTCTATGTGTAAAATAGATATTCAACAATTCATTAAAAATCTATGACTAAGTGGAAATTTCTTCTTTTATTACTAGTATCATTGATATTGCCTGTAATATTTATTCGTTTAGTTATTGGGTATTAAATTTTCTTACATATATAATTTTTATATATTAATTTGCTCAATACTCACTGATTTAAAGGTATATTTTAAGATATAAATTTTTTAGAGGAGATTAATATGAATAAATTAAAACTTTTACCGGTGGTGGTCTTAACCTTTAGTATGGGTGCTATAGCAGAGGGTGCATTCACAACTCTAATGGTTAGCGCCAAGGATACTAATGCTTATATAAATTCAGTAAAGTCTAATACAGCTTTATATGAGCTTATTGGTGCTGATGCAGCTGGTTATTGTGAAACGATATCTGGTAGGGACTATAAAGGCCAATTAATGATGTGGAGTGCGTTTCCAGACGTTACTAGTGCATTACAAGGTGCAAGTAAATATGATCCTAGCAAAGCACCCAAAGAGATGTCTAAAATGCGTAAATTTAAATATGGTGCAACATGGGCTCCAATTAAAAACTTTCCAAGAATAGATCCTGGTTATGAGAGAGCTATGCGTATTAAAGTTGCTAGATCAAATTTACCTGAACTTGTAAAAGTTATAACAAAACTCGAAAAAGAAGTTCAGGCAGCTGGCCACGACACCTTTATGAATGGCTTATTTGTCGCTATTGGTGGCGGTACTTATGAGGCTGGCACCTATTATTTAAAATCCATTACTTCTAATGTGGATACTCATGGTGCATTAATTGATGATTATTTTGCAGGTGCAGCATGGGGAAATACCTACAGAGAAGCGTTACTTCTAATTGATGATGTTGTTAATGATCAGTTTGAGGTGTGTGAGCAATTCTACACTGCTAGCAATTAGTTTTGTGTATCTAAGTGAGGGGGGTTAAAGCCCCCCCCTTTTTTTTGTTTCAAAAATCTCACAATATATAACCTGTATTTCACATTATTGTCGCTTAGATTGATTACATTGTTCTTGTTCAATCAATTCCCCTTGAGATTGAAATTTCAAAGAGGCAATATACTTCCCCGGTTATTGCCTCTTTATTTTTACGTATAAGCTATTTATTTGTAATCTAATTAATTGTTGATTATTGCAATAAACGCTATAAAATAGCGAGTTCAGACATAGGAGGGATGGCAGAGTCTGGTTTATTGTAACGGTCTTGAAAACCGTCGTGCCTTCATCGGCACCGTGGGTTCGAATCCCACTCCCTCCGCCATTTATTATGAGCAAAAAAATAGAAGAAATATTCAGACAAGCACCTCCATTTTTAAAAATACTTGGTTTTAAAGAAGCTTTTTTAAATGATGATGGTTCTGAATATACGTGTGTTTTTGTTCCTAATACTGATTTAACACATTCCAATGACACAATTGTACAAGGTGGATTTGTTGCAGGGATGCTTGATTCTTCTATGGCACAATTTTTGATATACCTTACCCAAGGTAAAAAAATACCGCTTACATTAGACATGACAACTACTTTTTTACTTCCATGCGTTCCGGATTCAGAAGTGCAAGCAAAAAGTAAAATTATTAAACAAGGAAAGTCTATAGCTTTTACCAAAGCAGAGATGTTTCAAAATGGAAATCTTATAGCCACCTCAACTGCTACAAATAAACTAGTATAATTTTTTTTGTTATACTTTTAACATGGCAGAGTTAAAAGCAAAATTCACTAAAATGACTGACGGCACCCCTGAAGATTGGTCAATCATTGCTGAATCAAATATAAATGAAGCTGCTGATCTTCCTGGAAAAATATTAGATCATCTAATGATGCTGGGTAATGATTACGGGGGTTTTGCGGTAGATAGATTAACTCATTCAATTCAAACAGCTACTCGTGCTCATAGAGACGGCAGGGATGAGGAATATGTTGTTTGTGCTTTACTTCATGATATTGGCGATAATCTTGCTCCCTCAAATCATGCAGACTTTGCAGCCACATTAATGCAACCTTTTATATCTGAAAAAAACTATTGGATCGTAAAACATCACGGAATATTTCAAGGCTACTACTTTTTTGAATACCTGGGATTAGACAAAAATATGAGAGACAAGTTTAAAGATCATCCTTATTTTGATGACTGCAAAGAATTTTGTGATAAATATGACCAAAATAGTTTTGATCCTGAATATGAATCGCTTCCTTTAGACTTTTTTATTCCAATGGTTGAAAGAATCTTTGCTAAACCTAAAAATACTATTTACAAAAACTAGCTAATGGCTGATGAAAACTTACTAAAGCTCTTAGAGCTTGTTAAACCTGAATCTGACTTTGTATTACCTGAGTCTCCTGCAGAACCTGATTACAGCTTAAAAGATAATTGGGCAGCACTTCCTGAATTAGATGGCTATCAATATCTTGTGCCTTCAGATTCATACTCCATTAGTAAAGAAAATGATGTGGATGTTTTTTATATTCATCCAACTGGTTTTTTTGAAAAGAAATGGAATTTTAATTTAGATAAAAGCAGCTCAGCATATGAGAGAACTGAAGTTATGCTTGCGAATCAAGCGTCAGTCTTTAATGATTCATGTAATATATACGCACCTGAATATCGTCAGGCAACTTATTACTCATTCTTTTCAAATCATGAGAATGGCTTAAAAGCACTTGATCTTGCATACAAAGATGTTGAAAGAGCTTTTGATTATTATATAGATAACTTTAATAACGGAAGGCCATTTTTTATCTATGGTCACAGTCAAGGGGCTCTGCATGGGCAAAGGCTTATCCATAACAGAATTATTAACACCTCTTTAAAAAAACAATTTATTAATGGTTTTTTAATTGGTTATATACTTCCAAAAACTTCATTTAATAATCTATTCCAAAATTTAAAACCTTCTGATAATAAGGCTGACAACCACTCAATTATTACTTGGTCCACTGTTGCTGAGGGGTTTAAGCGAACACGCGCATCAACACCTCATTGGCTACCTCAAGGGTGGGTTTTTCAAGATATGACTGAAAATATTACATGTACTAATCCTTTTAGCTGGACTAATGACTTTACTTGGCATGAACAAAACAGTAGTCATTGTTCGATAATTAATAAATCAAACAATGATGTCTTTATGGATTTAACATTATTGAAGCATACCAATTCTAAGAAGGCGATTGGTTCTACAAGAATCCAAAATTTTCAATCTCGTATAAATCAAGAAAATGGCTTGTTAGAAACTAAGGGCGATCTTATTGAAAAAATGCGTAAGATGAGATCCTTTAATGGCGATCTTCATTCTTTTGATGTGATGTTATTTTGGGGCTCTCTGAGAGAAAATATCAAGGAAAGGATTAATGCCTTTCTATAAGTATATATTTATCACCATCATGACATTTTCAATTAACACTCAGGCATGGGAAGAGGGTTTTGCTTACAATGGCGATATAAAAATTGCATATCGTGATTACGGCCCATTAACTGGTGATCCTATTTTGCTTGTTCAAGGTCTTGGTGGCCAGTTAATTAATTGGCCTGATCATCTTTTAGATTTTCTCATAGAAAACGGCTATAGACCTATTGTCTTTGATAATCGCGATACGGGCCTATCGACAAGAGTGAATAGTGATTTATTTTCTGATGAAAATAGATCAAGAACAATCAACTCTACTTATATTAGATACTTTCTCAGATTGCCAATTAACCCTCCATATACACTTGATGATATGGCTAATGATTCAATTGCAATACTTGATCATCTAGCTATAGAAAAATCACATCTTCTAGGTATGTCTATGGGTGGAATGATTGCTCAAATAATTGCTGCAAATCATCAAGAAAGAATAAAATCTTTCACACTTATTGCTTCATCTACTGACACTCCAAGCCCCATTAATGGCCCAACTAGAGATGTAAGAAAATTATTAATGAATAGATCAAATAATCCAAATGCAACGATGGATGAGAGGATAGAAAGAAGTAGAAAGATATTTACATTAATTGGACTAGAGGGATACAACCTTAACACCGAAGAATTTTACAATAAATCTGTTGAATCTATTCAAAGAGCTGGACCAGACGACTCTGGTTTTAGTCGACAAATCATGGCAATACTTGGATCAAAAAATAGAATTAAAAAAGTTAAATCTATTGAATTACAAACTCTTATTATTCATGGTAAAGATGATCCATTAATAAAGGTAAAAAATGCTTATAAAGCCAATAGATTGATTAAAAACAGCCAACTTATTGTACTTTCCGAAATGCGACATATGATAGAGCCACCAGTATTTGATAAATTTAAAGAGGATCTCTTAATACATCTATCTAAATAAATATGCTCACCAACAGCTTTAAATTTAATTATTCACTTGGCGCTATTGCAAATGGTATCAAAACAGATACTTTTACTTTTTTCCTTTTATTCTTTTACTCACGAGTAATAGGTTTAGATCCTCTCTTAGCAGGATCAGCTATTTTTATAGCTTTAATGGTAGATTCAGTTACTGACCCATTAATGGGAACGATTTCAGATAGAACAAATACAAGGCTTGGAAGAAGACACCCTTATATGTTCTTCTCCTTTATACCAGTATCCATCTTTTATGTGTTGTTGTTTACACCTAATCCAGAATGGGGTTTATCACAATCTAGCTTATTTCTTTGGATGGTTGTCTGTACTACTTTAACAAGAGTGGGTATGACCCTATTTGAAGTTCCTCACAGATCTTTTGGGGCTGAAATAACTAAAGACTATCAGGAGAGAACACTACTTTTTTCATGGAGGGAAATGGTTACATGGGTGGCTGCAATTGGTAATGCTTTTCTTGGTTATTTTATCTTTTTCCGTTCAACCCCAGAGTATTCATATGGTCAACTAAATCCAGAGGTATGGTTCCCATTTGCTATAACTGGTGGGTTTTTTATGGCATTTGGTATTCTTTACTCAAGCTTTACTACTACAAAATACATTAATCAATTATCAAAATGGTCTGGAAGGATTTCTTTATTAGATATATTTAAAGAAATTTCCATTGCTCTTTCTAATAGATCTTTTTTAATATTTTTTGCTGGGAATCTAACCTTATCAATAGCTTGGGGGCTATCTAATAGCTTGGCTTTATACATTAATACAGATTTCTGGGGTCTTCCTGCTAACTTAATTACAATTTTTTTATTTATTTATATTACCTCAACATTTCTTGCATTCTACTTAACTCCAAGGCTTGTAAAGCTGCTTGATAAGAAGACTTTAGTTATGTTGTGTATTTTTGGAGTTGCTTTTTTTAGCCCCATTGCATTTATTTCTTATAACCTTGGTATAACACCACCAAAAGGTTCTCTTGCCTTAGTATTCTTTCTATCAGTTCCTCTTGTTTTTATTTCTTCTTTATCTGTTATGGGAAATATGACACGAGATTCAATGATAGGTGATATAGCAGATGAAGTTGAGTTACAAAGTGGTAAGCGTCAAGAGGGGGTGCTCTATTCAGCCGTTTCGTTTATTCAAAAAGTAAATACAGCTATAGGAGGCTTCACAGCAGGTCTTGTTCTTAAAATTATTGAATACCCAAAGGATGATCCCACCTATGAGCAAACCTACTCATTGTTTTTTGTACAAGGTGTTATTGGTCCAATACTTCTTGCAATACCTTTAATGATTTTTTATTTCTATAAATTAGACAAGAAAAGACATCAATCCATTCTCAAGCAAATAGAACAAAGAAACTAAATTAAATTTTCTATTGAAGCAGATATTCTTTTCCAAAGAGTTTTTTCTGCAGCTGATGGTTTGTTAGATAAATGACTAAAAAAATGAATAAGCAATGAATCAAGTGTATTTAGGTTTGTACTAGAGGTATTAAACTTTTGAGTCAACATTTCGAGTTGGATTTTATTTCTAGTCTCAGCATCTTTTTTGAGTGATTCTATGCCAGCCATAATTTCTAACTTAATACATGAGTACGTAACTTGCTCACTATCAGATTTCTTTACATTTAAATCCTTAATCTTGCTAACAATTTGACCTGGAAGCATCTCATCCTCTAATTCTTTATTAGCATAAGCATCAAAAAGGGCCTTATAGCCATCTAATTTGTTTTTCTTCTTTTCTAATTTAAGAGCATTATTTTGAGCTTTAATTTCATTGCGGAGTGCGTTGAGTTCTTTGCTTTTAGAAATATTAGTTAATTCTTTTATGTTGTTTTCTACATCAACAACTGATATTTCATTCTTTTTAAGTTTCTTAAGCAAGTCATTTGCCATCTTAATCTCTTCATCAATAACTTCTTTTTTAGCTGTAAAAAATCTATCAGCTGATTTATTAAATTTATCCCATAATTTATTATCAATTTTTCTTCCAGCAGAACCTGATTTTTTCCAATCATTTTTTAAGTCATTGAATTTTTTAATACAAACATCATTATCCTCGTCATTTATTAAATTAACCTTTGCAATTAAATCTTCTTTAATTTTAATTACTGCTTTCTCCTGTTTTTTAATTTGATCATTGATAGGTTTTTTTGCATTAAAAAAATCATTTCTTAGTTTTTTTAAATCTTTATCAAGAACAGGTGCGTGCTCTTGCCATTCATTAAACTTATCACGAAGATAGAATATTAAAGTTTTTGCATCTGGCCATTTTGTTGAATTATTTTCAACATAACTATTAATTTCATTGATGATTTGATATCTTTTTTGTGCGTTTTGCTCTTTAACTTTATTTAATTCATCAAAAAACTCTTTACAAGGTTCCCATGCTTTATTTGTTAATTCATTAAATTTAAGCCACTGGTCTTTTGAAGCAGGGCGGCTAGAGGTATCAAGTTGTTGCCACTTTTTTTGAATATCATGTATTGCATTAGCTTGTGACTTTGGATTCTCATGATTTGATTCAACTAAAGTAGAAATTTCTTTTATCAATGCTTCTCTTTTTGGATTAGCGGCAAATGATGACATGTCATCAAAGTATCTAGATTGAGCTACAACAAAATTAACCTTATGCCTTAACTTATTAGGTACTTTTTTTTCCTTTTTTAAAATCGAAAGAGTGTCTCTTAAGTTCTTTTGAGCTTTTTTAATTGAGCCTTCGGAAAATAGAATTTCTATAGTTTCTAATTGTTTGAATAAATCTTGTTTAGTTTCCACTTTTATCTCTTATGAAGTTTATAATTACATTTAATGAGTAAGCGAATTTTAACAGGAATTACGACAACTGGAACTCCCCATATAGGAAATTATTTGGGCGCTATTAAACCTGCGATTAATTTATCTAAAGAATTTGATGAATCTTATTTTTTCTTAGCTGATTATCATGCAATTATAAAAAATTCTAACTCTTCAGAAATACAAGACTCAGTTAAAAGTGTTGCACAAGCATGGCTAGCTTCAGGTTTAGATCCTGAAAAATCAAATTTTTATAGACAATCTGATGTTCCTGAGATTTTGGAATTAAGCTGGATTTTGAACTGTGTAACAGCAAAAGGCTTGATGAATAGGTCTCATGCTTACAAAGCAGCAACCGCATTAAATGAAACTGATGAGGATAAAGGTATAACAATGGGTTTATTTGCATACCCAGTTCTTATGGCAGCAGATATCCTTATGTTTAATGCTACTCACGTGCCTGTTGGTCCTGATCAAATTCAGCATCTTGAAATGACAAGAGATATAGCCGGAAGATTTAACCATATTTATAAGAAAACATTTTCAACGCCTGAAGCAATTACTCAAAAGGCTGATGACATTATTCTTGGTCAAGATGGTAGAAAAATGAGCAAATCCTATAAAAACATTATCCCACTATTATCAACTGAAAAGGCTCTTAAAAAATCTATAGCAAAAATTATCACAAACTCATTAGAGCCAGGTGAGCCGAAGGAATATGAGTCATGTACGGTTTTTTCTTTATACACGCATTTCTCTACTAGTGATGAGCAAGAATCCTTGCAACAAGCATACAAAGAAGGTATTTCATGGGGTGATGCTAAAAATAAATTATTTGAAAAAGTTAACAACCATCTATCTCCAATAAGAGAAAAATACTTTGAACTTGATGCTGACGTGAATCTGATTAATGAACTTTTGTTATCAGGAGCCGAAAAGGTAAGACCTCAAGCACAAGAGCTATTGGAGAAGGTAAGAGATTCAATTGGGATTAAAAGTATATCCTAATGACCAACAAAGGTTCGTCTTGGCTTAAATTTGGCTTATTTACTGTTGGTTTAGGCCAATCATTTGTTTTTGTAATAGTCCCACCATTAGCCCGAGATTTAGGACTTACTGAAGTTCAAACATCACTCATATTTGCTATATCAGCTATTGCTTGGGCTTTAACTAGTGCATCTTGGGGTAGGGCTAGCGATAAATATGGTAGAAGAAATATAGCTATTCTGGGACTGCTTGGATATTCATTATCACTTATAGCTATGATTACTCCATTATTTCTTGTAGAGAGGAATATCTTAGATGTTACTTTCCTTTTTCCTTTATTGATTATGGGAAGACTCTTAAATGGATTGGTAGGGTCAGCCACAAGACCAGCCGCTTTTGCCTATATTGCAGATAATAGTACCCACGACAAACGAACAGTTAAGTTTGCTCGATTAGAGTCAAGTTTCTTACTTGGTACAGTAGCAGGCCCTTTATTCGGAGGCTTTTTAATACTTATTACAAAAGAAACACCTTTTTATGTATTTAGCTTCATGTCGATGATTGCATCAGTTGGTATTTATTTAAATCTTAAAAATACAAGTATTCATAAAAAATCTGAAGAAATAGTAAAAAAAGTTTCATGGAAGTCATCATCAATATGGCCATTTCTATTTGTTGCCTCAATAGCAAGCTTATCTCAAGCTTCGTTATTGCAGTCAATTGGATTTTATATTTTTGATATGTTCAGCAGCATGGATGATTTGCCGATAATTGTAAGTTTTAGCTTTGCAATTCTTTCAATCTCAACAATTGTTAGCCAGTATTTATTTACGGATGCATTTCCATTAAATAACTTTAAATTACTGTTATACGGTACTTTATTGATAATATTTTCTTTTCTTGTTATGGCCTTATATCCAAAGATATCAGTTTATTATTTGGCGTTAATGATGAATGGTTTAGGAGGCGGAATGATTCGACCGGCTATTTCATCTGCTCTTTCTTTATCACAATTGCCAGAAAATCAAGGGTCAGCAGCAGGATATCTTGGTTCAGTGTATCCAATTGGGCACATGCTCACACCAATAGTAGCCATGCCTATATACGCATTGAATCCATCATTCTTATATTTATTTAATGCTTTTCTATCTATAGTTATAATAATATTCATACTAATAGTGCCAATTTTTAAGAACTCACAACAATAATGACAAAAAAAGCTTTATTAATTATTAATTTAGGAACGCCTGATAGTCCTTCATATTTTCATGTATTTAAATACTTAAGGCAGTTTTTGTCCGATGAAAAGGTATTGAATATAAATCCCATCCTTAGATTTTTTCTTGTTAACTTTATAATTTGTCCATCTAGATCATTTTCATCATCAAAGATTTATAAAAAAGTATGGGACTCTATTAATGGTTCACCGCTTCTTTTTAATACCAAAATGTTGGCCGAAAAAGTTGATTCTAGACTTGAGGGTATTGATGTTCACTATGCAATGAGATATCAATCACCTTCAATCAGAAATGAGCTTGAGAAAATTTTATTAAAGAATCCTGACGAGATAATTGTACTTCCTTTGTTTCCTCACTATGCTGCAGCTACTACAGGGTCTGTTTTTAAAGAAGTATCTAAATGCTTAGCTAATAAGTGGGTAATCCCAAAAGTTACATATATTAATCAATATTATGACAATAGAAAATTTATTGATGCTTGGGTAGAAAAAGCTTCATCATTTGATCTTAAGTCATACGACAAAATTATATTTAGCTACCATGGGGTTCCAAATAGCCATGTTGATGATGTGTATCCAGATTCATTATGCTCTGATAATGATTGCGAGCTAGGAATAAATGATAAAAATAAATTTTGTTACAAGGCAACAGTCTATGAAACAACAAAGCTTATAGCTGCAGAGTTGGGTATTAATCAAAATGATTATGAAGTTACATTTCAATCTAGATTAACTAATAATTGGTTGGATCCTTTTACTGACAAAGTTCTGGAAAGATTACCAAGTGAAAATAAAAACAAAGTATTGGTGTTTTCGCCGGCTTTTACAGCTGATTGTTTAGAGACGATTTATGAAATTGGTGATGAATATCAAGAAATTTTTCAAGATGCTGGAGGTCAAATTTTGGACTATGTTCCATCATTGAATTATTCTAATAAGTGGGCTGAAGCAATAATTGATATAGCAGAATTAAATAATTATAAAAAATAGATATGTTTAAAAAAGATTTATTAAAAAATAAAAGAATATTAGTTACAGGTGGTGGAACGGGACTTGGTAAAGAGATGGCGTCACACTATGCCGAGCATGGAGCTGAGCTTTATATATGTGGAAGAAGGCTTAATGTATTAGAAGAGACCGCAAACGAGCTTAAAGAGAAGTTTAATGCCAAGGTACATTTTGAAACTCTTGATATAAGGGCGTCAAAAGATGTTGATGACTATATTGAAAGAATATTTGAGGAGGGTCCATTAGATGGACTAGTTAACAATGCTGCTGGCAATTTTATTTCACCCACCAAAGATTTATCCCATAAAGGTTTTGATGCAATAGCAAATATTGTCTTTCATGGAACTTTCTATATAACTCATTCGGTTGGCAGAAGATGGATAGAATCAGGGCATAAAGGCTCAATAATCTCTATTTTAACTACATGGGTGTGGACAGGTTCACCATATGTAGTTCCCTCTGCAATGTCAAAATCAGGACTTAATGCAATGACGCAATCATTAGCAGCAGAGTGGGGTAAATATAATATTAAAGTTAACGCAATTGCACCTGGCCCTTTTCCAACGAAAGGTGCTTGGGATAGGTTAAATCCTGGTGGAAATGATGAAGGCTCAATGGGAAGTGTTCCACTTGGGCGAGTTGGTGAAATGGTTGAGCTTCAAAATTTGGCAACTTTTCTCATGGCAGATGGCTGTGACTATCTAACAGGTCAAACAATTGGAATTGATGGAGCCCAATATTTAACTGGGGGCGGAACATTTTCTGCATTAGACAAATTATCTGATGACGATTGGGAACAGATGCGCACTATGATAAGGTCATCTAATAACAAAGATAAAGCTGATAGAGCATAGGGGGAATAATGGATAATATTTATGAAAAAATGCAACAAACACTTAACTTGCAAAAAAAGACTTTTATTGATGATGGAGTACCTTCAATTGAATTAAGAGTTGATAGATTAAATAGACTGAAAACTTTAGTTGAAGAAAATAGATATGACTTTATTGATGCATTAAATTCAGATTTTGGTAATAGATCAAAGAATGCTTCATTAATGACTGATGTATACACAATCATCCCGGAAATAAATCATGCAATATCTAATATTAAAAAATGGACAAAAAAAGAAAAACGTTCAAGTAATTTTCCATTTGGTCTATTAGGTGCCAAGTCATACATAAGATACGAACCTCTGGGAACTGTTGGTATGATCTCACCCTGGAATTTTCCAGTCAATCTTGCTTTTGGGCCACTTGCTGCAATATTTGCAGCAGGTAATCAGGTAATGCATAAGCCAAGTGAATTAACACCTGAAACTTCTAACCTTATGAAGTCTTTGTGTGATTCGTATTACGATGAGTCTGAGTTTGCTACCTTTTTAGGTGGGCCTGAAGTAGGAGCAGCATTCTCAAAACTTCATTTCGATCATTTGCTTTATACAGGGAGTGGTAATGTTGGCAAACATGTTATGAATGCAGCATCTCAAAATTTAGTACCTGTTACTTTGGAGCTTGGTGGCAAGTCACCTGTTGTTATAAGTGAAGGGGCTGATATGAAAGTTTCGGCAAAAAGAATCATGTTCGGAAAGACAATGAACGCTGGTCAGATTTGTTTAGCTCCTGATTATGTGCTCATTCATAAAAGTAAAAAAGATGAATTTATCAAATATTCTGAAGAGGCTATTAAAGAATTCTATCCAACCATTAAAGATAATGATGATTACACATCAATAATCAATGAAAGGCATTTTGACAGAATTAATTCTTTAATTGATGATGCTAAAGAAAAAGGTGCAGATATAAATCAAATCAATCCTGCTGGTGAAGACTTTAGCCAGCAAGAATTCTATAAAGTACCTCCAACAATAATTACGAATACTACTGAAGATATGAATGTAATGCATGAAGAAATCTTTGGACCAGTATTACCGGTTGTTGAGTTTGATGATGTTGATGAGGCAATAAAGACTATTAATAAAAAAGATCGACCATTAGGTTTATATTACTTTGGTAATAATACAGATGAGCAAGAAAATGTTTTAAATAACACATCTTCAGGTGGTGTGACCATTAATAATGTCGTTGGCCATATCCAACAAAAAGACTTACCTTTTGGAGGTGTTGGGCCATCTGGAATGGGTCGTTATCATTCACATGACGGTTTTAAAAACTTTTCAAACCCTAGAGCAGTATTTAAAGATGTTGGTTTTAAGATGGATTTCTCTTTTGATAAAATCAGACCTCCATATAAAGAAGGTTTTGAGAAATTTGTAAAATCTATTCTTAAATAGTCATCCAATTGCTGTGTCTTCTCTCTCCTTAAATTTAGCTTTTAGATATTTAAGGTCTAACAGAGGAGGAGTTTTTTCATTTACTTCTTTTCTAGCAATACTAGGATTAATTATAGGTGTTAGCAGTTTAATTATTGTAATGTCTGTAATGAATGGATTTGAAAGAGAGCTGCAAAATAAAATTCTTGGTGTTGTACCTCATGCAATTATTAAATCTGATACACCAATCCAAGAATATGAATTAATTGTTGATCAACTAAATCAATCTGATTCTGTTATTAGTTCAGCGCCTTATATAGAGCTTCAAGGTCTAATCTCATCTAATGAATCAAGCAGGGGTGTAAATATTGTTGGTATTGATGAAGTCCTAGAATCATCAATATCCATACTTCCAGATAATATGCTCGTTGGTGATATCAAGGATCTGCAACAAAATAATTCCATAATTATTGGAAGTTGGCTTGCTTCACACCTTAATATCAATATAGGTGATTCTGTATCAATAACAACTTCGGATATTAAGACAACTCTTCTCGGTTCATTTCCACAATCAATAAAATTAAAGGTTGTTGGTTTGTATGAATTAAGATCAGAGTTAGACCAGGCTCTTGTTTTGATATCTCATTCTCTTGCTCAAAAAATTAAAATAATTGATAGTTCGTCAACTTATTCTATTAGACTTAAAACTGATGACTTATTTATGGCTGACAAAATAGCAAGAGATGCATTCTATTCAATAGAGGATAATCTTGTAAGCAATAATTATTTTGAAGTCGTTACATGGAAAAGCACGCATGGGACTTTATTTGAAGCAATAAAATTTGAAAAAATATTAATTGGCTTAATGTTATTTTTAATAATTGGAGTTGCTTCTATCTTAGTTTTATCAACCATAATAATGACTGTTAAATCCAAGGAAAGAGAAATTGGTATTCTTAAAACAATTGGGGCAAATAACTCTCAATTAGTAAAAATTTTTCTTTTCCAAGGTATTTTAGTAAGTTCAATTGGGATACTCTTTGGGTTGATTTTGGGTCTAGTTGTTACAATAAATTTAGATTCATTAGTTGCATTACTTGAAACAATAAATAATAGAGGGATGTTAGACGCATACTTTATAAATTATTTTCCATATCATTTTGATGCATATCAAATTATATGGATATGTTTTATTTCATTTATATTTAGTCTCTTATCATCATTGATACCTGCAATGAGAGTAAATCGACTGGATCCAATTGAGATATTGAGACATGAGTAAACTTATCGCCAATAATATTTCTAAGAACTTCGTTATTGAAGATTATGAAATTAAAGTGCTTAAAGATATCAATCTTGATATCAATAAAGGAGAAACAATAGCCATAACAGGAGCCTCTGGTTCAGGGAAATCAACATTATTGCAGATACTAGCTTTATTGGATAAACAAACTTCAGGATCAATTCATTTAAACAAAATCAATACAGACACTCTGTCTTCTAAAGATAAAGCATCAATTAGACTAAATAATTTTGGGTTTGTTTACCAACATCATCATCTTTTAGAAGACTTAACGGTATACGAAAATATCATGCTACCTCTTCAATTGAGAGGTGATATATCTAATTCTAATACCACAGTAATAGAGTTAGTTGATTCAATCGGATTGTCTAATAGAGTTAATCATCTTCCATGGAAACTTTCAGGTGGAGAAAAGCAAAGAGTGGCTGTAGCAAGAGCTATGATCAATAAACCAGATTTTATTTTCCTTGATGAGCCGACTGGCAATTTAGATAAAAAAAATGCGGAAAATATTCAAGAATTAGTTATCAACCTTTGCCATGAAAATGATGTTGCAATAGTTGTTGCTACTCACGATAATGATTTTGTGAATATTCTAGATAGAAAATATATCTTAGATAAAAGAGGGTTAATGCAGCTATGAGCGAATTTATAATTGCAGGTGGAGTATTTATGTGGCCATTGCTAGCTTGCTCTGTTCTCATAATATCAATAACTATAGAAAGGCTATGGTTCTTACAAAGCAGGTTGGTTTCTCCAAATGGATTAAAAAATCAAATTATAAATCTTTATAACAAAGGTATATTAAATCAGAGGCAATCTGAAGAAATTTCTCAGCTATCATCACTTGGCTATCTTCTAATAAATTGTATTAAGTATAAAGATCTTCCAAGAGAAAATTTAGAATCAAAAATTGAAGAAAAGGCGTCTGAAGTCCAACATTCTTTAGAGAGAAATCTAACAATGCTTGGAACCCTTGCTACGATAAGTCCTTTATTGGGGCTGCTTGGCACTGTAGTAGGCATGATTACTGCATTTACTGGCTTATCCGAGGTTACTGGTGCAAATCCTGACATTTTAGCTGAAGGCATTTCTCAAGCACTAATAACCACTGCATTTGGTTTATTTATTGCTGTTCCTGGTCTAGTTATGCATAAATACTTTGAGCAAAAAATTTCTCATTTATTGATTAATTTACAAGCTGAAATTTCTGATTTTATTGATGTTATTAATAAATAATGAAATTTATTAAATCAAATAATAAAAGTTTCTCACTTGAGATAACGCCTTTAATTGATATTGTTTTTCTGCTAGTGATCTTTTTTGTAGTTACATCAAAAGTTGGTGATTCACAGTTCCTATCATTAGAATTACCTAAAACAGAATCATTTGCATCTAATACTGTCCAACTTCAGAACGAAGTATCTATATTATCTGATGGAACCGTGATTGTTAATGGGGTCATGGCCCCTATAGTTAATAAAGATTTAGTGAATGAACTTGTATTTGGATTAGATAATAACCTTGATACAGTTATACTCAGTGCTGAGGAGAATGCTTATCACCAATGGGTAATTGAGCTTATGGATATTTTAAATAAGAATGGATATGCACAAGTGCAAATTAGAACTATAACCTTATGAACAATAATAAAGGCAGCTTTAGAAGACTCTTATCCTATACCTTTAGATATAAATGGTCTTTCTTTATAAGTGTGCTTGGTTTTATTGCATTTGCATTCGCTGACATTGCCGCTGTCGAATGGATTAGACGAATAATAGGATTTATTAATGACGAAGAAACAGGATTGCACTCACTTTTAGCACTCTCATTAATTGGTATAGCTTTTGGCAGAGGGCTTGGTTTTTTTGTTGGTAATTATTTTATGTCAAGAGTTGGTTTTGGCATTGTTCATGATCTCAGGGCAGAGCTATTTAAAAAATTGCATGACTTACCTAAGTCATATTTTGATTCAAATCAGTCAGGTCAGCTTATAAATAGAATCACATTCACAACAACTCAAGTTTCTGCTGCTGCATCCAGTGCCGTAAAAACATTTGTAAGAGAGGGTTTCTTACTTGTTGGTCTTTTTGTGTACATGTCATATCTTAATTTTAAATTAACGCTTTTGCTTATAGTTACAGCTCCTTTAATAGCATTAATTGTTTATATTGCTGGTAAGCGTCTAAAAAAATTAGCGAAAAGAATCCAAACTGCCATGGGTGATGTAACTCATATAGCATCTGAGGCAGTTGATGGTCATTTAGAAATAAAATCGTTTAATGCCCAAGATTATGAAAATACAAGATTTTTAGAAGCAAATTCATCTAATAAAAACCAAAATTTAAAACTCGAGGCAACAGGAAATTTAGCTACACCTATCATTCAAATACTTGTATCTGTATCACTATCTCTTGTGGCTTATTTTGCTCTGGGCTCTCAACTTGGTATAAGTTTAGACGCAGAAACATTTGTTGCATTTTTTACAGCTGCTGGTCTTATGGCCAAACCTGTAAGACAGTTATCTAATATAAACATTATTGTGCAAAAAGGTCTTGCCGCAGCTAATGAAATTTTTGAACAATTAGATGAAGTTAATGAAAACAATGATGGTGATGTTGAAAACTCAATAAACGGAATTATTGAGTTTAAAGATGTATCTTTTTCATATAATACTGGTGGCCAAATCTTATCGAATCTAAGTTTTAAAATTAATCAGCATGAAACTATTGCTATTGTAGGAAGATCAGGTTCTGGTAAATCAACTATTGCTAATCTTATCCCTAGATTTTATGACTTCTCCGCAGGTGATATAACTATTGACTCTATATCTATTAAAGATTATTCCTTAGATCATCTTAGAAACTCAATCTCCATAGTAAATCAATCGCCAACATTATTTAATGACACTATAGCCAAGAATATTGCTTATGGTGATGATTCAATCAACGAAGAAAAAATGATTGAATCAGCTAAACTCGCTGGTTGTGAGGGTTTTATAGAAAATCTACCAGAAGGTTATGATTCTGAAATTGGTGATGATGGTGTTTTATTATCTGGTGGACAGCGTCAAAGACTAGCTATAGCAAGAGCATTTTATAAAGACTCACCGATAATTATTCTTGATGAAGCAACTTCTGCATTGGATAGTGAATCCGAACTCATAGTCCAAGAGGCTTTGGAAAAATTAATAACAAATAGAACAACTATTGTTATTGCTCACAGACTATCAACAATTGAAAATGCATCAAAAATAATTGTTTTAGATGACGGGATGATAAGTGAAACAGGCACGCATTCAGAATTATTAGCTCTCGATGGTTTATATAAATCACTTTATAAGAATAAATTTGAAGATGATGGGTCCTCAGCAACTGTGGTTACACAATCCAAACAGTTGTTTGTTCCTGAATATGAAGATCAAGAATCATCAAGCTTTGTTGTGGATAGTTGGTATAAGAAGAGTATTTGGTTGTACCTTTTGTATCCTTTTTCGTTATTAATGACATTCCTCACTAATAGAAGAAGAAATAAATACTTAAAAAATCTTCCGACTTTAAAAAAAGATGTTCCAGTTATAGTTGTTGGTAATTTAACAATTGGTGGAACTGGTAAAACACCTCTAGTTAAACATATAGCATCCGAGCTTTTAAACTTAGGATATAAACCTGGGCTTGTGAGTAGGGGTTATGGCGGTAATTATAAAAAAACTATGAAAGTTGACGCTGATTCACCTGTAAAAGCTACTGGTGATGAGGCTCAAATTCTATCAAAACTAAACCTCCCTTTTTATATCGATAGAGATAGGGTGAGGGCTGTTGATACTCTTTTATCAAATCATGATTGCGACGTTGTTATAACAGACGATGGTTTACAGCATTACAGTCTCAAAAGAGATATAGAAATTGTTGTAATAGATGGAAAAAGAAGATTTGGTAATAATTTAGTTTTTCCAGCTGGTCCTTTAAGAGAATCTAAAAAAAGGCTTAAAGATGCTGATTTTATCGTTAATAATAGCGGCCCAACAGAAAATGATGAATTTTTAATGAACATAAGCCCTTCAAAATTTGTTCATTTAAATAGCGGTAAATCTTATCCTGTTGATCAATGGCCAATGCATAAAGAAGTTCATGCTGTAGCTGGTCTGGGCAACCCCGGTCGTTTTTTTGATACTTTAAATAGACTAGGCTTCAAAATAAACAAACATCCATTCCCAGATCATCATAAATATAATACCAATGATCTTCATTTTTTAGATCAGCACCCAATATTAATGACTGAAAAAGATGCTTCAAAATGTAAGCATTTTAATAATAATAAAATTTGGTACCTTACTGTTGATGCAGATGTTACAGATAGTTTTATAGAAAAAATTGATACTAAATTAAAAAGTATTTCTAAATAAAATGGCTTCAAAACCAGTAATAATTATTCCATCTAGAATTGGTTCAACAAGACTTAAGAATAAGGCTTTAATTGATTTGGCTGGTAAATCATTAATCAAAAGAGTTTATGAAAATGCAATATCTATAAGTGATGATGTCTATATAGCTACTGACTCAAAGGAAATTCTTGATCATGTATCTACATTTACCAATGATGTTCTAATGACAGACAAAGATCACATCTCAGGAACTGATAGAGTTCATGAAGCAGCAGAAATACTAAATATTGATGATGATAGGTTAATAATAAACTTGCAAGGCGACGAGCCTTTCATGCCTGCATCTGTTGTAAATAAACTTATAGATGAATATGACCAAAATAGCTGTGATGTTATTACTGCTGCACATTTGTTAGATGATCTGGATTTAATCACTAACCCTAATTGCGTAAAAGCAATAATCAATGATGCGTCTTTTGCTAATGACTTTCTGCGAGAAGTAAATGTAAATAAATATAATAATTTTTATCAACATATTGGAATATATGGTTATTCATTTAAAAAATTAAAAGAATTAATAGCTCTTAAGCCTACTCATAATGAAATATCTAGAAAGCTTGAGCAATTAAGATTTCTTGATAATGGATATAAGATTTATATTTCAATCACTGACAAATCGATTCCACCAGGAATAGATACCCAAGATGATGTTGATAGAGCAATTAATTTTATAAATAATGATTCTTAAAGAAAATTATTCAATTAAAAACTCTCTTCAAATTAATTCTGTTGCAGATTATGGAGCAGAAATTAATAATCTTAATGATTTAGATAAATTGTTCAGATTTATTAATGATAAATGCTTAGATTATTTTATCCTTGGCGAAGGTACAAATCTTGTGCCTCCTTCTAGATATAAAGGTTTAGCAATTTCTTATATATCAGATGAAATACTTGAATTAGATGAGGGGATTCTCAGGGTTGGATCATCGGTTAATTGGCAGGATTTAGTTAACTACGCTATAAATAAAAACTATTATGGCTTTGAAAATCTTTCATTAATACCTGGCTCTGTTGGAGCTGCGCCAATTCAAAATATTGGAGCTTATGGAGCTGATGTTCAACAACTTATTAGAAATGTGCATTATTATGATCTAGATAAAGGAATTCATAATTCTTTTGATAATGCTCAATGTAATTTTGAATATAGAAATTCAATTTTTAAAGAATCAAATTTTTTAATTACCCATGTAGATTTTAAAATTAAGAAAAATGGTGAATTAAATCTTAACTATAAATCTCTTTCGCATGAGGTAAATAAAAAAATTCAATCTGGTCAACAACTCAACCCTAAAGAGGTATCAAACATAGTCAGTACAATTAGAATGAAGGTTCTTCCAGATCCAAGCAAAGAACCAAATGCAGGCAGTTTTTTTAAGAATCCTATTGTGAAATTATCTGATATTAACCTATCAAGTCATAATTTAGATGATCTAATACTTTGGAAAATTGATGAAAATTATTCAAAAGTTGGGGCTGCTCGCCTAATTGAACTTATTAAAAATTCTTTAAATAGTTATGACAATGTTTCAATTTCTTCAAAGCATAACCTTGTTTTATCAACAAATGGTAATGCATCACAACAAGAAGTCCTTAAATTAGCATCTGAAATTCAATCAAAGGTAAAAACAACATTTAATATTGACCTTGAAATTGAACCAAGGATTATTTCATAAGTATGTTTTTTTCTTCAACAATCGCATTTTTTATCGCGCTAACAAGCCCAGGTCCTGATACTGCGATAATAATCAATCAATGTTCAAAAAAGGGGAGAGCTGCTGGCATATATACAGCAATTGGAATTGGTTCAGGTATCTTAATTCATTGCATCCTTGCAGTTACAGGCATCTCATTGCTTGTTGTGAATTATCCACCTATTAAAATTTTTATCAGTCTTATTGGTGGAGCTTATATTTTTTATATAGGCGTTTCATTTTTTATTTCAGAGTCATCAAAAACTGAGATGGTATCTTCTAATGCTTCTGGTAATTTTCTTATCGGTTTCATAACAAATATATTCAATATAAAAGCATTCATTTTTTTTATTAGTTTGTTCTCAATTCTTGTTGAATCAATAGAGGGCCTATTCTTTTATATTTATCCTATATATTTTGCATTATGTACATCACTTTGGTTTTCATTTTTGAGCATATTGCTTACTTCTTCTAAATACAATTACTTAAATATTTACGATAATTTTTTAGTTAAGATCATAGTATCAACTATCTTATGCGGCATAGGTCTTTTCATAATCCTTTCCTCTATTTATGACTATTTCTGATATAGCTAAAAATATTCAACACTCATCAAACTTTCCTCCGGTAGATAAATGGAATCCTGATTTATGTATTGGACAAACCATTTCAATCGATAGAAATGGTGATTGGTTTTACAACAATTCAATTATAAAAAACTCTAAAATTAAAAAATTGTTTTCGACTGTTCTAAGAAATGATAATGGGAATTATTTTCTGGTAACTCCAGTAGAAAAAGTTGCTGTAGAAGTTGCTGTTGCTCCATATGTTATTACTGATTTTGAATGCGATAGTTTTGGTAATATTAAATGTATTACGAATTTTGATTTTGCCTTTGATCTTGATGAAGACCATCCTGTAAATTTAAGAGAAATAGAGGATAAATTTTTACCAGTATTTAAAGTTAGAGATATAAATATTGAAGGTTTTTTAAATAGAAATACTTACTATAGATTTTTAAACTACGTGGTTGAGAAGGGTTATGTAAAAGATAACACTCTATTTATTACATCACATGGTGTGGAGTTTCCAATTGGCAAAATCGATTAAGAAAGAGAATCTTCCAAAAAAGATATGTCCAGTCTGTAAATTAGAATTTACATGGAGAAAGAAATGGGAACGAGATTGGGATAATGTTATTTACTGTAGTAATAGATGTAAAAAATTAAAATAATTATCTATATTTTATTTTCTTCAATCCATTCAAGCATATATTCTTCAAGAATAGATAATGGAAGGGAGCCTCTTTTTAAAATTTCATAGTGAAAATCTTTTATATCATAGTTTTCACCAAGCTCTGCCTCAGCTAGATTACGTAGTTCTAAAATTTTCATTTGACCAATCTTGTAAGCTAATGCTTGACCAGGCCATGCAATATATCTATCTACTTCGTTTTCAATATCTAATATAGATTTAGCTGTATTTTCTGTGAATAATTTTATCGCATCATCTCTTGACCAATCCTTGTAATGCATACCAGTATCAACAACCAACCTTATAGCTCTCCACATATCATATGTAAGTTGGCCAAATTTATCATAAGGATCATCATATAACCCCATAAACTCTCCCAACTCTTCACTGTAAAGTGCCCATCCCTCAACAAATGCTGTGAAATGTTGATGTTTTCTAAATTCTGGAACATTTTCCATTTCTTGAGCAAGCGATATTTGATAATGATGCCCAGGTACAGCCTCATGAACACTTAAAACTGGAATTTCATATTTAGGTCTCGACTCAGGTTTATATAAATTTACATAATAATAACCAGGTCGGCCTTCACCAGGTGAGTTATAGTAAGCTGTTGTTGTATAAGGTGCAGACTCCATTGGAATTTCAATAATCCCATAAGGGGCTTTTTGAAATTCTTTAAAAACTTTTGTCATTAACGGATCAATTTTCTTAGACATAATTAAATAAGCATCAAATAAATCATCTGCATTGTCATAATAAAATCTCTTGTCTGTTCTTAAAAAATTTAGGAATGATTGAAAGTCGCCATCCCAGTTGACCTGTTTTATGATCTCATTCATTTCAGATCTAATTCTCTCTATCTCTTTAAGTCCTATATCATGAATTTCATCAGGAGAAAGATTGGTTGTTGTATGGTATCTGGCTAAGTATTCGTACCATTTTTTTCCATAAGGAACATCTTTTATACCAATTGATTCCCTTGAATTTGGGATATAGGTATTTCTCATAAAGTCAGCTAAGTCTGCATAAGCAGGAACTATTAAATCTTGAACTAGCTTGGTTGCTTTAGTTATTAAATAATCTTTTTCTGTTTTACTGATAACATCTAAAGAGGCATTTTTAAAAACTGAAAGGTATGGATTGTCAGAAATATTTACTGATACCAATGCATCAATTTGTTCTAGCACATAAATACTTATATGTTTTGGTTGTGTATAACCAAGCGCAAGCCCATCTTGGTAATTAGTTTGAGCATTTCTTATATTTATTGAATATTTCTCAAGACGAGATAGCCAGTCTTCATAATCTTGTAGTGAAGTAAAAACAAGTCTTGATGCAGTTTGGTAATATGATTGAACTCCACCACGTTGATTTAGATCCATGTAATGATATGGAAATTGAAATGATTCAATGGTTTTAGAAAAATCTTTATCAAGAATTGAATAATTTAATTTATTCTCTTGTGATAATTTGTTCACATCAAAAGATTTTAATTTCCCATAATCAATTTTTGTCTTATTTCTTCTGCTATTGATGCTATCAGAATCATTAAAAATAATATCTTTATTAAAACGCTTGTCACCTAGCATTGACGCATAAACAGGTGAGTCTTTGAGCCCATCTTCCCACGCACTACTTAAATAGGTCTCAAATTCTAAATCATATGAATTATTCTCTTTTTTCAATGACGTAGACCACAAGAGCAGATTTACAGATGTAATTATTATTAGGAGCGTTATTAATTTGGTATTTTTCATATTTAATAAATTTACTTACATATTTGGATAATTTGGACCGCCAGGACCTTCTGGAGTAACCCATTTTATATTTTGCGAAGGGTCTTTAATGTCGCAGGTTTTGCAGTGGACACAATTTTGAGCATTAATTACAAATTTTTTCTCACCATCTTTTTCTACAACCTCATATACTCCAGCAGGGCAGTATCTTTGTGCCGGTTCATCATACAAAGGTAAGTTATGCAGTATCGGTATGCTCGGATCTTTTAATTGAAGATGGCACGGCTGATCTTCTTCGTGATTAGTATTAGATAAATAAACAGAAGAAAGTTTATCAAATGAAAATACACCATCTGGTTTAGGATACTCAATCTTCTTTACATCTGAAACTTTAAGTAAAGATTCATGATCAGGAATGGGATTATTTAAAGTAAAAGGTAATTTTCCTCTGAAAATAAACTGATCAATAGCATTAAAAAATGCACCAATCAGAGCGCCAAATTTATGAAAAATAGGACCAAAATTTCTAGATTTATGAAGTTCAGTATATATCCAAGAACTGGCAATTCTATCGTCGTATGAAATATCTGTATCAATATCATTATGAATATTCTCATAGATATGCTCTCCAGCTATTTGACCAGATTTAATAGCTGTATGTGATCCTTTGATTTTAGAGAAATTTAAAGTTCCAGCATTATCACCCGTCAGAAGTCCTCCTGGAAATTCCATCTTAGGTAATGATTGAAGACCTCCCTTTATAAGCGCTCTAGCTCCATAAGAGATCCTTTCACCATTTTCTAGATATTTTTTTATTGTTGGATGAGTTTTCCATTTTTGAAATTCATCAAACGGACTAAGAGTTGGATTTTTATAATCAAGTGGGATTACATATCCTATATAGGCTTCATTATTTTCTCCATGATAAAAATATGAACCCGACGGAGTATCAAATGGAGTAGGCCATCCACTTGTATGGATGACTAAACCTGGTTCATGTAATTTTTCATCGAGCTTCCAAACTTCTTTAAAACCAATGCCGTAATGCTGAGGGTCTTTAGATTCAGATAAATTGTATTTGCTTATGACTTCTTTACCTAGATGCCCACGACAGCCTTCACTCAGAACTGTATATTTAGCTTTAATAATAATTCCAGGTTCATGTCCAGGCTTTATTTCTCCTGAGACAGAAATTCCCATATCACCAGTTTGAACACCGACAACTTTGTCATTTTCATATATCAATTGACTTGCTGGAAATCCTGGAAAAATTTCAACTCCAAGACTTTCGGCTTGTTCAGCTAACCAACGACAAAGATTTCCAAGACTAATCACATAGTTACCATGATTATTCATTGGCGGCATTACAAATGCAGGAACGGGTAATGCAATACTTTTTAATAAAAAAAGTAACTTATCTTTTTTAACAGGTACGTTTAATGGTGCGTTTTTATCTTTCCAATCTGGAATTAATTCATCTAAAGCGTTTGGTTGAAAAACGTTACCAGATAATATATGCGCACCAATCTCTGATCCTTTTTCTAATAGGCATATTGAATAGTCTGTTCCATTTTCTTTATTTAGCTGAGCAAATTTAATAGCAGTTGCTAATCCTGACGGGCCTCCACCAACTACTACCACATCATATTCCATAATATCTCTTTCCAAAATTAACCTCTCTTAATGCTGTAAAATGTTTACAAAAGACATTACAATTATAGCCCGTTAAAACCCTAAATATAGAGAAAATTATGAAAATACTAGTTCCTATTAAGAGAGTGGTTGACTATAACGTTAAAGTCAGACCTCTTGCTGATAATTCAGATGTTGATTTAAATAATGTAAAAATGTCAGTCAATCCATTTTGTGAGATTGCATTAGAAGAAGCCGTTCGAATTAAAGAATCTGGCAAAGCAACTGAAGTTATTGCAATAACTGTTGGTAAGACTGAATCACAAGAACAATTAAGAACAGCTTTAGCTTTAGGAGCTGATAGAGCCATATTAGTTGAATCAGATGATTTACTTGAACCTTTAGCTTTAGCAAAAACTCTTGCAAAGGTAGTGAATGAAGAAAATCCTGATTTAATTATATTAGGTAAACAAGCTATTGATGGTGATAATAATCAAACAGGGCAAATGCTTGCATCCTTGCTTGATTTACCACAAGCGACAAACGCATCTGAACTGATTATTGAAGATGACTCTGTATCTGTTACTCGAGAAATTGATGGCGGACTTCAAACCTTAAAACTATCTGTTCCAGCAATAGTTACAACAGATCTCAGATTAAATGAACCTAGGTATGCTTCATTGCCGAATATAATGAAAGCTAAGAAAAAAGAGTTAAAAGTTATTTCTCTTAATGATCTTGGTGTTGACTCATCCCCTAGAACTGAAATTTTAAAAGTAGAACTTCCTGAGGCGAGAGCTGCTGGAGTGATAGTAGAGACTGTTGATGAGCTTGTAGATAAACTTAAAAACGAAGCAAAGGTGATTTCATGAGTATTTTAGTAATAGCAGAACACGATAATAAAAACCTTAAAGGAGCAACATTAAATACTTTAAATGCCGCAACACAAATAGGTGATGAGATTCATTTACTTGTTGCCGGTCATGAAGCTAATAATGTTGTTGAAGAATCACAATCACTTAATGGCGTTACTAAAATAATAAGTGTTGATAATGAGCTATATAAAAATTCATTAGCTGAAGAAGTTGAAAAACTAGTGATCTCTATTGTCTCTGATTACACATATATTCTTGCACCTGCAACAACCTTTGGAAAAAACTTGATGCCAAGAATAGCGGCAAAAATGGATACTCAACAAATTTCAGATATTATCTCAGTTGAATCGTCTGATACGTTTAACAGACCTATTTATGCTGGTAGTTGCATTGCTACTGTTAAATCATCAGATGAGAAAAAAGTTATTACTGTTAGATCAACTGCTTTTGATCCTGTTGAAAAAGCCAATTCTAATATTCCTGTTGATACGTTATCAGCCATTGATGCTTGTGGCGTTAGTGAATTTGTTTCAGAAGAGCTTGCTGAAAGTGATAGACCAGAATTAACTGCTGCAGAAATTGTGATTTCTGGTGGAAGAGGGATGCAATCTGGTGAAAATTTCCATTTATTAGATAGTATTGCTGATAAACTTGGGGCTGCGGTTGGTGCTTCAAGAGCTGCTGTAGATGCAGGCTTTGTTCCAAATGATTATCAGGTTGGACAAACTGGCAAAATTGTTGCACCAGATCTATATATTGCTGTTGGTATATCTGGAGCAATTCAACATTTAGCTGGTATGAAGGATTCTAAAGTTATTGTGGCGATCAATAAAGATGAGGATGCACCAATATTTCAAGTTGCAGATTATGGGTTAGTTGCAGATCTATTTAATGCGCTACCTGAATTAGACTCTAAGCTTTAATCATACCTATATATATTCAAAAAGGGCTTTTAGCCCTTTTTTTATTTCTGAATTCAGGTGTTATTATAAATAAATGTTTATAAAATCTTTTTTAAATTGATTATTAAGTTAATCTCATTATTCACAAACCAGCCATTTAGATTCATGGTTGTTTTATCTTTTTTATTTTTAATAATTTTTTATTTACTTGGATTGGCTGGATTAATACTATCTGCAGATACCTCATTAATTGGTGAGGCATCAAGATGGTGTGAGAGAGTGAGTGCTGGAGCTTTTAGAGAGCCAGTAAATACTTTGAGTAATCTAGGTTTTATGATTATTGGTTTGTATTTATTCTGGATTATATCGAATGAATCAACCTCACCAAACAATAATTTTATTGGTATTACATCGATATCATTAATTTATGCATTTGCTGCTTGGTGGCTTGGCCCTGGATCTATGTTAATGCATGGTACTAATACTGAGTGGGGTGGTTGGGCTGATAACCTTAGCATGATAATGTATATCATTTTCCCATGGCTATATAACATTTCATTGATGGCAAGATGGAGCTTATCAAAGTTTATAAATATCTATGTTCTTATCGTTGTTGTTTATTCTGTAGTGAGGTGGTTTACTTCTTGGGATCTTGGTATTGGCTTTAATTTATTTGGTACTTCTATAGGACTTTGGGTTATATCTGAATTTTTATATAAGTTTTGGTCTCCGCTTAATAGATTTTTGTCAGGATTTGTTGGGTTTGCAGTCCTATTTCTTTTTGGTACAACTATGTCTGATATCACCTCTAATCCATATGAATATTGGTGGACATTGTTATTCTGGCTTCCAGGATTATTATCCATTAATAAACCTAAAGGTATAAGAACCTATAGATGGTATTTTCTTGGAATGATTGCATATATGTCGGCTTTTGCTATATGGCTTACTGGAGTGCCTAATAATGCTAACTGCAATCCGGATTCACTTATTCAAGCTCATGGAATCTGGCATATATTAAGTGCTATAGCTACATATTTCTTCTTTTTGCATTACAGATCTGAAAAAACTATAGGCTAATTAATAAATTTCCTTTAATTACTATAAAACCGCATATAAATTTTAATTGGGCATTTATGCACAATACTATTGTAATTATTCATATATTATGGAAAATCACTATATAGGTACTGATTATAGTGCTTAAGAATTTTTAATTTTCAAACTCAAGGGGGAGTATTATGAAATTAATTCGTTCATTTTTATTTTCATTAGTTCTATTTACTGGAATTTCTTTTGCAGACGAAGTGGAAGAGGTTGTAGTAACTGGTTCATATATTAAAGGTAGTGCAACTGATGGTGCTGCACCTGTAGAAATTATTAGTAGAGATACTATTGAGCTTCTCGGCGCAACAACTGTAGCTGATATTACTAGAAACTTAACAGCAAGTAGTGGTGCAGAAAATAATGCTGACTCATTTACTTCTGGATCAACACAAGGAACATCAAATGTTAACCTTAGAGGTCTTGGTCTGTCATCAACATTAGTGTTAATAGACGGCAAAAGAAATACTGTTTCAGCTCAAACAGCTAATGATGGTAGTGTATTTGTAGATACAAACATGATTCCTGTTGCTGCTCTTGAAAGAGTAGAGGTGCTTAAAGAAGGTGCTGCTTCTGTATATGGTTCTGATGCTGTTGCTGGTGTTGTTAACTATATTTTAAGAAGAGACTTTACAGGCGTAGAGGTTAATGTATCTCAACAAAAAGCAGACTTAGGCGATCAAACTGACGACAGAGTGAGCGTCATGTGGGGTGCTGAGATAAATGATGCTAATTTAGTTGTTGCTTATAGTGAGCTAAATAGATCTCCAATTGCTGGTACTGAAATCACTGAATACTCTCAGTTAGCTATTAGTAGTTTAGGAAATAGTTTCTTAGTTTTACCTGGTGGAGCTGATACATTTACTTCCGTTGATAGCGGACCATATGCTGGTACATATGCAATTTACGAAAGTATTCCTGATGCAAACTGTGCAGCTACTAAAGGAATTTTGGTTGATTTTGCTAACGCTGCATCACCTGCTTTACCTGGTGGTCAAAGATGCTTCTTCTATTATGGAGATAGATTTAACTTAGTTAATGATGAAGATCACTCAAATCTATTCACATCTTTAACTACAACTTTATCTAATGGTGTTGGTTTTCAGTTAGATTATCTTTCATCTGAAGTTAATGTTAACGACAACCCACAATCTCCATCATATCCAGCTTTATCATACTTAGGTGCACCTATTATGCCTGGAACAGGGGCTAGCCCATTCTCTTATCCAGTATTATGGTTAGGAAGAGCTTTAGGCTCAGCTTTTGATTCACCAATGGCACCAAGGGAAAATGAATCATCAAGAGTATCAATGGCTTTTGATGGTGTTTTGGATAATGGTATGAACTGGGATGCTAGTTATACCGAAAGTACACATTCAAGCTACTTATTTCAACCTGATACTAGTACATCAAGATTTGATGCTGCTATCAAAGGGAATGGTGGTCCAAGTGGTAATCAAACATGGAACCTATTTGATCCATCTGCTAACTCACAAGAGTTGATTGATTATATTTCATCTGGCGAAGAAAGATGGTCAGATGCAAAACTTCAAGTTTTTGATGTGGTTCTAACAGGCGAAAGAAAAGGTTGGGATGTTGCTGCAGGATTCCAATACAAGAACGAAGCTTTTAAAATTGTTAGAAATGATGAATCAAAAGCTGTATTCGGTGCTGATGGAAGTATTACCCAACAATCTGATCTAATTTTCTTAGGTGGCGGTCTTGAGAATGACTCAAGAAGAGATTCAACTGCATTTTTTGTTGAAGGTGCTAAAGATTTCTCTGATAAAGTTCAATTCAAAGGTGCTGTTAGATATGAGAACTTAGATTCTGATTCAACAATTAATCCTAAAATGTCTTTAAGATATCAGCAATCTGATAATTTAGTATTTCGTGGTTCATACTCTACTTCATTTAGAGAAGCTTCATTGGTTCAATTGGCTTCTTCATTGGTTTCTTTACAAGGTATCCAAGACTTTAATGCTGATGGAACTACAAAAGGTACAACAGCATTTATTAGAGTAGCCGTAGCAAATAATTCAGACTTGACCCCTGAAGAGTCTGATAACTTTAATATCGGTGCTATTTGGACACCTAATGAGCAAACATCAATGACAGTAGATTACTGGACAATTGCATATAAAGATGTGATTACACTTGAAAGCGCTCAAGGAAAAATCATA
The DNA here is from genome assembly GCA_964417685.1 of uncultured Gammaproteobacteria bacterium. Lineage (GTDB taxonomy): Bacteria > Pseudomonadota > Gammaproteobacteria > Magnimaribacterales > D2472 > CAJQGY01. The sequence continues at coordinate 115,029 of CAYQIT010000001.1, read as the reverse complement.
GCAGATCCAAATGGTCCTGATATTAAGAGAATTGAAGGAAACCTTGTTGGTATAACAACAAGTTACTTTAATGCTGCAAAAGTTGATGCTGCTGGTCTTGATTTTGAAGCTACATACGACTTCGATACTGCTTATGGACAGGCAAGCTTAGGATTTGTTTCATCTCATATGCTTGAGTATGAAATTCCTGATGGAGCTGGAGGTATGAAAGATGTTGTTGGATTATTTAACCATGATAATTTTGCAAGATCTTTACCAGAAACTAAATCTGTATTAACTGCAAGTCTAGTAAATGGAAATCACAACCTTACAGCTATATATAGATGGGTTTCAGAATATGAAACAACTAGAGCTCTTGATGCTGCGGCTTCAGCTAGAGGATTTGTTCAAGATATTGATGCATTTGAGACTATTGATCTTAAATATACATACAATATGGAACTAGGTGATACAAACGTAGTATTGTCTGCTGGTATTAATAATGCCGCAGATGAGAAAGCTCCTATTGTCTATGATGCTGCAAACTTTAGTTATGATCCAAAACATCATGATCCAAGAGGCAGAATGACTTACTTAGGATTTAAAATTACTTTGTAATAATTCATGAATTAAAAAGCACCGCCAGTCGGTGCTTTTTTTTGTTTATTTTTTAGGAAACCACAAAAATAGCTGAGGTGTTGTATCCATATAATCTTTATAATCATATCTATTTTTTAAGCTTCTATTATCCATCATAGGACATGATATAAAGACAAATAACATTATCATAGATACCGGTGATACCAACAGCCAAAGAGGTGTTTCAACAGTAAGAATTGCCATAAGATATAGACCAACCCAAAACATTACCTCACCAAAGTAATTAGGATGTCTTGATAGGCGCCAAAGGCCTTTATTCATAGTTTTGCCTTTATTTAATTTATCTTTCCTAAATTCTCGCATTTGCTCATCAGCAACAGTCTCTATAATCACAGCAAAAATTGAAAATGAACTAGCAAATAACAACAGGTAACTAATACTATCTAAATTGTTACTAGTGAATAAAAAATATATAGGCAGTAGCGATACATTAACTTGAAGGGTTGGTATAAGATGAATGCCGGTAAAATTAATAAATTCTAATCTAAATTTATTACCTTTTTTAAGATCAACATAACGAAAATCTTCATGTATAAAACCTGGCCATGATATGGCCCAATTACGTGTAAGTCTTATGGCCCAAATTAGTATTGGGATTGCTATCAATAAAGAATTAATAATGGAAATATTTGTATCATGAAGTAAACAAAAATATAAAACTATTGGTATTGGTGCAACAGACCAAAAGGGGTCATATAAGCTTGAATTTTTATGGATAATACTACCAATATAGATAATTACAGTAGCAATGATATGTAAGAAAAGAATTTCTAACCATATGTTCAAAAACGGACTATAAATTTGATTTATGTATAAAGGAACAACTAATGCTAATGCATACCATAAGGTTACAATTTTTAAAGATAGAGATTTCATGTCAATTATTTAAGCATAATAAAGTGGTTTTATTAATACTTGATTAATATTAAATATTGATTGACTGTATCTGGACTTAACGATGTAATAAGTAATGAAACAGAAATTAATTAATTATGAACGATAAAAATCAAGCTCATTATAGTAAAAATAAAGATATTCTTATCTATATAGATGGCGAGTTATTTAAAAGAAATGATGCAAAAATTTCGGTCTATGATAGCGGATTTCTTATGGGTGACGGTATTTGGGAGGGCTTAAGGCTTGTAAATGGATCATGGATTTTCTTGGATGAACATATCGATAGATTATTTGAAGGACTTAAGGCTATTGATATTAATTTAAACAAATCAAAAGAAGAAATTATTTATGCTCTAGAGAAAACTCGTTTAGCTAATGGTATGCATGATAATGCTCATGCTCGATTAATGATAACTAGAGGTGAGAAAATTAAACCTTTCCAACAACCTAATTTATCAATTAAAGGGCCTTCAATTGTAATCATAATGGAGTATTCAGATGATGCTAAACCAACTGAAGGCATTACCTTGGCTACAGTCCCTCAGGTAAGGGGACTACCTATGAGCCAAGACCCAAAATTAAATAGTCATTCAAAGTTAAATTGTATTCTTGCATGTATCCAAGCTAAAAAAAATGGAGCAGATGAGGCACTTATGCTTGATCCATTAGGTTTTGTTAACACCACTAATTCGTGCAATTTTTTTATTGTAAAGAATAATGAGATTTGGACCAGTAGCGGTGATTACTGTATGAATGGTATTACAAGAAAGAAAGTTATAGATATATGCAAAAACAATAACATTAAAGTTTATGAAAAAAATTTCTCACTTGTCGATGTTTACTCGGCAGATGAGGCTTTCATAACAGGAACATTAGGATCTTTAAGACACGTTATAAACATAGATGGTAGACAAATAGGAGATGGAGTGAATCCAGGTTCTATGAATATTAAACTTAAAGAACTATATTTAAAACTTCATTAATGAAAAATAATATCATTGCTATGTGGTCTGGGCCGCGAAACCTTTCAACTGCAATGATGAGAAGTTTTGAGAATAGGCAAGATGTAATCAAAGTTATTGATGAGCCATTTTATGGAGCCTTTTTAAAAAGATTCAATAAAAACCATCCGCTTAAACAGGATGTTATCAATTCGATGGAAACAAACTACAAAGAAGTCGAAAAATTTTGTAAAAACGAATATGTTGATGGTTATGTCTATCAAAAACATATGTCACAACATATTTATGATTTTGATTCACTAGAATGGACATTTAATTCAATTAATTGTTTTTTAATTAGAGATCCTGACCTAGTTACTGCGAGTTTTTTGAATAAATGGAATGGTGCTAATCCAATGGATTTAGGTTACAAACAACAACTTAAGATATTTAACTTAATCTCTAACTTAAACGGAATATGTCCTGTTATTGATGCATCTATATTATTAGACAATCCAGAGCATGTATTAAAGAAATTGTGTTTAACTATAGGTATTCCATGGGATTCAAGAATGCTTTCATGGAAATCTGGTTTAAGAGATTCCGATGGAGTCTGGGCAAAGTATTGGTATCCATCAGTAATGACAACAACAGGGTTCTCTAGAAACACCACAAAATCTATTAAACTCTCCAAGGATGCAAAAAAAATATCTGATGAATTAAGGCCATATTATGATGCTATGATGAAATTTGTAATAAGCTAATAGTATGAATAACGAAATTATAATTTTAATTGTACAAATCATTGCTGCACTAGGTGTTGTTGTTTCGGTTGTATATCTTGGTATTCAAATACACCAACAGAATGAAATTACAAAAGCCCAATTTGGCCACTCTCTCACCCAACGACAATACGAAAGGTATTTTGCTTCATCCAAAGATGGTGAATTCAGTGAATTTTTATCAAAAGATTGGTCTGGGGAATTATCAGATAGAGAAAGGGTGAGGGTTACTATGTTTTTAATAACCACTCTGGTTGATATATTTGATGTATATGAGAAAGTTGAAAATAATTTCGTCGATAAAAAACATCTAGAAGTTCGAATGAATGCTTTAAAGCTTGGTACTTTCAAGACTGCTCTTGCAAGAACTGTTTGGGATTTTTGGAAAATAACCAGAGATCAGTCATTTATAGATTGGTTTGAAGCTGAAATTTATGGAGATGCCAGCTCTTTGGATTATCAAAAATCTGAAGCAGACTACACAGGTTTTCATAAAAGCATTAGATAATTACTCAATCATTGTGCATTAATAGAGTTTTACTAAATATTTTCAATATATAAAATAACCATATGAATAAATTCTTAAAAGATTCAGGTGTTAAATTTCCAATTATCCAAGCTCCTATGGGCTGGATTGCTAGAAGTCAGCTAGCATCAGCTGTATCAAATGCCGGAGGTTTAGGAATTATTGAAACCTCATCCGGTGAAGTAGATATTTGTAAATCTGAAATTGCAAAGATGTCATCCCTTACAGACAAACCATTTGGAGTAAACCTACCTCTTTTATTCTTAAAAGATGATTCTATGGTTAAGTACTGTGTTGACCATGGTGTTAAATTTGTAACAACATCAGCAGGAGATCCAACAAAATACGTTAACGTTCTCAAAGATGCTGGTATAAAAGTCTACCATGCTGTTCCTAGTCTTGATGGTGCAATTAAAGCTTATAATGCAGGTGTTGATGGCCTTGTTGTTGAGGGAACTGAAGGAGGGGGGTTTAAAAGCCCAATCGAGGTAGGGTTAACTGTTTTAATTCAAGCTATAAAAAAAGAGATTGATTTACCTCTCATAGCAGCAGGTGGGATTGTTGATGGTATTGGAATGGCTTCTGCAATAGCTGCTGGTGCTGATGGTATTCAAATGGGCACACGATTTGTTTCAAGCAAAGAGTCACCTGTTCATTCTAATTTTAAAGACTCAATAATCAACTCTCCAATTGATGGAACTCTTATATTAAATAAAAAATCTAAACCAGTTATTAGAGCGATTAAAACTGACTTGACCAACAAAATAGATGAAGAGGGTGTAATGGACATGTCAGCACTCATGAAAATAAAAGATCTATATTTTGGTGGTGATATGAATGCAGCGCCAGCTCTTTCAGGTCAATCTGTTGGTTTAATAGATAAAGTTAAAAGTGTTGATGAAATAATTAACACTACTATTTCTGAATATAATGAAGTTTGTAAAAGGCTAAGCACTAGTCAGTTTTGATTTATTTATATCTCTCTTTATTTCTTATTGCAGTAATAATTGCCATGAGTGCACCAATTGCTATTGCTTTAGGTATTGTATTTTCTCTGCTAATCAAACCTGGCAAAAACTTTATTACTAGACGCGTTTCAACGATACCCTTACAAATTGGTGTTGTAATACTTGGTTTAACAATTGGGATGCAGTCGGTTCTTGATATTGGAAATAATTATTTTGGTTGGATTACCTTATTTGTTTTCTTATCTTTTTTTGGTGGTTTGCTTATTTCTAGAATATTAAATTTAGATAAAAAGATATCTATTCTTATTTCCTCTGGGGCTGCAATATGTGGAGGAACAGCAATTGCTGCAATAGCTCCAATCATAAAAGCAAAGCCTACTGATTTAATATTAGCATTAACTATAATTTTTATATTTAATTTAGTTGCATTGATATTTTTTCCTTTTATAGGGTCTTTTTTATCGATGGATAGTATTGAATTTGGCTCTTTTGTAGCTTTAGCAGTCCATGATACATCTTCAGTTATTGGAACTGCATTGGAATATAGCACTGAGTCAGTTGAAGTAGCTGCAACTTTAAAAGTAGCTAGAACCTTATGGCTAATCCCATTAATTATATTGTTAAATTATTTTTATAAAGATGATAATGATAAATCTAAATATCCTATATTCATTTTCTTTTTTATATTGGCTGTGCTAATTAATACCACTGGAATTATAGATTACTCAACAGAACTTACACTAAGGATATTAAGTAAGAGTATTTTAATGATAGGTCTTTTTTGTATAGGTACTCAAACTACTCTAATAGATTTCAAATCATTAAATTTAAAGCCCTTTGCTTTAGGATTAACCCTTTGGTTAATAGCTATACCTAGTGCTTATTATATTGTTGTTATTGCCTAGTTAGATTCTGATAGGTTTAATATGAAACTAAACTCCTCTGCAATTTCATTGAATTGATTGATTTGACCACTCATGCCGCCATGACCTCCAATAAGATTCATATCCATTAAAATTGGATTTTCTGAAAGATTAAAATCTCTCATCTTGGCAATATATTTAGCCGGTTCGAAATATTGAACTTGTGAATCATATAGACTTGAAGTTATAAATACAGCTGGGTAATTTTTATAATCAATATTGTCATATGGCGAATATTTCATCATATATTCATATTCACTTTTAATTGCTGGGTTTCCCCACTCACCATATTCAAATGTTGTTAATGGTATTGAAGGATCAGACATAGTAGTAACAACGTCAACAAAGGGAACACCTGATAAAATGCCTTTATATAAATCAGGCTCTAAATTAATTATTGCACCCATTAAAAGACCACCAGCACTTCCACCTCTTGCAAATACATTAGCAGGGTCACCAATTTCTTTTTTAAGAACAGCTTTTACACCATCGTTAAAATCATAAAAGGTATTCATTTTATTTTTCATTCTACCCATTTCATACCAGTGTTTACCCATCTCGCCACCACCTCTGATATTTATAATTGAAAAAATAATACCTTTATCTAGCAAAGGTATTATGGATTGTCTAAAGCTTGCATCAATATTAATTCCATATGAACCATAACCATAAAATAAAATAGGTGCATTTCTTAAATCTATATCTTTCTTAGCTATGGTTACGACTGGTATTTGCTCTCCATCTCTTGCTTTAATAAAAAATCTATTATCTTCATATTCATTCTTATCAAAATTATTAATTTCTTTGCTCCACACAAGATTAGATTCAAATAAATTTATATCAAATTCAAAAATAGATTCTGGATTCAGAAGGCTAGAGTAATTATAAAATAGTGATTTGTTATTTGAATGACTGTTATTTATTGAAACATCGTACGCATTGTCACTAAATTGAATTTTATTAGTCTCTTTTGAAACCATGTCTAGCAGATATATTTCAGGCAATCCATTAAATCTAACTTCTTGCACTAAAGTATTATCCACAAGCAAAATATTATTTATAAAAGTATCTGATGAATGCTCAACAATAGTTTCCATTGATTGAACATCTCTGTTAGTCTCTGAAATAGATTTTAAGATCTTAAAATTAGGAGCATTTTTATTTGATAAAACCAAAAAAACGTTATTTCCTGCATGTTCAATGTAATAGAGGTGATTTAATTCTCTATTAATAAAAACTTTAGGTGATGAAAGAGGGTTATTTAAATCAATTGTTCTAATTTCATTATTATCTGTAGCCTCAATATTTATATATAAATAATTCTTATCCATTGACCTAGATAAAGATAATTCAAATGATTCATCTTCTTCTTTATAGATTAATTCATCCTCTAAAACTGAGCTTCCTATTTGGTGTCTATATACTGCATTAGCAATTAAAGTTGTTGGATCTTTTTTAATGTAATAAATATATGAATTATCAGTTGACCATATTGTATTACCAGTAGTTCTCTCAATAGATTCATATATAAATTCTTTATTATTAGGATCAAGGAATTTAAGCGTATATGTTCTTCTTCCGTTATTATCCTCGCTTAATACAAGTAGAGAATTATCATTTGATGGATAAACTCCTTTTACATCATAGTATTCTTGAGTCTTAAGCTTTATATTCGGATCAAATAATAATTCTTCTTTCTTATTAAAAGATCTATAAATCCTTTTTAATTGCTCATTGTTATTAATTTTTGTGAAGTATTTATATTTATCATTGACTAGGGGATATGAAATTTCTTCTTTAGGAAGTTGTTTTTTATATATCTCAATTAATTCATCTTTATATGGTTTTTTTGATTTAAACCAATTTTCTTTATACTCATTTTCTTCTTTTAAATAACTAATTACATCCTCATTGGTTCTCGTATCATCTCTTAACCAGTAATAGTTATCTATTCTTTCATCGTTATGGTTATTTAGAATTTTAGGTATTTTTTTTGCTTCAGGTATATTTTCAATCATTGTTGTGCAGGATATATTTAAAAGAATTATGAGTATAAGAAATTTATTCATATTAGTGTGCTTAGTATAAATAAGATCAGTTTGGTATTAAATTATTATTTTGCTTGCTAGGTGAGACTTGCTGAAATATTAGATAGATTTTCTAACATCTCTTTATGGTTTAGATGAAATGACTTGATTTCATTTTTCCAATCTAAATTTTTAAATTTGCTCATGCCTTTAATAAACCAATCCTCTTGTTTGTAGTCTTTGTCATTTCTCTGATGTAAATCTATTAAAGCTAGCCAAGTTTTAGATGTAAAATCATCAAGTTGAGTTAATAATTCCTTACATTTCTCCAGATCATTATTCATATAGTAGGCAAAAAGTATTGCTTGTAGCGGTCTATCAGAGTTAGTGTCTGCTGCAACTATTGGCTCTAATTCATACATTTTCTCAAATATTTTTATTGCACTATCTATATCCCCATTTCTCAATAATGACTCACCATAAATTGATAAAACATGTGGGTTGCTTGGATTAGCTCTATAGGCTTTAGTTGCATAAACTTTTGATTGTTCAAAATCATTCATTGTTAAATTAGCTTCTGCAAGGATTCTATTAGTATTCCAATCATTATCATTTAGTTCATTTGCTTTACTTAAAGCCTCTAACATATCTGGCATGACTTCAGATTGATCCTTGAAACCTAAAAACATCGACTGGCCAAGTGTACATGCTTTCCATGAATGGGGTAGGGGGTTGAGTTCATCTGCCTCAATTGCAGCATCTAGCATTTTAATAGCTTCAGCATTTGCTTCTTTTTCAAACTTTTGGTTAAGCGCTCTACCTTTTAAAGTATATTCATATGAAGTCATGTTTTCAGTAGGTTTCCTATGAGCTCTTTTAAGACTAGTTATCTCTATCTCACCAATTACGCAATAAATAATTTGAGTTACTATCTCATCTTGTAATTCAAATATATCAGCTTTTAACTTATCGTACTTATTGCTCCAAATAACTTGATCATCTTCCATATCACTTAATTCAACAGATATTCGTAATTTATCATCAGCAGATCTAATGCTTCCAGATACAACATAATCAAAACCCCACTCATCTTTAAAAGCTTGGCTTGTATAATCTTTTCCTTTAAGGCCAAAACAAGTCCTTCTGGTTGCAACTGATATTTCTTTTATCATTGAAAGTTCTGTTATGAGGTCTTCGACAATACCGTCTACAAGAAAAGCTCCATCCTTATCATCATTTAGATTTTCAAATGGTATAACACCTATCTTGGGCTTTTTATTTGAAACAACATTTTTTAAATCTTCATAATCTTTAAGAACTTCTTGATTTAAGTTTTTCTTCTTAAAAGAGAAAGCTATTATTAGAGATAGTGGAAAGCCAATAAGAACGATAATGAATAGTAGTTGCATAAATCGTTCAGGTGTAATTCCAAGAATATCTACCGTTGAGATGTTAGTCACTACGATACTTGATAATTGAATTAGCGCAAAAGCAGTTACGGCATATGTACCAGCCGTTTTAATCAAAATCGAGCCAATATTATGGAACTTAATTTTTATAAATGAAGATGCTATTTTTGCTTTACTCATAAAAATATAATAAACAAATTATTTTAATTTGAAAAACTTTTTTCTTATCCAAAGAGTTCTTCGGTAGCTCTCTTAATTAATGAATCCTTAAGACTTTTATCGTTTAAATGAAATCTATCGATTTCTAGGTTGTAATCAATTTCTTTAAACTTATTTGAATGCATCTTTATTGAAGCTAAATTTTCATTTTCATAATTTATGTTTATATCTAAAACCATTAACCATGATCTAAAATCTATGTCAGTTATTGATTTAAACAATTCATTACATCGTTCTAAATTGTTTGATAAATAATATCCAGTTATCAGTGCACTAATTCTTTTGTCAGACGTGGATTGGCCCTGAGGAACAGGATCTAATTCGTATGCTTTTTCTAGCATATCTAATCCTTCTGGGATTTTTTTCACCCTAACTAATATTTCACCATATACAGAGGTAACTCTAGGGTCATTGGGATTTAGTTGAAATGCCTTAGTTCCATGAAGTAGGGCTTTCTCAAAATCATGAAGAGATAAATGAACTTCTGCAAGCATCCTATGAGCCTCAAAATCATTATTGTTTAGTTCAACAGCTTTATTTATATTTTCCATGATTGATTTATATAATTCATCACTAACCGGTATATATCCTCTGCCGTATGCTTGACCTAAAGCACAAGCCTTCCAAGCATAAGCTTGTGAATTTGATTTATCTGAATTAATTGATGCATCTAAAGCAATTAGAGCTTTTCCATTAGCTTCTTTAGTAAACTTGTGATGAAGATCTTTTCCTTTTAGAAGATACTCGTAGGATGTAATGTTTTCTGTTGGTTTCCTTTTTGATCTCTCCAAACTTGAAAATTCTATTTCACCAATTAAGGAGATAATTATTTTTCTAACAATTTCGTCCTGTATATCAAATATATCTTCTTTAACTCTATCGTACTTATTAGACCAAATTACATTACCCTCAATTGTTTCTGACAATTCAACAGAAACTCTAAGTCTGTTATCTAGAATTCTTATACTTCCAGAAACTAGATAATCTAAATCAAAATCATTTTTGAATTTGTCAATATCGTAGTTTTTATCTCTATAATCAAAACAAGTCTGTCTAGAGAGTATTTCTATTTCTTTAATCATCGAGAACTCTGTTATCAAATCTTCAACAATTCCATCAACAAGAAAAGAGCCGTCATCATCTTTATTTAAATTCGTAAATGGTATTACAGCTATTTTTTGTTTGTATGCCCCAATTTTTTTATTATCAGACAAAGGATGATGTAAGTTAACTTCATTATTATCTATTACATCTTTTTTAAAGAAGAAAACTAAGGCAAGAGTAGATGGAAACCCAATTGCTAATACAACATATAGAAGTTTCATTATCTCGGTATTTGTTAAGCCAAAAGAAGTCTCTAGATCAAAGTATGTAAATGAAACGCTAGCAAATTGAATTAAAGCAAAGCTGCCAACAATATAAGCTGTTGTCGCTTTCCATAAATTATTAAATAATGTTTTATACATGAACTTAATGAGTATATTTTATTTTTGGAAATAAAAAAGGGGATATTAATCCCCTTTATAAAAGCTTTAAATATTATTAAGCCTTTTTCCCCCAAGTCATAGCTAGTTGAAAAAATACTATTACAACATTTAATGAGGTGCTTACAAGGCCGCCAGGAACGAATCCTGACTCTACTCTATCAATTAGATCTTGACCTCTTTGAGAAACCTCTTCAAGAGCAGATAAACTTTCAGCAGCACCGCCAATAATAGCACCACCAATCTGAGCAGTGTTATAGAACATAATTCCTACAAGTAAGTAAAAAAGCGTTGCAGTTACTTTTGCAGCTACATTTGCATTAGAATCATCGTAGATTCTTGCAGCAAATCTAAATCCAAGCCAAGTTAACAATACCATTGCAACCATAAACATTGAATTAGAAATAAAACCTAAATACATAAGGTTCCATATTTCGTATTCTGTATTCATAAATTCTCTCCCATAAAATAATTAAATACCAGATTAATAATATCTTAAAAAATAATAATTATTGATTCAAAATAAGTCTAATATTTATATATAAAGTTATATTCTATAGGTCTATATTGGTTGATGTTCCAAGTCCTGAGCCGTAAACTATAGCATTCAACCAAATTCTATTTGTTCCAAGAGCAGAGCCTCTAAAATTAGGTTCCCCTGAAAATAGAATAATTTGACCTTTACCGTACCTTTCTTGAGTTAAATAAGCCGAATTAGCTATTCTATTTGATGCTTCAGGCCAAACAAGACCACTCATTCTAACATTGATATCTTTACCGGCTGGTATATCTGACCAGTTGAGACTCCTGTAATTATCGTAATCAGAAGTATTTACTATTTCGCCAACTCTAACTACAGCATTTGAACTTGAGTCAGCCATAAGTACTGGTAGGTTTGAATACAAAAGGGGTAGGGTATCAATTGAACCAAATGTTAACCAATGGTCTTTGTTAATTCTACCTGATACAAATGAACCAGATGGCATAAACAAAGACTGCCAATTATCACGTTTCTTAAGAGCATCAGCGCTAATTTTATTTTGACTATTTTCCCATGGATAATTAAGCTCAAAATCAACTTTATTGGTATTTACTATTTTTTTATCAACAACAGTATTTATAGCTAAAAATTCTCTTTGTAATGAAACATTATATTTATGAGCTGAATCAAAAGAATCTGAAATCTCTTTAACCTTGCTAAAAGAATCTTGAGCTAGTAGCCTTCTAGTACTAGAGTTATGAGTAATCAAAGTACCACCTTGTTTAACCCAATCTTTAAGTGCTGTTATTTCACTTGATGACAAATTTCTATAGCCACTAGGCATGATTAAAGTGTTATATCTTCTTAAATCAGCATAACCTATCATTGAAGTATTTAGCTGGCTATGCCTTATTCCCAAGTGATGGTCTATTGACCACCAACTTACCCCAACGTCATAAGAGCTAAATCCACTATGACTTAGAATAGCAATTTTAGGTTTATTTAATAATCTAAAATGTCTTCCACCCCAATCTGGCAACTCTTCTTTACCAAAACCAGTCTTAAGAGAAGAGACAGAGATATTTAATTCATTTGCGGTGCTAGTTATTAAATTCACTAAATTGTCTAAGCTAGGATTGTCTAATGCAAGTGCGATAACACTTCCTCTAGATAGTAGTTTATTAGATAAATTAATTTCTTTATCTACTATTCTTAGTTTTACCCCTTGCTCCATCAATCTTGCAGCAAATGCCACTGATGAATCATCTTCACCTTCAACTGCCCACATAATTGCAGTACTATCAACATCAATATCTACAGGGGAGGGTGCCCATGAAATTAAATTCTTATTCAGATGCATTGGAACAGTTAAAGCATCTAATCCATACATCATCGTAAAATTAAAAGCAGTGGTGTCATACATTATTGAAGAGCCATTTTTTAAAGTAGCTTGTCGTTCTTTTATAAGAACTTCATCATCAATTTCCGCATCAAATTCTAATATTGCTGATATTAATGGCGCTTCGGGTTGCCTATTAGGAATAATCATACTTCCAACTGGTATTACAAATGAATTTAATACATCACCTGATTGTTTTAAAGCTCCCTCAACTGTAATTTCTTTAGTATTTTGATATATCTCAATATCTTGTGCTTTTAGTTTAGTAGCAAGAGTATTTATTCTTTTATTATTTTTTGTAGGAAGTATTACAAAAGATTTATTAGCCCATTTACTGGTATTAGAAATATTTAATTTTCTCCCTTCCCAAAAATCTTTATACATTGAATCGCTATTTTTTTGTAAAGTTTCTAGGTTCACCAAAGAGCTAACAAATTGGTGGTGCACAGATTCTTTGTAAGATTGTATAGTTCCCTCTGGTCTCTTAACTCCATCCTCTGACATGCGTGATTGTTCATACAGAATTCCTAATGTACCTCTAAAATTTACATAAAAAGAATAACCAGGATACAAATCTTCATGCCATTCTCCTGTATAAAAGCGCCAATTTCTTTTATCAAATTCAGAGCCTTGATCTTGAGCAAAAACATTACCCCATTTCAATAAACTAGAATGCATATTTTTATTAACAGGTTCCCTTGCAGGGCCTGTCATGAAGGTATCTTGTGCGCCCATTTCATGAGCATCAACAAGAATCTGAGGATTCCACTGATTTATTAATGCTACTCTTCCTTGTGTTTCAGGTTGAGTAAGATAAAACCAGTCTCTATTAAGATCAAAATAATAATGATTGGTTCTTCCATAAGGCCAATCACCCGTATGAAGCAGAGATTGATCATCGTAATTTGGAGCCGTTCCACGATACTGCTCAAGAGATTTAGCAAACCTATCTCTTCCATCTGGATTCATCATTGGGTCAATAATAATTACCATATCTGATAACATATTTATTACTTCTTGGTCTTTACTAGCAATAAGATGATATATGAGCCCTAAAGCGGCATCTGAACCAGAGGTTTCGTTTCCATGAATAGAGTAGGCCATCCATGCTATGGCGGGTAAAGATTTTATTAAACGACTTGCATGAGATTCACTAGTAGATCGTGCATCAGCAAGCATTCCTAAATCTGTTTTAATTTGTTGTAGATTATTTATATTAGTTTCAGAAGAGATATACAATGCATATAAAGGTCTATTTTCATGTGATCTAGCATATTCAACTACTTTTAATTTATTTGATTCTTTAGCCCAGGTTAATATTGCATTTGAGATTTGAGAGGGTGAAGCAACACGATCACCATAATTAAAATCAAGAAAATTGTCCGGCTCACTAATAGTGGGATCATAATTTCCATCTAATATATTTTGCTTATATAGATCTTTAGAATAAGCAGTCGGCTCAGACAGTACCGAAGCATATATATTTGTGATTAAAATTACGGGTAAAAGTGTTTTAAATATTATTCTATTCATTCTTAATTCCTATGTATTTGACTATTATATTCTATAGATTATATTGTTTCTTTTAATTTGTGATCAACAATGAAAAATCTACTAAAAGTTAGCTTACTCTCATCTATTTTTTTTATCTCAGCATGTGGTGGGGGCGGTGGTGGAGGTTCTTCATCAAATTCTAGTGGTGGGAGTGGTAACTCAGGCAATACATCAAATCAAGCTGTTATAAATTCATTTACTGCTGATCTAACTTCTGTTGTTGTAGGTAACTCAATAACATTATCATGGTCTTCTTCATATGCTACTTCATGCACTGCATCAGGAAGTTGGGATGGAACAAAAGCTACAAGCGGCACTGACATCTTATTAATGTCAGATGTTGGTACTTATGAATATTCATTAGTTTGCTCTAATTCTAGTGGTTCTAGTGCACAAAAATCTGTATCTATAGAAGTAACAGAAAATACTAGCGGCAATGGAAACCCGTATGACCAGGATAAGCCATCATATTGTAGAGCGGCGATAAATAATGGGTCTGATTATTGGCTAGAAGATTTTACTTCTAACGTGCTAGATACGAATAATTTTTCTTATGAAACTGGCAATGGATTCTTTAGTGGAGGCCAGTGGGTTCCAGGCTGGGGGAATGATGAAGAGCAATATTATACTAGCTGTGAAAATGGGTATTCTAAAAACTGTAATAGTTCTTCAGGCACAACTGAAAACACCTTCATAGAGGATGGTTATTTAAAGATTCAACCTATATATTGGAATACAAATAATGGTCAGACCCCTTTTGATGATCCGTATTGTGCAACCAATGATTGTAGTTCATGGGGAGGAACATTTGATTACACTTCAGGTAAATTAGTTACTAAGAATAAACTTAATGTCAGTCCTGGATCAGAAGTTACTGTCTGCTTTAAAGTTCCGGAGGGTAGTGGTCATTGGCCAGCTTTTTGGATGATGCCTCAATCTTTTGAAAATAATGATACATCTTGGCCTAGAGATGGTGAGATAGATATCATGGAACACATGTACTCAAACCAAGACAATCAAATTCAAGCTACAGTTCATTATGGAATCGACTATCAAAATCATATTTTTAAATATGGCATTGAAACAGTTCCACAAAATGTTAATTTTGTTGATAAATTTCATTCCATTACATTTAAATGGGAAACTAATAAACTTGAGTTTTATCTAGATACATTTGACGAACCATTTCATTCAATTGATTACACAACAGAACAGGATTTTATTAATGGAATCTATTGGCCATTTAATGAACCATTTTATTTAATAATGAATGTTGCAGTAGGTGGTACTAATGGAGGTTATATTAATAACTCAAAATACTGCCAAGACTTAGAATGCTCTAATCTAAACGATCCTGATAGGGGTAGATTGCTTATAGACTATATAGAAGTTAAAACTATTGATTAATCTTCTATATCCTTAAGACTCTTAACTATCAAAAGTTCTCTTAAATTAATTTAAATAGGGTATTGCTATTTATAAATCTAATATTATTATATAACTTCGCATAATATATATTATGTTTAATAATATATATAATTAACTAGCTTTATGTCCTGGAATATAACCCAATGATTCAATAGCAGCTATAGCACATAGTTCATCTTGATCTGATTTATCACCAGTTACACCTAAAGCCCCAATGTTTTTACCGTCTTTTTGGATTAACATCCCTCCAGGTGTTGGAACAAGCTTTCCTCCAGCCATTGTTTGCATAGCTGAAACTGCTGGAGCTAATCTAGGCTGTCCCTCAAAAATATCTCTTAATGTATTAGACGACACATTAAATGCTAAACATGTCCATGCTTTAGCATAAGCTATATCAGATCTTATAAGTCCAGAGCCTTCTTCAGCCATTGTTGCTCTGATTACACCTGCAACATCAACAACTGTTACAGTTAGTGGCATTAAATCTAATTCTCTGCCTTTTTTCAGAGCTTCCTTACAAATATTTAAAGCATCATCCAGTGTGATTTCTCCAGGGTTCTTGATCATTTTAAGTCCTTATAAATAGTAAATTTTTCCTATTATATAACTATATGAAGCACCTATTACATCAAAATTAGTTTAAAATGGCCCCATGTCAAAAGAAGATAATTTAGAATTTGAGGGTGAAGTTATAGAGACTTTACCAAATACAACATTCAAGGTTAAGTTGGATAATGGCCATATAATTGAAGCGCATATATCAGGAAAAATGCGTAAACATTACATAAGAATCCTTACTGGAGATAAAGTAAAGGTTGAAATGAGCCCATATGACCTAACAAAAGGAAGAATTACATTCAGAGGCAGATAATTTAAACCTTTGTGGTCTTTTTTGTATCCGAAAAGACCAGCTTATCATTCTTTATATCTAGCTTTATAATCCCTCCAGCTCTAAGAGATCCAAATAGTAGCTTATCAACCAATGGTTTTTTAATGTTTTTTGCAATAAATCTTTCCATTGGCCTTGCTCCCATTTCTTTATCATAACCATTATTGGCTATCCAATTAATTACCTTAGATGAGGCATTTATCTCAACATTTCTCTTGTCTAACTGAGCTTGAAGTTTAATAAGGAACTTATCAACTATTGATAATATAACTGCCCTATCTAAATAATCGAACTGAATAGTTTCATCAAGTCTGTTCCTAAATTCTGGTGAAAAAAGGCGATTTAATGCTGACATTGCATCGGTTTCATTTGAATTATGATTAAAACCAATATTGGATTTAGAAAGTAATTCAGCACCTACGTTTGTTGTCATAATTAAAATTATATTTCTAAAATCTGCTTTCCTTCCATTATTATCCGTCAGAACTCCTGCATCCATAACCTGTAATAAAATATTAAATATATCAGGATGAGCTTTTTCTATTTCATCAAGCAAAAGTACAGAGTTAGGAGACTTTACAACAGCCTCTGTAAGAAGACCTCCTTGATCAAAACCAACATAACCTGGAGGCGCGCCTATCAATCTTGAAACTGTATGCCTTTCCATATATTCACTCATATCAAATCTAATAAGGTCTATACCTAAGATTTCAGCAAGTTGTTTGGTTATCTCAGTTTTACCAACTCCAGTTGGCCCAGTAAATAAAAATGATCCAATGGTTTTATTATCGTCTCTAAGCCCTACTCTAGATAATTTAATAGCATTAGAAAGTGTTTCAACGGCATGATCTTGTCCGAAAATAACTCGTTTAAGATTTGATTCAATGGCTTTAAGATTCTTTTTATCAGATGATGAGATACTCTGTTCCGGTATCTTTGTAATTTTAGATATAGTTGCTTCAATATCTTTTTTCTTAATCTTAATCTTCTTATTTGAAGACCTGTTTACATTAATCATTGATCCGGTCTCATCAATTACATCAATGGCTTTATCTGGTAAAAATCTATCAGTCATATACTTTGCAGATAATTCAATAGCAGTTTTTATAGCCTCTAATGAAAACTCAACGTTATGATATGTTTCATAAATTGGTTTAATTCCAGAAATAATTTCTAAACATTCATCAATTGATGGTTCATTAACATCAATCTTTTGAAAACGCCTTGATAGAGCTTGATTCTGATTAAATATGCCCCTGTATTCCTGAAAAGTCGTCGATCCAATACATCTTAGATCTCCTCTAGATAGAGCAGGTTTAATAAGATTAGAAACATCCATTGAACCTCCGGAAGCTGATCCGGCACCAATTATCGTATGTATTTCATCTATAAATAATATTGGATTATTTTGTTTTTTTAAAAACGATAAAACGTTTTTTAATCTTTTTTCAAAATCACCTCTATATTTAGTTCCAGCAATAAGAGCTGCAATATCTAATGCATATACAGTAGTATTTTTTATTATGTCAGGTACCTCACCAGTTGTTATAAGTTTTGCAATACCTTCAGCAATAGCTGTTTTACCTACACCCGATTCACCAACCAGCAATGGGTTATTTTTAGTTCTTCTAGATAGGATTTGAATCATCCTTTCCACTTCACTCTGTCGACCCACCAATGTATCAATTTTATTTTCTATTGCTAGATTATTTAAATTGATTAAATAGTTTGATTCTGATGTTTGTTGAGAGTTTTCTAGAGATTCTTCACCCTCTTCTACTTTATCAGTTTCACTAATATCTTTAGGACCATGTGATAAAAATGACACCACATCAAGTCTAGATAAACTATTTTTATTTAACAGGTATACAGAATGACATTCTTTCTCAGAAAAAATAGCAACTAAAATATTAATTGGTTTTACAACACCCTTTCCCTGAGATTGGATATGAAAAACTGATCTTTGAAGAACTCGCTGAAATCCTAAAGTTGGTTGTACTTGTTTTTTTATATCAGATCTTTGAATAGTTGTTTTTGAAAGATGGTCATTAATAGAGTTTTTTAGTGAATCGATATTTACATTGTGTGATTTAAGACAAGATATAACATCTGAATCACTTAAAATCATGAGAAATAGATGTTCGACAGTAATGTATTGAATATTTGATTCTTGTGCTTTATCAAAAAGCGCGGCAATAGATAATTCTAAGTCTTTACTAAACATATTAATCAGTTAATGGTTCAATTTCACTTAATAGAGGGTGATGATGACTTTTTGCAAGCTCATTTACCTCATGAGATGTCATTTCTGCAATCTCTTTAGAAAATATACCACAAACACCCTTGCCTTGAGTATGTACAGCCATCATTATTTCAGTTGCTTTTTGATGATTATGATTGAATACAGATTGCAGGACGTATACAACAAACTCCATTGGAGTGTAATCATCATTTAGAAGAATAACTTGATATAAAGGTGGTTCTTTAAGTTCCGGTTCTTTTTCTAAAACAGATGCACCTAAATCATTTGAATCAGTTTCATCTGCAAAGAGTTTAATCATTACATTCTTTTGATCATCTCATCTGCAAAGCCTGAGCAAGAAACTAGATCAGCGTCATCCATCATTCTCTCGAAATCATAAGTTACTTTCTTAGCCCCAATTGTTCTTTCCATAGATTTGATTATAAGATCTGCAGCTTCAGTCCATCCCATATGTCTTAACATCATCTCAGCAGATAATATTAATGATCCAGGATTCACTTTATCTTGACCTGCATATTTAGGTGCGGTTCCGTGAGTAGCTTCAAAGACAGCATATTTATCGGAAAGGTTTGCGCCTGGAGCAATTCCAATTCCACCAACACATGCTGCTAAAGCGTCAGATATATAATCCCCATTAAGGTTCATGGTTGCTATGACGTCATAATCTTTTGGTCTCAAAAGAATTTGTTGTAGAAAAGCATCACAAATAACATCTTTAATTATAATCTCATTACCAGTTTTTGGATTTTTTACTATTTGCCATGGACCACCATCAAGTTCCACCCCTCCATATTCAGTACTTGCAATTTCATAGCCCCAATCTCTAAAAGCACCTTCGGTAAACTTCATAATATTACCTTTATGAACTAGTGTTACAGATGATCTATCATTATCAATTGCATAATCAATTGCTGATTTAACCAATCTTGAAGTTCCTTCAAAAGAGATTGGTTTAACGCCAAGACCGACATTGTCAGGGAACCTGATTTTATCGCTTTTAAATTCATTCTTTAGTATTTCAGCTAGTTTATTCGCATCATCACTATTTGCTTGAAACTCTATGCCAGAATATATGTCTTCAGAATTTTCTCTAAAAATTACCATATCAACATTTTGAGGTTCTTTTACTGGTGATGGCACACCATCAAAGTATCTTATTGGTCTAAGACATACATAAAGATCAAGGATTTGTCTTAAAGAAACATTTAAGGATCTTATACCGCCTCCAACAGGTGTTGTTAAAGGTCCTTTTATACTTACTACGTATTCACGTAACGCATCAAGTGTTTCATCAGGCAACCAAACATCTTCACCGTATATCTGCGTAGATTTTTCTCCACAAAATACTTCCATCCATTCAATTTTTCTTTCACCAAGATATGCAACCTTAACAGCGCTATCTACAGCTTTAATCATTGCAGGAGTTATGTCATATCCAATACCATCACCTTCAATATATGGAATTATTGGATTGTTAGGTATAACAAGATTACCATCTATGTAAGATATCTTTTCTCCTGATTCAGGAATTTGAATTTTTTCGTATGACATTATTTACCCCGTATTTAAGATTTCTTTATCGAAATCGGGGATAATTATACTCCTAAAATATTCATTATTAAACGAATTAACAAGCATTATGAATGATATAAATAAAACTGTAGTTGTTGGAATGTCTGGAGGAGTAGATTCATCAGTTGCAGCATATCTATTAAAAAAAAATGGTTATAAAGTTAAAGGTTTATTTATGCAAAATTGGCAAAATGAACCTGGTGAGGTTTGTACTTCTGAGGTCGATTTTAAAGATGCTTCAAATGTTTGCGATATGCTTGATATACCTTTACATAGGGCTAATTTTTCTCATGAATATTGGAACAATGTTTTTCAAGATTTTCTTAAAGAACATGAAAAAGGCAGAACACCTAACCCTGATGTCTTATGCAATAGAGAAATTAAGTTTAAATCTTTTTTAGATTATGCATTTAAAATTGGAGCAGATTACATTGCAACTGGTCATTATGCGTCGATAAGTAATAAAGATAATAGGACGATGCTATGCAGAGCATCTGATCTTTCTAAAGATCAGACGTATTTTCTTCATGAAGTCAGTGAAGATGAGTTTAAAAAAACAATCTTTCCCCTATCTGATATATCAAAGAGTGAGGTAAGAGAAATAGCAAAAGAATTAGGACTATCTACAGCAAACAAGAAAGACTCAGTTGGCATTTGTTTTGTTGGAGAAAGAAATTTAAAAGATTTTTTAGGTAGGTTTCTTAAATTTTCTCCAGGCGACATTAAAGATGAATTTGGAAATATTATTGGTGAACATAATGGAGCAATGCTCTATACAGAAGGTCAGAGACAAGGACTAATGATAGGTGGTGTTAAAGGTAAAAAAGAACTGCCATGGTATGTTTATAAAAAAGATATTCCAAATAATGAGATTTATGTATGCCAAGGTGTTGATAATAGTTTGTTAATGAGCAAAAGAATTGAAATTGATTCACTTCATAAGATAAATGATATGGATTTACAATTACCATTCAAATGCAGTGTTCAAGTTAGGCACCTTCAAAAACCTATTAGTGCAAACCTTTCTAATATTAACGGAGTTTATTTTATTGATTTTGATGAGCCTGTAAGAGCCGCTGCACCTGGTCAGTCTGCTGTTATTTATAATGAAAATATTTGTATTGGAGGTGGAATTATATCTAAATCTTTTTAATGTATTAATTGTATTTAAAGTTTGATATAAAGTGACTTATGACCAATAACTTCAATAACATATCTCCTCTTGATAATAGATACTCATCTAAAATTGAAAATGTTAGAGCTAATTTCTCAGAATTCGCTTTAATAAAAATTCGATTTGAAATTGAAATAGATTGGATAATATATCTCTGCACAAACAAACCAAACCTATTTAAAAAGATTAGTGATGCCTCAATTAACAAACTTGAAAAATTTAAAAATAATTTTAATGATGATTATGTTACAAAAATTAAAGAAATCGAGTCAATCACTAATCATGATGTAAAAGCAGTTGAATACTTTATTAGAGATAACTTTATAAAAGATAGTGTTTTAAAGAATTATATCCAATTTATTCATTTCGGATTAACCAGTGAAGATATAAATTCTCTTTCATATGCGGTAATGATAAAAAAAGGTATTAATATTTATCTTACTGATATTGAAAATTTAAACTCAAATTTAAACACCAAGGCTCGTGAATGGTCTGATATATCATTTCTTTCTAGAACTCATGGTCAACCAGCATCTCCATCAACTATTGGAAAGGAACTAGCAGTTTTTAATACGCGATTGATTAAACAAATAGCAACTTTGAAATCAATTAAACCTTTAGCAAAATTTTCTGGAGCTACAGGTAATTACCATACTTTTTTTATACTTGATCCAAAAATAAATTGGCAAACCTTTACAAATAAATTTATAAAATCTTTTGGAGTTACTCAAAACTCACATACTACACAAATTGAACCCCATGATTGGATTGCTGAAACATCTCACTCAATCATTAGAATTAATAATATCCTCATAGATCTTAGTCAAGATATGTGGATATATATTTCTAATGAGATTTTTAAATTAAAACTTTTAAAAAATGAGGTTGGTTCTTCAACAATGCCCCATAAAGTTAATCCTATAGATTTTGAAAATGGTGAAGGTAATTTAGGTATTTCAAATTCTCTACTTGAATTTTTTGCAAACAAACTCACAAAATCCAGACATCAAAGAGATTTATCAGATTCAACCGTTCTAAGAAATGTTGGTCTTGGTTTCGGCTATTCTATACTTTCAATAAAATCTATTTTTAAGGGTATGAATAAGATAGATCCAAACTTAGATTTTATTCAAATTGAATTAAATGATAATTGGGAGGTTCTGGCTGAAGCTGTTCAAACAATTATGCGTTTTGAAGGTATTCCTGATGCATATGAACAACTTAAAGATTTATCAAGAGGCTCTAAATTAGATTCACTGAGCTATAAAGAGTTTGTTAATAACTTAGACATTTCTACAAAATCAAAAAAATCACTTATAAAACTAACACCATCTAGCTACATTGGTTTAGCTAATAGATTATCAAAATCATCAAAATAATTTATTCTTGTAGTAAAACTACAAATATACACACCCTTAAATCGCATATATAAAGCATTTATCTACAACTATTGACTGTATATAGTTATTATTATTTACTTCACTACATATTTATAACTCGGTACTAATAATGAGTAACAATTTAGATGACATAAAAGATATTAACAGAATGGATTCTCCGAACTGGAATTCTATTAATCCTGAATATGTACAAAGGATGAGATTACAGAATCAATTCAAATCTGGTGTAGATATTGCAAAATATACAGCATCAATAATGAGAAAAGATATGGAGTCATATGATAATAATCATGAAAACTATACACAATCCTTGGGTTGTTGGCATGGATTTATTGGGCAGCAGAAATTAATTTCAATAAAGAAACATTTTCATACCACTGATAAAAAATATCTCTATTTATCTGGATGGATGATAGCTGCTTTAAGATCTGAGTTTGGTCCTCTTCCAGATCAGTCAATGCATGAGAAAACATCAGTTGCATCATTAATTAAAGAACTTTACACATTCTTACGTCAGGCAGATGCCAGAGAGCTTGGTGGACTCTTTAGAGAGTTAGATAATGCTCAAGGAGAGAAGAAATTAGAACTACAACACAAAATAGATAATTTTCAAACTCATATAGTCCCGATAATTGCAGATATTGATGCTGGTTTTGGTAATGAGGAGGCAACTTATCTTATGGCTAAACAAATGATCGAAGCTGGAGCTTGTGCTATTCAAATAGAAAATCAAGTCTCAGATGAGAAACAATGCGGGCATCAGGACGGTAAAGTAACTGTACCGCATTCAGATTTTTTAGCTAAGATAAATGCTGTTAGATATGCATTTCTAGAGCTTGGCGTTGATGAAGGAGTTATAGTGGCGCGAACAGATTCCCTTGGTGCCGGACTAACTAAACAAATTGCTGTTACAAAAGAAAAAGGTGACTTGGGAGATCAATATAATTCTTTCCTAGACGTTGAAGAAGTTTCAGCAGAAGATATGAATCATGGAGATGTCCTAATAAATCAAAATGGTAAGCTCGTTCGTCCTAAACGTCTTCCTAGTAATTTATATAAATTTAAAGAAGGTACAGGAGAAGCTAGGTGTATTTTAGATAGCATAACAAGTCTTCAAAATGGAGCAGATTTGATATGGATTGAGACTGAAAAACCTCATATAGGTCAAATCGGAGGGATGATGAATGAAATTAAAAAAGTTATACCTAATGCAAAGTTAGTATACAACAATAGTCCATCTTTTAACTGGACATTAAACTTTAGACAGCAAGTTTACGATCAATGGAAAGAGGATGGTAAAGATGTTTCTGAATATGACAGAAAAGATCTCATGAATGAAAATTACGATGCAACCGAACTTTCATACTATGCAGATGAAAAGATTAGAACTTTTCAAAAGGACGCGGCAAAAGAAGCGGGTATTTTTCATCATTTAATCACATTACCTACATATCATACAGCCGCCCTTTCAACAGATAATTTAGCCAAAGACTATTTTGGTGATCAAGCTATGCTTGGTTATGTAAAAGGTGTACAAAGAAAGGAAATTAGACAAGGCATAGCATGCGTAAAACATCAAAATATGGCAGGTTCAGATATGGGTGATGATCACAAAGAATACTTTGCTGGCGAGGCAGCCTTAAAGGCCTCCGGTGAAGATAATACTATGAACCAGTTCTAATTATTTATCACAGTTACTTGGATCTGTTCTCCCACAGATCTGACATGGCGAGCCTTCCTCAAGGTTCGCCATGCCCCCGCATGAACCCTTAATAGGTTGATTTCTTAAAATTAAGCCTAGAGCTAGGCCTGCAAATGATAAGCCCATTATTAGAAAAGTAACAAATAGTGTATTCATTGAGTCAGATCATACCATTTATTTGAAAATATAAACTCTTTATCAGAATTAGCGCCATCTATAATCAACATCAGTGCTATATTTTCATTATTAGCTAATTCAAGGCTTTCACTAACGCTTAAGACATTTAAAGCAGTAGCAAATGCATCTGCATGAGCTGATGATACAGTACTTAAAACAGTAACAGATAAAGCATCATCATTTATTGATTTGCCGGTAATTGGATTAATTGTGTGCGTTATCCTATCAATACCTTCAAACTTAAAATTTCTATATTCTCCAGATGTTGCTACAGAAATCTTATTTATATTTTTTGGAGAAATTAAATATGCTGGTTTATTGTCTAAGGCAAGAGGATCTTGTATTGCTATAGTCCAGCTTTTATCATAATTTGAACCACTTAATGTTAGCTCACCACCGATTTCAACTATAAAATCTTTGTAATTATTTTCCTCAAGATATTTAACTATCATATCAACGGCATAACCTTTAGCTATCGAAGATAGATCAAACCAAAAATTACCTTGTTTTATTAAGGTATTATTGTCTATGAGCTTATATGAAGATTTTGGATCGATTTCTGTATCTAATTTATTATTAAAATCAGGTGAGAACCCAAGTTTGCTTGATATCTTACCAAGTTTTATATCGTATGCATTATTTGATAGTTTCTCTACTTTATATGCTAATGATAGGATATTAAATAAATCATCAGATATCTTTAATTCTACATTCGAACTATTTTTATTAATTATTGCAATCTCTGAATCATCTTTATAGTTAGAGGCCACATAATCAATTTTATTGATGATATCTTTTATATTTGATTTATGAACGTCATTTAAATAGTTCAATGTCGTTATGGACCAGGATGTGCCATAGGCATACCCTTTAAAAGTAAATGTTTTAGAAAGATTATGTGTATATGCTATATATAAACATAACAACCCTATAATCAAGGCTATTATCTTCGATAAAAACTTTCGATTTATCAATTTATTTTTTAGCCACCAAAGTCATCTAAGGCTATATTTTCAGGCTCTACTCCAAGATCTAATAACATATCAATTACAGCTTTATTCATCATAGGAGGACCACACATATAATATTCACAGTCTTCTGGAGCCTCATGAGAGCTTAAGTAGTTCTTATAGAGAACATTATGAATAAATCCAGTATCGCCTTCCCAATCATCCTCTGGTTGCGGGTCAGACAATGCAACATGCCATTCAAAGTTATCGTATTTATCAGCTAAGTCATTAAATTCATCAACATAAAACATTTCTTTAAGACTTCTAGCTCCATACCAAAATGTAATTTTTCTATCAGTGTTAATTCTTAACAATTGATCAAATATATGAGATCTCATCGGTGCCATGCCAGCACCTCCACCTACAAAAACCATCTCATTTGAAGTTTCTTTAGCAAAAAATTCACCAAATGGACCAAATACTTTAACTTTATCTCCAGGTTTTAAATTAAATGTCCATGAAGACATTATTCCAGGAGGGACATCCATGCCTGGAGGCGGTGATGCAATTCTAATATTGAATTTAATAACGCCCTTTTCTTCGGGATAATTAGCCATAGAATAAGCTCTAATTACAGGCTCATTATTAATAGATTTATTATCCCAGATTTTGAATTTATCCCAATCAGAATGATATTCTTCTTGAATATCAAAATCGTTATAGTCTATTACATATTCTGGTGCTTCAAGTTGCACATATCCACCTGCTCTAAAATCAACATTTTCACCTTCAGGTAACTTAAGAACTAGTTCTTTTATAAATGTAGCAACGTTATCATTTGAGATAACTTCACATTCCCATTCCTTAACACCAAAAATTTCTTCAGGGACATTTATTTTTAAGTCATTTTTAACAGCAACCTGACAAGATAATCTCCAGCCTTCTTTTTTTTCTCTAGAATTAAAATGAGATTCTTCGGCAGCAAGTATTGAACCACCACCCTCAATGACTTGACACTTACACTGGCTACAAGTTCCGCCGCCACCGCATGCAGATGAAAGAAAAATTTTATTTTCTGCTAAAGTTTGTAGTAGTTTTGAACCAGCTGGAACGACTAAAGGATTAGATGTATCTCCATTGATTTCAATTGAAACATCCCCAGTTGAAACAAGTTTTGATCTAGCTCCAATAATTACTAGCACTAAAAGCAAGACTATGCCTGAAAAAGAAATCACACCAAAAATTAAATCTAAGCTCATATTTATAAAGAAATGCCTCCAAATGACATAAAACCAAAACTCATTAAACCAACAATAATAAAAGTCGCACCCAAGCCTTTAAGACCATCAGGTATATCAGAATATTTTAGCTTTTCTCTTATACCTGCAAGAATAACAATTGCTAATGCCCAACCAAAGCCTGCTCCAAATCCATAAACAACACTTTCACCAAACATTAAATCTTTTTCAATCATAAATAATGAAGCACCTAAAATAGCGCAATTAACAGTAATTAATGGTAAAAATTGTCCCAAGGCTGTATACAAGGCAGGCACATACTTATCAAGAAACATTTCTAAAATTTGTACAGAAGCAGCAATTACACCAATATAACTAATAAGCTCAACAAATTCTAAATTAGTACCCTCAATACCAGCCCAAGTTAAAGCGTCTTCTCTTAAAATAAAGTTATAAATAAGGTTATTTAATGGAACTGTTATTAAGCAAACAACAATAACTGCAATCCCCAACCCAAAAGCTGCATCAATTTTTTTTGATATTGCAATAAACGTACACATACCCAAAAAAACAGATAAGGCTATATTTTCAATAAAGACAGTAGTTATAAAAATATTTAAATAATGCTCAAACATTTAGCTCTCTCTTAGTTAAATCTGGTGATGTTGAATGTTTTGATAAAACAAAATCATCAACCTCAACTTGTGCTGGTTTCCATGCTCTTATTGCCCATATAAACAAACCAATAATGATGAACGAGCTAGGTGGTAAAAGGAGTAAATTATTTGGTAAATACCATCCTCCATTAGAAACTAGAGGTAGAATCTCATACCCCATTAACGTACCTGAGCCAAACAGTTCTCTTATTACAGCAACGCCAATTAAAATAATACTGTAGCCTATCCCATTACCGAGACCATCAAAGAAGCTTAACAAAGGTTTTTCCTTCATAGCAAAGGCCTCAGCTCTTCCCATGACAATACAGTTTGTAATGATTAAACCAACAAAGACAGATAACTTTTTACTTGTTTCATAATCAAATGCTTTTAATAACTCATCAACAACAATCACCAATGAAGCAATTATTGTCATTTGCACAATAATTCTTATGCTGCCTGGAATATAGTTTCTAATGAGCGATATAAATAGATTTGAAAAACAAACAACACTAGTTAGAGCAACACACATAACCAATGTGACTGAAAGATTATTGGTTACTGCTAGTGCTGAACAAATGCCCAAAATTTGAAGTGTTATAGGATTCTCATCAAAAAGAGGTTTGAATACTACTTCTTTATATTGTTTAAGACTCATAGTTCAACTCAGCTAATAGTTTAGAATAACCTGATTTACCAAACCAATATGAAATCATATTAGTTACTCCACGACTTGTTAATGTGGCTCCAGATAGTCCATCAACTTTATAGTCTATGTCCGAAGCATCAGAGGGAACTGGACCTTTCAAAACTCTTAGTTCAACAACCTCGTTTTTATAAATTCTTTTTCCAGGCCATATTGATTTCCATTTGGGATTATCAACCTCAGCACCAAGCCCGGGTGTTTCTTTGTGTGAATAAAACTCTAATCCCGCAACAGTATTGAAATCATTTTCTACAGATATATAGCCAAAGAGCGTGCCCCAAAGACCATAACCTCTTATAGGTAGAATTATTTTATCAATAGATAAATCATCATTTCTGGATATATAAAATTTACCAACATTTTCTCTATTTTTTATAATAGCTATATCTTCAGATGTAGGGATTTTAGTAGATAAATTCGAATCCCTAGTTGCAGCAATTTGATCATAATTTTGAATATCAAAATCTTTATAGTTATTTAGTATTTTTCCTGTATTAAAATCAACAAATTTAATTTCTAATTGATTGAATTGAGATTCAATAGAAACAGATGGATCATACATATTTGCTGATTGAAGTATTTTCATTCTTTCGTCATTTAGCTTGTTTTTATTTTGCATATCTCTGAGTGAAACAGCAGTTGATGAAACAACTAGAGAACATACCAAACACACAACAAAAGCAACAGTAAGGGTTTTTAAAACTGACTCATTCATGATAGACGTGCCTTTCTCTTCTTAATATTACTCATAACAACTAAATGATCAATCACTGGAGCTAATAAGTTAGCAAACAATATAGCTAGCATCATTCCCTCGGGGAAAGCTGGGTTAATTACTCTTATTAATACAACGGTAATTCCTATTACCACTCCGTAAATCCATCTACCTGTATTTGTCCCAGATCCTGATACTGGTTCAGTAGCCATAAATACAAGACCAAAAGCAAAACTACCAATAACTAAATGCCAATACCAAGGTACATAAAACATCTCATTTGTATCAGATCCAACTATGTTTAAAATTGTAGACATTGCCCACATACCTAGTAATGTGCCCAAAATAATTCGGTAAGAAGCAACTTTAGTAATAAGCAAAATAACCAAGCCAATGCCTATTGCAATAACTGAGGTTTCACCCACAGAACCTGGAACGAATCCTAAAAAGGCATCCATCCAAGTAAAACTATTGTAAATACCTTCCATACCATCTGTTGCTGCAACTCCCAGAGCTGTAGCCCCACTATAACCCTCTGGAATAATATTATTATCAGCTAAACCAGCAATCCAAACTTTATCACCTGAAATTTGAGCAGGATAAGCAAAATAAAGAAAAGCTCTTCCAGTCAAAGCAGGGTTTAAAAAGTTTTTACCGGTGCCACCAAAGATTTCTTTACCAATAACCAAACCAAAAGTAATACCCATTGCAGCTTGCCACAAGGGTAAATCAGGTGGGCAGCTTAATGAAAATAGGATTGTTGATACAAAGGCACCTTCATTAATTTCATGTTTTCTAACAATGGCAAATAAGGCCTCCCAGGCAATGCCAACAACAAAAACAGTTATGTATATTGGAAGAAAATACGCAGCACCAAACCACATCTTAGCAATAAAACTAGTGTGGTCATAACCAACCATGCTAACAATATAATGATGCCAATCCCCTGTATTTTCTTGACCTATTAAATTTAAATAACTTAAAGAATAGTCACCTAAATTGTACATACCAAAAAACATAGCTGGAAAAGCTGCCAACCAAACAGTTACCATAATTTTTTGTATGTCTACAGAGTCTCGAACGTGGACAGGGTTTTTTGTAAGTTTGCGTGTATTAAAAACAAAGTTTTCAATTGCATCAAAAAGAGGGAACCATTTTGCATACTTACCCTCACCAACAAAATTAGGTTTTATATTTTCTATTGAATCTCTAAGAAACTTCATAGCTCTTCGTAAACTTTATTTAAATTATCCATTAATATAGAGCAGTAATCATATTTACTGGGACAAACATAAGTAGCCAAAGCCAAGTCTTCAGCGGTTAATTCAAGCATTCCTAATTCTGTTGCAACCTCAATATCAGATACTACTAGCGCCTTTAAAAGTTGAGTTACCAAAATATCCATAGGAATAATCTCTTCATATGAACCAATAGGAACTATTGCCCTATTACCTCCATTTATAGAAGTGTTGAAAGTAAATTTTTTAGGCTTAAGAAAAGATGATATAAAAACATTAAGTTTTGAATGTAATGTCTTACCAGGCATTATCCAATTCATAAAAATATCATTAGGTATATTTGAAATTACTGAAACTTGGTTGTCGTAAAAACCCAAATAAGACATAGCATCTATTGCATCATGCCCAAACAACACTGAACCAGAAATTATTCTTGAATTATCTTCTATCTTTCCAGCTGTTAACTCTTGAAGATTAGCGCCTATCCTGGAAGATAATAATGATGGTTTAAAAACAGATTCACCTGTAATTGCAATATTTTTATGTGTTCTTAGAATATTATTTTTTAATAAATAACCTATCGAAATAACCTCTTGATAACCAATTGTCCAAACACATCTATTTATGTCTACTGGGTATATTGCGCTTATATGTGTGCTAACTAACCCAGCTGGGTGAGGACCTGAGAACATATGGCTTTGAACATTTTCGTAACTGTAATCAAGGATATTATCCTGATAGGTAAGGTGAGTTTGTGTACTGAATAATGATGAAATAAAGTTAACACCTGCATCAAATTCATCTTTATTCAGAGAAATTATGTGATGCGGACTTATTGCTAATGGGTTTGTATCACAAGCATTTATGAAAATACAATCTGGGGTATCATTGATTCTAGGCGTCCTGTTAAAAGGTCTTGTCCTAAAAGAATTAAATAATCCTGAGTTTATTAATAAATCTTTTGGACTTTGAGTTGTATCAAACTCTACAAATTCTTCATTTGAATCAATTTCAATCTCAAGAGATAAAAACTTCCTTTTTTCTCCCCTATTAATATCTGATATAGTGCCACCGCAGGGCGAAGTGAAAAAAACACCTGGATTTTTCTTATCTTCAATAATTTTTTGACCTACTTTAACCCTATCACCCTCCCTAGCTAATAAAGTTGGTTTCATACCAATATAATCATTACCAAGAATAGCGGCTTTACGCACAACAGGAGTGTCGCTAAGTTCAGCAACAGGGGTTCCTGAAATTGGGAGGTCTAATCCTTTTTTTATTGAGGTCACTTAATTTATAAATTAGTTAAAGTCTTTTAAAACGTGCTGATTATAAGACTATTGCGAACTATATTCTATATATTTTTTTCAATTGATTTAGGCAATCTTGCTAAATTAACTCCAGCAATTTTTTTAGCTAAATTTGTTACCTGATTTGAGTAGCCGTACTCATTATCATACCAGCAATAAAGAGTTATTCTTTTGCCGCTTGCAATTGTTGCTTGAGAATCAATAATACTTGCAAATGGAGATGAGTAAAAGTCTGTTGAAACAACTTCAGATGAGTTTACAAAACCAATTATTTCTCTGTAATCAGAATGAAATGCCATTGATCTAAGGTAATTATTAAGATCATTTTTGTTTGTTTCCTCACCTATTGCTAACGATAATATAGCTAGACTTACATTAGGAGTAGGTACTCGAATAGCGTTGCCAGTAAGCTTGCCCTCAAGCTCAGGTAAAGCTTTTGATACAGCCTTAACAGCACCTGTAGATGTAATTACCATATTAAGAGCTGCACTTCTTCCTCTTCTATCACCTTTATGGAAATTATCAATTAAGTTCTGATCATTTGTGTAACTATGGACAGTTTCAATATGACCACCGTTAATACCAAATTTTTTATTTAGAATATCAAGAACGGGAACAATAGCATTAGTTGTGCAAGATGCAGCAGAAATAATGTCATCATTATCATTTAAAATATGATTATTAACTCCATTTACTATATTTTTTATTTCGCCTTTTGCAGGGGCAGTTAATATAACCTTAGATCCACCAGATTTTAAGTGGAGTGAAAGCCCATCCTGATCTCTCCAAACACCTGTATTATCTATAACTATAGGCTTTTGAATATCAAAATTATTATAATTTACCTCGTCTGGACTATTTGCATAAATAACTTTAACAGGATTTCCATTTATAACTAAAGATTCATTAGCTTCGTCAACCCTAACAGTTCCGTTAAAACTGCCATGAACAGAATCTCTTTGAAGAAGACTTGCTCTTTTGTATATATCATCATCAGAAGCCTTTCTGATAACAATAGCAGCAAGTCTAAAATAGTTACCTGGACCGGTTGTTTCAACTAACATTCGTGCAATTAACCTACCAACCCTTCCAAAACCATATAAAACAATAGGCTTTGGTGTTGATGGTCTTTTTGAATCAAAGCCTATAACATCTTTTAACTCTTGATTTATATAATTATCAAGGCCGCTAGTATCATCTTTAATATTTTCAAAAAATGGGCACTTAATAGCAAGTTCACCAATATCAATCTCACAGTCATTTAGTTGGAGACTTGATAAATGTTGAATTATTGGAAAAGTTTCAAATTCACTGAGCTCATTATTATCAGACTGTCTTGCAAATCTGTGTGCTCTCATTAATTCTACAGGAGATTCATTTACAAGAGATTTACCATATATGAGAATATTGATTCCATTTCTATATAAATCTCCAATAATTGGAACCATAAGCTCTGCTAAGGCCTCCCTCCACTTCCAATCTCCAAATGAATCTTCAGGCAAAATCCTGTTTTGACGCGCTGTTGAGATAAAATTTGAGTCTCTTTTATCTGTCATATTAAATAGAATTAATAATTAAAATTAGATTCTATAACAATGAATTAAAAAAGTACTTAATTTAGTAAATTATTTACATTCATTAAAAAATTTTAATTATTAAAGTTTTTTATATGATGATCACTATTACCAAACAAGGCATCTATTGTAAGCATTTTCTTGAGGTAGTGACCAATCATAAGCTCATCACTAACACCCATTCCGCCATGAAGTTGAACAGCCTGTTGAGCTGAAAATTTACCTGACTTCCCTATTTGGGCCTTTAAAGCCGATACATGTTTATTACTATCATCAGAACCAGAATCAACTTCTAACATAGCTTTAATTAATAGAGATTTGCATAGCTCACTCTCTATAAACATATCAACCATTCTATGTTGTAAGACTTGAAAATTTGATATTGGCTGGTCAAATTGCTCTCTACCTTTTGTATATTCAACTGTCTTCAAATAACAAGATGTCATACAGCCCACGGCCTCAGCACTTATACATAATGTAGCTAAATTTATTGCATCCAGTAGCAATTCTTTCGCCTCATCACCTTGAGCAATTATAGAATCTTCACCAAGAACAACGTTTTCAAATGATACTTCTGCACAACTCTGTCCATCAACAGTAGGAAAAGAAGTAATTGATACACCATCGTGATTAGAATCAACAATAGCTAACGTAAAGCCTGAATCTGAAGTAGCAGAAACAATAATTTTTGATGCATTTGCTCCATTAAGAACTAAAGCTTTTGTTCCATTTAAGACATTTTCAGAATTAATATTAGTTACTGGATTAAGGTAGTCGTATTTATTAGATGATTCTGCATATGCTAGGGAAACATGCATGGCTCCAGAACATATAGACTCAATTATATCTAATTTGTTTGAATAAGATGATTTATCAAGAATAGTGCCTGAAAGGACCACAGTAGATAAATAAGGTTCTATAACGAGTGCTTTTCCAAACTCTTCAAATAAAATTGATAGTTCAATTGCACCAAACCCAAAACCACCAGATTCTTCAGAAAAAGGCATTGATAACCACCCCTGTTCAGCGAATAAGTTCCATACATTTTCATCAAAGTCCTTTTCGGACTTAACAACATCCTCTCTCTTGTAAAAATCATAATCAGATTCACAGAATTTTTGAATTTGCTCTTTGAGCATAAGTTGCTCTTCACTAAAATTTAAATTCATTTTTATACTCCTAGAACAAATTTAGAAATAATGTTTTTTTGGATTTCATTACTCCCACCATATATTGATACTTTTCTCATATTTAAGAAAGCAGAAATGCTTTGTGCAACAAAATCAGGACCCTCAGGTGTCTCATTTCCCTCAAAACCATGGGGGCCAGGATACATCAAAGCATATTCCCCAGCCGCTTCAACAAATAACTCTGTAAGCGTTTGTTGAATTTCAGTACCTTTAATTTTTAATATAGAAGACTCTGCTCCAGGATGACCGCCGTTTTCTAGAGCTGATAGCAATCGCAGCTCTGTCATTTCTAGAGCATTGACGCTAATCTCTAATTCAGTAACTTTCTTTTCAAGTTCAGGATTATTCAATTCACTTACTATTTTTTTTAGTCTCTTTAATTGTCTTAAAGAAGTTCCGATTGCTGCAATACCAAACCTTTCATGAGCGAGTAAAAATTTAGCATATGTCCACCCTTTTCCTTCTTCACCAACCAGGTTTTCTGCAGGAACTTTAACATCAGTGAAAAATACAGAATTAACTTCATGATCACCATCAATTGTTATAATAGGCTTCACTTCAATGCCAGGCGTTTTCATGTCAACAAGAATAAATGATATACCCTCTTGCTTTTTACCGGTATTTTCTGTTCTAACGAGTACAAATATCCAGTCAGCATTTTGAGCAAGAGTAGTCCAAGTTTTTGCACCATTAATAATAAAATGATCACCATCTCTTAC
This sequence comes from uncultured Gammaproteobacteria bacterium, assembly GCA_964417685.1. GTDB lineage: Bacteria > Pseudomonadota > Gammaproteobacteria > Magnimaribacterales > D2472 > CAJQGY01. The sequence goes on along the minus strand of CAYQIT010000001.1, from coordinate 79,879 downwards.
TGCTTTTGTTTTTAAAGATGCTAGATCTGATCCTGACCCAGGTTCTGAATAGCCTTGGCACCACCAAGTATTAAAATCTAAGATATCTGGCAGGAATCTTTTTTTCTGTTCGTCATTACCAAATGTATAGATGACTGGAGCTACCATACTTACACCAAAAGCTAAAAGAGGCGGACACCCTCCTAAACCAAATTCTTTATTGAAAATATATAGCTGTGTTGCAGACCAGCCTGTTCCACCATACTCTACTGGCCAGTTATAACCCATCCAACCTTTAGCAGAAACTGCTTTATGAAAGTCGATCATATCTTGTTTAGTTAGAGCGATGCCATTATCTGTCTTATGTTTAACATGAGATGGGTAGCCACCGTTTTCTAGCCAATCTCTTATCTCATCTCTAAACTGCAAATCTTCTTGAGTGAAATTAATATCCATAGTTTCCTTTTGTTTTCTTTTTTGATTGATAAAATAGACAATTATTATACACAACTCAATGAATAAAAATAACAAAGCCAATGATCATAGGTTTGCACACTTGCTGTGCAAAAATTTTTACAATACTGATCAGTCTTTGTGCGTAATTACACAAGATGCAAAATCAGCTCAAGAGTTATTTAATGAGATAAGGCTATATCTACAAAATGATGAGGTTATGCTGTTTCCTGAAAACGAAATGCTTCCATATGACCATTTTTCAATTCCTGAAGATATAATTAAATTAAGATTTAAGGCATTAAATAATACAAATAAAATTATTTTAATAACAACCATAAGATCGTTATATGAAAGATTTCCATCAAAAGATTATTTTAAAACTTTAAGAACATTTACATTAGATGATGAAATTTCTATTAATAGGTTTTTAAAAGTATTAGAAGCTTTCAATTTTGAAAGAAATGATAGGGTTGAAAAAATTAATCAGTATGCTCATAGAGGTGGTATTGTTGATTTTTTTTCACCTATTTACAAAAACCCAATAAGAGTTGAGTTTTTTGATACAACAATAGAATCAATAAGGTTTTTTGACAAATTATCTCAATCATCAATAACGACACTAGATACATTTAAGTTAAGCAATGGCTCTTATATACCATTAAATGAAACTTCAATTGAGTTATTTAAACAAAAATGGAGAGATTACTTTGTCAACTATGACGAAAGAAATTGTGAAATTTTTAACAAAGTATCTAAAGGTTTATATCCAGAAGGTTTAGAAATTTACTTGCCGTTTTTCTTTACAGAGACCAAGTCATTTATAGAAATATTTGATAACTTTAAATTCATAAATTTTTATGATGATTTGGGAAGTTATAACAATTACATAGATCAAAGATATGAGGATGAAAATATTGATATAAATAGACCTTTAATAAGCCCTAAAGATCTTTTTACAGATCATAATGAAATAACTAACTTCCTTAGTTCAAATATTCAATACGATACATATGAGAATGATTATTCAAACCCAGTAGGTATTGAAACACTTATCAAGAACCCAAGTGAATATTTAAATAAATTTAAAAAGATTGTTTTGTTATCAGATATAACATCAGAAATAAATGAAATTAAAGATGAACTTGATTTTAAATGCAAAGATCTAAGCAATAAGATAAATGAACTAAATAGTGGAATTTATGTAAAAAAACATCCAAAAGTTAGGCCTTTAGCTATCAAAGGAGAAATATTAGTAATACACAGTGATAAATATGCTGATTTAGAGAATTTAAATTCGAATGATGTTACTAGTAATAACAAAGAAATTATTGATTTCAATCCTTTTAAAAACGGTGACTTACTGATTCATGAAAAATATGGATTAGGGCAATATGAATGCCTTGAGGTGGTGAAAACAGATAGCGTATCGAATGAGTATATTAAGATTAAATATGCCAATGACGAAAGACTTTATGTTCCACTTAGAAACATAAATCTATTATCTAAATATCATAAATCATTGTTATCAGACGACATAGAGCTCGATTCAATATCTTCAAATAAATGGTTAAAGAAAAAAGATAAGGCTTTAAAACAAGCATATGATCATGCTGCTGAGATACTTGATATGGAATCAAGAAGAGCAAACTCATCATCGATTAGTTTACGAATTAGTGATAATGACTTTAATAAATTTAATGATGAATTTCCTTATACCGAAACCTCAGATCAATTGAGTGCAGTTAACTCCATTAGAAGAGATATGGAATTAATTAAACCAATGAATAGATTATTGTGTGGTGATGTTGGGTTTGGTAAAACAGAAGTAGCAATGAGAGCTTCATTTATAGGTGTATTCTCTGAAAAACAAGTAATAGTTTTATGCCCAAGTACTATCTTAGCAAAACAGCACTATGAAACGTTTCTAGAGAGATTTAATAGTTTTCCTGTAAATATCGAGTTATTAACAAGACATGTTAGTCATAAGAATAAGGAAAACATAATTACTTCTTATAATTCAGCGAATATAGATATTTTAATTACAACACATGCGATATTTAATCAAAATATTGATTATTCTAATACTGGTTTACTTGTTGTTGATGAAGAACATAGATTTGGTATAAAACAAAAAGATTTAATTAAATCCAAACAAGATAATATTCATATACTATATTTATCAGCAACTCCCATTCCAAGAACAATGAATTTTGTTTTCTCAGGTTTAAAGGAGTTTTCTTTTTTAAATACCCCTCCAGTAAATAGGTTATCAATAAAATCATTTTTAAAAATTTCTGATGACACTATATTAAAAGAATCAATATCTCGAGAAATACAAAGAGGTGGACAATGTTTTGTTCTGCAAAATAATATTGAAAAAATGGATATATTAAGATCCAGAATATTAAAGATACTTCCTAATTTAAGAGTTGGTATTGCTCATGGAAGACTGAACAAGAAAGAAATCTCAGAAGTTATGCAAGCATTTAGCTCGGGCGGATTAGATGTTCTTATCTGTACAACAATTGTAGAGATGGGTTTAGATATTGCTAATGCAAATACTATGATTATAGAGGATTCTTATAAGCTTGGTTTAGCACAACTTCATCAAATTAGAGGAAGAATTGGAAGGTCAAATAAACAAGGTTATTGTTATTTTTTAATTCCCCATAATGAGATACCAAAAATAGCATCAGATAGGCTCGATTCTATTATTAGACATTCTAAATTAGGTTCAGGATATTTTATAGCTCAAGAAGATATGGAATTAAGAGGTTCGGGTGAAATACTTGGAGATAAGCAAAGTGGTCATATTTCATCAATAGGATTATCTCTATACCTTTCAATGCTTAAGTCTGCAATTCAGGTAAATAAAAATAAAACGAGCACAGAATTAATAAAAACAGATGTTAATTTTTATGACTCAGCGTTTATTAGTGATTCATATATGCCATCAACAGTTGAAAGATTGAAGATTTATAAATTAGTCTATGATGCCAACTCAGCTGAAGATATCTATAAAATAAAATCACACTTGCAAGATACATGCGGAAAAATACCGATCGAAACAAATAACCTTCTTCTTAATGCGACGATTAATAATTTAATTGGTGTATTAAACATCTCAAAGCTTTTATCAACGACTGAGTGCACTTCGCTTAAACTATCAAATTCAATCAGCGATGTGCTATTAATGAAACTACTGGATATCTCTAAAAAGAATCAAGATAGATATTATTTTGATAATCAAAATAAATTTAATATAAAATTAATTGAACCTGATAGCTCATTGAGAAGAGAAAAAGTTATAAGATTCTTAAATGAAATTATTTAATATCACATTACTAATAAGTTCTGCATTAATCATGAATATTAATGCGAATGAGACATTAGATAGTTACCAAATAGAATTATTGATATTTAAACATAATAGCAACAATGAATCTGAAGTATTTTCAGATCAATTCATAAAACCAGAAGGAGAACACATTGGCTTTAGAGATGTTGATTTGTATATGAACAAAAGTTCTTTTGATATAAAACAAACTGATAATTTCTTCCAACAGTTACTTTCAAATATCTCAATAAATAAGAAAAAGCCAATAGAAAGCAAATCATCAAGGAATACAACCAACCCTCGAAAATGGTTTAGAAGATCAGATAATTTAGAAAAACTAAAAAAATTTAAATCTAAACTTGAATCTTCAGATGACTTTATATTTCTAGATTCAATGAGTTGGCAGCAAAATATTCCTTATAAAGAAGAATCTAAATACCTGACCTTTAATAATGAAAATTATGGTTTTTATCTTAATCTATACAGGAATAGATATTTGCATGCTGACCTGAAATCATATTTAGGTCTTCTTGTTGAAAAAAATAATCATATAAATTTAAATACAGATAGATATATTGAAGAGCTAGATGCAAAAGCTATCAATGAATCTAAAGATAATAATATAGATTTAGATCTAAATTTATCTTTAAATAAGAATAATAAATTTGTTGAAATTACGTCAATTTCAAATAGAAAAAAAGATTTAGAGACTCTCTCGCAAAATAAATCTGAGACCTTAATCTATTTCATTGATGAAGACAGAAGATTATTTAATGAAGAAATTCATTACTTTGATCACCCAATGTTTGGTGTACTAATTTCAATTAGTAAAATAAATTAAGACTTAATAAATGCATTCTCATCCATAGAATGATCAGTTATATCCTTTACAGCAGTTAATTCAGGTATTTGTTCAATTAAGGTTTTTTCAATACCTTCTTTTAATGTAACGTCAACCATCCCACAACCCTGGCACCCTCCTCCAAATTGAAGGACAGCAACACCATCCTCTGTAAATTCAGATAAGGAAACATCGCCGCCATGAGATTCAAGCATTGGGTTAATTTCATTATAAATAACATAATTGATTCGATCTTCAACGGAACTATCCGGAGAAATATTTGGAAGACGTGCATTAGGCGCTTTGATAGTTAACTGACCACCAAAATTATCAGTGTCAAAATTAACTTCAGCATCCTCTAGAAAAGGAACGCTTCTTTTATCAACATATACAGTAATTAATTCTAGATTCATTATCATATCATCAGGAACTACTTCTTCCTCTTTGCAATAAGCTAAACAAGTTTCAGCTTTAGGGGTTCCCGGATCAGAAATAAAAATTCTTATGGATAAATTATCTTCATTTTTATCTTTGATTAACTTGGCTAGGTATTCTTCACCGCTTTTAGTAATGTTAATTAAATTTGTCATAAAATAAGTATATGTGGTTTAAAAGAATTATATATGGCCTTCTTGGTGTAAGAAATAGTAACGAGCTTAATAAAGATCTAAATAACTTCACTATCAAGAAACTCGTGCTTTTATTTATATTATTAAATAGTGTGTTTATTATTTTAATTATTGCCATTACAAGATTCTTTACGTAATCATGAATAAGCTAGAAAACTCACACAATCTAATCAAAACATTTTATCCTGATCCGGTAAAAACAAATATTAGTCCAGCATCTGGATTTAGATCTAGGTGTGAATTTGGATATAGAAATGGTTCATACACAATGGTCAGTAATGGACAAAAATTATATATATCAAAATTAGATTTAGCTCACCCAGCAATTTCAGAATTGATGCCAAAACTTTCTATAAAAATTAATGATTCGTATCTTTTACATAAAAAATTATTTCAAATTAACTTTAGGGCAAATAATTTCAATAAAATTATTGTTAGCCTCATATATCACAAAGAAGTTAATGTTGAGTTGTTAACAGAATCTTCAAGGATTGCAAAAGATCTAAATATTGAAATTGTTCTAAGAAGTAAAAAAAAGCTACTAAGTACTTCAAATGAAATTTTGGAAGAATTAATTAATTCAAATAATCCTTTTTATCTGTATCAAACTGATCAAACTTTTTTTCAACCAAATAGATATATGGTTCCTAGGATGGTGAATTTAGTTGAATCATTTATAAAAGGTCCCAAAGATTTACTTGAGCTCTATTGTGGTTGCGGCACATTTTCAATTCCTTTATCAAGAATATTTAATAAAGTTTTTGCTACAGAAAATAATCGAAAATCTATGATGTGTTTAGATATGGCAATTTCAAAAAATAATATCTCTAATATTAAGTATTCGAGATTATCATGTGACGAAGTTTCTGAAGCTATGACAGGTAGATTATTTAATAGACTCAAAGGCGAAAAGTTAGTTGATTATAATTTTTCACACTTATTGTTAGATCCACCAAGATCAGGGTTAACGGATGATGTTATATCTTTGGTAAATCGTTTTGAAAATGTTATCTATATTTCTTGTAATCCGGAGACTTATGCAAAAGATGTTTCTAAATTAACTGATTATAAAATTTCTAAAATTGAATTCTTTGATCAATTTGTAAATACCAATCATCTAGAGATTGTTAGCGTCCTTCAAAAATCTAAATAATTTAATATAAAGCCTTTACATTGTTTTAGCATAGTAATACACTGCAACGCTATGAAATATACTGAACTATCAAAAGCACTGTTAATGTTGACTAATAAAAAACAGGTAGATGAATTTCTTAATGATCTTTGTACACCAGCTGAATTAAAAGCACTCAATGAACGTTGGCTTGTTGCACAAACATTATTTGATGAGAAACTTTCGTATAGAGAGATTGCAAATAAACATAAAACAAGTACAACTACAGTTACAAGGGTTGCTAGATTTTTAACTAATGAACCCAATCAGGGTTATACAAGAATACTTAAAAAATTAAAAAAATGATTAATAGAATAACAATTGCACTACAAAAAAATGGCAGATTATCAGATGAAAGCCAAAAGATATTAAAAAAGTCTGGTGTTAAGTTTCATTCAAGAGATGGTAAATTATTGATTAGATCTAATTCGTTTCCAATCGATATTCTGTTTGTTAGAGATGATGATATTCCGTCTCTAGTAAATAATGGTGATGCTGATCTTGCAATAATTGGAGAGAATGAACTTTTAGAAAAAACTATTTCTAAAAACCTTCTAAATATTAAAAAAATTCTTAAATTAGGTTTTTCAAAATGCAGATTATCATTTGCAATACCTGAAAATGAGGACTATATAGATCTTAATAATAAAAAAGTAGCTACGTCTTACCCTAATATAGTTAACAATTATTTTAAAGAAAATTCTATAAATGCATCAGTTGTAGACATACACGGATCAGTTGAATTAACACCACATATTGGTATGTCTGATTGTATATGCGATTTAGTTTCATCAGGCGCTACATTAGAAGCGAATAATTTAAAGGAAGTTGTGACCATACTCGAATCTGAGGCTGTATTAATTCAAAACAGTGATTTAGATTCTAAAAAATTAGATCTTGCTAACAAACTTATTAATAGAATAAAAGGTGTTATAAACGCTCGTGAAAGTAAGTATGTAATGTTAAATACTGATGTTAATAATGTTAAAAATATTTGTTCGTTGCTGCCTGGTTCAGAATCTCCAACAATAATCCCATTAGAAGATGAAAACAAAGTTGCTATTCATGCGTTATGTCAGGAGCCTGTATTCTGGGAAACGATGGAAGAATTGAAGATTAATGGAGCATCTTCAATTTTAGTTATGCCAATAGAGAAAGTATTAAACTAATGAATATAGTTGATTATACAAATCAATTTATATTACCTTCGAGTAACAATGATTTGCCTGAAGATCAGGTTGCTAAAATTTTAGAATTTGAGAATATTATTAAATGCGAGGGTGATCTTGGCATAAAGAAAATTCAAAAATCAATTGATGAATATCAATCAAAAAATCTAAAAGTTTCTGAAAATGATTTTATTAATGCAGAAAACAAAATTTCAGATGAACTTAAATCATCAATATTAATTGCTAAATCAAACATTGAATCTTTTGCACTAAGGCAATTTAGATCATTAAATTTAATGCCAGCTGACACAACGAAAGGAATTAGTTTATGGGCTGAAACTAGACCAATAGATTCGGTTGGTTTATATGTACCTGGAGGTTCTGCTCCTTTGTTTAGCTCTATGTTAATGCAAATAATTCCAGCAATTGTTGCAGGCTGTAAAAACATATACATATGCACTCCTCCAGATAGTAATGGAGAAATTCATCCAGCAATATTGTGGATAGGATCAATCTTAAACGTAAAAAATATATATAAAATTGGAGGAGCTCAGGCAATTTTTTCTTTAGCATATGGCACAGAATCAATACCTAAAGTAGACAAAATTTTTGGTCCAGGTAATAAATTTGTCACTGAGGCTAAAAAAATTGTATCAAGTATAGTTGCAATTGATATGCCCGCTGGTCCTAGTGAGGTCTTTGTAATAGGTGAAGATGAAGATAAATGTGAATTAATTGCAGCAGACTTATTGTCACAGCTTGAACATGGAAGCGATTCAAGAGCCGTCCTTCTTTCAACCAATAAAAATTTAATTAATAAGGTTAGGGATTCAGTAACTAACCAAATAAATAATCTTAAAAGAAAAGATATTATTGAAAGCAGTCTATTAAACCTTTATTTGATAAAATTTGATTCTATTGATGATTTAGTAGGTTTTACTAATAAATATGCGCCTGAACATTTAATAATTATTGATGAGGAGTTAATTGGATTATCTAATAAAATTAATAATGCGGGATCGGTATTTTTAGGTCCCTTTTGTCCTGAATCATTTGGTGATTATGCATCTGGCTCTAACCACACCTTGCCAACAAATGGCTATGCTAAAACTTACTCGGGATTATCAGTAAAAGATTTTACAAAAACTATAACATTCCAAAAAGCATCTATTGAAGGTTTTATGAATCTTTCAAATGACGTCAAAAATCTTGCATTAGAAGAAAATCTTGATGGACATATGAAAGCAGTAGAAATTAGAGAAAAATTTTTAACTAAGGAACAGAACTTAAGAACTGCTTTTAAATTTAGAAAAACAAATGAAACTAAGATTTATACAAGTGTAAACATCGATGGAACTGGTAATTATTCTATTAATACTGGAATTAAATTTTATGATCATATGCTCGAACAATTTGCAAAACATGGTGAATTTGATTTTGTTATAGAGGCACTTGGTGATATAGATGTTGATCAACATCATACTATTGAGGATGTTGCCATTACTTTGGCTGATTGTTTCAAAGAAGCTTTGGGTAGCAGAGATAATATAGATAGATATGCATCATCAGAGGTAATTGTTATGGATGAGTGTAAGGCTGAAGTTGCAATTGATATGGCATCTCGAATAAATCTTAATATTGAGATACCTAAACTCACAGAATATGTAGGAGATTTTTCTACAGAAATGTTCCCGCATTTTTTTATATCCTTCGTAAATACTCTTGGATTTAATTGTCACATAAATGTAATTGGTAATAATAGTCATCATATAGTTGAATCAACCTTTAAATGTTTTGCGAGATCTTTGCGAACTGCTTTAAAGATAAATAATAGACTTGATAATTCTACTAAAGGTCAGATATGAAGATAGGAATAATTGACTGTGGTGGAGCAAATTTAAGTTCAATAGCCTATTCAATCAATAGACTTGGATATGAACCTGTTATTACAAATAATCTAAATAAGTTAAAGAATGTTGATAAATTAATTATTCCTGGTGTTGGATCTGCTGACAGAGTAATGAAAAACTTAAAAAAATCTAACCTTGATTTATTTATTAAGAATGCAGAGATGCCAATTTTAGGAATTTGTATTGGGATGCAGATATTATTTGATTTTTCACAAGAATCTAATACTGAATGCCTTGGGATAATCAAAGGCGTAGTTAAAAAACTTGAGCCCTCTTCTAGTTTTCCTTCACCGCAAATGGGGTGGAATTTAGTAACTTGGCAGAATAATGACTATCTTAATGGCTACTATTATTATGCTAATAGTTATGCTGTACATGACTGTACGCATGCAAAAGCAACATCTCAATATTCTAAAAACATTGTTGCAGAAGTACAAAAAGATAATTATATTGGATGCCAATTTCATCCTGAAAAATCATCACAAGTTGGTCATAAATATCTTAAAAACTTTATTTTAAAGTCATGAAAATTTTACCTGCTATCGATATTCTTGATGGATCATGTGTGAGATTACTCAAAGGTGATTTTAATCATGTTACAAAATATGATTCAAATCCCATTAACCAAGCTAAGAAATTTATTGAATATGGTTATGATTATTTGCATATTATTGATTTAAATGCAGCCAGTACTAATTCATTAGATAACCTAGAAATTATTCAGGATATTGCAAAATTAAGTAACTTAAAAATTCAAGTTGGTGGTGGCATTAGATCAATTCAAAGAGTAAAAAATTTAATATCACTTGGTGTAGATAGAGTAATTGTTGGAACTGCTGCTATTGAAAATAATCAGTTTTTATTAAAACTAAAAGAATCAGAATTTGTTGATAAGGTTATATTTGCATTGGATTTTAAATTAATTAATTCCATTCCTATCCTTGCTACCCACGGCTGGGCAGTTAACTCAAAAATCTCATTGTTTGATTTTCTTGAATCAAATAAATGGATACATAATGTTCTAGCTACTGATATAAGTTTAGATGGGACACTTCAAGGCCCGAATATAGATACATATAAACAAATTCTTAAAAATACCAATATTAATCTTATTGCGTCAGGAGGTATTGGTTCAATTTATGATGTTTTAACTATGAAAAAGCTTGGTGCTAATGAATGTATTGTTGGTAAAGCTATATATGAAAATAAGATTTCTTTAAAAGAGTTATTAAATGTTAACAAATAGAATAATACCTTGTTTGGATGTATTTGATGGACAAGTAGTTAAAGGTGTTCAATTCAAAAATCATGTTAGGGTTGGATCAATAGTTGAGCTTGCTGAAAAATATAATGATCAGGGAGCTGATGAGCTTGTTTTTTATGATATTAAAGCAAGTACAAATGACTCAACAGTATCTTTAAAATGGGTTAAGGAAATAGCCAAAAATCTCTCAATTCCCTTTTGTGTTGCTGGAGGAATAAAAACTGTTGATGATGCAAAAAAAATTCTTAACGCAGGTGCTGATAAGGTATCCATTAATACACCAGCAATACAAAATCCTTATTTGATAAAAGATTTATCAAATGAATTTGGTCGTCAGTGCGTTGTTGTAGGTATTGATAGCTTTAAAAAAGATAATAACTTCATTGTCTATGCAAAAACAGGAAGTGAATCAACAAAATATAATACGAATCTAAATACTAAAGATTGGGTTATAAAGGTTCAAGAACTTGGAGCTGGTGAAATAGTTTTAAACTGCATGAATCAAGATGGTAAGAGAAATGGTTTTGATGTAGAGCAAATTCAATATTTAGATGAATTTATAAATATCCCTCTTATAGCCTCTGGAGGAGCAGGATCGGCTAAAGATTTTATTGATTTATTTAATAAAACTAATTCTTCTGGTGGTCTTGCCGCATCTATATTTCATAAAGACATCATAACTATAAAAGATTTAAAAGAAGATTTGATTAAACATAAGATTAATATAAGGAAAATATGAATACCGATAAACTTAAATTTGATTCAAATGGTTTATTGCCAGCAATAATTCAAGATCATAAATCTCTTGATGTGTTAATGCTTGGTTATATGAATAATGAATCATTAAAACTAACTAAAGAAACTGGATTTGTAACTTTTTATAGCAGATCCCAGAAAAAATTATGGACGAAGGGTGAAACATCTGGAAATAAACTAATTTTAAAAAAAATGTTTATTGATTGTGATAATGACACCATTCTTATATTTGCTGATCCTTTAGGTCCTACATGCCATAAAGGTCCTGTTACCTGCTTTAATGATAAAAATATTACTAATAACAATTTTTTATTAAAACTTGAAAAAATTATTGATAAAAAGGCCCTCAATGAAGAAAGTGGCTCATATACAAATCAACTATTTCAAAAAGGGCTAAAAGAAATAGCAAAAAAAGTTACTGAAGAGGCTGGGGAAGTTTCAATTAGTGCTGTAACTAAAGATGGCAGAATTATTGATGAGTCTGCTGATTTATTGTTTCATTTACTAGTCTTACTAAGAAATCAAAGCTTATCAATAATAGATGTTATTAGTGAGCTTGAGAAAAGAAACATTAGTCAATAGATTTAACTTCAATATATTCTATTTGGAGCTGCCCCTTAGAAGGATCAGATAGATTTGAGCACTCTGCATTGACACATAAAGCGTTATTATCAAGTCTTCCTGAATCGTAATCACCACCAACAGCAACATTGAATAACAAATAGAAATCTTCATTGAATGGCCAATAATCATCCATGATTCTATTATTTGAAGAGGTGAATTCATAAAAAGGCTCAGTAATTGTATCTATGTATACCTTTATAGAATTTTGAGTCCTTACAAGAGTAAGTGAGTGAAACTTGTCTTGAAAATTAACTGATAGTGGAACTTGAATTTCCTCTGAATATAATTCTCTTGGCGGACCCCAATGAACAGCGGAACCTACTCTTCCAGGCACCCTTCCCCTTGCTTCCATAATATCTATTTCACCATCTCTAGGCCATGACTTAGTGCCTTCTATGAAACCTTGGGGTAGCAACCATATTGCGGGCCAGAATCCTGTTCCAGCTGGAACCTTAAAACAAGATGTTACTTCTGTATTAATTCCTATTGTCTTTCCTTTACTACCATTACCGTTACTAGAGGCAGAAGTAATTATTCGGGCCGATGTATGATCCCAAGTGGTACTACAGTCTCTATCAATACAATATGGATCTTCAAATTTGTTATTAATATCGTATATAGGTTGAATTATTAATTTGCTATCTTGAATAAAGAGATTTTCAGTAGTATTTGTTGAGGGATTGTAGCTTTTAGCAGAGTTTGGTTGGTCGCTTGTATAATATTGAACCTCATTATTTCCCCAGCCAGCTATATAACTATCACCTGCCATAAAACCATTACCTGTTTGATAGGAATAAATATTTGGGTCCAGGATATTTGAATCAAAATGGTCAATCCAGTAACTTGAAGAGTCATTTTGAGGATTTTTACAATATGAATCCTTGTCCTCATTATAAATCTCAAATCCAACTTCATTACTAGTACTTTGTAAGACATTAACCGAAATAGATGCTGTGGCATTTTGTGTTCCACTTGTTCCACTGCAAGTAAGAGTGAATGTATAAGTTTTTACTTGATTGAGAACAATTGAAGACGAACCATTAGTTGAAGTTACTCCATCCCAATCACCACTCCTATCACATGAGTTAGCATTTTGTGTGGACCACGTTAATGTGACTGATTCATTAGTAAAAATAGAATCTTTATCAGAAACAAAGTTGGTTATTGAAGGGTTTGATGGTCCAACTGGGGAGGTATCTGATGAGCTTGATCCTCCACCTCCACCACAAGATATAATAAAGAGAATTACAAAAATGGTTACAAAATAATTTTGATACAGCTTCATAAATTTAATATTAGAATTTTTATATTAGTTATCTTCTACAAACTCATTAGTTAATTCCCTCATTTCTTTCCTTAAAACAAACAAAGCAATTAAGTTAGGAATCGAAACAAGCGCAACAACAACATATGCAATATTCCAAACAATAGTTGTGTCTATAACAGCAGCCAATATAAAACATAAAACATAAAAATTTCTATACCAAAAGACGCCCTTTTCTCCAAAAATATATGCAGTTGACCTATCACCGTAATAACACCAAGTAATAGCAGTTGAGAAAGCAAATAAAAGTAAAGCTATTGCAACTAACTTACCGCCATACTCTCCCATTACTCCTTGTGAAAATGCCTTAGCTGTAAGCTCAGCAGAGCTTACCAATGATTTTCCTTCAAGAACTATTGATTCTGATATTTTTCCATCAATCACGTTTAAAGAACCTGTGAATAAAGATTTATCATTAGTTGTAAATTTGATATCTTCGGCAATAGATCTTGAATGTAGTATTGTAATATCCGATTCTGCAAGCTTACCTGATTCAATAATTATAGTACCCGTGTATTCATTTACATCAGAATCTATTGATTGAACATATTTTGTAAGTTCATTTATATGATTTGGGTGAACAAACGAACCATCAGCATTTTTTTGATCACTATAAACACCCTCTACAATAACCATATCTGTTTTTGCAAAAGTAGTATCAAATTTTTGGGTCCAAACTCCGCTAGATAAAATAACTAATGCAGTAACACTACATACAACAATAGTATCTATAAATGGCTCTAATATTGATACGACACCTTGATCAATGGATTTATTTTTAGATGATGCATGAGCAATTGGTGAAGAACCTTGACCTGCTTCATTTGAGTACAAACCTCTTGCAACACCATATTTCAAGCTCATAGCAAAACTTGCTCCTAAAAAGCCACCTACCGCAGCTGAACCAGAAAATACTTGAGAAAAAATGGCGTTAAAGGAAGGGATGATATTTTGATAATTTTCAATAATTATAATTAAAGCTCCTCCTAGATATATCATTCCCATGATCGGTATGATTTTACTAGCAACAGAAGCTATCCTTTTAATACCTCCAATTATTATTACCCATAATAGAGTTCCTAAGAACAATCCTGTAAATAACTTCGGTACAGAAAATTCAGTATTCATAACTAAAGCTATATTATTGATCTGCGGCATATTTCCAGAACCAATTGCAGTAATCATCATCAAAAAAGCAAAAAGAATACCAGCCCATTTCATATTTAATGCACTTTCTATATAGTACATTGGACCACCTGAGATGCTTCCATCTTCAAGTTTTGTTCTATATTTATGGCCTAGAGTCACTTCAACAAATTTTGTAGTCATACCAAATACAGCAGTAATCCACATCCAAAATATAGCAGCCGGTCCACCAGTCCATATAGCAAGAGCAACCCCACCTATGTTACCCGTACCAACAGCTCCAGACATTGCTGTTGTCAATGCTTCGAAAGCCGTAGTTTCACCATCATCGTCATCATTTTTTTTATTTTTACCAGATACTAAGTGCCATGCTTTACCAAAAAATCTAAATTGTGGAAAGCCAAGATAAATAGTGAAAAATATTCCAGTACCTACCAGCAATATTGGAAACCACCAAGATCCACTTAAATTACCATCAAGTAAAATTAAAAAATCGTTAAACTGTTCCATTATTTATTCCTTTTTTTCCAACCATGCTATTAAATCTGTGTAACCACCAATCAAATCATCATTTATAAAAATTTGCGGCATTGTTCTTGCTGCCGGATGTCTTTCTAAAAGCTCATTGAATGTAGGTATATGCTCAACATTGTATTCAATATAATCTATTCCATTAGATTCAAAGTAGTTTTTTGCCATCACACAATATGAGCAATTTGATTTTGAATAAATTTCAACTTTATCAAACATAGATAGATACCTTTTATATAAACGATTAATTAAGATGATTTATCTTATAATATATTAATAATTTAATCATGCATGGAGTATATAAAATGTCACTATTCGATTTAACTGGTAAAAGCGTTCTTATAACTGGCTCGTCCAAAGGAATAGGTAAATCAATAGCTACTAGATATGCTGAACATGGTGCAAAAGTTATTATATCTAGTAGAACTTCTGAAACCTGTATAGATACAGCAGATGAGATAAATACTAGTATAGGAAAAGAACTTGCTTACCCTATACCCTGTAATATTAGTCATCAAGAAGAACTTGAAGATCTAGTTTCAAAAACAAGAGAAATAATTGGAAAAATTGATGTTCTAGTATGCAATGCTGCTACAAATACCCATATGGGATCAATGCTTGATATGCCTATAGAGGCTTTTGATAAAGTGATGAATAATAATATAAGATCAAATCAAATATTGAGTAATTTAGTGATTCCTGAAATGGTAGAAAGAAATGACGGAGCAATTATTATTGTCTCGAGCATAGCTGCATTGAGAGGCTCATCCATTTTAGGTGCATACAATATAAGTAAAGCTGCAGATGTGATGATAGTTAAAAATATTGCTGCTGAATTTGGTAAAAATAATATTAGGGCTAACTCAATAGCACCAGGTTTAATTAAAACTGATTTTGCAAAAGACTTATGGAGTAACCCAGATATATTAAAAACAGTTCTAAGGTCAACTCCAATGGGAAGAATTGGCATCCCAGATGAAATTGCTGGAGCAGCGGTTTTACTGGCCTCTAAAAGTGGTGAGTATATTAATGGGCAAACAATTGTAATCGATGGAGGAACTACAGTTATTTAAAAGATGATTTTATGTCACTACATAAATAATTAAATATATGTGACTCATTAATAGATTTAACTTTATAGAAGTTAAATTTCAAATCATTGATGTCATTAATAATATTAGATATTTTTAAATTACTAAATTCAAAATTACTAAAAGATCTATATATTCCATTCAAAGGTTTTTTTAGGATTTGAGATGATAAAAGTATTTTTAATATTTCAATTATAAAATTTAATTTATCAATTAACTCTAGGTCTAAATCATTTAATGATTTTATAAATTCTGTTTGAGTTATTTTATTAGTAAGAAATAAATCAAATGACTCTATAAAATTTTTAAAAACTCTTTCATTTGAATCTTCTATAGAGCTTAAAATCATCAAAGGGGAGTAATAACTAGGAAAGTCTAGTGAACTATAATCGCCAAGCCCTCTGCTATCTAACCATGAATTTATTTCTTTATTAGATGGGTTTTTAATATTAAATGTTTGGCACCTACTGTAAATAGTAGTTTTTAGAGAATAAGGTCTGCTAGTTGTCATAATTATATAGGCATATGGTGCAGGTTCTTCAAGAGACTTCAAAAGAGCATCCTGGGCGCTCAATGTCATATTATCAACGTTATGCATTAAGAGGACTTTATTTAATGAAATTGATGGAGTTAAATTTAAAAAACTTAAAGCATCTTTTTTTCCTTTCTCTGGATCCCATTTATCATTTTCCCTTCTGCTGATATCTCCAACTTTAATTACATCCTTATTTATTTCATAAAAATCAGGATGGGTATTAGTGTTCATTAAAGAATGATGGTCATTATTTGAACTAATACCTTCTTCATTAGAGATAATTAATTTAGCAATATCTCTAGAGAGAATTTTTTTACCGACGCCCTTAGGACCATTAATAATAATGGCATGAGGGAGATTTGTTAAATTAATACCTTGGTAGTATTTTTCGAGCCATGGATAAGAATCAATACTCATAAAATTTCATTTACAAAATCAATAATTTGATTATGAATAACTGAACTGTCTTGATCTGCATTTATTAGCTTAACTCTTTTAGGTTCAGATTTGGCTATTTGCTTATAACCTTCCCTAACTCTATTAAAAAAATGAATTCCAGATGACTCTATCCTATCAATTACATCGCCAGATTTTCTTTTAAAGCCCTCTTCAACATCTAAATCTAAAAGAAATGTGAGATTTGGCTCTGGACAGTTAGTAAATTGTATTAAATTTTTGATTAAATCAAGCGATAAAGACCTACCATATCCTTGATATGCGATTGATGCATCATAGTATCTATCAAAGAGTATTACATCACCCTGATTATTGTTGATTTTTTCGCTTACGAGCTGAGCTCTTGCAGCAAACATTAATAACAATTCAGATTCATTTGAGAGATTTGATTCAATAGATAGCAATAATTCTCTAATTTTTTCACTTGCTTCTGTTGAGCCTGGTTCTCTAAATAAAACAGTGCTAAGCCCTTTATTGTTTAACCAGTCTTTAAGTAAGTTGATCTGTGTTGATTTTCCTACACCCTCTATACCTTCGAAACTAATAATCATTTATCAACACCATATTTTTTAATAGCTTCTTTATGTTCTTCATAAGTTTTAGAAAAATAATGAGAAGATGGAGAATCAGCAACAAAGAATAAAAAATCACCAGGAGTTCCTAGAATAGCAGCTTCTATTGAAGATATAGATGAAAAAGCTATAGGACTTGGTGGTAAACCTTTTTTCATATATGTGTTGTAAATATTTTCTTTATCAAGAATATCAGACTTTTTAATATCTCCATCAAAATTTGGCAATAATCCATATATTATTGTCGGATCAGCTTGAAGTCGCATATCCATTTCCAGTCTTTTTAAAAATACACCAGAGATCAATAATTTTTCTTCATTATTTCCTGCCTCTTTCTCAATTATTGATGCAAGTATTAATGCGTCATATTTACTCTTAAGTGGATTATCTTGAGGTTTTTCAAGCCATAATGTATTAATAAGTTTATTTAGTTTTTCGTTACTTTCACTGAATATACTAGATAATTTCATGCCTCTAAAATAATAATAAGTATCTGGTAAAAGCAAACCTTCTTTATTAGTTTTTGTTTTAATGCAAGATAAATAAGAACAATCATTTAATAAATAGTGATTGGTAAGATCTTTTTCTAGATCATATAAATTTGAACCTTCTTTAATTCTAATAGACCTTCGTAAATAATTACCATTCGAAATATCTTTAATTATTTCTTCTATGGTTTTATTCTTTATCAAATACTCCCCTGCTTTAATGTCTTTAATATTTTCTATATTAAAATGAAGTCTAAGGAAGTATTTATCAAATACGCTAAGAGGAATAATATTTTCTAGAGTTTTGTATGCCGTATCACCTGTTTCAATAATTAGAACATCCGCTTTAGTGTTCTTGTAACTTAGAAATGAGAAATATGGCCCAACTAATAAAGCCGGAATTATTAATAATAAAGAAAGGGATTTAGTAAAAAACTTCACTAAATTTTAGCAAATATTAAAGATGAATTAGTTCCACCAAATCCAAAAGAATTATTCATAACAGTATTAATATTAATTTTTCTAGACTCTAAGGCGTTAAAGTCTAAGTCACATAAAGGGTCTTGATTTACCAGATTAATTGTTGGCGGTGCTATTCCATCTCTTAACGCTAAAAGTGAAAATACAGATTCAATTGCACCAGCAGCTCCCAAAGTATGTCCTGTCATTGATTTTGTTGAGCTAATTAGAGGAACATTTGCATTAAAAATACTCTTAATCGCATTTGACTCAGCTAAATCACCTAAAGGAGTTGAGGTACCATGAGCGTTTATATAGTCGATCTGTTTCAACTTATCAGAACAATCCTCTATAGCAGCCTTCATTGCAGCAGCAGCTCCTGAACCATCCTCTGGAGGAGCTGTCATATGATAGGCATCAGAACTCATACCAAAACCAATTATTTCACCGTAAATGTTAGCATTTCTTGTCTTTGCATGTTGATACTCTTCGAGGACTAAAGCAGCAGAACCATCTGCTAATACGAAACCATCTCTATTTTTATCCCATGGTTTACTAGCACTTGTTGGATCATTTGATTCTGATAATGCTCTTGCAGCAATAAACCCCCCTATTCCTAATGGTGTACTAGACATTTCGGAGCCACCTGCAATCATTAAATCAGCATCACCATAAGCAATAGATCTTGCAGACATGCCAATCGAATGACTTGCAGCTGAACATGCTGTGACGGTACTCATGGAAGGCCCTTTGAAACCATGTTTGATTGATATAAATCCCGAAGTCATATTTACAATAGAACCAGGTACAAAAAAAGGTGATATTTTTTTATAGCCAGAAGTTTTTAATAGTTCATAATTTTTTTCGATATTAGATATACCACCAATACCAGAACCAAAATTAACACCAATTCTATTATGATTAATAGATTCGTCTATTCCAGCATCTTTAATTGCCTGCGAAGATGATATTAATGAATATTGGATAAATGGATCAAGGCGTCTAATTTCCTTAATGTCTAAATAATCTTTGAGATCTAGATCTTTTATTCTTCCACCAATATTTACTGGTGAATCTGGAATGTCTGTTTCATTGAAAGTGATACCTGAGATACCATTAGTACAAGCATCCCAGGCATCATCAATGTTATTTCCAATGGGCGAAACAATGCCCAAACCTGTAACTACAACTCTTCTTTGTAGCTTCACTATGCTTTATGAATTGGAATTAATGTAGTCTACTGCCTCATTAACTGTTGATATCTTTTCAGCATCTTCGTCTGCAATTTCAAGATCAAACTCTTCTTCTAAAGCCATTACAAGCTCAACTGTATCAAGAGAATCTGCTCCAAGATCATCAACAAATGAAGAATCACTATTTACCTCTTCTAAAGAAGTTCCAAGCTGATCACTTACAATTTTTTTAACTCTATCTTCAACGCTCATATTATCTCCCATGATAAAAAGATGCTTATTTTACATGTTTTATTTTGAAGATGCATTTTTTTAATGCATAAATAAACCACCATCTACAGATATGGTTTGACCGGTTATATATTCGGCTTGATCAGAGGCTAGAAAGAAAGCTAACTCTGAAATATCATCAGTATTGCCAAGTCTATTTAAAGGAATATCTTTTTTTAATAATTCTTTTGCTTCATGATCTAAAAAATCTGTCATATCAGTATCAATAAAGCCTGGTGCAATTGAATTAACATTAATATTTCTTGAACCCAACTCTTTTGCAAGTGACTTTGTAAATCCGCCTAAAGCAGCTTTAGAAGAAGAATAATTAACTTGACCAGGATTTCCCATCAAACCTGATACTGAAGATATGTTGATAATTTTTCCATATCTATTTTTTACCATATCTTTAATAAATAGCTTTGTTATATTAAATGTCCCTGTAAGATTTATATCGATAACATTATCCCAATCATCATCTTTCATTCTCATAAAAATCTGATCAGAAGTTATGCCAGCATTATTTATAAGAATGTTTGGTAACAAGTCTTTATCTTTGAGAACCGAATATACTGATTTCATTGATTGCCTATCCGTTACATCAAGCTGAACAGGATATAAATTTCCGATAAAATTATCATTTTTAAAATTAAATTCTGATCTTGCAGTTCCAACAACATTAAAACCTTTTTCTGCAAAATAATAAGCGATAGATTCTCCTATTCCTCTAGAAGCACCTGTAATAAATACATTTTTCATAACATGTTCCTTAAATCTTCTTCAAATGTTGCTGAGGACATTGTTAAGATATTCTCACATCCATTTGCTTTAGCTAATCCTGATAAAATCTTTCCGGGACCACATTCAATAATAATACCTTTATGATGATTAATTTGTTTCATTGTATCAATCCATTGAACTGGATTTGTGAGCTGATTGACAAGATTCTGTTTAATTTTGGTGATATCTGAGGAAATTATTGCATTTATATTTTGAATAACATCAATCTCAGGTTCTATAAATTCTATTAAATTTAATTCATTCTCTAATTTCTTAGATGCATCACCTAATAATTTACAATGTGAAGCTGTTGCTACTTTAAGCTTAATACATCTTTTAGCACCTAATTCTTTTAGTTTTATTGCTGCAATATTAATAGAAGATTCTAATCCGCCTAATACAATTTGATTTGGTGAGTTTAAGTTTGCTGCTGATATATTTTCATTCTCATCTTCATTTATTTGATCACAAACATTTAATATATTTTCTAGGGTAGCTCCCATTACAGCCATCATAGAACCATTTTTTGATTCTGCCATAAATTTACCCCTCTTATATACAAGCTTTAAAGCAGAATGAAGGTCTATAGCATTTGATGCAACTAAAGCTGAATATTCACCAAGAGAATGTCCTGCAAGAATATTAGGTTGATTGGGTAAAATATTTTTTAATCTTTGATAATAAAGTAATGATGTAAGCACAAGTGCTGGTTGCGTGTAGTAGCTTTTATTAAGCTTTTCCTCATCATTATTAATGATATCTAGCAAATCAAAATCAAATGGATTTTTATAACCTAGGTTATAGAACTCATCAGGTGTGAATGTTTCAGTCATACCATGAGACTGAGAGCCTTGTCCTGGAAAGACAACGCTGATATGTTTAGACATTATTAACTAAGGTTTTCTTCTTCGACATCCTTTTCAGGCTTTCTGAGATCTTTGATGAGTCTGCCTTTATAGAAACCATCTTTAGTCATTTGGTGTCTTAGGTGTCTTTCACCTGATACTGGGTCAGTAGAAAGTGTTGAATTTTTTAGTGCATCATGAGATCTTCTCATCCCAATTCTTGATCTAGTTTTCTTACTTTTTTGAACTGCCATAATTAACCCTATTAAAAAAAACGTATCCTATCAAATTTGAATATCATTTGGTATCTTTTTTTAATTTAATAATTTTAAAAGATCATTAAAATCTTTGTCTAATTTTGCAACAACTTTAATTTGTTTTCCAAGCTGATCAGTAAATTCCATCGTATGTGCATGCAACGCCATTCTTTTTCCAAAGTTTTTGATGGATCTATTGAATTTCCAATCACCATACTTAGAATCATTTATTACAGGATGCCCTATTTCATTGGAATGGATTCTTATTTGGTGTGTTCGTCCAGTGGTAATTTCAATATCAACATATGAAGCATTTTTAGAAGAGTTAATAATATTAAATTTTGAAATAGCTAATTGAGGCTCATCACCAATATAATTATTAATGAAAATATCCTTTGAAATCGCTCCCTTGAGTATGGCTTTATATTTTTTAGTTACTTTTCTTGATTGAAGCAAATAGTTGAAATGTTTGGTTGATTTTTTATTTAATGAAAATACTAAGCACCCTGAAGTTTCTTTATCAATTCTATGACATAGATCAATCTTTTCGCTGAACATATCCCTCATAATAGTTATTAAACCAAATTTATTATCAGTTCCGCCATGGACAGCTATTCCAGTTGGCTTATTTATGATGATGTAATTTTTATCTTCATAGATAATAGCTTGAGAAATAGTTTTTTTTAGATTATCTGGTATTCGAACTTCATCTTTTTTTGGAATATTTATATAAGGAGGTAGTCTAATTTCATCTCCAACATTAATTTTAGTACTAGGTTTGACCCTCCCAGAGTTTATTCTTACCTCCCCTTTTCTGACCATGCTATATACTTTTGATTTAGGCAAATCAAATAAAAGTGTTAATAAATAATTATCAAGCCTTCTCTTGGAGCTATCCTCATCAACTACAATTTTTTTGACACTCATTAAACAAATCTATACGATATGAAACTAAATAACTAGATAGTCTGGTTATATTATTAATTAAAAAGATAATTACAACAGTTTTTTTTATGCCTAATTTATAGGCATTACTTAATAAGCAATATAGAAATAAGACTTATTAAGTCCGAGCTTAAGCTCACTGCTGATTTATCTTCCTATAGATAGGGAGAATATAATGAAAAGAATTTTGATTAACTCATCATATGGAGATGAGCTAAGAGTCGCTCTTGTTGATGGAGCTAAACTTTATGATTTAGACACTGAATCACCTGATAGAGTTCTTCTAAAAGGTAGTATATTTAAAGCAACGGTTTCAAGAATTGAGACTAGTCTTGATGCAGCATTTGTTAATTTTGGATCAGAAAGACATGGGTTCCTACCATTAAAAGATCTCTCAAGTGATTTCTTTGAAAAAAATTCTAATGGCAAAACTCAATGCACTTTAAAAGAAGGACAAGAAATTATTGTTCAAGTAACAAAAGAAGAAAGAGGTACTAAAGGTGCTGCCTTAACAACTCAAATTGGTCTTGCAGGACGTTTCTTGGTTTTAATACCTAACTCATCTAGGTCAGGTGGTATTTCAAGAAGAATTAGTGGTGAAGAAAGGGATCAGATTAAGAAAGCATTATCTAATCTAGATATACCTGAAGATATGAGTGCAATAGTTCGAACCAATGGTTTAGGCAGAACCTCAGAAGAACTTGCTCTTGATTTGTCATACCTGCTTGCTTTATGGGATGAAATATCTAAAACATTTGCCAATGCTCCTAGTCCATCTCTTATATTTAGAGATGACAAGTTAATTGTTAGAGTGGTTAAAGATTACTTTAAAGAAGATATTGAAGAAATTCTTATAGATGACAAGCCAACCTTTGATGAAGCATTTGAGTTCATAAGTGCTGTATTGCCAGATCACGCTCATAAAGTTAAATACTATGATGAGGAGATACCATTATTTAATAGGTATCAAATTGAATCTCAAATTGAATTAGCTTTTCAGAGAGAAATTTCATTAACTTCAGGAGGATCTATAGTTATTGATCCAACTGAGGCGATGACAGCTATTGATGTTAATTCAGCCAGATCAACAAAAGGTAAAGATATCGAAGATACTGCATATAAAACAAATTTAGAAGCAGCAAAGGAAGTAGCTAGACAATTAAGACTGAGAGATGTTGGTGGTTTAGTTGTTATTGACTTTATTGATATGATGGATACAAAACATCAAGAAAAAGTTGAGTCAGCATTTAGAAAAGCTGTATACACTGACAGAGCAAGGGTGCAGATATCTAGCATTTCAAGGTTTGGCCTCTTAGAGGTTTCAAGGCAAAGATTAAGACCATCATTAAATGAGTCGTATGATATTGAACATGTTCTTGTAAGGGGCCCACGATCATTAGGACAATCAATTCTTAGAATCATTGGCGAAGACTCTGCTAAGGATAACACTGCTGAAATTCAAGTTTTTGTTCCATCAGACGTAGCTAGCTATTTATTAAATGAAAAACGTAACGACATTATACGTATTGAAAAAGCAAACAATATAAGAGTAATTATTGTGGCAGATCCATATAAAGCTCGTCCTTATTATAAAGTCTCTAGAATAAAAGCTAGTGATGTGAAGAAGATTGATTCTTACAAGCTAACTCCAAATAGTCCTGAACCTGACACAGATTGGAGAGATGATAAAAATAAATCTAATTCAATGAAACCTTTGGTAGATGGCATTAAACCACCCAAGATGCCTAAAAAGAAAAAAGAGGGACTTGTTAGTTGGATCAAAAGCATTGCTGGATTGGAAGCTGAAGAAAAGAAAGAACCGACTAAAACTAAAAAAAATACTAGAAGAAAACCTCAACAAAAGAGAAAGTCGCCTAATAAAAATACTTCTAATACAAAAAGGAAACAAGTACAAAAAAAACCTAATTCTAAGAGTGCTCCAGATAAGAATAAGACAGCTAATAAAAAACCTAAAGACAATAATCAAACGAAATCTCAACAATCAAAAAAACTGCCTAAAACAGATAAACCAAAAAATGATTCAGAAAAAGTAAAAAATAAAAATGAATCAAAGAAAGTTAAAAAGGATACCAAAAAGACAGAACAGACAAAAAAAATAGAGCCTAAAGATACTCAACCGGTTAAGAAAAAACCTCTTATTCAAGAGATCAAAGTCGAATCAAAACCAAAAAGAAAAATCCCTACTAGGGCTTCAAATGACCCTCGAGATAAGAATTAATTAGTTGTCCTGATATAGAAGATGTAGGTGGTATATTTGGCATATTGCTAGAATTAAACCATGAGGCCTCAACTATCTCTTCTCCGTCAACATTGATTTCGCCTGATTCATATTCACAAGTAAATGCAATCATTAGCTGATTTGGAAAAGGCCATGGCTGACTACCGAAATAATTTATATTCTTTACCTTTAGCCCTACTTCTTCATATATCTCTCTCTCGAAAGTTTGCTCAAGTGTTTCAGAGGCTTCAACAAAGCCTGCTATTGCACTGAACATACCATCTGGAAAAAGTTTATTTCGTGCTAATAAAATATCATCTCCATTTAAAATGATCCCTATTACACAGGGTGATATTTTTGGGTACAACATATTTTTAGAACAAGAGCAGTAAAAGGCACCCTCTTTATCCGAATACAAATTTTTACCACCACATGCACCACAATATTGAGAATTTTTATACCAATCTAGTAGATGCTGGGCCCTACCCACCAATGCAATCTCTTCAGCAGATGATTTAACTAAAATACTTCTTATATCAATTTCAATTAATGATGTATAACCTTGATCACTTAATGAAAAATTAGAATTAGTAACATCAACTGCATAGTAAAGAGTATTATCGTCCTCTCCAATGCCAACATAAAAAGAGCTGTCAATATCAATACTTAGATAAGCATAATCAAGAATAAAATTATTAGTATCTGCATCAAAAATGATTTTGTTATTTTTAAAAATAATCAATTTTTTATTCAAATTGTTGGTTTTAAAATCTAAAAATCTTTTAAAATGCATAATAAATTAAATAAATATGTTTCTATGTTAAATGAATTGAAGAGAATGTTTCTTGGAAACTCACCAAAGTGGTACAAGTCTACCATATTAGGTTTCCTTATTTTTAATCCAATAATTTATTTATTCTGTAACCAGCTGGGTTTAAATGGTGGTTTTATTGTTGGTTGGATATTTTTACTTGAATTTATTTTTACTCTAGCATTAGCTTTGAAGTGTTATCCCCTTCAACCTGGTGGGCTTCTAGCAATTCAAGCATTGGCTCTAGGGTTAACGACTCCCTATCATGTTCTGTATGAGATTGAGCATAACTTAGAAGTTATATTGCTATTAATATTTATGGTAGCAGGTATTTTCTTTATGAAAAATCTGATGCTAACCATATTCACAAAGCTTTTACTTAAAGTTGAATCAAAGAAATTATTATCTCTACTATTTTGTTTTTCAGCTGCAGTTCTTTCTGCATTTCTGGATGCTTTAACTGTTACTGCTGTTCTTATTGGTGTAACAATAGGTTTCTACAGAATTTACCACATAGTAGCATCTGGAAAAAACTTTAATGATGAGCACAATCATCTAAACGATTCAAACTTAACTGATGTTGGTCTAGAAGATCTTGAAAGTTTTAAGGCTTTTTTAAGAGATTTAGTTATGCATGGTGCAGTTGGTACGGCATTGGGTGGAGTGTGTACTATTGTTGGTGAGCCTCAAAACCTATTAATTGCAAATACTGCTGGTTGGCAATTTGTAGAATTCTTTTTAAGAATGGCACCAGTAACAATGCCTGTTTTTGTTGCAGGTCTTTTAACATGCTATTTGGTAGAAAGATTTTCAATTGCGGGGTTTGGCAATCAAATGCCTATTTCCGTAAGAAATATCTTTAATGACTTTGCAATTCATGATGCGGAAAATACTACCCTTAATCAAAAAGCTCAACTGGTTGTTGAATCAATAGTCGCAATTCTGTTAGTAATTGCTCTTGCTCTTCATGTTGCTGCAGTTGGTCTAATAGGCCTTGGAGTTATTATTCTTCTAACTTCTTTTAAAGGAATTACCGAAGAACATGATCTAGGTGAAGCTTTCCATGAAGCCTTGCCTTTCACAGCATTATTAGCAGTATTTTTTGCTATTGTTAGTGTTATTAATGATCAATTATTATTTGCTCCATTAATATCTTTTGTTTTGATGCAAGATGTATCTGTACAACCATCGCTTTTCTTTGTTGTTAATGGTGTCTTGTCTGCAATCAGTGACAATGTTTTTGTTGCAACAATTTATATAAATGAAGTTAAAACAGCTTTAGATACAAATGCTATAACATTAGATCAATTTAATAAACTGGCTGTAGCAATTAATACAGGAACAAATATCCCAAGTATAGCCACGCCAAATGGACAAGCTGCATTTTTATTCCTATTAACATCATCTCTTGCACCATTAATTAATTTATCGTACATGAGAATGGTTTTAATGGCTTTACCCTATACAATTGTTTTAAGTATTGTTGGGTTTCTATCGATTATTTATTTTATTTAATGGCATTTGCTTTAACCCACAAAGCATGTGTTGCGCCCATGATGCAATATACAGACATGCATGATAGATTTTTATTAAGACTGATATCTAAGAATATTTATTTATATACAGAGATGATCACAACAGGTGCAATAGTCTATGGCAAGTGCTTGAATCAACTTGAATACAATATTGAGGAACACCCGGTAGCAGTTCAACTAGGTGGGTCAGATATCAAAGACCTAATTGAATCATCAAAAATCTGCGAATCATTTGGTTATGATGAAATTAATTTAAATGTCGGATGCCCATCAGATAGAGTTCAAAAAGGTAAATTTGGAGCTAGTCTGATGTTGGAACCAGATCATGTTGCAAATTGTTTAAGTGAGATGCAGAATGCAGTTAATATACCAGTAACTATTAAATGCAGACTTGGTGTTGATGATAATGATACATTTGAATTTTTTGAAAGCTTTGTAAATAAAGTTAAGAAAGCAGGAATAAGTGATTTTATTATCCATGCCAGAAACGCTATCTTGAATGGCTTAAGTCCAAGACAAAATAGAATGATACCTCCGTTAAAGTATGACTATGTGTATAGATTGAAGGAAGAAAATCCTGAATTAAATATTGTTATAAATGGTGGTATAAAAAACTTAAATGAGACAAAAAATCACCTTGAAAAAATTGATGGCGTCATGATTGGAAGAGCTGCTTATGATAATCCCTTTATGCTTGCTGATTTTGACAAAGAGATATTCGGTAAAAATGAAAGAGAATTTTCAAAAGTTGATATATTTGATGAGTATGTTGCATATATGCAATCTAAGGAATCTCAAGGATATGAGCTCTCAAGAATGCTAAAGCATATGTTTGGATTATCAAAAGGTGACAAGCACGCTAAAACGTTTAGAAGGCTAGTATTAGAGGCTATTAAAGTAAAAGATATTTCTCCCTATCATACAGATTTAAGAGATCTTTTAATCAATTAGAAAATCATCCATATCATCAATAAAATCATCTTCAATATCAAATCCATCCTTAATTTCATATTCTCTCGATTGCGAATATGAATCTCTCACAAAATTATATTTATCTCCAGACAAAAGGCTTTCAACATCTAATAATCTCTCTCTTGTTTCAATAGCATCTAGTGCGGTCAAACTAATACGAACATTGCTATCATCCATATGAAAGGTACCACCTAAAAATGATGAAATAGGTCTACTTAATAAGTCCCTCGTGGATGAAGGCCCTAACATTGGAATCATTAGATACGGACCTGATGGTATACCCCATACACCAAGCGTCTGACCAAAATCTTCATCATGTCTATCTAATCCCATGTTTGAAGCAACATCTATTAGGCCACCTAGTCCTATTGTTGTATTTATAACAAAACGACTTAAATCATTTAGTGCAAGTTTAGGTTTACCTTGTAGTAATTGATTAACAGTATTATCTACCTCTTTTAGATTTCTAAAAAAGTTTGTAATTCCATATTTCATGGGTGTTGGTGCTTTGGAATATGTTACTGCTATAGGTTTTAAAATAACACTATCAACTGTTTCATTTATTTGAAAAGATGTTCTATTTAACTCTTCAAATGGATCATTGATTTCACTGTAAATATTTATTGAAAATATTAATATT
Organism: uncultured Gammaproteobacteria bacterium; assembly: GCA_964417685.1. GTDB lineage: Bacteria > Pseudomonadota > Gammaproteobacteria > Magnimaribacterales > D2472 > CAJQGY01. Next base: position 50,654 of record CAYQIT010000001.1, on the reverse strand, counting down.
AAAATATGTTTAGTTAGATTCATTTAATAATTCTAAAAGGTATGTTGTTATATGGTTAATCTCTTCATTAGATCTGAAAAAATCAAAATTATGAATTGAATTATCAAAACTTAAAGACCCCATAAACTTAATATCATTTGATGTTAAATCTGGATATGATTGTTTAACATTTGTTTGAAATAAATTATTTTCTATAAAACCGAGGACATTAGTTTTAAGCTTAGAGAAAGTTGATAAAGATTTTAAAGTATCGTGAATAGCTAATTTATTTGGTGTTGTTATTAATATTGCATGATCAGGTTTGATCTCAGAAGATACAGTTAAATAAGCATCGCCTGTACCTGGAGGCATATCTACAAATAAAATATCTAGATCATCCCATATTGTTGAATCCATTAATTGTTTTATTGCTCCGCTAAGCATTGGACCTCTCCATATTGCAGCTTTTTCATCATCTAAAATGAAGCCCATCGAGTTAATTTTTATATTATTCTGAGCTGTTACAGGTATAAATTTTTTAGACCCATTGATATCTGTAACTTCAGGCTTGTTATTTTCAACATCAAATAAGATATGTTGATTTGGACCATAAATGTCAGCATCTAAGATACCAATTTTTAAATTTTTAGATAAATTTGCAGCCAATAAAGCAGTTATAGAACTCTTACCTACACCACCTTTTGCTGAAGCAATGGCTATTATTTTTTTTACGGACATATATTTTAAATTAATTCACATATAATACATCTTATATATGAATGCGCCCAAAAAAAACAATAGAAAGCTTATAGTTACTATGGCTTTGCCTTATGCAAATTCTTCTTTACATCTAGGGCATATCTTAGAAGCTGTTCAAACAGATATCTGGGTTCGCTATCAAAATCAAAATAACAACGAGTGCTTATATTTTTGCGCAGATGACACACATGGAACACCAGTGATGCTGAAAGCAAAAGAGTTAAATATCACTCCCGAAGAACTAATAAAAAAAGTTCAAAAAGACCATCAAGATACTTATAAACTGTACAACATAGATTTTACAAATTTTCATTCAACTCATTCTGATGAAAATAAGTCTATATCAGAGGATATATATAGTTCTGCTGTAGCTAATGATCTTATTTCAAAGCAATACATAAATCAGCTTTTTGATACTAAAGAAGAGATGTTTTTATCAGATAGATTTATAAAAGGAACATGTCCAAAATGTGGAGCTGAAGATCAATATGGTGATGGGTGCGGCGTATGTAATGCAGTATATAGTGTTGAAGATTTAATAAATCCTATATCTACGATATCTGGAACAGCCCCCGTTATCAAAGAAACGGAACATATATTCTTCGATCTACCAAAAAAAAGGGAATCATTGGATAGTTTCCTTCAAGATGCAATTCTTCAAGAACCAATAGTTAATAAACTTAATGAATGGTTGAATGACGATCTAAAAAAATGGGATATTTCAAGAGATGCACCCTATTTTGGATTTGAAATACCTGGTGAAAAAGATAAATATTTTTATGTTTGGCTAGATGCTCCAATAGGTTATATAGCATCTGCTAAAAATTGGTCAAATGAGAATAATATTTCAATAGAAACTTTATGGGGTAAAGATTCTGAATATGAGATTCATCATTTTATTGGAAAAGATATCTCATATTTTCATGGTTTATTTTGGCCAGCCCTTTTACATAGCTCAGACTACAAACTTCCTACAGGAATTCATGTGCATGGATTCTTAACACTTAATGGCGAGAAGATGTCTAAATCCAAGGGAACTGGAATTATGGCAAAAGAATTTGCTGAAATATGTGATCCTGAAACTCTTAGATATTATTTTGCCTCAAAACTGAATAATAAAGTTGAAGATCTTGATCTAAATCTAGATGATTATGTTCAAAAAATAAACTCTGATTTAGTTGGAAAATATTTAAATATTGCGAGCAGATGTTCTTCATTTATAAAGAAAAATGATAATAAGTTAATAGATGAAGTTAATTCACCTCTGCTTGATAAAATAATATCTAATAAAGAAAATATTCTCGATTATTTTGAATCAAGAGAGTTTTCAAAAGCTATAAAATTGATAATGGAAATGGCTGATGATACTAATAAGTACATTAACGAAAACACTCCATGGAAGAAAGAATTAAATGAATCAGTAGATATTTCATCTGTAGCTTTAAATGCTTTTTATTATCTGAGCATATATCTAAATCCTATTATTCCAAATATTACAAAAGAAGCTTTTGATTTTTTAAATACTGATAAAAATAACTTTGATGATATTGGAAAAAAATTAAATAAGGATATAAACGATTACAAGCCTATTTTAAATAGATTGGATAAAATCAAATTACCTAAGGAAGATAAAATGGAAGATCAGAATACAATTAATATAAATCAATTTGCAGATATTGATTTGAGAGTAGCTAAAATTATAGAAGCCTCTAATGTAGAGGGTGCTGATAAACTTTTGAAGTTAAAGCTTAGCGTTGGTGATCTTGGAAATCGTCAAGTTTTTGCAGGAATTAAAAGCGCCTATGATCCTAATGATTTAAATGGCAAGTTGGTGATACTTGTATCTAATCTAGCTCCTCGACAAATGAAATTTGGCCTTTCAGAAGGAATGGTTTTAGCATCATCTGATGAGGAAGGCGGAATATACCTTATATCACCTGACTCAGGAGCAGATGAGGGCCAAAGGGTGAAATAGAATGAATAAAAAGATAGATATTGTAGTTGTTGGTGCTGGTCCTGTTGGCTTGTTTACGGTTTTTGAAGCTGGTTTACTTGGATTAAATTGTGTACTCATTGACAACTTAGATAAAGTTGGAGGCCAATGTGCAGAGTTATATCCCGAAAAACCTATTTACGACATACCAGGAGTACCCTTTCAAACTGCTCAAGAGCATGTAGATGCTTTATTGGAGCAAATTAAACCTTTTAATTATGAGGTTTTTCTTAATCAAAGAGTCGAAGAGCTAAAAGAAATAGATCACCACAGTGAAAAATTTTGGTCTGTAACAACAAATGATAATAATACATTTATTACAAAGAATGTCTTTATAGCTGCTGGTGCTGGTTCATTCGAACCAAGAAGGCCTCCCAATATACAAGAACCAGATAAGTTTAAAGACAAAGGTGTTACCTATGCCGTTCGCTCTAAAGAAACTTATGCAGATAAAAAAGTCTTCATTTTTGGTGGTGGAGACTCAGCACTAGATTGGACAATTGAGCTTTCAAAAATATCAAAAGAAGTAAATCTTGTTCATAGAAGAGATGCGTTTAGAGGTGCATTACATTCTGAAGAAATGATGAGAGAACTAGTAAAAAACAATATAGTTAAACTACACACACCTCATATCATTGAGGAAATTATCGGTTCAGATAAAGTAGATTCAGTTTCACTTAAAAACTTTGATACTAAAGAAATATTAACTTTTGAAGCTGATGAGCTATTATTTTTATTTGGTTTAAATAAAAAACTTGGTCCTATACTTGAATGGAATCTAGACTTAAATGGTAAAAAAATATCTGTAAATACTGAAAATTTTCAAACATCTAAAAATGGTATTTTTGCTGTTGGTGATATTAATGATTACCCTGGGAAGCTTGATCTTATTCTTTCAGGTTTTCATGAAACAACTCTTGCAGTTCAAGAGGCATATAAAAGAATTCATCCGGGAGAAAGAGTTCCATTTGGCTACACAACCTCAAACTCAAAATTACAAAAGAAATTAGGAGTTCTTGATAAATAACCTTGGAATTAATAAAAAAAATACATTCATCACTTCCGCAAATTCAGTGCGGAAGATGTGACACACCTGGTTGCTATCAATATGCAGAACAGATAGCTGAGGGGGTACCGCATGATAGATGTGTTCCAGGAGGCTCTGACACTCTAGACCAGCTAAATAAAATTTTAGATAAGAGTTTTGATAATGTTGATGAAAATTATGGACCAATAATAAAAAATAAACTTGCTGTTATTAGAGAGGAAGATTGCATAGGTTGTAAAAAATGTATTGGGGCTTGTCCTGTTGACGCAATAGTTGGTGCAACTAATCTCATGCATTCTGTAATTACAGATATATGCACTGGTTGTGAACTTTGCATAGACCCCTGCCCGGTAGACTGTATTGATTTGGTAGATATACCAGATGAAGATATTAAAAAAATTAGAGATAAATCTCAATTTTACTTTGATTTAAATAAATCAATAAAACCAAATAAGAAAAGAGCTAAATTGAAAAACAATACTAATATTAATAAGGATATAAGCTCAGAGATTAATTTAAAAATTACAAACAGAGGTATTGATAAGAATAAAGCAATCGAAGATATGCAGGATCATATACTTTCTAGTGATCTAAAAAAATTACATAAATTCAAAAGAAATCAAGTTGAAATATTTTTGAAAGAGAAAAATGAAACTTAAAGATAGGTTCAGAAAATATCTCCCTGTTGTAATAGATCTTGAAACTGGGGGATTTGATCCAATTAAAAATGCAATTCTTGAGATAGCAATTACATTGATTGAGGAACAAAACAATCAGCTCATTGTTGGTGAAACCATTAGATATCATATTGAACCATTTGATGGTCTAATTGTTGAAAAAGAATCACTTGAATTTACAAAGATAAATCTTAACCACCCATTAAGAACTGCTATCGCTGAAAAAGATGCATTAACTAACTTATTTAAAATCATCAATAAAGCTCGAACTAAATATGAATGCAGTAGAGCTATTTTAGTGGGCCATAATGCTCATTTTGATAGCTCATTTTTAAATGAAGCGGTTAAAAGAAATAATATTAAAAGATCGCCTTTCCACCCCTTCTCAGTATTAGATACAGTTAGTCTTGGTGCTTTAGCTACCAATCAGACTGTATTGGCTAGAGTATGTGATGAACTTAATATTGATTATGATTCAAAAGAAGCACATTCAGCAGCATATGATTCTAATGTAACTGCTGAAGTTTTTTGTTCTATTGTTAATAAATATCAGAGTTAGCCTTCAACAGTATCTAATAATTTTTTTAACTCACCTGTTTCATGCATCTGAGTAACAATATCAGCACCGCCTATCAACTCTCCTTTAACAAAAACTTGTGGAAAAGTTGGCCAATCTGATACAGCAGGCAATGTTGATCTTACATCATTATTTTCTAATACATCAACATATGAAAATTTGGCATCGCATTCTATGAGCGATTGAACTGTTCTTGCTGAAAATCCACATTTTGGTTCATATGGCGTACCTTTCATATAAATTAGAATCTCGTTTTCTTCTATTTGTTCTATTAATTTTTGTTTAATATCCATGTTTATCCCTTAGTAGCTGATATATATTTATTTATAGTGTCATCGAAACCATAATTCAAGGCATCTACTATAATTGCGTGCCCTATTGAAACTTCGTCTATTAAATCCATTTTTCTTAAATAAGATAAATTATCAAGGTTTAAATCATGTCCCGCATTAACATTTAAGCCTAGCTCTTTAGCTTTTTTAGCGAGTGTAAATAAATTATCTACAACGGAAAAATTAGAATTGGCAATAGCTTTTGAAAATGGTCCTGTGTGAATTTCTATGGTATTTGCGCCTACCTTAATGCATGCATTAAGTATTTCAAAGTTAATTGTGTCATTTTGAATATTATCAATAAATAAACTTATTCTAGCTTTTGGAGAGGAATTTATTATTTCTTTTATAACTAACGACAAACTCTCATTACAAGATTCTACATTCCAACCATGATCTGAGGTTATTTGATCTGGATCATCAGGAACAAGTGTTACCTGATCTGGACTTGATAACTTAACAAGATCAACGAAACCATCATAATTATCGGTTGCTTTAGAAAATGGATTACCTTCGATATTAAATTCAACACTCTTTTCTTTGCAAATATTAGAAATAGTTAAGACATCTTCACAAGTTGCATGTCTCTGATCTGGTCTAGGATGCAGTGTCAAACCGTCTACACCTAGCTCAATTGCCCTCAAAGCGTATTCTTCTAAATCTGGATAATTATCACCTCTCGCATTTCTAAGAAGAGCTATTTTATTTAAGTTCAAACTAAGATTCATAAATATATTATATCTTACCTATACAAATCATCTTCTCTGGACACTACCAAATCTAATGCATCATTAACTTTGTATTTATTCTTGTTAAAACCTTTGATTATTACTACTGGTTTTTTATCCGATCCTTGCCCCATCAACAAACCACTTGCGGCAGCAATTTCATCAGCAACAGCTATTTCAGTGTTTTTAAGTATATTACCGTACATATCCTTTTCACCTGATAGATCAATCAAACTTTGAAGGTTAGAACTAGCAAGAGCAAAATTTGTAACTCCAGATCTATATGGTCTTGTCATTGAGTCTGTAATAACTACAGCTATTTGTTTTTTAAACTTTTCACTTAAAGCTAACCGGAGGTTGTTAGCACTTATTGTTGGGTTTTTTGGTAAGAGCAGAACTTGATTAATATCTTGAGGAATATTAGATCTATCTATACCAGCATTAATATTTATAAATCCAAGTTTATGTTCAACAATAATTACGTTTTTTTCTGTACTAACAATTTCATTAGATTCATTTAAAATTACCTGTATAAAGCTTGAATCTCTGTTGAGCTCCTTAGCAAGTGTAATAGCTTTTTCAGAGGGTGTTATTTTATTTAAATCAATATATCTATTCTCTGATTTTGATATTATTTTTTGAGCTACAACAACAACATCACCATCATCTAAGTTGATATTGTTTATTCTAAAAGATTTTAAAATAATTTTAGCAAGGTCATCACCAGGCTCAACATAAGGAAAATCTTCTAATGCTTTAAGCTCTATATTGTTCATGATTAAAGGGTTTTCAATTTCGGTTACAATACCATATATAAAGTGATTTAATCCTGTTGTATACTGCAAAAATATGGCTATTTTAGATAAAAAACTATTAGATATTCTAGTTTGTCCTGTTACAAAATCTGATCTTGTTTACAACGAGGAAACAAATGAACTTATTTCTCAGAAAGCTGGATTAGCCTATCCCATTAAAGATGGTATTCCTGTTATGCTTCCTGATGAGGCCCGCAAACTTTAATAAAAGCGCCCGTAGCTCAGCTGGATAGAGTACTTGGCTACGAACCAAGGGGTCGGGAGTTCGAATCTCTCCGGGCGCGCCATTTTCTATAAAATTTCTTCCAACTCTTGAACTTTATATAACCATAAAGCTTCAGATTCTTTCATCTCATTAGTTAACTCGTGTTGATTTCTTATTAAATCTTGGAGGTTCTCGTGCACAGTTCCCTCATACAGACTTGGATCAGCTAGTTCTTCATTAGCATCTTTTAATTTTAAATTAAGTCTCTCCAACCTCTTTTCTAATTGTTTAATTTCTTTTTTAAGAGATCTTTTCTTTTCATTTAAAACATTGGACTGAGTTGCATGCCTTTCTTGATTATTTGATATTTTTTTTAAGCTTATCTTATCTAAAACATAATTTCTGTAATCTTCAAGATCGCCATCAAATATGCTCAGACTTGAATCCTTTACTATGTAAAAAAAGTCCACGGAGCTATTAAGTAAATATCTATCATGAGAAACCAATAAAATAGCGCCCTCAAAATTTTGAATAGCTACTGTCAAAGCATGTCTCATTTCCATATCCAGATGATTTGTAGGCTCATCCATGATTAATAAATTAGGCTTTTTATAAGCTATAATTGCAAAGGCAAGCCTCGCCTTTTCCCCACCTGAAAATAAATTAACTCTGTCTGAAACTTTTTCACCCTTAAAATTAAAACTACCAAGATAATTTCTTATTTGCTTTTCGTCTTTTGTAATATCTAATTTTTGTATGTGCTCAAATGCAGAAATACTTAAATCAAGATCATCAACCTGATGTTGGGAAAAATAGCCGATATTTGTATTTTTTCCAATCTCCTTTTCTCCCTTTAGCACTGATAATTCACCAACAATACTCTTAATCAAGGTTGATTTGCCTGCACCATTTGAACCCAACAAACCAATTCGATCACCAGGGGATATTGATAGCTCAAGATTACTTATAACAGGTGATGTATATCCCAGAACTGCTTCTTTAAAAACCATCAAAGGATTGGATGTTTTATCTGATGCGGTTATTGAAAACTTAAATGGTGATTTGATATGGGCTGGAATAATCAATTTCATTCTTTCAAGAGATTTAACTCGGCTTTGGGCTTGCTTTGCTTTTGTAGCTTTTGCTTTAAATCTTGTTATAAAGGTTTTCATATGTTCAATTTCTCTTTGCTGTTTTTCATAATTACTTTTGATCTCAGCTAGTTTCATAGATCTCAAAACTTCAAATTGTGAAAAGTTACCTTTATACAAATCAATTCTACTCGCATCCAAGTGAGCTATAAAAGAAACACAGTCATCTAAAAAATCTCTGTCATGGGAAATTAAAATAAGGGCTCCTTTAAAATGCTTAATCCAATTGGCAAGCCATAAAATAGCATCAAGATCTAAATGGTTTGTAGGCTCATCTAATAATAATAAATCAGATGGTTGCATAAGGGTTTTGGCTAAATTCAGTCTAACTCGCCATCCTCCGGAAAACTCATTTAATGATTTATTAAAATCTGTTTCTTTAAAACCAAGACCATTCATAAGTTTTTGTGCTTTTGAGTTTGCACTATATCCATCTAGAATTGAGTATTGCTCATAAAGTGATGCAACTAATTCAAATTGCTCATTTTTTTCAGCAATCGTGATTTGTTCCATAATTTTCACTAACTCATAATCACCAGAAATAACATAATCAATAGCCTTTTTATCAGAGCTTTTAACCTCTTGTGCCAAATACGAAATTCTTAAATCAGGAGAATGACTAAAGCAACTAGGATCAACTTCTATTTGTTTGGTAATAATTTTAAATAAGCTTGTTTTACCTGAACCATTAACACCTACAAGTCCAATTTTTTGATTTTGATGAATAGTGAAAGAAATATTATCAAATAATTCATTTCCGCCTAAAACAAGATCTAAAGAATTAAATGAGAGCATTTATATATCACATCCAGCTGCATATGCCGAAGACCATGCCCATTGAAAATTAAAGCCACCTAAGTGCCCAGTGACATCCAAAACTTCTCCGATAAAATATAAGCCCTTTTGGTTTTTTACCTCCATATTTTTTGAACTTAAATGCTTTGTATTGACGCCGCAAAGAGTAACCTCTGCAGTTCTATAACCTTCTGTAGTTGCAGGCAACAAAACCCAGTTTGTTAGTTGATTTGAGACATCTTCAATAACTTGATTAGATATTTCAGCAAGACTAATATCTTTATAATCATTCCAAAAAATGCACGCGAGCTCCTCAACCAAAGATTTTGACATAATATTATTTAATATTGATTTAAGTTTCTGTTTTGGGGTATTTTTCTTGTGTTCAAATATGTAATTTTTAATGTCAGTATCAGGAAAAAGGTTTATATTAATAGCCTCTCCTTCGTTCCAATAGTTTGAAATTTGAAGAATTGCAGGTCCGCTTAAACCACGATGAGTAAATAAAATATCTTCTGTAAAAGATTTATTATTGCAAGAGACTTTGCAAAAATGTGAAACCCCAGATAGCTTTATACATGTATCTTTTAAAACATCAGTAAAAATAAAAGGAACTAAACCAGCACGAGTTTTTATAATTTCTAATCCAAATTGTTTGGCTAGCTGATAACCAAAGGCACTTCCACCTAGTGTCGGAACCGATAATGCTCCTGTTGCAACCACCAATTTAGAAGCCTTAACACTCATAAAATGATTATCAATTTTGTTATCAACAGTTATATCTAAATTATATTTATTATCTACAAATTTAACTTTTTCTGTTTCTGCATGCGTAATAATGCTGACTTTATATTTATCACATTCTCTTTTAAGCATTTCAACTATGTCTTTTGCTGAATTTACGCAAAATAGTTGCCCATGTTTTTTTTCTTCAAATTCAATTGCATGACTTTTTACAAGGTCAATAAAATCTTGAGGTGTATATTTAGATAATGCGGACTTACAAAAATGAATATTATCTGAAAGAAAGTTATTATTTGAAACATCATAATTTGTGAAGTTGCATTTACCCCCACCAGACATAAGTATTTTTTTTCCTAGCTTATTAGATCTCTCTAGAACTAATACTTTACTACCTCTTTTTGCTGCAGTAAGTGCGCAAAATAAGCCTCCCGCACCACCTCCAAGGATTACTGAATCAAAGCTCATTCCTTCTTTCATAACAATTTATACTTACCCTTTTCTTGATCTCTTCCTTCTTCTAAAACCACCTTTGTTATGATTTTTTTTGTTACCTTGTTTTTTAATATTATCGGGAACTACATGGGTTGGTTCAAAACCCTCAACCTCAATTCTTTTTAATTTATATTTTAATAGTTTTTCAATATCATTTAGAAGTTTAATTTCATCAGCACTGACTAAAGATATTGCCTGACCTTTCTCACCACCCCTGCCAGTTCTACCAATCCTATGTATATAATCTTTAGGTCCGGTTGGAACATCAAAATTAACTACTTGTGGCAAATTTTTAATATCTAATCCTCTAGCAGCCACATCAGTAGCTACAAGAATTTTTATTTTATTATTTTTAAATGATTCTAATGCTTTTAGTCTATTGTTTTGTGTTTTATTTCCATGAATTGCTTTAGTACTAATATCAGCTCTGGTAAGCTGTTTTTGAAGTCTATCAGCACCGTGTTTTGTTCTAGTGAAAACCAATGCTTGATCCCAATTATTAACTTCTATTAATTCAATTAATAACTCTGCCTTCCTTGATTTGTCTACAGGATGAACATGGTGGCTAATATTTTTTCCTGTAGCGCCATCTGTTGTAACAGAAATTTCAATAGCTTCTTTGGACATTTCTTTTGCAAGCGATCTAAAGCTATTTGAAAAAGTTGCTGTAAACATCAAATTTTGTCTTTTATCAGGTATTAATTTGCATATTTTTTTTATGTCATGAATAAATCCCATATCAAGCATTTGATCTGCTTCATCTAAAACAAAAATTTCAATATTTTTTAAATTTACTGATTTCTGATTGTGTAAATCAAGTAATCTACCTGGAGTCGCAACAAGAATATCTACGCCTTTTCTTAACTTTAATCTCTGATTATGTATTCTAGCTCCACCATAAACAGCTGTTGATCTGATGCTTAAGTATTTACTATAAGTATTAATATTTTCTCTAACTTGTATAGCTAGCTCTCTTGTTGGTGTAACAATAAGAGCTCTTAATCTATGGCCTTTAAATTTTTCTTTTGGATGGGTTAGTTTATTTAAAATAGGAAGAACAAAAGCAGCTGTTTTACCTGTCCCTGTTTGTGCAGCTGCCATAACATCTTTACCATTAGCTATTTCAGGTATAACCTTGCTTTGTATAGGTGTTGGTTCTTTGTATTTTTGATTTTGTAGTGATCTTAATATTGGATCAGACAATTCAAGATCATCAAATTTCATTATTTTCCTTATGAAGAGTTGGCTGAAGGTTACAGGTAGAGTTCTTTATGGTCAATCATTATTTATCAGTCAACAACTAATAAATCATTAGCTATGATTATCTCACCCTCAAAGCTCTTTCTTATATCTTTATATATAGATTCTTCTGAAGCACCCCAAAATAGTATATGTGAAGCAACAAGTTTTTTAGGTTTTAGGTCTTTTGCTATTAAGCCCAATTCTATTGAAGAGGTATGGTGTTCTTTATGATAAATTTTCCAATCATCTGTCTTTGTTTTAAATCCTTCACTTGAGTAAACTTCATGGACCAAAATATCAAGATCATTACCATGTTTAATTAAATTATTGCTTAGTGAGGTGTCTCCTGAAAAAAGTATTTTTTTATCTTTGGTCTTAAATACAAAACCAAATGAATTTCTAAGGCCACCATGATCATTATAAAAAGCAGTGACCTCTACATTATCATCTTTAAAAATAACTCCCTCATCAATTTCTTTTACTATAGTTTTATAACCAACAGGATTTGCTGGCTGAGTTCCATTTAATCTATATAAAATATCTAACTCATATGCGTTTTGAATTCCTTTGGACATTTTTTTTAAGCCCTTTGGACCAAATAACTTTAATTCAGTATTTCTGCCCATAACCCAAGGAGTAAGAATTAAGTCAGCTAATCCACCTGAGTGGTCTGAATGAATATGTGTTAAAAATGCGTACTGTAGTTTACTAACCTGAAGCTGAGGTATATAACCACCCCAAGCAGGAGACATCTCTGCTGCTCTTCTAATAACTCCTGGCCCAAAATCAACTATATATGCTTGATCATTAGCGATCACTGCATAGGCTGACCCATAACGCTCAGGATCTGGATTGGGAGTTCCAGAGCCTAATATAACTAATTTTGTATCAGCATAAGAATGTACAGAAAGTACAAGGATTAAAAAAAATTTTAGCAAATTAAACAGAATGAAGTTTTTGCTCAGGAATAGAATTTTTTACTCCGGTTATATTATTATCTTTATCAAAGTAGACTAAAGTTGGCTGATGTTCTTTAGATTCAACTTCGTCAAATTCACCGTAGGTACAAATAATAACAATATCACCAAGTGAAACTTTATGAGCAGCTGCACCATTAACTGATAAAGTTTTTGAGCCAGCCTCAGCAAGAATTAAATATGTTGAGAATCTTTCTCCATTAGTTACATTATATACATCCACCCTTTCATATTCTTGCATACCTGCAGTATCTAAAAACTCTTGATCTACTGCGCATGAGCCTTCATAGTCAAGCTCAACTTGGGTGACGTTGATACGGTGCAGCTTTGATTTAAGTAATGTTTTTAGCATATTAAAGCGAAGTATAAGTAATTATTTATAATATTTAAAGGATGTAGCTAGTCAATCAATATATTATCAATAAGTCTAATCCCACCTATGGATGCAGCAATAGCAACTAATATTGGCTTTAAATTAAAATCTTCAAGATCCTTTAAACTATTAGGATTACAAACTGATAAATAATCAACATCGAACCCTTGTTGAGTTAAATCATCTTTGTAGCTCTTAATCATTTCATAAGATAAATTATTTGAATTAGCTTTAATAGAAGAAAGAGTTTTATAAAGTTTTGAAGCCTTTTCTCTATCAGATTCAGATAATCTAATATTTCTAGATGACATTGCCAATCCATTCCACTCTCTTACAGTATCAACACTTATAATTTCTATAGGTAACTTTTTTTCTTTAACAAAATTCTTGATTAGAGTTAATTGTTGAAAGTCTTTCTTTCCAAAAAATGCTCTGGTTGGTTTTGTTATTTCAAATAATTTATTAACAATAGTTAATACACCATCAAAATGACCTGGTCTATTCACTCCACAAAGATATAGGGCAGTATCAGGTGCTTTTAGTTCTTTAATGCCCTCGAGGATTGAAGAATTTGGAATAAATACCGAATTACAGCCATGTTTAGACAATAGAGCAATATCATCATCTAGCGATTTAGGATAATTTTTAAAGTCACTAGCATCATTAAATTGAAGAGGGTTTATAAATATTGAGGCAGCTACATGAGAATTATAGGACTTTGCGTTATCAATTAGAGTCATATGGCCTTTATGTAAGTTTCCCATTGTTGGCACAAAAGAAATTGACTTAAGAGTATTTCTATAGTTTATAAATTCTTGATATTCGGTAATAATTTTCAATATATACTAATAAAATGTATGTTCTTTTGCTGGGAAATTTCCAGATTTTACTTCTTTAACGTAATTGGCTAAAGCTTCTTGAATTGATGAAGAATCTTCCATAAAGTTTTTTACAAATTTTGGTAGCTTATCTAAGCATGAAATACCAAGTAAATCATGCACAACCATTACTTGACCATCAGTTGATGATCCGGCACCAATTCCAATTACAGGAATTGATATTTCATTCATGATTAATTTTGTTAATTCATCAGGTACGCATTCAAGTAATAATAAAGAAGCCCCTGCCTCTTCTAGTGATTTGGCTTCATTTATAATCAATTCGTGTTTTGCTGGATCTCTACCTTGAACAAAATTACCACCTATTCTATTTATAGCTTGAGGGGTTAATCCCATATGAGCACAAACAGGAATTCCTCTATCTGCAAGCATAGATGCCATTCTTGAAATCCAATCACCACCTTCAATTTTTATTGAATTTGCTCCTGCTTGCATAAGCCTTTTAGCATTCTCGAGGCCCATATCATCAGTTGCGTAACTCATAAATGGCATATCCGCCATTATATGCGCGCCTTTATTGCCTTTAACAACACATTCTAAGTGATAAACTAACTGATCCATTGTAACGGGCAATGTGCTGTCATGACCTTGAATTACCATACCAAGACTATCACCAACGAGAACGACATCTACTCCTGCATCACATATTTTTGATGTTAATGTAGATTCATAGGATGTTAAGCAAGTAAATTTTTTACCTTGGCGTTTCATCTTCTTTAATGAAGATAGCGTAGTTTGTTTTTTATCTGACTGAGCTGACATAATTAAGATTTAATATTTAAAGTGATTATATTTAATATTTCGCGAGCAATTTTAATTTTTTTATCTTTTTTAAGAAAAATAGTTTCATTTTCTGTGATCACATGAACCTCGTTGTCATCTGAGTCAAAACCTATAGTCTTATCTGAGACATCATTAGAAATTATCATATTTAGTTTTTTTGAATTTAATTTTTTGCTTGCATTATCGTTTACATTGGAAGTTTCTGCGGCAAAGCCAACAATATAGACAGAATCATATCGTTTAGAAACTTCTTTTAGGATGTCATGATTTTTTTGAAGATTAATTTCAAGGATATCTGAGTCTTCTTTTTTAATTTTGGTATCTGAATAGTTGGTTGGTTTATAATCAGCAACCGCTGCACAAGATATAAAAACATCAGAAGATTTCATGCATTCAAAGACCTTATCAAGCATCTCATCAGCAGAATTAATTTTAAATAAATTTATTTCTTTGTTTGCTGTTAAAGATACAGGACCACTAACTAGATTTACGTTTGCACCTTGAAGTGTTGCTGCTTCTGCAAGAGCATAGCCCATTTTTCCAGAACTATTATTTGATATATACCTTACAGGGTCTATTTGTTCTCTTGTTGGACCAGCAGTAATAGTTATAGTTTTTCCAGATAAAGGGCCTTTATGCAAATCAGATTTAATTAACTCTATTATTTTTTTAGGTTCAACAAGTCTCCCTGGACCAACATCACCACAAGCTTGCTCACCCTCATCTGGGCCAATAAAACTCATACCCCTGGATACAAGTGTCTGAAAGTTTTCTTGAGTACTCTTATCGAGCCACATATTTGTATTCATTGCAGGTGCTATGTATGTAGTTGCATTTGAAGCAAGAATTACAGATCCCATTAGATCATCTGCCCTGCCATGAGTTATCTTTGCTAAAGACTCTGCAGTACATGGTGCAATTAAAATAATATCTGCCCATTTAGCTAATTCAATATGACCCATTGCAGATTCAGCTTTTACATCTAGTAACGAATCATGTATCTCATTTCCAGAAACAGCTTGAAGGGTTAAAGGTGTTATGAATTCCTTAGCTGATTCTGTCATTACAACCCTTATTTCCGCTCCATCTTTTTTAAGCAAGCGAATAATTTCAGCAGATTTATATGCGGCAATACCTCCGGTAACGCAAAGAAGAACATTTGTGTTTGAAAAATTAAGCATTTTCTTAGCTATTCAGAATTTATTAGATAATAATACCAATTACACGATCTATAAACCAATAAAAACCCATCCCACCAATAAATAAACTTGCTGTTGTTTGAAGATAATTCTCAAAATTAATCTTTGAAGCAACATAAATTAATATTAGAGGAATTGGTATAAGTGCTATTTGTGCTAGTTCAATACCAACATTAAAAAACAGCAACGATAATAGCATTTGATCATTAGCAATACCTATGTCACTCAATGCTCCAGCAAATCCTAGGCCATGAAGCAAACCAAAGCTAAAAGCCATCAACCAGGGTGTTTTGAGTTGTTTATCACTATCATTAATTTCTGTGGCTAAATAGACTATTGTAAGCGCTATAAGAGCCTCTATTGTGCCTTGAGGTAAGTAAATGATGTTATATACAGAAAGACCCAGGGTGATACTATGAGCAACAGTAAATGCAGTAATGGTTTTTATAATATTTACTAGGCCCCTTATACAAAATAATAACCCAAATATAAATAAAATATGATCTAGTCCATCAAATAAATGACCAACCCCAAGGTATAAGTATGCTATTGGGTAATATTGCTCAACTAATGGAATTTCTATTTTATTGTTTTGAACAGTAACCAAACCCTCAAAGGTATCTTCTTTAAAATTAATAGTTACTAATGCATCAGTCAAAACGCTTAGATGTATTATTTCGATGACAGATCCTTTGAGACTAGCGTTACAAACTAAATCAATATTCTCAATAATATACTTTCCTTGAATAAAAGGATTTGAATATTCCGTTATGCATGAGTTAGGAAATTCTACTTGAGCTCTCTTACCTATGTTTTTAACTGGGTACATCCATGATGCGCTATATTTCAAATCATTATCGTTGGATTCAGTTATGACTAAATGAGCAGGATTAAATTCATGAGCGTTAAGCTCTAAAGCAGATAGGCTCAGAAATAGAAATATTAACTTATACATTAAATCTTTAAATCTGGATTGATTAATATTGAATAATCACTCCTAACTTTATTTATAAAGTTATCAACAGCTACATCACGTTTGAGTTGAATGTAATCAACCTCAAGTTCTTTGTATATTTTTTTAATATCAGGATAGTATCCATCTTTGACGTTGGTTATAAAAAGAAGATGGTGGCCAAATGGAGATTTGTATGGTCCGGTCCAAATATTTAAATCAGGATTACTGAACGCAACCTCTAAACCAACTCCAAAATTACTTTCTATGCCTTTCATATTGATTTCAGCAAAATTCTTTCCAAGAAAAAATACATCAGAAGAAATATTTTTATTATTTTTAATATTTAATATTGCTTGATTTGACCTTTCTAGTGAGTTGTTTTCATTTGTAAAAAAATGATGAGTAAAAGTAAAGGTTGGTGAAATATAGTAACTATCTTTATTTTGATCATAAAATCTAGATATCTCTTCGTATGATGGTTTATCAATAACTGATTCTTGTTTTAAGAAAGAAATTTTTTGAGCCAATCTTCTTTTAATAATTCTATCTTCTTTATCCAAACCAAGAGCAATTGCTTCTCTATAGAGAATTTCCTCATTAACTAGATTATTAATTATTCTTGCTATTTCGTCATCGGTTGGGTCTCTACCAACTTGAGATTTCCAAGCATTTACAAGACTTATAATTTCTTGATCAGAGATAAAAATATCTTTACTTTCATCATAATTAGACCCTATATCAATTATATATATAAAAAGCCCAATTAAAAAAAAGTATAAAATTCTTCTTTTCAATTTTGTAACTTCTGTTAAGTGCTACTTCTTAATCTCACAGTGCCACCTAGAGGTATAACCTCAACATTAGATGGGTCTGGTATATACCATATAGGAGAAGACCATGCTCTCTCTTGAATTGTTTCATGAAGATCTTCTCTTGGCTTAAAACCTCTTTTAACAGCGTCCCATGTGCTCCATCTGCAAGTTGGGTTCTCGAGAACTCTAACGTAGTAAAAAGCTTTATTTGATGAGTCAAACTCAGGATCTATCCAATGAGTTTTTAACTCAGATGAACCTAGGTTCTTAGAGAATGAACAATCATTGATATTAACTTTTGCACCATTATCTGGACATCTATGAGTCACTGGATCAACAGCATTACCATCAGAACAAACTACATCAAAAACTTTTTCGTTTGGTCTACCACTAATCGAATCCATCCACCCTTTAATTATTTGTACTCTTTGGAGAGGAGCTCCGTACTTATCTTTTTGAGCCCATACGATAAATTCTGGAACTTTATCACCATTGCTTAATAGGTCTGCACCCATGGTTACACCATTTTTATAAGCTTCTGATACCATGTTGTCTGAATTTAAATCTATTGAAGACAAGTCATAACCACCAAAAAATCTAACAGCAAGTCTAGTGCCTGTGGTTGCAAAAGTCTCTTTTCTTTTAAATGCTTTAAAAATAGAGTCTCTGGTATTTTCCTCAGCCCAAGCAACTGCTAGTCCAGATGCACCCCATTGAGTAAAGCCAGTATTTGCATAATCACCTTGATCAAGAGCAAGCGTGCTCTGAGGTTGATTAAAAGCGGCCATGTACTCCTCAAGCCTCTCTCTATTTTCTTCGGCCAATGGAACAGATCCCCTGTTTTCTGCATCACCATCAAGCAAACCTACCTTAGACCAATAGTTTGACTCATCATATGCACCTGCGGCTGTGTGAGTATCACTAGAGCCAATTAATCCAAACTTATAAGGGTTGCCTTGTTGTGTAAACTCAAGGGTTAAACCATTTAAATATGCTTCTCTGACATAACCACCGGAGGGCTTACTGTATGTTGGGGGTCTACTACCTACACGAACATCCATTATTTCAAAATCAGCCCAATCATCATCAGGGGATAGTAATGGGTGCGTGTCAGAGGTACCTTTTACTTGTGTAATTTCAACCAGAGGCTCATTTCTCATTCTTTTATCAGCGTAGTCTTGATCAATTGCATTACCTAAAAATGATTCCATCTCGAACATTTGACCATTGGAACCATTACTATTATGAGGTATGGAAACCGTATCAATACCCTTTTCACGAAGAGAATCTTGCCATGTCCACAAATCCTCAGGATTTAGAGAATCAACCCTTGTCCAAGGTCTTATGGACGCCTCTGAAGAATTAAAAATGACATTTCTATGAAGATTTCCACCCTCAATATCGGTAGATGTCGTAAATTCATATCCAATAAATGTTGTAAAGTTACCAGGGTCATTGTGTTCATTAGCGGATCTAGCTATATCAGCCCATGCTGATTTATGAATATCATAATCAAAAGATTTTAATGCTAATTGTGTATTTTTTGTAAGCCATGCTTTGAGAATTTTTGGATGCCAACTTGGATATGGTTGAGTAATTACTGCGCCAACAATAGTGCTAAATAAATCAGATCTTTCACCAGCCGATTCTACAGATAAATTATCTTTTCTATTTAGGTTATGGAATGGTTTAGCAAAATCATTTTTTGAAATGTCAGTTGATGTATCTGCGTAGGCTTGAATCATACCCATGTAGAAACCATGATCAGTTACAGAGTAAAAATCTAATGGTTCACGAAGCTTCATTTCATAACCCAATGGATGCTTGATACCCTCTCCTTTAGCGTACTTATAGGCATCATCTGGGGTTGCTGTTATACCAAAGACATAAGCATCGAAAGAGTATTTTGTGTGTACATGTAAATCACCATAATAAGGGTTGCGATCGGGGTTTGGTTTTGGCTTAACTTTTGAAGATTTTTCTTTATCTACCGAAAAATCAACCACCTCCAATGCACTATCTGACTGCATAGATTTAAAGAAATTTAAAAAAGGTCTTTTTTCATTTACATCAAAATCAATGATAAGCAAGAGAGCTAGATAAAGCCCCGATAATATCAAAAAAAGATAAAGTAATTTCTTATGTTTAGTAATCATGATTCCCCCTCATAATGTTCTCTCAATTCTATCACATGATAAATGAGTGATTAATATATGCATTACATCTATAATTGCACATCTGCGCCTGTAGCTCAGCTGGATAGAGTACTTGGCTTCGAACCAAGGGGTCGGGAGTTCGAATCTTCCCGGGCGCGCCAATTAATAAAGGGGCACAAATACCCCTTCATTTAAATAAAATTAAAAATTAAAACCTATAATTTAATGTGGCTCCATAAGATGAATACGCATTAGGATATCCAAAGAATGTTGTAGAAGTTGGATCGGCAACAGCTGGGAAAGCAGAAATTAAATACTCATCATCATTGATATTTTTACCCCATATTGTTATCGATAAATTATCCCTTTCGATACCAGCTGAAAAATTCAATGTGTCTTGAGTTTTCACACCATTTCCTGCATTCTCTATCCTTACTTGCCATGCAGGATTTTCTAGCATTTTTGCTGGACTTGCATATAAATGACTTAGTCTTAAATATCCATCCCAATTATTTAAATTAAAATTCCATGTAATTGTTGATGAGATAGTATTTTCTGAGACATTTGATGGCATGGTTCCTGTTAAATCACCTGAGCTTGAGTTTGGAAATGAATCATATATTGGATCCATAAATAATCCACTAACCGAAAGATCAATATTATCTGTAGGCGACATAACTAAATCAAACTCATATCCTTTAGTTGATTGTGAACCAGCATTTGCAAGTATAAACCCAGTTCCAATAAATGTATTTGATTGAAATCCTTCAATCTTTTGATCAAATAAAGCAATATTAAGATATCCAGTTGATAATCTTATTTTTGCACCAATCTCAAAAACCTCTGATTCTTCTGGATCAGCATACCTTCTTCCAATACCTGTATTTGGTCCAACGGGGGATCCAGCCAGTTCTAAAGCAGAAATTTCAGTTGCATCAGGCAATGAATCTCTAGATATATTCCATGCAGTGGCTTTGTATCCTGTTGAAACTCCACCATACATAGATGTTGTATCATTTAATATGTAAGCAAGTTTAAAAGTGTAGTCAACATTATCATCATTGCTCTCTCCATCTTGAGCACTATTTGGAAAATTTACAAATTGTGGTAAAAATTGAATTCCTTGAAGGCCTAATAAAGGATTAAAAGCTGGATCAGTTGCTAAAACTGCAGCTTCTTCAGGTGTAAAACCAGCTCCGATAAGACCCAAGGTACCTGCTCCAACAAAATCTAAGTTAGAAAAAATATCAGTATTGGTCTGATAGATTGATACAGATTTTTCATCTTCAATATAGCTTGCTCCAACAATGGCACTTAATTTATCAGTAAGTTTAATATCTAGCTGAGCAAATATTGATTTAGTTGTATTATCTTGTGTAGAAATTTCATTAACACCCTGGCCTTCTGCAAATAATAATGAGTTTGGAATACCAAAAGCTTCTGCTACTCCAGCTAAAGCTCCTGGAGCAAGAGCATCAATATAAGCCCTCCATAATGAACCAAAATAGATAGAATTGTCATATTTCATATCTTCTTGATAATAATATGCACCCAGTAACCAGTTTATATTTTTATTATCCTTTGAAAAAATTCTGACCTCTTGAGTTACTGCATCTAAATCTTTAACAAGTTTATTAGAATCGATTTGATCAACTGATTCAAAATCTACATCTTGAAGTTCAAAGTTATAACTCTTTCTAGATGAAGTAATGCTTTCTATACGAATAGTATCTAAATCTCTTTCTATATAAATTGAAATTCCGGAATTATCCCCATCAGATATAGGGTCAAAATCAAAAAATGCCTTTTCAGTATAAGGATTATTAGGAATAATTTGCCCTCCAAAAGCTGCAGTTACATAATTTGCATTACCATAATTGGCACTGCCAACAGCACAACAAATTTCGTCATATTCATCATAGTCACTAGTTACCCTTATAGATAGATCATCATTTGGAATAAATAAAAGTTCTGCACGTAAGCCTAATCTATCTCTATTATTAACTGAGTTTCCTGTTACAGGGTTATCTGAGCTTCCATCTCTTTTATTAAAATTAGCATTAAAACTATATGCTGTTGTTTCATTAATAGGGCCTGTTGTATATATTTTTCCTATTTTAGAATTATATTTCCCAAGACCAAGTGACATCATTCCTGATTTATCAAAAGAAGGTTTTTTTGTAACAATATTTATAACACCTGCAGATGCATTTTTACCAAAAAGAGTACTTTGAGGGCCTCTAAGAACTTCTACTCTTTCAAGCATAGGAAGATCGGCTATTTGAGATTGTGTCTTTGATCTGTATACACCATCAACAAATAATGCAACGGATGGTTCTACCCCCGGGTTGTTAGATCCATTACCAAAACCTCTAATAAAAAAAGTAGCATTAGTAGAAGATTGATATTGTCTTGTGTCTAAAGATGGGATGATAGATTTAAGATCAAAAGTATCTATGATTGTTGCTTTTTCAATTTCATCTGATGTAACAACAGAAACAGCTACCGGAACTTCTTGTAATGTCTTTTCCTTTTTAGTTGCAGTAACTATAACTTCCTCAACGATGCTGTCTTGAGCAAATGTTAATGATGTAAAAACAAGAGCAATAGATAGGTTGATATAAATACAGTTTTTCATATTAATTTCCTCAAAAAAATATAATTATACATACATCAATAGATAAATATTTATGTAGATTGAAGAATATACATAAGTTTTTTAAATATATTTAAAGTTATTATATTCGCTGAATTTCTCCACCATTATCAACCCATGCACCAAATCCCCCAATGTTATATACATTTTGGAATCCAAGGCTTTTAATAGTATTAGCTGCAAGTGCTGATCTATACCCACCTGCACAATAAAATAACAAGTTTGAATCATTATTAATATTTGCAGGATTATTTTGAGAGTTTAGCTCAAGTTTGAATTCAATTAACCCTCTGGGTAAGTGAATAGCATTTTTAATTAGGCCAAAGCTTGATACCTCAGACTCTTCTCTGACATCAATAATGAATGTATTCGGTTGTTTCAGGATATTACAAGTTTCCTCATAAGTGAGCCTCTCAACATTCTTATTAGCATCGATAAGCATTGATTCTAAAGTTTTATTTTCCATTAACTACTCCTATTGAATTTCTGTTTGATGTAGCAAAAAATACTCCTACCAATACCATGATACAACCAACTATTATTAAAAACGAGACTAACTCGTTAAGGAATATATTTCCCCAAATTATTCCAAATACTGGTAAAAAATATGCAACTGTTGAGGTTTTTACGGCCCCTACTTTTTCAATAAGCCTGACATATCCTATAAATGAGAGACCAGTTGAAACAATTCCTAGCCACAATATCGAAAGAATTGCCTCATTAGATGGGAATGAATTAGGGATTGAAAAAGCTGAAAATGGTATGAGTAAGATAGTTCCAAAAACCAAAGACCATCCAATTAATACTAATTTATTTATTGATACACAGTATTTTTGTATAAAAACACCAGAAAAAGCATAACAAAAAGAGCCAGCCAAACAAATAAAAGCAGAATATGCATCAATTGAGCTATTTTTAGGATTTACCAATATAACAATTCCTATAAAACCCAATATCAATCCGCCAATTTGTTTAATAGTAATTTTTTCTTTGAGCCAAAAGAAGGCAATAAACATAGTCATCAAAGCAGTAGAAGAATTAAGGATCGCAAGCATATTTGAATCAGACCCATTAGAAGCCTCTGAAAAAAGAATAAAAGGTATAGCTGTATTGGTTAAACTTAAAATAAGAATATATTTAAAACTTCTTATAAAAAGCTTTAGAAGCTTCGGTCTAATTAAAAGTGGAAGGAATACTAATGATGCAAGTGCTAGGCGTAACTGAACTAAGAACACAGCGCCAAGTTCTGGAGTTGCAATTTTAATAAACATAAATGCACTACCCCATATAGCGCCTAGAAAAATTAATAATGACCAGTATCTTAATTCCATAAATAAAAAAACCCTCAAAAATTAATTTGAGGGTTATAAAAAAATCTAATATAGGTTGTTAATAACCCTTATTAGTCAGAAACTTAAAAGTTACCCCGTGTCAAAAGGTAAATCCTCCGTTTCCTGGTTTAATATAAATACTAATAGGACCACCTCCATGTTCAGGGTAATAATAGAAATGTTTATAAGCCCCCTTAAAAAACCTATAAACAAGACACCCTCTTAAGATTATATACATCTTAAAAACGATTTAAAGATTAATAATTAATTTTTATGAAAAAAGCTCTAATTGGGTTACTTCTTGATATTCGTTAACTACCTCTTCATTAAAATTGACATTGGTTAAGTAGTTCTCAAGGGCTGTAGAGCAACCATTAAAGTATTTATAAGCTACTGTTTTTTTTGATGAAATTATATCAACAGCTTCATTTAACTCATTAATTACCGAATCATTAAAATTTATATTTATTACGTTATTCATAGTTAATCAATATACTGTACAAATATACAGTAGTCAAGCAGCTATTTGTTATGTGGTGTTGTTAACTTGTTATGACGAAGGGAAGTGAAAGTAACACTAAGGAAAAGAATTAGAACCAATGAACCTAAAACATCACCGATAAAAAATCTACCGATAACTATTGGATCTAGATTAATAGAAGGTTCTAAATAGGAAATTATAATGTTAACGCTAATAGAATTTAAAAGGGCTGATAATATAATTACAAGAACTAATAATCTAAAGTTTTCAAATTTAATTGGGCCAACAATTGATCCTTTGATATTACTTTGAGAATATTTAACGAGCTCTCTAGCCAATATTATTGAAGCAAGTGAAGCCATGCTAGCAAGACTCCATATACCCATATATTGCTCTGGATTGATAAATAATGGTCCTGTAATCTCTGCAGCCATTAAAGCAGGAAGAGATTTTAAACCAAAAAAACAAATACCAAGTACACGAATACCATGGGGCAAATAAACGATGCTACCTTGCCAATCCATTTTCTCTAGACCCACAAAAGCAAAATATGACCATAAAGACCAAACGCCCATTGCAAAGAAATAGAGCATAATATTTGTAAGAATAAAATCTTTGAATCTAGAATTAATATTCATAATGAAAAAACTGTTATTAGCTTATAACAGTTAAATAAGATTCTCGTTTATCAACGCTTGATTGTTTGACTCTCAATAGCATATTTTGTTCAAGCTTTTTAATTCCCTTGTAGACTGTAGAGCGAGAAAGATTTGAATCATTTATAACATCTGTGATATTACAAGAACCTTCTTTTGCTGTTAATTGAACTATTGTAAAAAAAACTTTTTTTTCAGTAAGAGAATATCCAGCAAGATTTATTTCATGCTCAACACTTTCTAACATTTCTAAAATTGAGTTAAGGTTTTGAATAAATGATTTCACAAAGCGTATGATAAATGAACATAGATAGTAATTCAAATGAAGCATTGGCGGAGAGAGGGGGATTCGAACCCCCGGTACCGATGAAGGTACACATCCTTTCCAAGGATGCACGATAGACCACTCTGACACCTCTCCTGAGAGATGCATTTTACATCAAAATATAAAAATCAAATGCAGAAAGCTTGATTAAATTTATTGATTAAAAAACCTAAAATTCTTGAAGGTAGATAACTTAGTTGATGATCTTATGGGATTAATATCTATACCTCCCCTTCTCATAAATCTTCCGCAAACTTCAATCTTCTTTGGGTTATATCTTGAAGCAATATCTTGATAGATACTTTCAACACACTGCTCATGAAAATCGCCCTTTTCTTTGTATGACTTTAAATATTCTGTTATCCATTTTGTTTC
Source organism: uncultured Gammaproteobacteria bacterium (assembly GCA_964417685.1). Taxonomy (GTDB): domain Bacteria; phylum Pseudomonadota; class Gammaproteobacteria; order Magnimaribacterales; family D2472; genus CAJQGY01. The sequence goes on along the minus strand of CAYQIT010000001.1, from coordinate 25,139 downwards.
TATAGGCTCACTAGATTTAATGTAAATATTAGCGAAATCAGGTTGAGAAGTTACAGGACAAATTGACCTAAAGCCTGTAAAACAAATTATCTTATTCTTAGGTGTATTTAATAAATTTGAGGAATTTAAATCTATAGAGGCTGGTGTATCTAGAAATTTATTTAGAAACCTAACTTTTGTTAATGATTTAGTAAGCTTGTCTAAATCTTTCTTAATATGGTTTAAAACATCAGAATTTTTAATAAAGGTTTTATCATAAAAGGAATTTAAATAAATTTTTAATGATTTTGATTCAACAATAAACCTTGAATCAGCGGGAATAGTAATCTCCAAAACCTTTAGCACAGGAAGATTTTTTTTGTCCAAATAGGTAAATTCATAAGCATTCCAAAAATCATGTCCATATGCAGAAGATGATCTTAGACGTTTTATGGGATCAAGAATTTTGTATGAGGTCTTTAGGTTTTTAACATACGAATTACCAAGAAATTTTCTACTCATTGCCTTATACCAGTCCCCTTTTTAAGTAAATATAGACAAGATATAGTGAGAAGAACTATAAAACCAATAATCATAGATAGTGAAAATACAATAGAAACGTCACTTACACCAAGCATCCCTTCCCTAAAGGTGTTTACTACATACAACATTGGATTTGCCATTGAAATTGATCTCCATATCTCTGGAAGAATATTTATAGAATAAAAAACTCCTCCCAAATATATGAGTGGGGTTAAGATAAATGTGGGTATTATCGATATATCATCAAAGCTGTCAGCAAAGACAGCGTTTATAAATCCCATTAATGAGAAAAGAACTGCTGTTAAAAATAGAACAGTAAGAGTTAAAAGCGGATTAACAACTGTAAAATCAGGATAAAAAAGTAAGCTTACTGCATAAACAATAAAACCTATAAGAATACCCCTGCTTACTCCCCCAAGAATAAATCCAAGTAGAATGGTCCAATTTGGCATTGGAGATATAAGCAATTCCTCAATTGATTTTTGGAATTTGACTGAATAAAAAGATGAAACAACATTATTGTAAGAATTTGTAATGACAGACATCATAATTAATCCGGGGATCATAAATTGAATATAGTCAAAACCATCCATTGAGCCAATTCTTGGTCCAATCAATGAACCAAAAATAACAAAATATAAAGACATTGTTACTGCAGGAGGTACAAGAGTCTGGACCCAAATTCTTAAAAATCTTCTAATCTCTTTAACAGTCAAAGTCCAAAGACCTATTAATATAGTTGAATTATTTTTCATTTGAATTCACCATCTCAATAAATAATTCTTCGAGCCTATTTGCTTCATTTCTCATAGATTTGATTTTGATATCTAATTTAGATAATTCTTCGAATAAGGCATTGATTGATCTGTCTTTGCTTACCGCTGCCACTAAAGTAAGTGGGTCTTCAAGCTTTAAAGGAAAACCTTCTATGACTGGCGCTTGATTTAAAGGAGATTGCAAATCAAATACAAACCCTTGAACATTTAAAGTTCCAAGGAGATCTTTCATGCTAGTGTTTGTAACAATCTTGCCTTTATCAATAATGCCAATATTTCTACATAGCTGCTCTGCTTCTTCAAGGTAATGTGTTGTCAAAATAATAGTAGTGCCATTTTCATTAATTTCTTTTAGAAAAGACCACATTTCTCTTCTAAGTTCGATATCAACTCCAGCAGTTGGCTCATCTAGTATTAAAAGTTTAGGTTCATGTATCAAAGCTTTTGCAATCATTAGCCTTCTTTTATATCCACCAGAAAGAGTTCTTGCTTGAAAATTTCTTTTATCCCAAAGACTTAATCTTTTAAGAATATTTTCTACCTTTGGCAAAGCTTCTTTTTTTGGTATCCCATAAAATCCAGCTTGTGTAACAACAATATCTAATACTTTTTCAAATTGAGAAAAATTTATTTCTTGAGAAACAACACCAAGCATTGTTTTTGCAAGAGGCAAGTTCTCATCAATATCAACATCAAATATCTTAACGTTGCCAGATGATTTTGTTAAAAGAGAACCAATAATGCCTATTGTGGAGGACTTCCCCGCTCCATTAGGCCCAAGTAATGCATAAAAATCACCTTCATTTACAGAGAATGAAATCTCCTTTAGAGCTTCAACGCCACCAGAATAAGTTTTTTTAAGATCATTGATCTCTAACGCAAATGACATATTTTAACTAATTTTTTTTCTTATCAATTCCAATAACTAATAGGCTTAAGATTATACCAACTAACAAACCAATCCATGCACTAAAGAAAGTAATAAAAACAGCTATTAACAAAGCAGACGCCATTTCAGAATTTTTCTTTGGTATAGCCATTGCAACATAAGCACAAGCAAAGCCAGTTAATATTAACGTTAATGTTAATGCCATCTGCATTAATGGTTTCATTAATGTTATGAATGGAAGTGTGAAATATAGAATTGGTAAAGCCATTAAATAATATGAACCTAAACCATCAAATATAGATGGCATTTCTTTAAAGCCTTTTTTCCAGCGCTCAACCACCACCACATGAACACCGGTCCATAACGCACCTTGAGTTGGGAAAAATGGATTTAATATTAATCCAATAAAATTTCGCGCTGCTATAGATAAATGCGATCTATTGAGATTAATATCAAGTTTTTCATCTGGTCTCGATTTTTGTGCATCATTTAATACCTCATTTGCAGTAATTAAATCTCCAAATAAAAGAGTGTATCCAATTATTACGAGAGGTATAGCCTCTAAATACATTTCAAGAGTTGGAAAGCCAATTACAAGAGGAGATGTTCTATTAAATAAAGATACAACATCTGGGATTTTAAATCCCCATTCAATATTAAATGTAACTTCATTGAATAGAAAAGCTATAAAAGCTGCAAGAATAAAGCCTGGCAGTAAACCTAGTGAGCCAATCTTATTAATTAATGAATGTTTTGCTGCTAATCTTTTAAAAGGATCTGAGAAGGTTGTAACGATACAGACAGTTATGGCAACAAACATTGATATAGGTTGGATCATTAACTTATCTAAATCTGTGACAAAAACTTGGTAAAACGCTGCTAAAGCTGCACCTAAAATAATACCTGCCTTTAATCCATTAGGAATAATTTGGATAAGTTTTTTTCCCCAACCGGTTACACCTAGAATAAATATAAGCAGTGTAAATTCGATACAAATAGCTGCCATGTATTGAAAAGTTGTTACATCATAAACTCCAGTAAATTGACCTTTTGCAGCAAAAGCAGCTATAACAATTGGTAATGCAGGCGTTATCCAACCAGGAGCCATTGGTTCTCCAAAAAGAATTGGTCCAGAAGCAATTAGAGTTCCTGCAATAAAACTTAATGCAACACCCTCCTCAAATGTGAGTCCTAAACCCATAGCTACTGGAACAGCAGCAAATGCTGTGGCCCCAGAAATAACCATTCCCTGAAAAAACTCACCAGCTCTAAATTTAATATGAATAAATGGAATTCTTAATGTAAAAGGCCCCCATTTAATGCCTTGATTGTTTGTAGTATTCATTTTGTAAGCTCCCCCATTGCTTCCTCTAATCCTTTAAGTGTTAAAGGATACATTCTATTATCAAATAAATCTCTTAGTATGCAAACAGATGATGAATAGTCCCAGTGATCATCAGGAACAGGATTTAACCAAGCCATATTATCAAAATGATTTGATATTCTTTTTATCCAAGTTGAACCGGGCTCTTCATTCCAATGCTCTATGCTGCCACCGGCATTTGTTATTTCATAAGGAGCCATGGTCGCATCGCCAACAACTATTATTTTGTAGTCTGCCGAATATTTATTGATAATATCTTGAACAAGAAATCTCTCTTGGGATCTTCTTCTATTATCTTTCCAAACAGACTCATAAATACAGTTATGGAAATAAAAATATTCAAGATGCTTGAATTCGGTTTTAATTGCAGAGAAAAGCTCTTCGCAAAGCTTTATATAAGGATCCATTGAGCCGCCTACATCAAATAAGACTATCACTTTTACAGCATTCGATCTCTCTGGAACCATCTTAATATCTAAATAACCTGCATTCTTAGCTGTTGATTTAATCGTATCATTCATATCGAGTTCAAGATCATTACCATGCCTAGCAAATCTTCTAAGTCTTCTTAATGCCATTTGCATTTCTCTGGTTCCAATAATGATAGAGTCATCTAGATTGCTAAACTGTCTTTGCTCCCAAACCTTAACAGCACTTTTCTGGCCACCCTGACCCCCTACTCTAATGCCTTCTGGATTCTGACCGCCATGACCAAATGGAGAAGTTCCATTTGTTCCAATCCATTTATTGCCGCCTTCATGGCGTTCTTTTTGTTCTTCTAGTCTTTTTTTGAATTCATCAAGCAATTTATCTAAACCACCAAGAGATTTAATTTTTTTAAGCTCTTCTGGATCCAGTTCTTTTTCAAATGCTTTTCTTAACCAATCTTCAGGAATTAAAGCTTGAAAAATATCTTCAAGTTTTTCGATTCCTTTAAAGTAAATATCAAAAGCTTTATCAAATTTATCGTAATGTTTCTCGTCTTTAACTAGTATTGCCCGAGATAGATAATAAAAATCATCTATATTTGCATAAACCATCTGTTTTTCAAGGGCGCCAAGAAGGTCAAGTAGCTCTCTTAGAGAACATGGGACGCCAGCTGATCTTACTGTTTGAAAAAGATTTATTAGCATCTATTTACTTGAAGCTGATTCTCTTCTAGACATAAAAGCAAGCCTTTCAAGCAACTGAACATCTTGTTCATTTTTAAGAAGCGCGCCGTACAGAGGTGGTATTGCTTTTGAAGAATCTGCATTTTTTAATATTTCATCAGGCATGTCATCAGATAGTAATAACTTTAACCAATCTATTAACTCTGATGTGGAAGGTTTTTTCTTTAAACCTGGTATTTTTCTTAGATCAAAAAATATTTCCAATGCCTCATTCACTAATTTTTTCTTAATTTTTGGATAATGGACGGAGACAATCTTATTCATAGTATCTCTATCTGGAAAATTAATGTAATGGAAGAAACATCTTCTTAAAAAAGCATCTGGTAATTCTTTTTCATTATTTGAAGTCATTATAATTAAAGGTCTATGTTTGGCTTTAATTGTTTGATTTGTTTCGTAACAAAAAAACTCCATTCTATCAATTTCCTGCAAAAGATCGTTTGGAAACTCTATATCAGCCTTATCAATCTCATCAATCAAGAGAACTACTTGTTTATCAGATTCAAATGCTTCCCATAACTTACCTTTGTTTATGTAATTTGAGATATCTTTAACCCTCTCATCACCTAATTGGGAGTCTCTTAATCTTGTTACAGCATCATACTCATATAAACCCTGTGAAGCTTTTGTGGTTGATTTTATATGCCATTCAATTAGCTCTAAACCCATAGCTTGAGCAACTTCAATTGCCAATAAGGTTTTACCAGTACCAGGCTCACCCTTTATTAAAAGAGGTCGTTCTAAGGCAGCGGCTGCATTCACAGCAAGGCTTAGATCCTCTGTTGATATATAATTTTTAGTTCCTTTGAATTGCATACTTAGTTCCCTTTTATTAATAATTTTTCTTCTGACTTAAGTATTCTAGCCAGTTGTCTGCTTGAAGCAACAAAATTTCCGTTCAAATCCCATATTCTTGCATCCTGCTCAAAATAACCATTATTAATATCACTTGCTTTAAAGTCAGCGAATAGTTTTGAGGTTGTTGGCATCATACGAATATGAGTTGTTAGGGTTAATGTTGGTATCCAACCTAACGCTCCAAATTTGTTAGAAACAACTGGAGGTAAAATATCTGAATAGTATGCTAAACAAAATTGATCTGCCATGCCACCTGACATTTCTAAAAAAGCTGAACATCTTGCTTCTGCATTATCATCTATTGGATCTCTGTCCCACCAAGCATGATCAGGATTTATATAACAATTAAGCTGTTTAATGAAAGATGGGGTAAATCCTTTTGAAATCTTGTCATAATTTAATTCCTTGTAGTCGTTATGATCATGAGAATTAAATATGCTTGGTAGGCTTGTTTCAAGACCATCAAAGCCTTTCATGCGTTCAAAATCAGAGCAAGTGCCAGTCATGGTTGAGCATATTTTATTGTCTTGTATTAATTTCACTAAGCCAGCTGAACTGCCCCTGCTGGCTTTTAATATCTCAACTTCTAAAAAGGTATCAGTTGATTCGGTTCTGTCTAAGTATTGTGTAGATGAGCTTATAATATTCTTATGCGGCATAGATGAAAGTAAAGCTTTGCTCATTACAGCATTTAAATACCCTCCATGAGGTGTATTACCTACAAAATAATCTCTATTTGGAATAATCTTATAAAAATTATCTTTAATTTTGGTAATTGAAATTGCAGATTGAAATTTTTCAAATTGATTCATGTTTGATGATTTTAGTTCATAATTAAATATATATACAATCATAATAAAAATAATGACGAAGCTCTTTGATATTGCATGCAACTTTACAAGCGAAAGATTTGATTATGATCTAGATGATGTCATCTCAAATGCTATTAAGAGTAATGTAGACAAGTTTCTTGTTGTATCAGCTGAATTAAGTGATACAAAAAAAATTCAAGAAATTAAAAAAAAATACTCAGAAAATTGTCTGATAACACTTGGTGTTCATCCTCACCATGCAAAAACTTTTAATCATGAATCAGTGCCTATCATGGATAACCAAATTCAAGATATTAATCCGAACTCCATAGGAGAGACAGGTTTAGATTTTTTCAGAAATTTTTCATCATATGATGAGCAAATATATGCATTTAATGAGCAAATCAAGCTAGCTATTAAATTTAACAAACCACTTTTCTTGCATCAAAGAGAATCGCATGAAGATTTCATCAAAGTTTTAAAAAATTATACTGGGAACCTTCCCCCTTGTGTTGTGCATTGTTTTACAGGCACTCAAAATGAATTAGATTCATATCTTGAATTAGATTTTTTTATTGGATTAACTGGCTGGATTTGTGATGAAAGAAGAAATAAAGACCTGAGAATTTCAATTAAAGATATTCCGTTAGATAAATTAATGATTGAAACTGATTGTCCGTATCTAATTCCAAGAAACTTAAAAACAAAAAATAATAGAAATGAGCCTAAACATTTACCACATATAGCAAATGAAATATCCCTGCTGATGGATATCCCTTTGGATGAAATTATTTCAAGAACTTATAACAATTCAATAAGATTTTTTAGTTAAAAGCATCTGGATCAAGATTAAATTCTTCAATGATTGAGTCATTATCAAACCCCTTCTCATTCGCGTTATGTTTAATATTAAGTTTTGTTTTTGAAAAGCGAGGTGAAGGGTTTGGCTGTAACACATCATCAAATGTTATGAATGTATTTCGATTAATATTATGTTGATGCTTTGGGGCTTCTGAAATAGACAGAACTGGGGTGACACAACCGTCTGTATTTTCAAATATTTTTTCCCACTCATCTCGATCTTTAAGAATGATTACATCAGCAATTTTCTTTTTAAGTTTTGGCCATAAGCCTTTATCTAATTGATTTTGGAATATTTCATCTTTTATATCTAATTTATCCAACAAGATGGCATAAAAATCAGGTTCTATTGAGCCAATTGCAAGAAATTTATTATCAGCACATCTGTATGTATCATAAAAATGAGCTGCTCCATCAAGTAAATTTGAATCTCTTTTATCTTCCCACAAATTCATTTGCTTAAAAGAGTAAAAAAAACTCATTAACATTGACGTCCCATCTATCATAGCTGAATCAACAACCTGACCCTCACCAGTTTTTAATTGATGAATCAGTGCAGAAACCATACCAAGCGCCAAGTGCATTCCACCACCTCCATAATCACCAATAAGGTTTAATGGTGGGTTTGGTGATGATTCTTTCCTACCCATAGCATTTAGCGCGCCTGTTAGAGCTATATAGTTAATATCATGACCAGCAGTTTTTGAAAGAGGCCCATCTTGACCCCATCCTGTCATTCTTCCATAAACCAATCTTGGATTTACCTTTAAACAAATATCAGGACCGAGCTCTAATGACTCCATTACCCCAGGTCTAAAACCTTCAATTAAGCCATCACATTTGGAGATAAGTTTAAGAATTTCATCTTTTGTTTGCTGATTTTTAAGATCAGCAGTTAGAGTTTTCTTTGATCGATTGTGAATATCAAATTTGTTATGACGACCTTTTTCATTTGCTCTATTTATAGTTATTACATCTGCACCCAAATCAGCAAGTGCCATGCCACAGAATGGTCCTGGTCCTATCCCGGCAAATTCAATTATCTTTATTCCCTTTAATGGCCCCATATATAGATATTATTGGAAAAGCTTTGATTTGACCAATAGATTAGGCAGTAATGTTAAAGATGATACAAATGAAATAATTAAAGCCATACTTGTAAACAAACCAAATAAAACTGTTGGAAAGAAATTTGAGAAGCTTAATATTGAAAAACCAATTGATATAGTTGCTGCTGTATAAAATAACGCCCTACCTACATTTGTATGGGTAAAGTTAATTGCAGTGAGTGATTCTTTTGTATTTTTAACTTCTTTTTTGTATCGATACATATAATGAATAGTGTTATCTACAGCCATACCAACACTAATTGCAGCTACGGTTATGGTCATAATGTCTAGAGGCAGGCCTAATAAACCAAGAACACCTAATACAGACATAGCAACAAAAATATTTGGAATTAATCCAATGATCATTGCTTTAAAAGTTTTAAAAATAGCTAAAAACATTAATCCAATCACAGAAAAAACAATAAGAATAGAACCTAATTGAGCGCTAAACAGCGACTGCAACATGTTGTTATATAAAACAGCTAGTCCTGTAATTGTTATTTGGTCATCTTCTAATTTAAATTCATTTTTTAAATCATTTTTAATTTCAGCAATTAGATTATTTCTATTCAGCCCATCTGAAGTCTCAACAACTCTAGTTGAAATTCTTACTACCGAATCATCCTCATTGATATATGAATACAATAAAGTATCTTTTATATCTTCTGGTAAAACAGATCTTAGCAATGCAAGCTCGAGGTCATTTAAATCCTGATCATCATTTATTTTTCTGGCTAACTTTAAACCACTTGCAACACTTAAAACTTTCCCAATCTCTTCCTTCTCATCTAAATAGTCATGTATTTCTTCAAGTTTTGATAGGCTGTAAATATTCCACCAATAGCCTGAGGCTTGAGAATTTTCATCTTCAAATAAATCATCAAGAAAAATATCATCGTCAGCACTATCATTTATTATCAAGTCTTCTTTGGGTTCTTTAATAATAATATCTAAAGTGGCAGTACCCCCAAGATCTTTGTCTATTTTAAGCATGCCCTGATATATTTCAGTTGTATCATCAAAATAGTCAATAAACTTATTCTCAACTTCAAGCTTAAATGCCCCATATATAAATGCAAAAATACTTATGAAGGATATAAGAAAAATTAACTTTGTATTTTTAACAGTATATTTGTATAGAACAGAAGTGACTCTGTGAAGTTTTAAAACATCTTTAGTGTTAGTGTTCTTGATTAAAGATAATGCGGCAGGTATAAAAGTAAAAGTACAAATAAAAGCTATTAAAATCCCAACTGACATCATTTTTCCAAACTCAATAACAGGTTTTAGTTCACCAACAAGTAAAGATATAAATGCTATACCTGTTGTAAAAGCTGCAAAGAAGCAAGGGACTATAATTTGCCTGATAGCATTTTTAAGTCTATCTGTTCTATCGTTAAACTCTTCTTTCAATTCATTAAATTTCACGAGCACATGAACTGTCAAAGATATAGTTAATATAAGCAGGAGTGCTATAAAATTAGATGAAACAACACTAATTTTCCAGTCCATAGCCCCTAAAAACGCAGCAGTGATATATGTTGCGAAAAAAGAATTGATTAAGGGCAGTAAAACAAACCAGATATTTCCAAAAAATAGATAAAGCATTATTGCAAATACAAAAGCAACACCCAAACCAAAAACAACTAAATCATCTTTAATAAAAGTCATCATATCTGTAGCAATCATTGATGGACCGCCTAGATAAAGGCTGCCCATATGAGAATACTCATTCAGCACTTCTCTAATTTCTTCTATTATTAAGGCATTACTTTGTGATATTTCATCATTAAGATCTGATATTTTTTTATTTAATTCATCTAAGCCAGCAGTGTCCTTTTTATCAAGAAGGTCATATCTCTCTTCAATATAGGTGTCATATAAGTCATTAGATAAAAGATTTACTTGCATTGCTGTTGTTTTACCATCTGCACTAATGATTAAGTCTCTATAGATTGGATTATCAAGAAACTCATCTTTAGCTAATGCAAGATCGACACTTGGATCATCTAGATCTTTTAAATTATCTGAAACCTCTACTAACGGAACTTTTGGTTGAAAAAAAACAGGAGCATCAACTAGAGATAATACTGATTCTATACCTTTAATATTCTCAATCTCTAGCTCAAAAGATTTTATTGTCTCAATTGTTGTATTAGAAAAAATCTCATCATGAGGCTCAATAACAACTATAAGAAAATCAGACCCCCCAAAGTCTTTTTCAGCCTCTCTAAATTTTTTAAGCGAGGCATCCCCTTCAATCACCAATGCATCTGAAGAGGCATCAAGTTTAAAGTTGTTAATTCCATTTGAGCTGATAGCCAATACAACCAGCAAGCCAAAAATAACCAGCTTGGATGAAGAGATTATAAATTTAAGGTATTTATCCATTTTTATTTACACAATCTGGTGAGTTTGTATTTACGGTATTGTTTTTGAATTCTTCTTCGGTAAATGCATGTATGGCAAGCGCATGAATTTTTGGCATTATTTCATTTAAAATTTTATAAATGTGCTTATGTCTTTTGATTAAACTCATATTTAAAAAATCATTAGATACAAGAATAAGTTTAAAGTGACTTTCAGCATTCTGAGATGAAGAGTGAAGATGGCTTTCATTCTCAATACTTATAAAATCAAAATTCAAAGCTTTTGTGCACAAGTCCTCTATTTGAGATTTCACAGACATATTGATAGTGATTATATCTTTTTAGTAAATCTTATCCATCCAGTGATGGATTTTGATTAAGTTTTTGAATTTCAAGAATGACCTGCTCCCAATAGACCCAACTATCTGTATCAAATGCTGCTGCATATTCAGCAGCTCTTAACATCGCTATAGCCTCTGCCTCATCTCCATATTGCGATATCAAGGTTAGAGCAGTATTACTTTTATTATCCTGCATTAATAAAATTATTTTATAGAAAGAAGTTTGGTATCTGCCATTCGGCTATTATCTGTTACCTATATTAGGTGTCAAATATAAAGTTATAATAAGTTATGAAGATTTTATGGGTAAAAGATGGCAAGCTTGGCCATGAAAAACAGGTTGAAGCCTTACTTAAGGAAATCTCAAAAGATACAGATACTATAATTACTGAAACTTTAACAAAATCTTTTATTTTAGAAGTCATAGAATTTGTATCATTTGGGTTCATTCAGACTGATAAAGAAAACTTAAAAGAACAAAACTTTGACCTGATAATTGGTGCAGGAAATAAATCATTTATCAGAATGGTTAATTTAGCAATAATTTGTAGGAATGCAAAAATTGTATCTATTCTTTGTCCAAACTATTTTTTAAGAAGCAGATTTGATCATATTTGTATTCCTATTCACGACAATCATAAAAAAATTGATAGCAATAAAAAAATTACCTTTGAGGGATCTTTATCATCAGTGTTTGATATAGATACTAACCCTGATGTCTCTATGATAGCTATTGGAGGCAATAATAAGCATTTTGATTTTGATATTGATTCATTATTAAAACAAATTAATTACATCGTTTCTCTCTATCCCAGCATTAATTGGTATATCTTTAACTCAAGAAGAACTCCAGAAGATATGAATATTCAAATATCAAAACTCACAAAAAGTCATAAAAATATATATTTTATTGATGTTGATGATTCAAATAGTTTAGATTTATTCAAAAAATATATAAAAGAAGCTTCGATGAAGCTCGTTACTCCAGATAGTGTAAACATGGTATATGAATGTTTGTCATCAAGAGGAGAAACTATACTTCTAAACATGCCATCAAAAAAGAATAATAAAATTGTTTTAAATATTAACGCACTCAAAAAAGATAAAAGAGTTGGTTATATTTCGACATCAAATTTAAGTGAGGGAATTACAACTCATAAACTTGAAAAACAAAATAAATATTTTGATGTATTAAGAGAGGTTGAAAAATTATCATACTCAATATTAAAGAGAATTAATTAATTATGATCATTTTACATCTAGTTATGAGTAATGATTTTGCGGGGATTGAGCAACACGTGAATGAACTTGCTCTTAAGCAAATGGAAAGCAATGAAGTGCATATAATTTCAACTAATGAAATCGCTCATCAATTCAACCAAAATCTTAACGTAATAAGCATAAATAATTTTGGAAGAAGATCGCTCTTTAATATTTATAAATTATTTAAAATAATTAAGAAGCTTAATCCGCATATCATTCATACGCATGGCTCTAAAACAACTCAAATAATAAAGATTATAAAACCTAGATTAAATGCAAAATATGCATGCACAATTCATGGAATAAAAAGCAAAACAAATATATATGAGCATGCAGATATTATTATTGGTGTAAGTGATAAAACCATTGAGGCAATAAAAAATAAAGCGCTTGTAATTAATAATTGGTGGAATCCTGCATATAAAGAACTTTCTATACCTGACAATAGCAAACCAAAGTTCTCAATAGCTATTGGAAGATTAGAAAAGGTTAAGGGTTTTGATCAATTGATAAAATCATGGGAGGGTGTTGATTCTAAGTTATTAATTATTGGCTCTGGTGCTGAGAAGAATTCACTCAATCAATTAATAGAAAATTTAAAATTAAGCCATAAAATAGAAATCGTCGATGAAGTTCCATCAAGTGATTTAGTTAATTACTATAAACAAGCATCAGTCTTGATAGTCTCATCTCTTCGTGAGGGTGGGCCTCGTGTTGCTCTAGAAGCGCTCTATATGAAGGTGCCTGTTATATCTACAGATGTTGGTCATATGAATAAAATACTACCTAAAGAGTTTTTGGCTGAACCAAACAATCAGACTGCGCTAAGAGAGCTAATAGTCAAATACGTAAATAAAATGTATCTTTTTGATCAATCTTCAATATTTGAATACGTATCAGAAGAGTTTTCTCTAGAAAGCCAATCAAAAAAAATACTTAAAGCTTATGAAGAAGCCTTAAGTAGATCTTGATAAAGCTGAATAGTTGAATCTATTAACTTGGAGGATAAAAATATATTCTCCTTTGGTTTGGCATAATTCTCCTTAGATATTATCAATGTTTGTTGTTTTAATTGAGCTATGTCATTCAACTCAACTAAGCCATCAGGGTATAACTCTTCAAGAATCTCTTTTGTACCACCATGATTCCAACCCATAACCTTAGAGCCACTAGCAATTGCTTCAATTGTAGTTCTTCCAAAAGGCTCAGGTTTTATAGATAAGTTATAAACAATATCAGAAATCTTATAAATATTACTAATATCATTTCTTGATCCAGTAAAAGTAATTAAAGAGCCTAAGCCCTTATCTTTTATTTTTGATTGCAAATCATTTAAATATTTTTCTTTTTTCTTTGAAGCTGGTCCTACAACTAAAGCATGAAAAGCATCATTATTAATATTTGCTATTAAATCAATAAAACTATCAACACCCTTCCATTGAGATATCCTCGTTGGTAGGGTTAATATAGTTTTGTTTTTAGTTTGAGGAAATTCTTCATACCATTTATTTAACCAATTGATATCAGGTTTTATTTTATTAAACAATAATGGATCGCAGCCTCTTGGTATTATGGTGATATTTTTATCTTCAACACTATATGTATTTTTAATGTAGTCTCTTACTGTTTTGCTTATAGCAATAGTATGATCAACTTTTGCCATCACTTTACTATACATAGGTGTGCTATATAAACCATGAAAAGTAGAAACAAGAATAGGTTTTTTATCTAATTTCTTAAAAGCATAATAGTTAATCCATGCAGGCATTCTAGATCTAACATGAACAATATCAGGCTCATACTCTTTATAGACCTTAACCAACTCTTTTGCCTGTAGCAGAGAAAAGGGATTTTTTTTATGAATCGGAAGCTTTAAATGTATGCCACCTGCGTTAATAATTTCCTGCTCAAATAAACCACCGTTAGATATAACAATAGACTGATGACCTCTTTGAACAAGAGCTTCAGAAAAGTCTTTGGTGCCTCTTTCAACACCGCCAATATTTAGCTCTGGTAATAGCTGAACAACTTTAAGCTTACTCATACCTGAGAGCAATAACAGGATCTAGCTTAGCTGCTTTATTTGCAGGCCATATTCCAAAAAATAAGCCGACAAGTGCTGAAAAAGATATGGAACCAATTATTGCAATAAACGGCATTTCAAATGGCCAATCAAAAAGAGAAGTTAGTCCCAGTAACAAGAAAACGCCTATAAGAACACCTATAATCCCTCCAATACCACACAATAAGATAGCCTCAACAATAAACTGAAGCATTATTATGCTTTTAGAGGCTCCAAGTGCCTTACGAAGACCTATTTCTCTAGTACGCTCTGTTACAGATACAAGCATTATATTCATAACTCCTATACCCCCAACAATCAGACTAATTGCAGCAATACCAGCTATTAGAAATGTAAAAATATTTGTAGCGTCTCTTCTTAAATCAGAAAACTGACTATAGTCCGCAATCCTAAAGTCATTATCCTGTCCAGGTCCTATATCGTGTTGTTGTCTTAGTATGCGTTCAATAGACATCATAACCTGTTCAATATTAGCGTCATTTGCAACACCTACATTGATAGAGTCAACCCTCACTCGACCAAAAATTCTTTGCGCAGCTGTAAGAATTGGGACATATAACTCTTCGTCAGGATTTTGCCATCCTGTTGAACCCTCTTCTTTTAACACACCTACAACCTTGTATGAGACTCCACCAATAGTTATTTCTTTATTTAATAGTGCTGCAGCACTCGTTCTAAGCTCTTGAGGTATCTTTGAGCCAACAACAACAACCTTCTTTCTTGCCAAGTTATCTTCCTCATCAAAGAGACGCCCTAACTCTAGGTCATATCCTCTAACATTAAAATGTATTGGCAGATAACCCCCAACCCTTCCACTTATATTTGCTGAGTTATATTTAATTTGCCTATTACCAGTCATAGTTGGTGATATCTTCCAGTTGTGCTCATTATCCTTTACAAGCGCTTCAGCGTCTTTAAGAACTAATGGGTTTAGTCCCTGAGTTACCGCGCCGCTTCGTCTTTGGCTTGGGCCAACATATAATGTTCTTCCACCAAGGTCATCAATTCGTTCATCAAGAGATTTTGATGCACTTGAACCTAATCCAATGATAGAAATTACAGCAGCAGTACCAATAATAATAGCTAGTGCAGTTAAGAAAGATCTTATTTTATTTGATCTAATAGAAGAAGAAGCAGATTTTAATGCATCATTAAATAAAGATAAGTATGATCTAAATGATTTAAAAAGCTTTAAATACTTTTCCATTAATTTTTAACCGAAACTAAATGAAGCATTTACCCGCTCTTTGAATCTTTTTTGATAATCAAAAAGGCTTTTACTTGGCATAATATAAATAACATCGCCCTGAGTAAGCCCATTCACAATCTCAACATTTGCTAAATCAGAAACCCCTATCTCAACCCATGTTAATGATGGTCCTTTGTTTGAATCTTTGATAACTATAAATTTATTAAAATTTTCACCATCTATCTTATCCTCAAGAAATGTATCAATCTTATCTTTTGGAATGTTAACAATAGATGCAGCTGAATATATATCTTTCCTGGTTCTTAAAGACATTGATGGCGTACTCAATGCAACATCTTTATTCAAAACATCAATAACTACATCCGTATTCATTCCAAGCAAAAGAAGATTTTCATCATTATCAATATCTATCAGAACAGGAAAAGTTGTAACATTTTGTTCAATTCTAGCCTTGGGTTCTATTTTAGAGACAGTTCCAAAGAATTCTTTATCCCTATAAGCTGCAACTTTAATTGAAACTTTCTGACCAATAGACACTTTACCAACGTCAATCTCATCCACTAATGCTCTTACTCGTACTTTAGATAAATCAGCCATTGTCATTAAAACAGTACCGCCGCCTACTGCAGATGTTGGTGAAGAGATCACCTGGCCAACTTCAACAGGTCTTGATATAACAGTTCCAGATACTGGTGATCGAACTACAGTATCATCTAGGGCTATTTTTGCATTTTCATAACTAACCTGTGTTCTTACTAAAGTTGATTTTGCTTGAGCATAATTCTCTTGAATATCTTCGTAATCTTTATCTGAAATACTTCCCTTATCATGAAGTTCCTTGCCTCTATTGAATTGTGCCTCAGCATTCTCAAGCCTTACCTTTGCTGCCTCAAGATCTGATTTAGATTGATCAAGGATGTTTTTAGGTGTTCTTTGATCTATTTGCGATAACATAAATCCTTTTTTAACATAATCACCAACTTCTGCACCCAAGAAAAGAACCTCTCCAGAAGCTTTAGATTTAATCTCAACAGAAGAGATAGCCTCTATCAATCCTGAAGCTTCAATAGATACAAATAGTTTTTTTGAAGATACTTCTTCTTTCTTATAGAAATTTGCTAAAGATTCATCTAATTCACTTTCATTTGAACTGTTTTCTGAGCCAATATTCATAACAACAATAACTATTAAAGCTAGCAGCGCTAATGCAAGGCCTTTGTTATTTTTAATTTTATTTAACATATTAAATCCTCAGATATTTGAATTTATTTTATCAGATTCTATTAAACCATCTCTTATACTAATCACTCTTTTGCATTTATCAGCAATCTCTTGCTCATGAGTAATGAGAATTATTGTTTGTCCAGCATCATTTAGATCTTTGAAAAGCTTCATGACATCTGCCTCTGTTTTACTATCAAGGTTTCCAGTTGGTTCATCAGCAAAAATAATACTAGGTTTATTTACCAAAGCTCTAGCAATGGCAACTCTCTGTTGTTGGCCCCCTGATAGCTCAGATGGCCCATGATCAACTCGATCTGATAAACCAACCGCATCTAAAACTTCTAATGCTCTTTTGTGTGACTCCTTGGGATCCTTGCCAGCATACTTTAAGGGCAATAAAACATTATCAAGTGCAGAATTTTTTGCTAATAGATGAAATGATTGGAATACAAAGCCAATTTCTTTATTTCTTATCAAAGCTAGTTGGTCTTCATCAAGGTCATTTACCAGATTTCCATTAAGAAAATACTCTCCAGACGAAGGCGAATCAAGACATCCGATAATATTCATTAATGTAGTCTTTCCAGAACCTGAGGGCCCCATAATAGCTATGAACTCACCTGCTTTAACAGAAAAATTTATACCTTTTAATGCCTCAACAGTGCTTGAGCCCATGGTAAAGAATCTTTTAATGTCCCTTGTTTCAATAATCATAAATATATGACAGTTAGTTGATTATAAAGTTCAGGCTACGAAGCTTGAAGCTCTTTAATATAGGCAAGCCATCCTTCAGCAGAGATTTTGGTTCCCTCAAATTTAAGTGCATTATTAAATAGCTCTGATGCAAGTTTGTAATCATTAGTTTCATATTTACATATACCCATTAGAAGGTCTAATCTTCCAGGGTTTTTTTTGTAATCTAATGATTTTGCTTTAGACAGATATTTATAAGCTAACGACCAATCTTCTTCCTCAAAGGCAAATCTACCTATTTTAAAAGCAGTTTCTGGATCATTATCAATTTCTAAGGATTTGATAAGAAAATTTATTCCTTGAGATCTATCTTTAAGGAGAAAATAAGAATCAGCCAGGAGGTCGTAATTTTCTTTAGATCTTGGAACTATACCTGTATTAATTCCATATTTAAGAACCTTTACAGCCTTTTGAGGAAGTGATTTATATAAATAATATTTTGATAAATCCACATATTCTTTTTCTTTTGTAAGGGTATTTCTTTCATAAGCAAGCTCAAGACCCGCCAAAGACTCATCATCTGATTCAAGTGTGTAATATAAGCCACTTAATTGTTTCCAGTAGTCTTTCTTATCAGGATTTATAAATATTAACAATTGAGCTACATCTTTGGCTTCTTCAAATTTCTCAAGCTCAATAGCAACACCAAACTCATAACCAAGCCAATCCTCTTTGTATTTAGTAGAATTTGCATTAGCAAAAGCAATATTCTCGTATGCAGGCAGTAACTTACCTTCTTGATAATATGAAATACCAAGCATAATGCTATTTAATGGAGGGAAAATTTGATATCTTTTTTCTGCAATAGCCTTATAGTCTTCTAGGACCCTGATTGTATTTTTATAATCAGAAGTTTGAAAATAACATTGAGAAAGGTTCTTTCTTACCTGAAACCCAGTTATGAGAGGCATTTTTTTAAACCGTAAAGCATTCTCATACTTTTCAATAGCCTCTTTATACTTACCCTGAATAGCATAAAAGTTTCCATATAATTGTTGCATCAAGGCTCTTTCATAGCTTTGATCGGACTGGTAGTATCTTTCAAAAGTTTCTAAATCTTTCTGCGCTCTTTCATAATTTTCTTCATCAATAAACTCATTAATTCTTTTTAGATACTCATAAGTTCTTTGACTAATAGCATCATCAGCAGACTTTACACTTCCAACAAATGAAAATAATAGTAAAAAAGAAAAGAGATATTTATACATTACAACTAAACTCCACTAATAATTCACCTTTTTGATCCACAGCAATTCCGTCAATAGTTTTTGGCTTAAATTGCCACCTTCTAACGGCTTTAATAGCTTCCCCATTAAAAATTCTAGCAGGTTTTGCAGATCTAATAGAAACAGAGTTAACTCTCCCACTAGAATTGACATTCAATAATAACAACACAGATCCATTAATTCCTGATATTTGAGCTTCTCTTGGGCATCTAGGTGCTACCTTAACAATTGGTATTAATTGGCTTGTACCAGTACCCATAGACTCAAGATTACCCATAAAAGCACCAGAAAAGTCAGTTGGTAAAGAAAAGTCTGGCATATCAAAATCTAGACTTGCTGTTGGAGGAGGTTTTGATACGTCTAGCTCTACCTGAGGCTGAGGAGGTCTTTTTGGAGTTGGTGGTTTATCAGGAATAGTTCTTTTTCTCTCTTGCAATGAATCATCCTGTTTGATTCTAATAAACTCAACAAAATTAGGCTTATTATTTTTTTTATTAAGCTCTGATGCTTGTGATATTAAAGCTTGAATAACAAAAAAAATTATTGATGTAGCTATCACCGCTATTCCAAATCTTACAAATAATTTTGTATTAATTGTCATTCTTTGCAGCAATAGAGATATTCTGAACTCCAGCAAGTCTAATTTGATCCATCGCCTCAACTAAAAGACCTGATCTTGATTCTTTGTCAGCCTGAATAATCACAGAACCTTCAGGGTATTCTATTTTTAAACGTTCTATATTTGCTCTTACAGCTTTAAGGTCAACCCTTCTTTTATCAATCCAGATTTCATTATTTTGAGTTATGGCAACAAGAATATTACCCTTCTCGTCTCTTTCTGCAGTTTCAGCATTTGGTCTATTTATATCAACACCCGTTTCTTTAACAAATGATGTGGTAACAATAAAGAAAATTAACATGATAAAAACTATATCCATCATTGGAGTTAAATCTAAAGCCGAATCTTCTACTTTTTTTCTATTTTTTCTTCTCAATGTGAATATCCTTTTTGCTTAATTAATAATGTCATTTGCTCAGTAGCTTTGTTTATTCTATAAGTTAAATCTTGCCTAAAATATAAACCAAATAAAGTAATTACCATACTTGCCATAGTTGGTATTGTTGCTTTTGCAACACCAGAAGACATAGCTCTTGGGTTACCAGTACCTAGAAAAGATAGGACTTCAAAAACCTCGATCATTCCGTAAACAGTTCCTAGAAGCCCAATCATAGGGCACATGCCTATAAGCCCATCTAGGAGCTTAATACCTGACAAAGAATCTCTTTTGAACTCTGATAAGAAAGTTTTTTCAACATTATATAATTTGATTTTTTCTGGTGGATATAAAGCATAAAAGTTTTCAAGCTTCTTTGTATACCAGTATTTTTTATCTATAAAAACAAAATAATACTTATTTACCAATACAGTAAAAATTATAAGGGTAAGTAAGAACAATAAATATAATACCGGCCCGCCTTTAGAAATTAAATCAGTAAAAAACACTTACTTAATCCTTAGATAAGATGTAAGAAGCCTTTTCTTCTAATATCTGTACGATTGATTCAGTTTTTTCAGAGAGATATGTATACATACCAAGAAGTGGTGCAGCTACTATTAATCCTAACATAGTAGTAACAAGAGCTTGAGAGATACCTCCAGCCATCTGCTTTGGATCACCAGTACCAAACAAAGTAATTGCTTGGAATGTTTCAATCATTCCTATTACAGTACCAAGAAGACCTAATAAAGGAGCTACAGCGGCAAAAAACTTAACCCAATTATTACCCCATTCAATTTTTGCAGAATAATTAATAATAAATTCGTCAATTAAATTTTCTTTTGTTTCTCTTGATGCCCCAGGTGTAATTAATTTTTCCATATAACTTGGAATACTGTTTTCTGAATCTGCATTAACCTCAGATGAGTATTCTCTTAACTTGAGGATCTTAAATATACTGAAAGCAAGACCTAGCAAACCCACAAGAATAATAACAAATCCAATTGATTTTCCTTGGGCTATTCTTTCAAACCAGTTTGCTTTATCAAGATAAAGTGAAAGCAGAAATCCTCTAGTGGGATCAATTGAAAGATTTGCATAATCATCGGATCTTGCGTGCCTCTTTAATGTTCTTGTATAAGTAGACTCTGGTTGCTTAGCCAGTAATTGAAAAGAATTCAAAGAAGATACAGGTTTTACAAATTTACCATCATAAGAAGCTGAAAATAAGCCGTATCTAGTAACATTACCTGTTAAATTCTCTCCATTTGGATTGGTAATATTTGCCTCGAATAATTTTATTTCACTTCCAGCAACTATTTCATCAAAATAAGATAACCAAAGATTCTCGAGCTGTTCAAGGCTATGAACTTGTTCCTGACCTATATCTTTTAAGATCTCAGGTCTGTTTGGAAATTCATAAAAAACAACTGAATTTTCTGAGGATGCTAATAGCTCACCTGCATATTGCCTGGTTACACCAAATAATTCACCTAACACACCTATTTTTATTTCTAGCTTTTCTTCAAGATCAGCAAGTAATTTTTCATTTTCTTCAAAAGAAGCTTCTAGGGAGACATTGCGTTTCTGTTCATTTTCTAGCTTTCTTTTTGCATCAGCAAGCAAAGCTTTTCTTTCAGCAACTCTATTCAGAAAAGTATTTAATCTTTGATTATCTTCATTTAAATAAATACTTTTATTTTGTTTAACAAGTTCTAATAGCTCATTAATTTCATTTGTTCTTATTTCATCATCAGTTAGCTCAACAGGCTCTTGAGCAATAATATTAAATGAGACAAAGATTATTAAAAGGTTTAGTAGTTTAAAATTTTTCATTGTGCAATTGGTTTGATTGGTAAAGTAATAAAATTTGGTGGTGATTGCCTGTTAGCAATATCTAAAGCGGACTTTAGTGAGCTATCAAGAGATGAACCTTCATGAATCCAATCATTATTATTAACACTCCAATAACCAGTATCATTTCCGTCAGGGGTTCTGTAAAAGAGACCCAGTCTACCTAGCCTAAAATAATCAACAGCTTTCTCACTTCCATCTATAGTTAGATATCCCTGATATGATTCAATGGTTTTACCAAATTCAGCTTCTAGTTGATATGCTTCAAATATTTTTCGAAACTTTTCAGCAGTAGTGATATCTGCTCTTATTATCAAATCATCAAGATCATTCACCCTGTTTTGCCTTTCTTGTAACAAAAAAGGGACATCAATTGAAATAAATTTACCTAAAGCATCAACCATTCTTTTTAGCAAAGGAAGAATATCAATATTAACATCATCAAGGGAGTCAATCTGTTCATTTATGTTAGCAATCTCTTCTACTTGAGCATCAATAATTTTAGACAGCTGGTCGTCATAATTTTTAAGTGATTTATACTCATTTAAAGTATCTTTGTAATCAAAATAAATTTCCTTTGACTCAATGTCTAGCTCATCTATTTTAATTTGGAGTTCAGCTGATTCATTGCTGGCATCAACTTGGGTATTAATTGTTTCATCAACTATATCTTGAGAGAATAATGGAAGTGAAATAAATAGAATTAGTAATTTTTTCATTGCGCTATTATATATATAAAGCAGATATATTTCATCTGCAAAAAAAAGAGCCCATAAGGGCTCTTTTTTAAGTTCATTTTTACTTAGAAAGTGTAATTTACACCAACTGTAGCATACCTACCAAATGCACTGAAGTAGTTTCTGTTATAGTATGGGAAACCATAAGCTGCATCTTTCTGAGGCATCTTATCTTCAAGGTTTCTAACACTTAAGTAGAAGGATAAATCAGGGCTGTATCTATATGAAGTAGATAAATTCATGAGGATATGCGGATCTGTCTTAGTTCCATTATATGCTTCCATGTGACCTGTTCTATCAGCAAATAATGTTACGCTCCAGTCCTCATATCTCCAGTTAACACTAGCATTTTGCTGAGATCTTGGCTCGTATAGATATACATCTAAAGCATCTTCTTCATCAGAGTAGTTGTCAAACTTAGAAGCACTTTTAAGAATGTGTGATGAAGTTACGTTAAAGTAAAAGTCACCAGCATTAAGCGTTTCAAGTCTGTAACGAATAGTCCAATCTGCGCCCTCATAATTTAAGTATGACTGGTTAGAATATCTTGGGAAAACTTCCTCAAACGAACCTATAGGTAATAACTCTCCTGTAATCTCATCTGTAGCAGGACCACGAATGATTTGTGAATAAACATCTACACAATTTCTGTCTGGGTACTCATCATTCATAAACTCTTGGAAAGCGTCTCCATAAGTACATTTACCTTCAGCATAGTTAATTGTATAAGGACTCTCTCTGGTAACAGCTCTTTCAAGCATTACTTCATAAAGGTCTATTGTGAAATCTAGGTTTTCAGTAACATTCCAAACTAAACCTAATTGATAATTATCACCCTCTTCTTCTTCAAGAGCACTATTACCAGATAAGTTAGCTTTAACACTTCCTGATCCTACCTCACAATCCCTGTAGTCTGAGTAATTATATGTTACAGGGTCACTTATATAGTATGCATAACAAGCTACATAGTCCTGGAAGCCATTATAGTAACCTGAGCTAGCTTCTTGGAAAAGGTAGTTCATATCTGGTGCTCTAAATGACTGGGAAGCTGATCCTCTAATAAGAACATCATCGTTAGGTCTGTAGGCAAAGCTAAACATGTTTGATGTTCTTGCCCCTACATTTGATGATGCGTCATCATATTTGTCATATCTTGTTGCTGCATTTAGCTCAAGCTTGTCAGTTAAAGGCATTGATAGCTCAAGACCAACAGATCTTCTATCTCTTTTACCGCCACCATTAATAGCAGAACCTTGAATAAATACTATTGCGTCAGGATCATTATCATCATCTAATCTACCTGGTGCAGGAGTAAGATCGTAATCCTGTCTTTGTTGCTCTGCAGTGAAAGCAAAACCAACAAATTTATTCATTACTTCTACTTCACCAGTTAACTGGAAATCCCATGTTGACTGAGTAGATTCTCCAAGCTGAGAGTCATCTGCCAACCATGAGCCAAGCATGTCATTTGTAACTTCACCAAATAATCTATCTGTTAGGAAACAAGCTGATCTTCCATAATAATTTTGCCATCCACAAACTGGATCAAATATACCATTAGCATTTAAGAATGCTTGATCATAAGCATAACCGTATTGATATTCTTGATATGAAGATCTTAAAAGGTTGCCCTCAGCATCAGTAGCGCCAACACCCGCAAAGTAATCATACATTTTATCTGTAAAAGTCTGATCAGTTGTTTCGTAGGTGTATTCAGTAGTGTTATAACCTAATGACCATTCCCAACCATTCTCTACAGTTCCGGATAATCCTATAAATACATCATTAAGGTTTTCTTCAATATCAGATCTAGCTTCTGCATTAGGAGCTTCATTAGCTGAGAAATATCTTAAGAAATATGGAACTGTAAGTGCGCCGTTAGCAAGCGGAACATTGTTCACTGGGTCAGTAGATGTAGCAGTAAATTCACCTATTCTTCTAGGATCTAGGATGCCACCTGACATAAACAAGTATCTATTAACACTTGATCTGTAATAGGCTTCGTCTTGGTAGTCATAATATCTAGCATCCAAGGTAACGCCATTGTTAAAAGTATGAGTAAATGATGCCATTACAGAAAGGTCTTCTCTCTCATTAACCATTGATGGTGAAGTTCCACCAAATCTATCTCCACCGTAATCATGTCCACAGTAATGCCCTGGGTATGATCCGTTATACAACCATTCTGGATCTTGTTTATCAAAATCAAAATAGTCAGGAGAAATAGATGAACATGGAATACCGAATTCTTCAGATCCATAATAAGCTCTAGGACCTAAACCATCAGAACCTGTGTACCACAACAAACCTGCTCTTGGGTTTGTATAACTAGAGCCATAAGTTGAATCATATACAAATGAATCAAACCCTTCTCTATCCTCATAATACATTGGATCAACAAATGTTCCATCAATACCTAGAGTCCAGCTCGAATTACCAAAGAATCCACCAGTAGTAAATGTGGCACTAATAATATTATCTCCACCATGCTCAGTTTCTGATGCATAAACTTCTAAGTTAGAAGTTTCTCTTCCCTTAACAGTGATGACGTTTACAACACCTGAAACAGCATCAGAACCATAAATAGCTGAAGCACCTTGAGATAGAACCTCAATTCTTTCAACTAATCCTGAAGGAACAGTACCAATATTAACGATATTACCTGCGTTATTGTATGGGATTGGATAATCAGCAGTTC